>JABGOP010000006.1 GCA_018645365.1 Candidatus Cloacimonadota bacterium
AGATGGACTTATTGACACTACTACTCTAATTAAATACTTTACTCTTCAAAATGGTGCAGCTACGTTTGATAGTGGTGGGATTGATCTCTGGTTTGCTAGTCCAAGTTTAGAGAATGTGACGATAACTGATAATTTTTCTCATACTCAAGGTGGCGGGATTCTTTGCGATTTTTCCAATCCAAGTTTAGAGAATGTGACGATAACTAATAATATTTCTCATGCTATTTATGACGGTGGTGGCGGGATTTATTGTTTTAATTCTAGCCCAAGTTTAAAGCATGTAACGATCAGTGGTAATTTTTCTGATGGAGTAGGTGGCGGGATTGCTCTCGAAAATAGTTCTAACCCAAGTTTATTCGATGTAACAATAACTAATAATTCGGCGCGCTTGTATGGTGGCGGGATTGATTGTTCTCATTCCAGTCCAAGTTTAGAGCGTGTAACGATAAGTGGAAATTCGGCTGAGTTATATAGAGGTGGTGGGATGTGTCTCTTTATGGATTCCAATCCGAGTTTAAAAAATGTGACGATAACGAATAATTCTGCTACTGAGCATGGTGGTGGGATTGATTGTTGGGATAATGATTTTGGCAATGCTGATCTGAATTTAGAGAATGTGACGATTACGGGCAATTCTGCTGAGTATGGTGGTGGGATTGCTTTTGAGCAGATTTCTAATGCAAGTTTATTAAATGTAACGATTACAGATAATTCTGCTACTGAAGATGGTGGCGGAATTTATTGCGAGAATGCTGAGCTAAGTTTAGTAAATGTAACAATCACAGATAATCTAGCTACTGAAGATGGTGGCGGCATTTATTGTGAGGATGATTCTAATCTAAATTGTGTTAATTGTATTTCATGGAATAATTTGCCACAAGAGGTATTTTGTGATGAACTTTCTGGGTTAAATTCCATCACGATTGCTTATTCAGATATTCAAGGTGGCGAGGAAGGCATTGTAACAAATGGTAACAGCACGGTTTACTGGGAAGATGGCAACATAGATGTAGATCCACTCTTTTATGGCGATGGTGGAGATTTTGCCTATTATTCTCTCACGGCAGAGTCTCCTTGTATAGATGCAGGTACCTCAGATTTACCAGAGGGAGTTGTCTTGCCACAGTTCGACCTTATTGGTAATCCACGGGTAGCAGGCAATAGCATCGATATGGGTTGCTACGAGTATCAAGTGGCAGGACTTGCCTATGGCGACATAGATGGTAACAGCGAAGTGCAAGCCTACGATGCTTCCTTAACGCTTCGCAATGTGGTAAATTTGTATGTTTTCAATTTAATGCAAATCACAGCTGCCGATGTGGATGGTAACGGTGCGGTACAAGCATTAGATGCATCCCTCATCTTGATGTATTCTCTCGGCATTATTGATGAGTTCCCTGTGGAAGGTGGCAGAGAATATCTTATCCCCACTGCAGAAATTAAGATTGAGCAATGTGATGATGAACTTGTCTTTACTGCTATCGGAGAATTGTATAGCGGTGAGATAGAATTTAGCACTCAAGAAATTAAGGTAGAATCTCCCTTTTTCTCGGAGGATATTTTGAGCATTACCAATACAGTAGCCCATAAATTTAAACTATCCTTTTGCAGTGCAACTGCCATAATAGATAAAGAGATTTTCCGACTTCCCATCGACTCAAGCATCGATGAACTTGTGGTAAATGGCTCAACTAATGGTAAACTCTTTAATCAATTGGTTCCGTTAAAGCCAACCCAAAACAACGATACGGAAGAACCAATTACCAAATTACTCGGTAACTATCCCAATCCATTCACAGGTGAAACCACGATTTCTTTTTCTTTAACCACGAATTTACACGAAAAAGCACGAATTGAAATCTTTAACATCAGAGGACAGAGAGTGGATGAGATAGCCATCGGCAAAGAACAAACATCAGTTAATTGGCAAAGAACAAATCAAGCCAATGGTGTTTATTTCTACAAACTTGTGGTAGATGACAAAGCAGTTGATACAAAGAAGATGATCTTGTTGAAGTAAGAAAGTAAGATGAGTTAGCCTGACCACTTTTTGTGGTTAGGCAACTTTTCTTTACTTTGAAATAGTAAAACTTAGCTCTCCCGAGTAATTGGGAGGGCAACTTTTCTTTTTGTGAAGGGAAAGGAGTTTTGCTCCCTATTTTTTAGGAGTAACTTTTCTTATAAATAAATATCTTTACAAAAAATCAGCCGTAAAATCTTCTGCCAATAGGCAAGGGGAGGTCGCCAAACGATCTGAGAAAGAGATGTTGTCTCTGACCCTTCGAACCTGATTTAGTTAATGCTAACGAAGGGATTGTGATAATCTTGAGAGACAATCCTGTCTCTCTTTTTTTATTGAGGTAAAGATGGTTGTAAATGGCAAAAAATTGCATTTTGAAACACAAATTTCAGTGGTGGAATTATTGGTTCATTTGAATTTGAATGACACTCGCATTGTTGTCGAGCTGAATAAGAAAATTTTACCGAAAACTCAATTTACAAACACCATTTTGACTGATAGTGATGAGATAGAAATTGTTGGTTTTGTGGGAGGTGGATAGTGCAAGTTTTTGTGAACGAAAAAATTTTTAAATATGCTGAAATTTCGCTCTTTGAATTGCATGGAATTCACAAAAAAGATGCTGATGTTATCATATTAAATGGTTTCCCCACCAACGAAAATGCTATGCTTAAAGATGGTGATAAAGTAACGCTCATCAAACGAGGTGAAGTGCTTTCTGAAGATGAGTTAGAGAATTTAATGATGGCACGCCATACCCCGCAAATTCATGAAAAATTAAAGCAAGCAACCGTTGCCATTGCAGGCTTGGGCGGACTTGGTTCGAATGTTGCTATTTCACTCGCTCGTATTGGCGTGGGTAAATTGATTTTGATTGATTTTGATGTTGTGGAACCAAGTAACTTGAATCGTCAGCAATACTATGTTTCGCAAATTGGAATGCGCAAAACGGAAGCACTCAAATTAAATTTGATGCAGATAAATCCCTTCATCACATACGAAACACACAATGTTTACGTTACCGAAAATAATGTGGAAAATTTGTTCAATTCTGCCGATATTATCGTGGAAGCATTTGATGTTGCCGAGAATAAAGCGATGCTCATAAATAACGTTCTTTCTCATTTTCCAGCCAAGAAAATCATTGCTGCTTCTGGAATGGCTGGAAGTTTTTCGAGTAATTTGATTCAAACAAAAAGGCCGTTTGAAAACTTATATCTTGTTGGTGATGAGGTGAATGAGGCGACTTTCAATTGCGGTTTGATGGCTCCACGCGTGGCGATTGCGGCAAATCATCAGGCGAATATGGTTTTGCGTTTGATAATCGGTGATGATGAAGTATAAAAAATATTCGTTTTGTTATTTATGAAAATAATTGGAGAAAAATATGTCAGATTTTATTTTAGGCGGTAAAAAATTCAAAAGCAGATTGTTGATTGGTACTGGTAAATTTCCGCAGAAAGAGACGATTACAAAAGCGATAAAATCGTCAGAATCAGGAATCATTACGCTTGCTTTACGGCGGGTAGATTTACAGTCAGTCGAAGAAAATATTTTAAGCTACATTCCAGACGACATGACGCTTTTACCGAATACATCGGGTGCTAGAAATGCAACAGAGGCAATTAGAATTGCACATTTATCGGAAGCGATGGGTTGCGGGAATTGGATTAAAATTGAAGTGATTTCTGACCAAAAATATTTGTTGCCAGACAATGAAGAAACGCTGAAAGCAACGAGAATTTTGGTAAAAGAAGGTTTTGTTGTATTGCCGTATATTTCGCCAGATTTGATGACCGCTAAGAAATTAGTAGATGCTGGTGCCGCCGCAGTGATGCCACTTGGCTCGCCGATTGGTTCGAATCGTGGCATTAGAACGAAAGAACTTTCCCAAATAATTATTAATGAAATCGACATTCCTGTCATCATTGATGCGGGAATTGGTGCCCCTTCTGATGCTGCCATGGTAATGGAAATGGGAGCTGACGCCGTTTTGGTGAATACTGCCATTGCGAGTGCCGAGAATCCTGATAAAATGGCAGAAGCATTTAAGTTAGCTGTCCAAGCTGGACGCATTGCGTTTATCTCAAAATTGGGTGCAAAAAGTAAATTTGCTAATCCATCATCACCCTTAACAGGCTTTTTAAATAGTTAGAAGATGAATACTTACGGATATTTGCAACAATTTTCGAATTTAGATTTTACAGAAATATTTAGTTCAACAACCGATGCTGATATTTTGAAAATTATCGCTAAAAAAGAATTAAATTACCATGATTTTCTTCAATTACTTTCACCAAAAGCCGAAGATTTTTTGGAAGAAATGGCACAAAAAGCAAAATTAAATTCACTAAAATATTTTGGTAAAGCGATTTTGCTTTATTCACCATTATACATCGCCGATTTTTGCGAAAATCAGTGTCAATACTGTGGTTACAGCGTGATGAATAAATTCCAACGCCACAAATTAAATTTTGAGCAAATTGAAACGGAAGCAAGGGCAATCCATCAAACTGGTATTCGGCACATCGTGCTTTTGACGGGTGATAGTCGTCAAACTACCCCCATTTCTTACATCAAAAAAGCGGTGCAAATTCTGAAAAATTACTTTGATTCCATCACCATCGAAATCTATGCACTCACCAAAATAGAATATGCCGAATTAATTGCTGCTGGAGTTGATGGTTTGACGATTTATCAGGAAGTTTACGATGAGAAAATTTACGATGGAGTGCATCTTCGTGGTCCCAAAAAAGATTATAAATTCAGAATGGAAGCACCTTTTCGCGGTGCGGAAGCTGGTATGCACAGCCTCAATATTGGAGCACTTTTGGGTTTGAACGATTGGCGAAAAGAGTTGTTCCTAACTGGGCAACATTTACGATTTTTGTTCAGGAAATTTCCTGCAGTGGAATACAAAATAAGTTTCCCACGCTTGCGTCCTTATCATGGTTCAAAAGTGAAAACTATCGAAATTTCAGACAAAAATTTAGTGCAAGGCATTTTGGCGATGCGATTGTATTTTCCGCAAATTGGCATCAATATTTCGACGCGTGAAAGTGAACATTTTCGTGACAATGTGATGCCACTCGGAGTAACGCAGATTTCTGCTGGTGTGAAAACTTCGGTAGGCGGATATTCGCTCAAAGAAAATGAAGAAAATCAGTTTGAAATTGCGGATAATCGTACCGTTGCAGAGATGAAAAAGGCTATTTCTAATGCTGGTTTTCAACCGATTTTCAAAAACTGGTTTTGATATTTTAAAAGGAAAAACAAAAAAGAGCACCTAATAAGGTGCTCTTTTTATATGGTACCAGAGGCCGGACTTGAACCGGCACAACCCGAAGATCGAGGGATTTTAAGTCCCTTGTGTCTACCAATTCCACCACTCCGGCAAATCTTTGTGAAAAATTGGAGGCGACACCCAGATTCGAACTGGGGATAATGATTTTGCAGACCATTGCCTTACCACTTGGCGATGTCGCCCTACAAAAATGGAGCGGGAGACGAGATTCGAACTCGCGACAACCACGTTGGCAACGTGGAGCTCTACCACTGAGCTACTCCCGCTCACTTGCGAAGTGTAAATTCAAAAATAGTGTTTTATTTGTCAAATTATTTTTTCAAAAATGAAATTATTGACAATAATCTGTTGGTGAAAATAAGCAACATATACATTATGGAGGCTCGTGTTTGAATATGAATATAATAGCGATTACGACAGGTGATCCGGCTGGAATTGGACCGGAAATTACCACAAAAATGATTCGGTTTTTACCCCTAAATGATGAAAATATTTATGTGGTTTACGGTAAATTATTTCCATTTGCAGACGGGAATAATGTTATTGAAATTTTGAAAATTTCGGAAGCAATTTCTCCCCATAATATTTATTGGATTAAAATAGACGAAGATATTGAAATTGGAAAACCGACTAAAAAATCAGGTAAAATATCACACAAAATTCTGCAAAAATGTAGCGAAGATTTAATGGCAAAAAAAATCGATGCCGTTGTGACTTGTCCAATTTCAAAAGAGGCAATACAAGAGACTTATCCAGATTTTGTCGGGCATACCGAGTTTTTTGCGCAAATTTCAAAAAGTGAAAAGGTGATAATGTCATTTTGGGGACCACACTTCAACCTAGCCCTTCTTACTACTCATTTACCAATTTCTCAAATATCTGCAAATATGCAAAATATCGAAGCTAAATTGCGACTAATTTATGTGGAGAGTCATAAAATTTTGTCAAACCCAAAAATTGCGATATTGGGCATTAATCCACACGCTGGCGAAAATGGAAAATTTGGCAAAGATGATGTTCAAATGGAACAAGTTTTGGCTAAATTGAAGAAAGAAAATATTGCAATTGACGGTCCATTTCCCGCTGACACATTTTTTGCGACAAAACAGTATGATGTCGTGATTTCTGCGTATCATGATCAAGGTTTAATTCCTTTCAAAATGATTTCTCACGAAAGCGGTGTGAATGTTACTTTGGGGCTTCCTTTCGTGCGAACTTCGGTTGATCACGGTACCGCTTTTGATATTGCGGGAAAAGGAGTTGCGTCAGAAAAAAGTTTAGTGAAAGCAATTAAATTTGCTCAATTTTTGCTAAGTTCAAAAAAACAAATAGGTGCCGAAAATTATTCTTTTTTGGCTGAATATTATGATGAATATATGAGCGAAGTTCCTTATGATGAGTGGGCGGAATTTGTTGTGCAAAAATACATTGAATTGCGTGGGCAAAATCCCCAAAATGTTTTAGAATTAGCGTGTGGAACTGCCGAAATCTCCACTCGTTTAGTGCGAAAAGGTTTGGCAGTTGATGCGGTTGATTCATCGCGTGAAATGCTGAATATAGCTGCTCAAAAAACTGATTGCCCAAAACTATATAATCACAAAATAACTGAAAAATTTACAAAAAAAGGATATGATTTAGCGCTGCTAATTTTTGATAGTTTTAACTATCTCACACAAAAAACAGAAGTGCAAAAAATGCTCGAGAATGTACACGAAATGCTTCATCCTAATGGGCTTTTCATCTTTGATATTTCAACTGTCCAAAATTGTCGCGAAAACATTGATGGTTTCATTAATATTTTTGACAAAAAAGATGTCTATTTTGTGCACGAAAGTGATTTTTTGGAAGATGAAAAAATTCAAGAGACACATTTTACTTTTTTTAGAAAAAAGGGTTATCAATTTACAAAAAAAGTAGAACTACACCGTCAAAAAATTTACGATGTTTCGGAAATTTTGGAAATGACGCAGAAATTTAAAATTAAAGGAATTTACAGCGTTGGGAAACCCGAGAATTTAATAGAAAAATCATCTCAATATCTCGACGAAAATTTCGGTAGATTGTTCTTTGTTTTGGAAAAATAATGTTGCATCAAAATGAAGAAAAGTACCGAGAAGAACACGGTGTTATCGTTGGAGTTGATGAAGCTGGACGCGGTCCTCTTGCTGGTCCAGTAGTAATTGCGGCGGTTATTCTGAATTCAGAAAACAGAATTAAAAAACTAAATGACTCCAAAAAAGTATCTGAAAAATTACGCGAATTACTGTATCAAGAAATTGTTAGAAAAGCATTATTTTGGAATGTGCAAATTGTTTCACCGTCAAAAATTGACGAGATAAATATTTTGCAGGCTACTCTTTTGGGGATGGAGAATGCTGTCTTAAATTTGGAAGAAAAGCCAGATTTTTGTTTAATTGATGGTAATCAAATTCCCCAAAAATTGAGAGGATTTTCGGAAGCAATTGTAAAAGGTGATGGTAAAATTGCGTCGATTGCAGCAGCCTCCATTTTGGCGAAAGTAACCCGCGATCGCATCATGCAAAAATATCACGAGATTTATCCAAATTACAATTTCGCAAAAAATAAAGGTTACCCCACAAAAGAGCATATTTTAGCAATTCAGAAATATGGGATAACACCAATTCACAGAAAAAGTTACAAACCCATTTCTCAGCTATTTCTAACTTTTTAGAATTTGTTGTTTTTGTCTGAAATTGAGGTAAGATAGGCTCCAGATATTATCAAAATGGAAGCCAAAATTATATTTTCGGAAAACGATTCATTCAAAAAAAAATGACTAAAAATTATACTCAAAATAGGAATGATTAAAATGAAATTAGATGTAATTTTGACGCCAATTTTTTTGGTGGCAATATTCCAAAAAAGATAGGCTAGAAATGAACAAAAAACCGCCAAAAAAACAAGGTGAACGATGGAAATTAAATTAAGTTTTATTATGAAAAATGATTTGTACTCAAACAAAATAATTGGAATGAGGAAGATAACACCGTAAAAAATTATTTTAGCGGTGATGAAAAGCGTGTCGTATTTTTCCATAACTTTTTTGAAAGCAAACGAATAAATAACCCATAGAAATGATGCACCAAACGCCAATAAATCACCTTTTAGGTGGACTCCATTCGTTAAGATGTCTTGCCTGAAAAGTAAAAAAGTGCCAAATAGGCCGAGTGGAATCCCGATAAAATTTTGCCAACACAACTTTTTTTTAAAAATAAAATGAGCAGTTAAAAGCATAAAAAGTGGAACGGTGGCGATTGCCAAAGTGGTGTTGGCAATTGTGGTGTATTTTACTGCGGAATTTTCAAAAAAATAGAACATAGAAACGCCACTAATTGCCATGATTATGAAATATTTTTTATCTTTTTTTTCAATTTGTTGTTTCCGTTTTTGGAAAAAATGGAAAAGAATAGCGGCAATTGCAAAACGCAAGAATGTAATGATATTTGGTGAAAAATCGTTGTTCAAAAGTATGCGAGTTGAGATAAACGAAATTCCCCAAAAGATGATTGCTGCAAAGATAAAAAAATAATGTTTCAATTTTTCTCCATGTTATTGAATTTATTTTAAAAAAACAAAACACGAAAATTCACATTTTTAGGCAAGAAAAATATTGACAAAATTTTATGATAATATCCATGGGAATTGGAGGTGTTAAATGACGATTTTAGAACTACGCAATTTTTTCGGTTGGTGTATTGTGGTTAATTTTGGTTTGCAATTGCTTGTTTTTTTGTTTGTTGCATTTGGTGGTAATTTTGTTTATAGAATTCACAGTAAATGGTTCAAGATTTCGAAGGAAAAATTTGATTCATCTATTTATTTGATGATGATGTTCTATAAAACCATGGTAATTATTTTTAATGTAGTGCCGTATATTGCATTGACGATTATTGCCAAATAATAATTTTTTATAAAGAGGGAAAAATTAAAGTTTTTTCGCTATTTTACACGCCAATTTGACATTGTTTTCTACCAATTTAATATTGGTTTTGAGCGATTTGCCTTGTGTTAATTCTACAATTTTGGCAAGTAGAAATGGCGTAACTGCTTGGCCAATAATTCCATTTTTTTTAGCTTCTGTAGTTGCTTTTAAAATGAAAACTTCCATTTCGTCAAATGGTATTTCATCTTGTTTTGGAATTGGATTTGCCACAAGGATACTCATTTTCAAACCAAGTTTTTTGTTGATTTGGAAAATGTTAGCAATTTCAGATGCGGAATTTATTCGTTCAATATTTAGATTCGATTTTGCAGAATAGAATGCTGGAAATTTGTCAGTTTGGAAGCCGTAAACGGGAACCCCGTAAGTTTCCAAAAATTCCAAAGTTTTAGGTAAATCTAAAATTGCTTTTGCGCCCGCCGAAACAACGACGATAGGTGTTTGCGAAAATTCGATCAAATCAGCAGAAATATCAAATGATTCTTCTGCAAATCTGTGAACGCCACCAACTCCACCAGTTGCGAAAACATTTATGCCAGCGAGTTTTGCGACAATCATTGTGGCGGCAACTGTGGTGGCACCGATTTCTTTTTTGGCTAAATTTTTGGCAATATCTCGCCGAGATATTTTTTTCACATTTTTTGCAGTTGCCAAAATTTCTAATTCATCACTATTTAATCCCACCTTAATTTTGCCGTTCATTAAACATATTGTTGCCGGTACAACCCCATTTTCCAAAGCAATATTTTCCAAATTTTTGGCGACTTCAATGTTTTGTGGATAAGGCATTCCGTGAGATATAATGGTCGATTCGAGTGCAATGACTGGTTTATTATTTTGAATTGCGTTTGCTACTTTTTTATTAATTTGAAGCATTTTATTTTTCCTTTAAAAATTCGATTTTGAGTCGTTTTACGCCGTGCGGAATCAATCCGATTTTTTTGGCTGCAGCGAAAGATAAATCCAAATCTCGACCTTTTATGAATGGTCCGCGATCGTTGATGCGAACGACAACGGATTTTCCATTATCTTCATTTGTGACGCGCAGTTTAGTGTTAAAGAGCAATGTTTTGTGAGCTGCTGTAAACTTATACATATCAAAAGTTTCGCCATTTGAAGTAGTGCGTCCGTGAAACTTATCAGCGTAAAATGAGCAAACAAAATGAGTTGTTTTTGTTGTTGAAAATTGCCCGTGTTTACCAGATTTTTCAGCACCATTTGTCAGATAAATCGCATGTGGTGAACATGCTGTTAAACACAATAAAATAATTAAAAATTTCATCAGTAACCTCTTCAAAATTAATCTCGTATCAAAATTGCATTTAATTCTATTTTTGTCTATAAAATTTTTCCAGTTGACAAAATTACTGCGAAATTCAGTCTCACACAAAAAGTTTAATGGGAAATTAATTATGACAAAAACATTGGTTGATTATTTTGTTTCGCTCGTGAAAATTGATAGCGAATCGAAGAATGAAAAAGAGATTGCATTAAAGCTTGCGGAAGATTTAAAAAATCTTGGAGGCGAAGTTAGATTTGATGATGCCAACAAAAAAACAGGTGGAAATGTCGGTAATTTGTACGCTTACTTTCCTGGAAATATTGCCAAAGAACCCATCTTATTTTGTGCACATCTCGACACTGTGATACCAGGAAATGGCGTTAATCCACAGATTTTAGAAGACAGAATAACTTCTGATGGAACCACAATTCTTGGAGCAGATGATAAATCTGGTATTGCCCAAATAATTTGGGCGATAAAAGAGTTAAAAAATACCAAAACAGCACCGATTGAAGTACTTTTTACTATTTCGGAAGAAATTGGACTTTTGGGAGCAAAATACCTTGATTATTCGATGATAAAATCTAAAATTGGTTTTGCTCTCGATACCCATAAAGTTGGTGCAGTTGTGATTGGTGCACCCTTTCAAAATTCGATGAAATTCACTATTCATGGTAAAGAAGCTCACGCTGGTTCTTCCCCTGAATATGGTGTTAACGCCATCAAGATTGCGGCGGAAGCGATTTCCAAAATGCCGTCTGGTAGAATTGATAATGAAACGACTTGCAATATTGGTTTGATTAGTGGTGGCGATGCAACCAATATCGTGCCGAACAAAGTGGTAATTGAGGCAGAATCCCGCAGTCACGATAAAAAGAAATTAATGGAAATTTCAAATAAGATGAAAAATGCAGTTTTGAGTGCTGTTCAAAATTATAAACTTGGTGATTTTTCGGCAAGTGTGGAAGTAGAAATTGAAGAGGAGTATCAGGCTTTTCGCGTTGATGAAAATGCGGAAATTGTTAAACTTGGACAAAATGCTGCCCAAAAAATGGACTTAAATTCTTACACGATTATCGGTGGCGGCGGTAGTGATGTCAATATTTTCAATCAAAATGGTCTGCAGATGGTAATCGTTGGAACGGGAATGGATGCAGTTCACACGGTGAAGGAATTTATCAAAATTAATGAACTCAAAGCTGGTGCAGAATGGGTGAGAAACGCCATTTTGCTGTATTCGGAGATTTGATGTTTTTTGTTAAAATGCAAGCACAAGGTAATGATTATTTGTATTTTAATTTTTTGGAGAATGAATTACCTAAAATAGACTTTTCAGAACTTGCAAAAAATATTTGTAATCGAAAACTTGGTGTTGGAGCAGATGGAATTGTGATGATTTGTAAAGATTTACAGCACGATGCTCTGATGCGAATTTTCAATGCAAATGGTTCGGAAGCGGAAATGTGTGGTTCAGCATTGCGTTGTGTAACTCACATTTTAGCGAAGAAAAAAGGTCAAAATAAAATTTTTGTAAACACAAAATCAGGCGTGAAAATTGGTGAAGTTTTGAAGAATTTGCAAATTAAAGTAAATATGGGGGTTCCAAAATTTATCGATGAAAATGTGAATGTTTTGAATTTTGGAGGTCAAGTTGTATCGGTTGGCAATCCACATTTTGTGACTTTTGTGGAAAATTTAGAACCAAATTTTGCTCAAAACTTTGGAGCAAAAATCGAGGCAAAATTTACGCATGGAATTAATGTGCAATTTGTCAAAATTGTTTCTAAAAATAAAGTAAAAATTCAAATTTGGGAGCGTGGAAGTGGTGTGACTTTAGCTTGTGGAACTGGTGCGATTGCTGCCGTTTTTGCAGCAAAAAAACAACTTTCAAATCTGGTGGAAGTAGAGATGCCAGGTGGAATTGTGAAAGTTGAATTCAAAGGTGAAGAAATGTTTTTAATCGGCGAAGTAAATTGTGTTTTCGAGGGAAAATGGAACTTAGAAAAATAGCGATTTTATTACTTCTATTTTTGATGTGCGGATTGCTATTTTCTGAAACCATAAAAAAAACGGAATGGTTGGGCAAAGATAAAGTGATGCACGCTACAGCGAGTGCGTTTATTACCTGCTGGAATTATGGTGTTAGTCGCGATATTTTAGAAAATTCGCACAAAAATAGCGTCTATTTTTCGATTAGTTTGACGACATTATTCGGAGCTGGAAAGGAATTTAGCGACAAAAAAAATAAGAAAACAAAGTGGAGTTGGCAAGATTTTACTTACGATTTAGTAGGGATTTCTTGCGGCCTAATTTTAATAAATAATTTGAGGTAAAAATGGAAAAAATTAACACAATTGGCGAACTTTTGAAATCGGAGAGATTGAAAGCTGGAACTTCGCTGGCAGAAGTTGCAAATTTCACAAAAATCAAGGTGCGACTACTCGAAGAAATCGAAGATAATATTTTTGAAAATTTGGGTGGAAGTGGTTATGCAAAAGCGATGATGATGAATTATGCGCGTTTTTTGAAACTAGAAAATAAGAAAATTCTGCCACTTATCAATCAAACCTTAAATTTAAAAACTGGCTACCAGCGACACGATTTGTCGATTCAACCGAAAAAAGTGGTGTTACCGGGCAATATTCTTTCGATAATTTTGCTCGTATTTGTGGTACTCACACTCACTATTTTCATCTCATTTCTTTTCAAATCTGGCACATTGAGTTGGCCACCTTTTCAAGAAGAGAGGGACCAAATTAAAATTAAGACAATTGAACCAAAACCTTTGTCCGAAAACTCAAAATTAGAACAGCTGAAAAGTGATGAAAATAAAGTTGTGGAAAATACTGGAATTAATGAAAAAATATTTGAAGATTCTATTAATTATATGAAAAAATTTCTCAAAACAGATGCACTAAAGTACGATGAATAATGATGTTTAGACAGGTTGAATTTCAGCATATTTTGGCGTCCATTCGTAAACCTGCACGCTATACAAATCACGAGTTGAATAGTTTTCAGAAAATTCCAACTGCGAAAACAGTTAATTTTTGTCTCATTTTTCCAGATGTTTATGAAGTTGGATTTTCCCATTTGGGTCTCAAGATTTTGTATTCTATTTTGAATAATTGTGCAGATGCAGTCGCCGACCGTGCTTATTTACCTTGGGTAGATTTTGCGGAAAAATTACAGGCGGAAAATTTGCCACTTTTTGGAATTGAAAGCAAAATTGCCTTAAAATCGTTTGATGTTGTCGGTTTTACACTTCAGTCTGAATTGACATTTACGAATGTTCTTTACGCACTAGAACTTGCTCAAATCCCTATTTTTGCGAAAGATAGAAACGATGAGCCGCTCATAATTGGAGGTGGGCCTTCTGTTTCCAATCCACTTCCGCTTGCCGATTTTTTTGATGCAATTTTAATTGGTGATGGTGAAGATGCAATTTTAGAGATTAAAGATGCGGTAAAATTAACGAAAAATCTTTCACGTATTGAAAAATTGCAAAAATTGAGTGAAATTGAAGGACTTTTTGTACCACAAATTCACGATCCCAAAATTGACACCATTTCAGTACGAAAATTTATGGATTTTAATAATCCCGAAAAAATGCACAATAATCAGTTAATTCCATGGATTCAGCCAACTCACGATCGCTATGTAACCGAGATTATGCGTGGTTGCACCCGTGGTTGTCGTTTTTGTCACGCTGGTATGTTCTATCGTCCAACGCGTGAACGCGACCCCAAGCTTATTGTCGATAAAATTGTGGAAGAAGTAACTAATTTTGGTTGGGAAGAGGCAGCGCTGACTTCGCTTTCATCGAGCGACTACACTTGTATAAAACCTGTTATTCTAGAACTTTACAGCCGTTTAAAAGAAAATAATGCTACTCTTTCGTTGCCGTCACTTCGAGTTGATAGTATAGATGAAGATTTGACCAAGCTACTCAACGCAATGCGACAAACCGGTCTTACGATTGCACCAGAGGCTGGTAGCCAAAGATTACGTGATATAATCAACAAAAATATCAGCGAAAAAGAGATTATGGATGGTGTTCAAATTGCTTTTCAAAATGGTTGGAAAACCATTAAATTGTATTTTATGATTGGACTTCCATTTGAAGAAGAAAATGACATCGATGCGGTTGGTAAACTCATTCAAAAAATCGTCGATTTTGTTGGCAAAAAGATTAAAATAAATGTGACAATATCTCCGTTTGTCCCAAAACCTTTTACGCCTTTTCAATGGGCAAAAATGGACGACCGTGGTGCACTGTTACGCAAAGCGAATAAGATAAAAAGTTCGTTCAAAAATGTGAGATCAGTGAAAATTAAATATCACACAATTGAGAATTCACTTTTAGAAACTGTACTTTGTCGGGGCGATCGCAAAGTTGGAAAATTAATTTATAGAGCCTACAAAAATGGAGCAAAATTTGATGGCTGGAATGAATTTTTTGATTTTTCTTTTTGGCGAAAAGCAGCAGATGAATGCGAAATAAATTTTGCTGATTATCTGAAATTTATTGAGCCAACCACAGAATTATTTTGGGATTTTATCGATTTAAAAATTTCTAAAAAATTTCTTCTCGAAGAGTGGAGAAACGCCGAAAATATTGTGTTAATTGGAGATTGTCGCACCGAAAAATGTACTCTTTGTGGTGTTTGCGAGAAAGAAACTCAACCACTTTTTGCAGAAAAGATTGAGTTGCCAAAATTAAATTTGGTACCCCGCAAAAAATATGGTACGGGGAATTTCTATTACCGTGTATTTTACGCAAAAAAAGGCGATATGCAGTTTGTGGCACACCTCGATATGTTGCGAATGGTGATTCGGTTTTTACGCGTTTCAAAGCTACCAATTGCCTATTCCGAAGGATTCAATCCACATCCGAAAATTAGTTTTGGACCCCCTCTCTCAACCGGTGTTCAAGGCGAGAATGAATATTTTGATTTTGCTCTTTCAGAACCAATTGCAGTGGAAAAAGTAATGACTATTTTAGCAGAAAAATTACCGAAAATAATGGCATTCAAAGAAGTGATTTCGGTTCCTACAAAAGAGATGCGTGCGATGGAATTTTATCCATTTGAAAAAATAACGGTAACACCTCCAACCGATTTATCCGAGATTTTCAAAATGAAAACAGAACAATTTCAAAATACTGAAAAATGGGAATTTAGCCGTGTTCGCAAAGGCAAAGAGAAAAAAGGTGATTTAAAAAAAATAGTGAAAAACATTGTTTGGCAAAATTGCAGATTAACGATAATGAAGGTTCGTGTCGGTGCTGGAATTTATGATGTGATAAACGCGATTTACGGAATTGAACGCGATAGCACAATCAATTTCAAAATTGTGCGTGATAAGTTGTTGCGGGAAATTTGAAAAACTAATTTTAAAACACCTATTTTTCGATTGACATCACAACTATTTTTTCTTTTTTGCAAAAAATAAGAATGGGGGATGTGATGAGTAACCAAATTAGAGTTCGTTTCGCACCGAGTCCAACTGGATATTTGCATGTTGGCGGATTGCGAACTGCATTATATAATTATCTTTACGCCAAAAAAGTTGGCGGAAAATTTATTTTGAGAATCGAAGATACCGATCAAACGCGCTATGTAGAAGGTGCAGTTGAAAATTTGATAAATTCCTTGAAAATTGTTGGTTTAGAATTTGATGAAGGTCCAAAAGTTGAAGGTGATTTTGGTCCGTATTTCCAATCCGAAAGAACTGAAATTTACAAACAACACATTGATGAATTACTCGGGAAAAATGCCGCATATCGTTGTTTTTGCACTTCCGAAAATTTAGATAAAATGCGTACCGAACAAAAAGCAAAAGGACTTGATACGCGTTATGATGGGCGTTGTCGCCATCTTTCAAAAGAAAAAATTGAGCAAAAAATTACAAATGGCGAAAAATTTGTAGTGCGACTCAAAGTTCCGCAAGAAGGTGAAATTACTTTTTACGATGTTGTGCGTGATAAAATTACCTTTCCGTGGGAGATGGTGGATGACCAAGTTTTGATGAAATCGGATGGTTTTCCAACTTATCATTTGGCGAATGTTATTGATGATCACTTGATGGAAATTTCTCATATTATTCGTGGTGAAGAATGGCTTTCGAGCGTTCCGAAACATCTGTTTTTATACGAACAATTTGGTTGGAAACCGCCTAAAATGGCACATCTTCCGCTTTTGTTAAACTCCGACAAAAGTAAGTTGAGTAAACGTCAAGGTGATGTTGCAGTGGAAGATTATTTGGCGAAAGGTTTTTTGCCCGAAACACTCATCAACTTTGTGGCCTTGCTCGGTTGGCATGCGTCTGGTGATCGCGAAATTTTTGCTTTGAAGGAACTCGAAAAAGAATTTTCGTTAAAACGCGTTAATAAAGCTGGTGCAGTTTTTGATATTGATAAATTAAAATGGATGAATGGTCAATATTTACGCACCTTAGAGTTGAATTACATCGTCAAAAAAGCAATCCCATTTTTAGATAATTTTACACTTCCCGCAGATGATAAATTGCGGAAAATTGTTGATTTTGGTAGAAATCGTGTTTCTACCCTTGCTGAAATTGAAAATGTGGTTAAACCATTTTTCAGTTTGCCAAAATTTGATGATGAAGCGAAAGAAATTATTGCTAAAGGGCAGAATTTATTCAAGTTTTGGGTGGAAAATTTAGAGCAATTAGACCAAATTCGAGTTGAAGATGTGAATAATCTTCTCAAAGAAAGTACCAAAAAAGTGGGCGTAAAAGGGAAAAATCTCTATTTTCCACTTCGTTTGGTGCTTTTCGGTAGCGTACACGGCCCCGAATTACCAGAGATATTTGAGATATTAGGAAAAATAGAAATTCTAACAAGATTCAAAAATGTAATCGGTAATGTTTGAGAAAATTAAAGGTCAAAACAAAGCAATATCACTGCTAAAACGAGCTGTTGAAAGCGGTAAAATTGCTAATAGTTATCTATTTTATGGACCAGCTGGAGTTGGTAAATTTACGACTGCACTCTACTTTGGTATGATGATAAATTGTAGTGCTGCACACGATAAAAGACCATGTGGATACTGTTCGTCATGTAGTAAATTTCGTAATTTTTCACACCCTGATTTTTTATTTACATTTCCCACTCCAAAATTAGACATTTCGCTTGACGGTGAGATAAAATCTGCTAAAATTTTGGAAGAATATAAAGATTACATCAAAAATAAAATTGAAAACCCGTGGAAAAAATTCTATTTTTCCCAAAATATCGAAATCCGTATTGATAGCATCAGAATGCTGGAACATCGTATCAATCTTTCACCGAATGAAGGAACGAAGAAAATTTACATCGTGGAGCACGCTGAAATGTTAAATGAAAAGACCGCAAATGCTTTTTTGAAAACATTGGAAGAACCGCCGCACGATACAGTGATTATTCTTACCACTTCTAAATTAAATGCACTTTTACCGACGATTATTTCGCGTTGTCAACAAATAAAATTTTATCCAATTTCCCAAAAATTGATTGAAGAAGAACTGAAAAATCAACGCTATTTGGAAGATACCGAAGCAAAAATATTTGCACGAATTGCCAATGGAAATATGGAAAAAGCATTGGTGTTAGCGGAAGAAGACTCTTCGGAAGTGCGTCAGAATGTATTGATTTTTTTGCAGATTGTCATTTCCCAAAATGATGCTAAATTCATTGAATTTTCAGCAAATTTCAAAGGTTCAAAAAATATATTACAAGAATTAATTTCACACCTAATAATTTGGATTTCGGATATTGCATATTTACAAAATTATCCCGAAAACATAATAAATATTGATAGTTTAGAAATGGTTAAGCAACTTTTCATGAAAAACCCAAAAGTAGAAAATTATGCTTTTGAGATGATTGAATTTTTGGAAAATATGCAACATAAATTAGCGCGTCATGTAAATGCACAATTAATTTTAATTGAAATTTACAATGAATTTAGTAAAATTTTTGGAGGAATACATTGATGGAACATTTTGAAAAATCAAATTTTATTCGCGATATAATCGACGAACACAACAAAACTGGTAAATTCGGAGGACGCGTTCACACTAGGTTTCCGCCCGAACCAAACGGATTTTTACACATCGGTCACGCTAAGGCTATTTGTTTAAGTTTTGGAATTGCAAAGGATTACGATGGACTTTGTAACCTTCGATTTGATGATACAAATCCAGTAAAAGAAGATGAAAAATTTGTAAATTCGATTCAGAAAGATATTAAATGGCTCGGTTTCGATTGGGGAGAGCGTCTTTTTTTTGCGTCCGATTATTTTGGCAAAATGTACGATTATGCGATTCAGCTCATAAAAGCAAAAAAAGCGTATGTCGATAGTCAGACATCCGAAGAAATTCGCAAAAATAGAGGAACCGTGAAATCTGCTGGAATTGAAAGTCCATTTAGAAATCGATTAGTTTTAGAAAATTTAGAACTTTTTGAAAAAATGAAAAATGGCGAATTTGCGGAAGGAACGCACGTTTTGCGTGCTAAAATTGACATGTCATCGCCAAATATGTTGATGCGTGATCCACTGATGTATCGCATCAAAAAAGAGAAACATCACCGTACTGGCGATAAATGGAGCATCTACCCAATGTATGATTTTGCACATTGCCTAGAAGATTCAATGGAGGGAATTACGCATTCACTTTGTTCCATAGAATTTGAAAATAATCGTCCACTTTACGATTGGTTTCTCGATAATTTACAAATCTACCACTCGCAACAAATCGAATTTGCCCGTCTGAATTTGAATTACACTGTAATGAGCAAACGCATTTTGTCGCAACTGGTGGAAGATGGGCTTGTTTCTGGCTGGGATGATCCGCGACTTCCTACTATTTCTGGTTTGAGAAGACGAGGTTATACTCCAAAATCTATTCGTGATTTTTGTGATGCAATTGGTATGGCGAAGCGTGAAAGTGTGGTCGACATTTCTCTCTTGGAATACACTATTCGTCATGATTTGAATGTTCGTGCTGAACGCAGAATGGCAGTTTTAAATCCCCTCAAAGTTATCATCGACAACTATCCAGAAAACCAATTTGAACTACTCGATGCCGTTAATAATCCAGAAGATGAATCTGCTGGAAAGCGTCAAATTCCATTTTCAAAAGTGTTGTATATTGAACGCGAAGATTTTATGGAAGATGCACCCAAAAAATTTTTCAGGCTTGCTCCTGGTCGTGAAGTGCGACTTCGATATGCTTATTTTATTAAATGTGAAAGTGTTGTGAAAGATGAAAATGGCGAGATTATTGCACTTCATTGTACTTACGATTCAGCTACAAAAGGAGGTAAGTCGCCAGATGGACGCAAAGTGAAAGCGACTTTGCATTGGGTTTCAGCACAGCATGCAATCGACGCGGAAGTTCGTTTGTACGACCGACTTTTTACGGTCGAAAATCCACTTTCAGCAGATGGTGATTATCGTGATTATATCAACCCAAATTCAGTTGAAATTCTGCAAAATTGCAAACTTGAGCCGAGTTTACAAAATGCTAAAATTGGCGAATTTTACCAATTTGAAAGAAAAGGTTATTTTTGTGTTGATGATGAAAAAAGACTAATTTTCAATCGCACGGTTACGCTCCGCGATAGTTGGGCAAAACTACAAAAAAAAGGGAATAAAAAATGAGGTATTTCAAGAAAATAATTGGTGAAAAATGCTATCTTTCTCCCATTAATATTGAAGATGCAGAAAAATACACCGAATGGCTAAATGACTTTGAGATTGCGAAATATCTACTTCTATATCGTCAGCAAATTACGATGACAAAAGAGAAAGAAATATTAGCCAAAATGTCCGAAAAGGGCGATTTCATTTTCGCTATTATCGATAAAAAAACGGATAAATTAATTGGGAATTGCGGATTTCATAACATTAATGCGGTAAATCAAAGAGCTGAATTCGGTATTTTTATTGGTGATAAAAATTGTCAGAATAAAGGTTTTGGAACGGAAGCAGGCAAGTTGCTTTTGGATTTTGGATTTAATATTTTGAATTTAAACAACATTTTACTCGAAGTTTACAGTTTTAACGAAAGGGCGATAAAAGCTTATGAAAAGATGGGTTTCAAACACATTGGTAAACAGCGTGAAGCCAAAATTATGACTGGTAAGAAATACGATAAAATTTTTATGGACATGTTGGCAACTGAATTTCGGGAAAAGAATGATTCAAAATTGAAGATTTAAAATCAAGAGACAGAGGATGAAATTATGCTGGAAATAATTAGTAAGATTTTTACATTATTGGGTGCACTTGGCGTGTTTCTATATGGAATGCGCGTGATGAGCGATGGTTTGCAAAAAGTTGCTGGAAATAAATTGCATCAAATTTTGAATTTTATGACGCAAAACCGCGTGGCAGCCGTAGTAACCGGATTTTTAATTACGGCACTTGTACAGTCTTCGTCTGCGACTACCGTGATGGTAGTAAGTTTTGTGAACGCATCTCTTTTGAGTTTAACTCAGGCAATTGGCGTAATTATGGGAGCAAATATCGGTACGACCGTTACAACTTGGATTGTTTCTTTAATTGGCTTTAAATTTAGCATTACAAGCATTGCGTTGCCGATTGTGGGTGTGGGGCTTCCACTTATCTTTTCTAAAGTGAAAAAACGCCGCGATTTAGGTGAAGTTCTCATCGGTTTTGGACTTCTTTTCCTCGGTTTAATGTTCTTAAAAGAATCAGTTCCTGACATCAAGGAGCATCCCGAAATTTTGGAGTTTCTCAAAAATTATACAAATTTAGGATTTTTATCATTCGCTTTATTTGTTGGAGTTGGCGCAGTTTTAACTGTGATTGTGCAATCTTCCAGTGCGGCAATGGCAATTACTGTAACGATGGCAGCATTCGGCTGGATAGATTTCCAAACAGCTGCCGCAATTGTTCTGGGAGAAAATATAGGTACGACGGTTACAGCATATTTAGCATCGCTTGGAACAAGTGTAAATGCACGGCGAACTGCGAGAGCACATTTTTTGTTTAATATTTTTGGCGTAATTTGGATGGCTTTTGTATTCAGATATTTTCTCGTGTTTATCGTCAACATATCACCATGGGACACAACTGGATTTTTGGCGCAAAATGTCGATACAAGTGCAATTTCAAAAATTAATTTACCATTAAGTTTATCACTTTTCCACACAGTTTTTAATATTTTGAATACATTTGTTTTCATTTTCTTTATTCCACAAATTGCTAAATTTGTTATCAGGCTTGTTCCACAAAAAAGTGACGAAGTTTCTCAGAAATACGAGTTAAAATACATCTCTACTGGAATTCAAGATACTGCCCAGATGAACCTTATGAATGCAAAACAAGAAATCAGTAAAATGTCGAACATTACCGAAAATATGTTTGAAATTGCTCTCACAGTTTTAAATAATCCAGATAAAAAGATGGATAATAAAGTTAAAAAAGTTAAGCAATTAGAAGAACTTACAGATCAAATGCAAGAAGAAATTTCAAAGTATTTAGCGGAATGTTCAAAAGAAGAATTGAGTGAAGAAAGCATTGAAAATGTGAATGTGATGATGCGTATCGTACACGAATTGGAAAGTGTAGCAGATGGTATTTATCGCTTTATTTTACTCTCTCAACACAAATATGAACATAAAATCTCGTTTCACGAAAAGGCAAATAATGAGATTAAAATATTCTCAAATTTACTGAAAGAATTTATCAAATTAAATAAAGAATATTTGGACGGTCAGATGCCGAATGATGAGCTTGATCACGCTTTTGAATTAGAACAAAAAGTCAATAATTTGCGAAATGATTTGAAAAAATCAGCACGCAAGCGACTTCAAAAAGGGGCAGATGTTCACGCAGAATTATTGTACATAGATTTAATTCGTTATTTTGAGCACATTGGGGATAATTCATTGAACATTGCACAAGCTCTCAAAAATATTCATTAAACGCCTTTTTCATCTCCCCAAATAATTTTGTGGAGTTGGATTTGTAGTCGAACGGGTAATTTATCTTTGATAATCAGTTCGGCTAATTTTTTGAAATCTATTTTATTGGAAACGGGTGAAAAAATAATTTTGTGTTTTATTAAGTTATTTTTTTGGATAAATTCTTTTGCAAAATGATAATCTGAAACATTGGAAATAACAAATTTTAATTCATCTTTTTTGAGATTAATAAAATCTAAATTTTTAATTAAGAAACTGTTGCTTTCTCCACTTTCGGGGCATTTGATATCTACAATTTTAGTAACATAATTTGGTACTTTTTCTAAATTTACCGAACCGTTTGTTTCTAATAAAATTTCATAATTTTGGTTAGTTAATTTCTCGAAAAGCGGGTAAACTTCGTCCTGTAAAAGCGGTTCACCACCCGTTATTTCCACCAATTTTGTGGGTTGATATTGTTCTATTTTTTCAATAATTTTGGGAATAGTCAAGAGTAAATCACTTTTATAGCTGTATTTTGTATCGCAATATTTACACCTTAAGTTACAACCTGCGAATCGAATAAAAACGCACAATTTTCCAGCAAAACTAGACTCCCCTTGAAGGCTGTAAAATATTTCCGAGATGTTTAACATTTTTCTAAATTGGTAAGAATGGAAAACTTTTTTTATAACCTAATTTTGCCTTGATTGTTGCCAATATTTTTTCAGGATGACCGATGACAAATTTATTTCCGAACTGATAATAATTTTTTAAATCTAAGTCGAAATTATCCAAAAAACGGGTATTTCCATAGAGCGGAATGCCATTATAAATGAAAAGTTCAATGTCATTTATATCACAATGAAGTAAATTCTCAAATGGGTCTTCAACTTTTTTTGGAAGCAAGAGTAGGTTGGCAGTTTGATTGTTTAAAACACCCAAAGACTCATCTAACATCAATGCTTTTTGGGCGTTTATTGTAATCATTTCAAATAATTTTTTTGCTGGAACTTGTGGTAAACAATGCTTTATATATTTAAATTCTTCAAATAAATTAAAACTTCCAGACATTGTCGAGTCAGTGCCTAAAACCACATTAACATTGTGTTTAAGACAACTATTGACATCTAATGTTTTGCCGATTAAATAGAAATTAGATTCTGGGCACCAGCAAATGGATGTTCCATTTTTTGCACATTTCTTGATTTCATTTTCGGTAAGAGCGATGCAGTGAATTAGAAGTGTATTTGGCTGCAATAGCCCCATATTTTCAAGTTTGGCAAAGCTTTTTTTGGCTGTTTTATCTTTTCCTTCGGCGAGATGAACGACGAAAGGCATTTTCCCATTTGCGTTTTTACTTTCTGTTTTAGCGTCTTCACCACCCCACCAATTTCCCATCGAGATGGAATGACATTGTGTATAATTTTTCAGAACTTTAATTGAATTGTTTTGGTAGTAAGTACTTTTTTGTTTTGGAATATGATCTTGCACAATGGCACAACCAGAGAAAATATTTTTGTAAATTCCAAGTTGAATTATCAAATCAGCATTTTCGTCCGTAAGGTCAAATTTTCCATCATTTATCCAAATTTTATTACGTTCTAAGAAGGAATCGCTAAATTTCATGTCTTCAACCCATTCTTCCACATTTTGGTAAATTTTCCCATCTCCAGCTTTTGGAAACCAATTGCCGATAAGGTGGTCGTGTGAGTTGATGAATGGCGGATATGCAATTAAATGGGAAGTGTCTAACTTCCCATTTTTAGCAAGATTACTATTAATTTTTAGGGTTTTATTTTTTGTGATATTTTCGGAATTATGAACGCAAATATCAACTGTGATTTCCATTTTACAATTTCTTCAAAAGTTCAGGAATTACTTCAAAAATATCGCCAACAATGCCCAAATCTGCCACTTTGAAAATAGGCGCATCTGCATCTTTATTTATCGCAATGATGTAATCGGAAGATTGCATCCCAGCCAAATGTTGAATTGCTCCTGAAATTCCAAGTGCAAAGTATATTTTTGGCTTAATTGTTTTGCCTGTTTGCCCAACTTGATGTGGATATGAAATCCACTCTGCATCTACCGCAGCTCGCGATGCGCCGATAGCAGCATCGAGTTTTTTAGCAAGTTGCTCAACGAGTGTGAAATTTTCTTTATTTTTTATTCCACGCCCAGCTGCAACAACAAAATCTGCTTCCGTTAAATTTACAGTTTGTGTTTCATCTTTAACGAATTGCAGAAATTTTGAGCCGTCTTTCATATCTGAAAAATCGATAATTTCGTTGATAACTTCGCCTTTTCGAGATGCATCTTTTTCTAATTCTTCCATCACTTTATGGCGTACGGTCGCCATTTGTGGAAGGTGGTTTGGCGTGATGATTGTTGCCATAATATTTCCGCCAAATGCAGGTCGAGTTTGTAATAAAATCCCTTTCTCATTATCGATTTCTAAACCTGTACAATCAGCGGTTAAGCCAGTGTTTAATGTGATTGCTACGCGTGGGATGAATGAACGCCCCATCACAGAAGCACCAGATAAAATGATTTCTGGTTTATGCTTTTTAGCTAAATCGCTCATTGCTTTTGCGTAAGGTAAATCTAAAAAATCAGCTAATTTTGGGTCATCAACAACAATAACTTTGTCAGCTCCAGCAGCAATTAACTCATCAGTTAAGTTGCCAACGTTATGCCCCAAAAGGATAGCTGATAATTCGGTATTTTTTTTGTCGGCAAGTTCGCGTCCTTTTCCCAAAAGCTCAAAAACAACCGCTGCAATTTCATTGTTTTTTTGTTCTGCAAAAATCCAAACACCACTGTATTCACTTCTGTTAATTTTAGCTTTTTCTTTTTTTTTGATGACGATTGCTTCAAACGGGCAAGCACTGACGCATGCTCCGCAGAGCGTGCATTTGTCGAGGTCTATTACCGCGAGATTATTCACCATTGTGATTGCACCAAACGCACAAGATTTGATGCATAATTCGCAACCTTTACATTTTTCGTTGATTACTTTTATCATAAAAAACCCCATTTTTTCATTTAATTTGAGATGAACTATCTAAAAAAAATACATTAAATAAGTCAAGTCAATTTTACATTTGCTTCGTAAAATGTGGAAATCATTGACATAAAGAGTCTATATTCGTTTTAGGTTAAATTCGGAGGATTGATGAATAAAGAACGGATTAGGAATTTTTGTATCATTGCACATATTGATCACGGAAAATCGACGCTGGCAGACCGATTTTTGGAAGTGACAAATGTGATAGATAAAAATGCACGCGTTACCCAGATTTTGGACGATATGGAACTCGAACAAGAACGTGGCATCACGATAAAATCTCACGCCATCAGAATGGAATATGTTCTAAACGGCGAAAAATATGTTTTGAATTTAATTGATACACCCGGTCATGTAGATTTTTCTTACGAAGTTTCACGCAGTTTGGCATCTTGCGATGGTGCATTATTGCTGATTGATGCGAGTCAAGGAATCGAAGCTCAAACGATGAGCAATATGTATTTGGCACTCGAAAATGATTTGGAAATTATCCCCGTTATTAATAAAATTGACCTTCCGAAAGCTGATATCGAAGGCACTCATCACGACATCATCGAGAACATTGGCATCGACACAATTTACAACATTAGTGCTAAAGAAGGAATAGGCATAGATGAGCTTTTGAAGGGAGTTATCGAACATATTCCTGCTCCAAAAGGTGATATAGATGCACCCACAAAAGCACTAATTTTTGATTCATATTTCGATGTTTATCGAGGTGTAATTGTACTCGTTAGAATTTTTGAGGGAACTCTCAAAAAAGGAGATAATATAAAATTATTTTCCAACAATAAAGAGTTTGCAATTGAGGAAATTGGCTATCTTGGTTTGAAAAAAGAGCCGGCAAAACTATTGGAAGCGGGTGAGGTTGGCTACATTATTGCTAACATAAAAGAGGTTGCAGACGCGCGTGTTGGAGATACTATTACGCATCAAAAAAATAGTTGCGATGTTGCTTTGAAGGGATTTCAAGAGCCAAAACCGATGGTTTTTAGTGGGGTTTTTCCGATTGATGGAGATGATTATGGTGCGCTTCGAGACAGTTTGGCAAAACTAAAATTGAACGATGCGGCGCTCGATTATGAACCAGAAAATTCGCTTGCACTTGGCTTTGGTTTCCGTTGTGGATTTTTGGGAATGCTTCATCTGGAAATCATTAAAGAGCGACTTTTACGCGAATATAATGTGCCAATTATCGCGACCACACCGAGTGTGCGATTTATTGTGAATTTGAATAATGGCGACCATAAAATCGTCTATAATCCGATTGATTATCCAGACCCAGCTTTGATTGAAAATGTGGAAGAACCAATTATGGACGCTGAAATTATTGTTCCGACAGAGTATGTGGGAAATGTGATGAAACTTGTTCAAAACAGGCGTGGCATTCAAAAAGATATGCAATACATTGATGAAACGCGTGCTTCCATTCATTATGAAGTGCCACTGATTGAAATTATTTTTGATTTTTACGATAAACTGAAATCTGTCAGTCGTGGTTATGCGTCACTCGATTATTCATTCAAAGAATACCGTGCTTCCAAAGTGGCAAAGGTGGATATTTTAATTAATAGCGAAAAAGTAGATGCGATGTCGTTTATTTGTCACGAAGATAAGGCGTATTCGTGGGGGAAAAGTGTGGTGGATAAGTTGAAGGATGTGATTCCAAAACACCTGTTTAAGATCGCATTACAGGCGAGTATTGGCTCCAAAATTATTTCGCGAAGTACGATTGGTGCGATGCGAAAAAATGTAACCGCAAAATGTTACGGTGGCGATATTACCCGAAAAAAGAAATTGCTCGAAAAACAAAAAGAGGGTAAAAAACGAATGAAAGAGATTGGTTCTGTTGCCATTCCGCAAGAAGCATTTTTGGAAGTTCTCAAAGCAGATAGAAGTTGAGAGGCAATTAGAAATTAATAATTGAAAATTAAAAAAGGGAAAACCGCTCCAATTGGAGCGGTTTTTTGACAAATTAGTTACTCATTATGTAACTGTAATTTCCAGATTCTTTGTGTATTTTGCTTTTTCTTTGTTGCTCTACCAGACAAAAAATAAATTGAGTTTCCAGAATAAAGTGGCCAACTATCCCAAGAGCTCAATTCTGTTATTTGTTGTTTTTCTGAACCGTCTGTCTTCATTGACCAAATATTCCAATTACTTCCTCGCAATGATAAATTTCCTGTTTTTGTTTCGTTAGAAACGAAAACGATATATTCACCATTATCAGAAAAAGATGGAATACTCTCAATTACTTCTGAAGAATTTGTAAGTTGCTGTAATTCGGTACCATCTGCATTTATAAGCCAAATTTCACCAGCATGATCAAAAATGATTTGTTTACCGTCTGGTGACCATAATGGATTTTTACCTTCCCTAATTTGAGTTAATTCTCCACCGTTGAGATTTGATGTCCAAATGAAGTATTTAAGAAGATTTTGATATGTTTGGACTTGAGAAACACTACAAAAAACTAATTTATTTTGCGAAGATAATTGAGGTGTTATGTCATATCCTGTTCCACTACCAGGAATCAATGTTTTTCCACCTGCACCATCTTGTCTTACCTTCCATAGCTTACCAGCTGATTCATAAACTAAATATTTCCCATCAGAAGTAAAAGATGGGGAAATGCAGTAATTTGAACCACCTGATGTGATTTTTGTAGATGCTCCACCAGTAATTGGGATTTTCCAAAGTTGATAAAGTTTATCTCCGCCACCAGCTTGATAACCAGAGTACACAATATTTTTTTTATCGGGAGAAATACAAAACCTATACCCAACAAAAGATTCATTTGGGGAAACTCTTTTTAGTTGGCCTCTCGAAGAAGGTTCATCTAGTTCAGCAGTAAAACCAAAATTAGTTGAGTATGATGCATCTGCAACTGTATTATATACACAAGAGACAATCAATAATAGTGGAATAATTATAATTATTAGTTTTTTCATTATTTACGCTCCTAAAAATTATAAATATAGCCAACGGAAATATCCATGACGGGTAGTTCCATATATTCAGGTGCTGAAGAAGTGATAATAAACAATAAATCAAAATTCATACCGTGTTTTTTGGTTCTTCCCCACGCCCATTTTTGACCAATGCCAATATCAAGCCCAGAATAAAGTTTATATTCGGTATAGTAATCATAGTAGTCATAATATTCTTCAATAGCAGCTACATTTGTACCGTAAAGAACAGAAATTCTTGGTTGCCATGTTTGGTTTTGCCCACGAAGATAATACCTTGTTCCAAAAGAATACCCTAAACCATAATCGAGCATCGTTCCAAAACCAACTGTTACAGCAAGTTTGTTTGAAGTACGAATCTCTGTATTTATTCCAAACCCACCATAATCTACGCCTATTCCCATTCCCATGGACATCTTGCTTGTACCTATCCCATTGTTTGATTGATTTATTCCTATTTGTGCGACTAACATTTGTGATAACGCAATCACAAATAAAACTAAGACATATTTTTTCATTTTAAAACTCCTTGTGCCTTTAGCACTTTATTTTTTACTTTCAATCACATTTAAAAATAGTGAATTATTTCAAACTCCTTTTTTGTAATTGTCTCATTTTTACTTGCGTAAGTTCCCTACACTTACACAAAATAATGCTTTGGCAAAGAGCAAATCATAACACCTCCATATTTTTTATTTTACACCCTTTTCCATAAAATAAAAAAAGGACGCAACTTTCATTACATCCTGACTAAAAGGTATTGGCAACCCGCATAACAAGACATAGAAAGTAGCGTCCGTTTACGGACGCATTCTCTCTACTTGTTCTGTTATGCTAAAAAACGCCAATTTATTAGTCAGAACACAGTAAAACTAATGCAAAAATTTAATTACTTTTTAAAGAACTTATTTTTTATAAATTTAAATTAACTTTTTAGAAAACACTCAATTATTGTCAAATGATTTTTCTATTTCCAAATTTCTTTCAGCTTTTCGATTGGTGCTAAAATTTCTTCCAAAATTTTATAATCGATAGTTTGTTTGCTATCGCAAACTGTTTTTTGTGGGTCAAAATGTGTTTCGATGAGCAGTCCGTTTGCTCCAGCGGCAACTGCCGCCCAGCTGAGTGATTTTATCATTTTTCGCCTGCCAGAGCTGTGGGATGGGTCAACGATAATAGGTAGATTACTTAACTCTTTTACCGCACAAATTGCAGAAATATCGAGTGTATTGCGGGTGTAATCTTCAAAAGTGCGAATCCCTCGTTCACATAAAATCACATTTGGATTTCCAGCTTCCAAGATGTGTTCAGCGGCAAAAAGCCATTCTTCGATGGTGCTACTCATACCGCGTTTTAAAATAATCGGATTTTTTACTTTTCCAAGCTTAGCGAGCAATCGATAATTGTGCATATTGCGTGTGCCAACTTGCATAATATCAACGAATTTTGACATTATTTCTACATCTTCGGAGGAGATAATTTCCGAAATTGAAATCATTTTTGTTTCGTCTGCAACTTTTTGTAAAATTTGCAATCCTCTTTCCCCTAAACCTTGAAAATTATAGGGTGAAGTTCGCATTTTATAAGCTCCAGCACGCAGGAAATTTATTCCCATTTTTTTGAGATGTTTCGCGATAGAAAGTAGGTCTTCGTAATTTTCGATGGTGCAAGGTCCGGCAATCATCGTGAAAGTTTCGCGACTGATAATTTTGTCTTTAATTTTGATTATAATTGGTTTGTTTGATTGAAATTTCATAATTTAATAGTGGTAGATTGGTCGGATATTTTCCGCCTGAAAGCCTTTATCTTTGTGATGGGTAATTTCAAATTCAAATATTTGCTCACGATTTGGCAGGTTAAAAATATCGAAATCTTTTGGGAATTGGAATGAATGAGCGAACGCAGTTTCATACGGAGAATCGGTTTTACGCGAATCTGTAATCCACAAACCGCCACTTACATCTTTCATAAAACGCATGAAACCAAACCTTTTTTTGCTATCTTTTTCGTGCCGAAAATTGTAGCAAACACCACGCACAAGCTGTTTTCCACTTTCATTGTGTTTATTGTAGATATCGATAGGGAGTAGGCTTGGCACCAAATAACCAGAGGTGAAAACATCGGCTTCATTTCTCAAATCTTTTGCCACATTTTTGAAGGCGAGGGTTTCCACTCTGCAACCTTTGCTTTGAAGAGCACGGATAACTTGCACGAAATCTCCATCACCAGTTACCATTAAAACATAATCGAGTCGTTCAGATTGCATCAATGCATCGACAGCCATATCTAAATCGGCATTTGATTTTCCATATTTATTGCCCTGTTCGTCCACAAACCATTTCACAATTTTCACGATAACTTTGAAACCGAAATCACGCAAAATGGAATGGAAATTTTTTGATTTTTCGGCGTATTCAGGGTTGCGTTTCGCCAGCTCTTCATCGAAGGCGACATAGGCATTTAAGCGGATAGCAACGCCATTATTTCGGCACGCAAACTCGCGTAAAACATCGTACTGCATTCCGAATCCGCCATTTTGGGCGATGTTGGAAACATCTACATAAACTCCAACTTTCATCAATTCACTTTTGTTCATTTTTATCTCCATTTTCTTAAAAAATCATATCTTTGTTTCTAATCCAAAATGGATAATTCCGTCAAGAGGATTTTTGAATTTATTAAAATAATTTAATCCGTAATCAATTTTAAAAATTCCTAAACGCGTTTTTAAGCGTAAACCGATGCCAAATCCAAAAAGTTTACCGAAAATTTCATTTTCATTTTTTTGTGCATAACCGTAATCACAAAAGAGGAAAAAACGTGAATTTTGTTCAAAAAGATAGCGTAATTCAGTGTTTAACCAACCAATTTGAGAACCTGAAAATTCGTCTTCTCCAAAACCGCGTAAATTTTTGTTTCCACCGAGACGGAAGAATTCATATTCATCAAGATTTTTTGATAATTTTACGTTAAATCCAGAAAAAATAACCCATTTTGTTTTTGGTGAAAAAAAATTTTCTAAATTTATAGTAGCAGATTGACTTGAGTTTTCGGTACCGTAAAAATATTTTAAAAAGGCAGTATAACCTCGCTTGGAATTTTGCGAATTATCAGTTGTGTTTTTTGTTAAAAATCCGCCCCATTTTTGGTATATTTTATTTGTTTCATAGATATTGTTTTGCAAAAATGAAACGCCATATTTTTCAGTAAAATTATAGTAATAAATGTTACTTTCGAATTGTGTTTCAATGTTGCCATTTTCATCTTTTCGCGAAAGGTAAAAATCGCCATTTACAGGTAAACTAGAGAGCCCAGATTCGTGGTAAAAAAGCTCTAATTTTTCGTTGATTTTTGTTTGTTTTTGCCATAAAATTGAGAGCGAACGGTCAGTTCCGTTGATGTTCAAAAAATCAATGTTTACGACTCCGTTCAAGTTGTCCTTTTCATAACCGAAAATGCCGGAGATGTAGTTCATTTGGTCTTCTTCAACTTGTATCAATAGAGTGTTTGCATTTATTGGGAAAATATTGCAATCGCGAATATATTGTTTTTTGCGGATGTTTTTGGCAACTAAATCTAATGTTTTTGGTGAAATACCTTTATTGTTTATTAGTTGTGAGATTTTTAATAAAGTTTCATTTTTTGTGACTTTATTTCCACAAAATTTATATTCGGAAAATTGGCAAAAATCACCTTCATCAATGTTAATGAAAACATCGAGAGAATCATTTTTTATAACCAAGCTATCGAGTGAAATTGATGCAAAAAGAAAACCATTTTCAAGGTAAAAATTAGCAATATTTTGAATGGTGTTTTGAATCTCGGCAATGTCATTCTGTGGTTTATAAATCAGGTTTTGTAACTTGCGAGTAGAGATGTAGTTGTTATTTTGGAATTTAAATTTTCTAATCGCAAGATTATTTTGTTCCTCAATTTTGAAAAGAATATCCACTTTTCCATTTGGTTTTGGAAAAATTTCTGGCTCGAAAAATCGGCAATAATAAAGATTATTTTCTTCATAATAATTGGCAATATTTTCCAAGTCGTTATTAATTATTTTTTGGTCATAAATATCTCCATTTTGCGAAAAGATAATGTTGCTTAATTCATTATTATTAAGGAAATTATTGCCTTCGAAAATTATTTTTCCAATGGTGATTTCGCCAAAACAAAAGATGGGTAAAATTATGAAAAGTAGGAAAAATTTAGTGCGCATTTTTTTCGATAAGATGGATTAATTCTTCAATTAATTTGTCTTCGGTTACTTTTTTCACAATTTTTCCATTTTGGAAAATGAGACCTTCGCCATTACCACCAGCAATGCCGAAATCTGCCTCGCGTGCTTCACCGGGTCCATTTACGATGCAACCCATTACCGCAATTTTAAGGTCAAGATGAGCATATTTTTGTAGCTGTTCTTCAACCTCTTTTGCGATATTTATCAAATTGATTTCGGTGCGTCCGCAAGTTGGGCAAGAGATTATTTTCAAACCTTTACGCAAGTCGAGTGCTTTCAAAATTTCTTTCGCAACCAATATTTCTTTTACTGGATTTGCAGTCAAAGAAACACGAATTGTATCACCGATTCCTTCTTCCAAAAGAGTGCCGATTCCAATTGCAGATTTTATGGTACCGCCAAATTCAGTACCAGCTTCTGTAATGCCAAGATGAAGCGGATAATCAACTTTTTGGGCAAGCAAGCGGTAGCTTTTTAAGGTGAGTGGAACGGAAGATGCTTTTACAGAAATTTTAATTTCTTCGTAATTTGCTTTTTCTAAAATGGCGACATGCTCGAGTGCACTTTCCACGAGTGCTTCCGCTGAAATACCGTATTTAGCAATTTTCTCTTTTGAAAGTGAACCACTGTTCACGCCAATTCTAATCGGTATTTTTCGTTCTTTTGCAGCATTTACGATTTTCAAAACATTTTGCATTGAACCGATATTATCAGGATTTAAACGCAAACCGTCCGTACCAGCTTTAATGGCTTCAAGTGCAAGTTTGTAATCGAAATGAATGTCAGCAACGATAGGTAAATTAGTTTGTGCTTTTATCTTCGCGATTGCCTGTGCAGCATCGAAATTATTTGCTGTTACACGCACAATTTCACATCCAGCTTTTGTAAGCTCATGGATTTGTCGAACGGTTTTAACTACATTTTCAGTGTGAGTATTCGTCATTGATTGAATCGAAATAGGATTGCCACCGCCGACTAAAATGTTACCAATTTTAATAGTTTTTTTACTCATAAAATTTACTCATAAATTTTTTAACATAATTGAGAAATTGTGCATTATCATTTGCATTACTGATGGAAACGCGTACATGATTTTTCAAAACTGGATGATGCCAAACAGCACGAATAGCGATGTCATTTTCAGCTAAAAAATTGTATAAATTTTCCGTTTTTTCACCAATCGTGAAAGTGAGGAAATTTGTAGCTGAAGGGTGAACTTTTAAACCATTAATTGCATTTAACTCGTTGAAGACAACTTGTTTGTTTTCAATGACTTGTTTCGTGTGGTTTAGGAAAATATCTTTGTTTTCCAAGAGCGTCAAGACGAAAGATTGTGTCATCAAATTTAAATGGAAAATGGTCATCGCTTTTTCAAGTTCGCGAATGTTTTGTGGTTGCGAAATGATGTAGCCAAAACGGAGTCCCGCAGATGAAAAAGATTTTGAAAATGAGCGTACGATAACTAAATTTGGGTATAGATTAATCTTATCTGCAAAAGTTTTTCCCGAAAATTCAAAGTAAGTTTCATCGATTAAAACAAGACCTTTAAAATTTTCTAAAATTTGCATAATTTTTTCATCAGGCAAAAGATTTCCCGTTGGGTTATTTGGATTGCACAAAACTGCCAATTTGCAGTTTTCATCATCACAAAGTTTCAAATATTCATCGACTGAAAAATCGAAATTTTCGTCTAAATATAGAAATTTCATACCTAAACCAACCGCACCAGAATAGCTTTTGTAATCGAAATATGAGGGTGCGAGTGAAACGGCAAAAGAGTTGTTATCATTACGAACTGCATTGAAAATGGTGAAAAGCATTTCGTCGGCGCCATTACCGAAAATAAGGTGATCGGCAGGTAATTTTGTGTATTCAGAAAGGGCATTTTTTAATTGTCCAGTAATATTGTTAAAATATCTGTTTAGTGGAACATTTTTCATTTTTTCCAAAAATTCCGTTTGAATCCTTTCGAGTGGATTCAGTGAACTTTCATTCAAGCACATCATAGTTTTTTTGTGTGGAACATCGATATTTATCGGTTTTTTTTGCTGCAAATCATCTCTAAAATAATACACAAATTCTCCTTAATTTTTAATGAATTCCAAGATTTTTGTTTACAATGTAAAAGTCAATAATGTTTTTGCATCAAAAAAGGATAGGACGAAAAATGAAATATAAATTTGTGCTTTTTGATGCTGATAATACGCTATTTGATTATGATTTAGCAGAAATGACATCTTTTCAGAAGACGCTAAATTATTTTAAAATATTAGAAAATTTTGAACAATTCTACGAAAGTTATAAGATTGTAAATCATCAAATTTGGCAAGAATTTGAAGATGGTTTAATCTCTTCAAAAAAATTGAGAGTGGAACGCTTTATTCGATTTGCAAAACAAGAAAATCTGAAAATTGACGCTGTCAAAATGAGTCAAAAATACATCGAATTTTTAGGAGAATGCACTTTTCTTTTAGATGGAGCACTTGAAATTTCGGAGTATTTGAGTGATAAATGTGAACTTGCACTCATTACGAATGGTATTGCGGATGTGCAAAATAGGAGATTTGCTAAATCGGAATTAGCCAAATTTTATCAACATCGTTTTATCTCAGACGAAATTGGTTTTCAAAAACCGGATAAAGGAATTTTTGAATTTGTTTTTTCAAAATTGAAATGTGTCGATAAAAAATCAGCGATAATTATCGGTGATAATCGAAATTCAGATATAAAAGGTGGTAACGATTTCGGTATTGATACTTGTTGGTATAATATTAGAAAATGTGAAAAAAACGAGATTATTCCGACTTTTGAGATTTCAAAGTTAAGTGAATTAAAAAATATTTTGGAGGAAAAATGAGATATTTAATTATTGTATTAGTGATGTTTTTGGTTTTTGGTTGTGTTGTGAAAGAGGCAGAATTAGGTTCTGCAAAAAATCCGATAAAAATGTTTTTTGTGCCGTCAATGGAAGCAGATAAAATTATTTTAAGTGGGCAAAAAATTGCTGATTACCTTTTGCAAAAAACTGGCTATCATTTCAAAGTAGCAGTGCCAACGAGTTATGCGGCGGTCATCGAAGCAATGGGAACAAAAGAGACGGATATAGCGTGGTTAGCTACATTCGGCTACATTTTGGCTCACGAAAAATTTGGTGCGGAAGTAGCTTTGACGACAGTACGAAAAGGTTTGGAAAAATATCGCGGACAGTTTATTACGCACGTTGAAAGTGGCATTGAAAAATTGGAAGATATTGCTGATAAAACGATTGCATATACAGATGCAGCCTCAACGTCTGGCTATATGTATCCATCCGCAACCTTGCAGAAAAATAATATACAACCTGCCAAATATTTTTTTGCTGGCGGCCATCCGCAAGTTGTTTTGTCAGTTTATGAAGGGACAGCTGATGTGGGTTGCACTTATTGGTCTCCACCCGCTGAATCTGGCGAAATTAAAGATGCACGCAAACGGATTTTAGAAACTCATCCAGATGTAATTGAAAAGGTGAAAATTGTCGGATTTACAGAATGGATTCCAAATGACACTGTAACTTTTCGTCAGAATTTTCCAACTGAGATGAAACAGCAGATTGTGGATGCTCTTTTGGAATTTGCAGCTTCTGAAAAAGGTCACGAAATTTTAGTTGAACTGCTCGATATCGATGGTTTTGTGCTGGCAGATAATGCAGATTACGATGTGGTTCGGGAAACTTTGAAACTTTTAAATATTGATGTTGATGAGAAAATAAAGTGAAAAATATTGTAGAAATTAGGGATTTAAATAAAATTTATAAATCTGGAATTCACGCTGTTAAAGATGTAAATTTAAACATTAAAGATGGTGAATTTTTGATTTTATTAGGACTTTCTGGTTCTGGAAAGTCAACTCTTTTGCGTTGTATGAATCGATTGATAGAACCAACTTCTGGTGAAATTATCATTGATGGGGAAAATGTGATTTTAGCAAAAGGTCAAAAACTTCGTCATATTCGTAGAAAGATTGGAATGATTTTTCAGCAATTTAATTTGATAAAAAATCTGACTGCACAAACCAATGTGTTCACTGGAAAATTAGGCTATTCAACCCTGTTTCAATCACTAGCTTTTTCACAAAATAAAGAAGGTTTGAGTAATAGCTTAAAAAATCTTGCTCGCGTTGGCTTAGCTGCATTTTCAAAAAATAAGGTGAAAAATTTGAGTGGAGGTCAGCAACAAAGAGTGGCAATTGCACGTGCTTTAATGCAGAATCCAAAGATGATTTTGGCAGATGAACCGGTTGCCAGCTTGGATCCAGCTACTGCTGATTCGGTAATGAGATATTTGGGCGAATTGAATAAAAACGAGAATATAACGGTGGTTTGCTCGCTTCATTTCCTCAGTTTAGCACGCAAATATGGAACGCGAGTTGTGGCTCTGAAAGATGGACGCATTGTTTTTGACGGTTTGCCAAATGAAATTGATGAGCAAAAATTTAAAGAAATTTATGGCGAAGATGCCCAAGCGGTGGAGATAAGATGAAAATATTAAAATCAATTTTATTTGACATTATGTTTTGGATCTATTTTGGTGGATGTGTGAGTTATTTAACTAATGATAAAATAGATATGTTAGCCGTATTATCTGTCGGAATTTTAGTGGCGATATCATCCAATGTGCTCGGTGTTTCCGTAGGTAGAAAAATATTCAATCCTTGTCGAAACTCGAAATTATTTTCTAAAATATCGAATTGGTTAATTGCGTTAATTTTGCTACTCACAATTATTGTTGGTTGGAATTTAGTTGAGGTAAATCCGTACAAATTTTTTACTAAATTCAAAAACACATCTGGCATTTTGAAAGGATTGTTTAACCCGAATCTAAAGATTTTAGAAATTAGTATTGCCGCCCTTGCCGAAACGATTTATTTAGCACTTTTAGCGACGGTATTTGCCATTCCCTTTGCCTTTGTTTTCAGTTTTTTTGCGGCAAGAAATTTGATGCCAAAATCAATTTTTGGAAATATAATCTATTTTTTGACGCGTACGGTTTCCACTATTTTTAGGTCAATTGAAGCGATAGTTTGGGCGATAATTTTCAGTGTTTGGGTGGGGATAGGCCCGTTTGCTGGAATGCTCGCATTAATGGTGCATTCAGTCGCAGCTCTCACAAAATTATATTCCGAACAGATAGAAAATATCGATGAAGGTCAGATTGAAGCAATCAAAGCAACTGGTGCAAGTACTCTTCAAATATGGATTTATGCGGTGATTCCGCAAGTTCTTTCACCTTTTTTGGCATTCACGATTTATCGCTGGGACATTAATGTGAGAATGGCGACCATCGTTGGATTTGTTGGTGGCGGTGGAATCGGTTTACTGCTTTTACAGCAACAACAAATGTTGCGCTGGCACAATGTTGGTTTGATAATGTGGCTCATCGCTTTGGTAGTCTGGATAATGGATATGGTAAGTGCAAAAGTTCGTGAAAAATTGAGGGATATATGAAATATAAAGCGGTGATTTTTGATTTAGATGGAACGCTCATCGATTCGATGGGGGTGTGGCTACAAGTTGATGAAGAATATCTTTCCAAACGAAATATTCCTGTCCCCGAAAATTTATTTCAGGATATTGAAGGTGGTAATAGTTTTGTGGAAGTTGCACAATACTTCAAAGATAAATTTGGTATAAAAGATTCGATAGACGAAATTGCGAAAGAGTGGACTTCGATGGTGGAAAAACACTATAAAAACGATGTGCCTTTGAAAAATAAAGTTCGCGAGTTTTTGCAATATTTGAAAGAAAATAAAGTAAAAATAGGTGTGGGAACAAGCAATTCAGAGTTTTTGGCAAAAACGGTTTTAGAAGCCAATGGTGTGCTCGATTATTTCGAGACGATTGTGGATGGATTCCAAATTACAAAAGGCAAGCCTAATCCTGATATTTTCCTGAAAGTTGCACAAGATTTGAATGTAAATCCCGCAGACTGTTTGGTTATTGAAGATGTTTTGGCGGGCGTAAAAGCTGCTAAAAAAGCTGAGATGACGGTGTTTGCTATTTACGATGAACATGCCGAAATAGAACAAAATGAGATTAAAAAAATAGCAGATTTTTATGCGAATAATTTTGATGAAATTTTGGAAATAATTAAAAGTTAATTCCCAAAAATTTCTCAATTAAATTTAAACAAACAACAAAACGATAATTTTGATCTGACCTGAAATCGGAAATCGGAGTGATTTCGACAGCGATAATTTTTGTAAGTTCATCTTTTTTTATCTCGTTTATGCGTTTAGTTATTAAATAATTTTCCAGATTTACGAGTCTTCGCGGATATTCGTTCACACTTCCGACGGCGATTTTTATTTTTTTAATCCGATTATTTTCGATAAATTTTAACCCTGCAACGGTGATTTTTGAAATTGTTAAAGAATTTCTTGCACCGACTTTTTGGTAAAAAGTTTCAAGGTTATTTTCCGCATTTTTCGGAATAAGGATGGCTTTTACTAGCTCATTTTTTTGCAAATCAAATTCCTTGTAACCTCGATAAAAACTATTGAAAGGTATAATTCTGGAATTATTTTTTGAGATTAATTCTAGCTTTGCATCCAAAATAAGGAGTAGCGGACTAACATCATTTGTGGGTGAGCCATTCACGATATTTCCGCCGATAGTTGCTAAATTTTGGATGATAGGTGATGCGAAAAACTTTAGCGAGTTCTGAAAAAATGGTAGGTGTTTTGCTAAATAATCAGAATGTAGAATATCTGAGAAAGTGGCAGTCGAGCCTATCGAAATATGTCCATTGATTTCCGTGATATTTCGCAAAACATTCAAGTGGCTTATGTAGAAGATGTTAACGTTTTTGGGGATATTTTTTGTTTGGAGATTGATGTCTGTTCCGCCTGCTAAAAAATAGTTGGTTGCATTTGAATTCTCGAGTAATTCAAATAAGTTTTTCAAGTTATTGGGTCGGTAAAAAATCATGATAAATCCAATTTTTCACACGCCATTAGAACAGAATCGAATATTTTTTGATAGCCAGTGCAGCGACAAATATTTCCCGAAAGAGCAATTTTAATTTTTTCTAAGTTTGGCTCACCATCAGTTTTGAGATAATGATAAGAAGAGACGAGAAATCCTGGAAAGCAGAATCCACATTGGACTGCGTTCGTTTCATCAAAACAGTCTATGAGTAGTGTACCGATTTTTGTTTTAGCTATTCCTTCTGCGGTAAGAATTACGCCATTTTCAGCGTGAATAAGATTGGCAATGCAACTTGCGACAGGTTTGTCGTTTAAGAGAATAGTACAAGCTCCACACTCACCTTCGCCACAACCTTCTTTTGTTCCTAAAAGCTGGAAATGTTCGCGCAAAACATCGATCAAACGCGTCATTGGATTTGCGTCAATTTCTACTTCGTTTTTGTTAAGAATAAATTTAATTTTCATTTTTGGACCTTATTATGTTAAAAATATTTTCGGGTGTAAGTGGATATTCATCGACGAAAATACCAGTTGCATTGAGGAAAGCGTTTCGTACCGCAGGTGCTGGAAAGTCCATCGGAATTTCGCCCAAACCTTTAGCAATTTTATTGTCAGTGTGGATAAATTCGACATCAATTTCGGGAACATCTAATGTTGTGGGAAGTGTATAATCGGTAAAATTTCTAACTCGTCCAAATTTTTTTTTATAGAAAAATTCACTGTTTGCATACGCTAAAGCCTGCAAAATTCCGCCTTCTGCTTGTCCTTCTGCAATTTTCTGATTTACCACTTTACCGATGTCAAATACGTTCCAACTTTTGATAATTTCAAGTTTATAAGTATCAGCATGAAAATAAATTTCGTTTACACACGCCGCCCACGAATAATCTTTGTAAGCCATTCCAACATAATTATTTTCGTCAAATACAATAGACTTATCAGGAATGTAAACTTTTCTAAATTCTCTTGGAAACTCATTTTGATGTGTTGCTACATAACTTTCTAAATTTTCGAAATTTAATTTTTTTTGAATTTCACGTGCCAATTTTTGCAATAAATTTCCGATGATATAAATAGTGCGAGATGCTACTGTTGGTCCGCTATTTGGCGTTTTGCTCGTGTTTGGAAGCTGAACTCTACATTTCTCTTTTGGGTGGTTAATTGTTTCATAAAACATTTGTGACAGAGTAGTGTGTGCACCTTGTCCCATGTCGGTATTTGCTACAAAAATTTTTACATTTGCGTTTTTTTCGATAATGATTTTCAGCTCTGACTTAAGCACTTTTTCGCCATTTCCAGTAAATCCACCTCCGTGAAATCCGACCGAAATTCCAATTCCTTTTTTGTTTGAATTATCTTTATTCCATTCTGCAAATTCTTTTTTTTTTGAAAGATAATTAGAATTTTTGATAACGCGTTCCAAACAATCAATTAGATTATTTTCGGTGATTTTTTGAGTAGTTGGAAACTCGTCACCAATTTTAAATAAATTTACTTTTCGAAAAAGATAAGGATCAATTTTCAAATCAATCGCAATTTGGTCGATGTGTGCTTCCATTGCAGCAAGAGCTTGCGGTACGCCAAAACCACGAAAAGCACCGTTTGAAGGGGTATTGCTTTTAAAAAGGCGTCCACGAATTTTTATGTTCGGAATGGCGTAACTTCCTCCCACATGAAGTACACCACGTGCCATTACGACTGGTGAAAGCGTTTGAAATGCACCTGCATCCAATCGATAATCAATGTTGCATTTTTCAATTTTTTGAGTAAGCGGATTTGTCCAAGTTTCAATCTCTATGCGAGATGGATGGCGTTTTGTGGTAATTTGAATATCATCATTTCGAGTTAAAACAATTTTTACTGGTTTTCCACTTTTATAAGCCAATAGCGAAGTGATTCCTGCGAGTAAATTTGGAAAATCTTCTTTTCCACCAAAAGCACCCCCAATTCCTTCCGAAGTTTCGATGATTGCTTCATTGATGGCATTTCCCATAATGGTTTCAACTCCACTTTTCACAAAAAATGGACATTGTGCGGTAACACGTACAAACATGGTTTTTTTTGTTTCGTCATAAATTGCAATTGCACCTTGAGGTTCTAGATATGCTTGTTCTTGGTGTTGAGTATAGTAGATGTTTTTATGGTAATTTCCAGTATTTTTTTCATTATTCGAATGGTTAATTAGAATTTCTTTGCCAAAATGATTTCTTTCATTATCGAGACACTCTTTTGGATCAATAATTGCGGATAATTTTTCGTATTTTACTTTGATATTTTCAACAAAATCCCGTAATGTCTTTTTGTCTGAATGGGCAATTCCCAAAATGATTTGTCCAAAATGCATTACCTCTTTTTCAGCCATAAATGGTTGGTCGCAAACCGGTTCAGGCACGATATTTTTACCTAAAATATTTTTTGCTGAAATTATCGTAAATTCATTCAAATCAAAGTTTTTCGGGAAAATAATGTTTTTGATAATTCCATGATGACAGGTGGAGTAAAACAGTTGACCGAAAATCATGTTTTCATAAGAATAGTCGTCCAAAAATTTCCACGAACCGTTTAATTTTGGGCGTGCATCAAATTTTTTTACCGCTTTTTTCACAGTTTAATTTCCTCAAGTTTTTTAATCGGTTGTGGCACTTCAATAATGTTTTGAACCGATGCTAAATCTTTCAACCCACTCCCAGTGAGTAATACGATATTTTTGGAATTTTCTGCGACATGTCTTGATTGTTGAAATTTCTGAAATCCGGCAAATGCAGTAGCCGCCGCAGGTTCAGTAAATAATCCACTATTTTCACTCAATTGTTTTGATGCTTTCAAAATTTCATCATCTGTTACTAAAACTGTTTTTCCATCATATTTTTCGATAAACTGTTTTGTCATCCAAAAATTTCGTGGAATATCAACTGCAATTGAATCGGCGATGGTTTCACTTTTGTTTGATGTGAATTTGTTGTTCTTTAAATTACGAATAAGATTATCACTTTTTGCAGATTGCACCGCAATAATTGTGGGTATTTTTTGAATGATGCCGAGTTTTAACAAATCTTCAAAACCTTTATAAACACCAGAAATAATGCAACCATCTCCAACTGGGACAAAAATATTTTCGGGAATTTGTTGGTTCAATTGTTGGAAAATCTCGAAGGAAACTATTTTTTTCCCTTCAATTGTGAGTGGATTGTACGCAGTATTACGATTGAACCAGCCGTGTTTTTTAGTAGCTTCGATACTTAAATCGAATGCTTTATCGTAATTTCCATCAACAGTAATTAGTTTTGCGGCGTACATCAAAATTTGGGTTAATTTAGCTTTTGGTGCGGATTTTGGTGCGAAAACAATAGCTTCTAAGTTTTCGGCAGCACAAATTCCAGCAAGAGATGAACCTGCATTCCCAGTTGAAGCAGTTACAATTTTTTTGATGCCATTTTCTTTTGCAAAAGCACAAACCAAATCGGAAGCTCTATCTTTGAACGAAAAAGTTGGATTTTGTGAGTCGTCTTTCAAAAATAGTGAAAAATTTTGATTCTGCATAAATGGAAGGTTAGAAACATCATAAAGTGGGGTTTTGCCGATTTTCAAAAATGATAATGAATTTTCAAATTTTATTGGTAATAGAAAGCGATATTCTTTCGCTTTAAGTTTATCGAAAAGTTTATCTCTTTTGTACCTTGTTTTTACTTTTTTGTAGTTGTATAAAATTTTTAAAACACCTTTCGGTGGTTGATTTGGCACATTTTCTTTTTCACATTTTGGACATAAATAGATGAAATTTTCGGCAGGATATGTTTTGCCACAGTTGGTACATTCAAAAAAATATTTATCTTTTTTCATTTTTTAGAATTCCATTTAGAATTTTTTCTGGAGTTAGTGGTAGTGTTCTAATTCGTACGCCGACTGCGTTGTAGATTGCGTTTGCAATCGCAGCAAGAGGTGTGTCGATGCCAATTTCACCGACAGATTTAGCACCATAAGGTCCAGCAGGATCGTAACTTTCTGCCAGCTCAACGGTTAATTTTTTCACATCACATCGATTTGGAATTTTATAATTCATCATATTATTTGTCAGCATCCGCCCGTTTTTAGAATATTTCACATCTTCGAACATTGCCATTCCAATACCTTGTAAAACTCCGCCTTCTACCTGAATTTTAGCTAAATTTGGGTTAATTGGTGTGCCGCAATCTACCACCGCAACATAATCGAGAATATCTATTTTTCCAGTTTCGGTGTCGAGCTCAATCTCCACAAAACCAGCCATAAATGGTGGGGGTGATTTTGGGCTTGTATTTGAACCAGATGCAATTAATTGTTCCATATCTTCGGCAAAGCTGTAATAAAGTCCTTCCGAAAGTTCTTTCAAAGTTATTGTTTTCAAACCATCTTTTGATTTCAGAATGCCATTTTGGAAAGTGATTTGTTTTTCATCAATTTGCCAAATTTTTGCACCAGTTTGAATAATTTTCTTTTTCATATTTTCAGCAGCTTTTCGTACAGCATTCCCTGTAACGAAAGTTGTGCTAGATGCGTAAGCTCCGACATCAAAAGGAGTTACGTCTGTGTCGGAGGAAGTGATGACAAATCTGTCAATTGGTACATCTAAAGCTTCAGAAGCAATTTGTGTTAAAATGGTGTCGCTTCCAGTTCCGATGTCGGTTGCGCCGACCAATAGATTGAAAAATCCATCGTCATTGAGTTTTACGATTGCGGAGCCCATATCTAGAAGAGGAATTCCCGAACCTTGCATCGCAATGGCAGTTCCAACGCTTCTGATTTTGTTCGGTGCAATTTTCAGGAAAGGGAATTTTTGTTTCCATTTTATCAAATCTCGTCCGCGACTGATACAATAATCTAATTTGCAACTTTCCATTTTTTGCTCGATACCTTCTCCACCTTCACCCATTACTTTGAAAACTGGCGAAGTTTCACCTTCTTTGATGGAATTTTTCAAACGAAGTTCAACTGGATCCATCTGTAATTTATGTGCTAATTCATCAATCGCAGATTCGACTGCAAAGTTAGCCTGAATAGCACCGTAACCGCGATATGCACCAGCTGGACAGCGATTTGTGTAAACTACTTTTCCCTCAAAGCGAAGTGCAGTTGCTTTGTTGTACATCGGCAAAAGTTTGGAACCGGCAACCATAAAAGTCGTTAGTGCATGCTCACCGTGAGCACCTGTATTGGAAAGTAGTTGAATGTCGAGTGCGTGAATATTTCCATTTTTATCTGCTCCGAGTTGAATATCAAAACGCATTTCGTGGCGCGTAAAAGTGCTTTCAAAAACCTCTTTTCTGGTGTAAATACATTTTGAAGGTTTTCCTGTTTTTAGCGTTACAATTGCTGAAAAAAGATCATTATGGATTTGTTGTTTTCCACCAAATCCACCTCCAATGCGTGGTTTGATAACGCGAATATCACGAAGTGGTTTTTGCAAAGCTTCTCCGATTATGCGGCGAGTATGGTATGGATTTTGGGTAGATGAAATAATTGTAAGTCGTTGTTGATAATCAAGATATGCTGTTGATGAATGTGGTTCCATTGCGACATGTTGTTGAGCGTGAGTGTAATATCTATGATTCAAAGCAACATCACATTCTGCCAACGTTTTATTTACATCACCAACTATCATTGTGTTGGTGTAAGAACACGCCACATTTTTTTGTGCGTCAAGCCCCATTGGAAACATCGTGTAAATTTCTTTTTCAGGGTGAATAATTGATGGGTGATTTTCTGCTTTTTCAAAGTCGAGAACTGGCTCAAAAACCTCAAAATCTACTTCGATTAGTTTGATTGCTTTTTGTACCGATTTCTCAGAGCGACCCGCAATAATTGCCACCTCATCACCGACATATCGCACGAATTCATCTAAAATAAAATAATCTTTTGGTGATGGTTCTGGGTAACCTTGACCAGCACGAGTAATGGGAATTCGTGGTACATCTTTATGAGTTAGAATGCACTCTATCTCATTGAGTTGCAGTGCTTTTTCGGTGTTAATCGAGCGAATTTTTGCAAATGCATGCGGACTGCGTAAGCATTTAATAATCAACGCGTTTTCATCGGTTAAATCATCTGTATATGCGGGTAAGCCACGCATCAAACCGTTTGCATCTACTTTGGGAATGGAATGTTTCACAGTTTTGAAATTCATTATTTAACTCCCAAAAATTTTTTAATTCCGCGAAGTTGCCCTTCGTAGCCAGAGCATCTGCATAAATTTCCAGCAAGATAGCGATTTACATCTTCCATTGTTGGATTTTTTAACTCTTTTTGAAGAGCGTAGACGGTAAGAATTAGGGCGGGTCCACAAAATCCACATTGATCTGCTCCTTCATTTACAATCGCATCAATAATAGCATCAGCTTTTTTGCCCAAGCCTTCAACTGTGGTGATATTTTTTCCATCCGCACGCACCGCCAAATATGAACACGAAAGAATTGGATTTTCGTTTAAAAGGACAGTGCAAACGCCACAAGTAGCAGTGTCACAACCTTTTTTGACACTTTTAAATCCGAGTTTTCGGAGTAGATTTAAGAGCGTTTCGTCGGGTTCAATTTGGCAGTCATATTTCTGATTGTTTATATTTAGTGAAATTTTCATAAGGTTTCCTCCAATGCGCGTTTCAGCAAAACAGATGCGATATTTTCACGGTACGAAGCAGTTGCTCTTAAATCATTTCCGAAAGTAAAATTTTGTGAAATAAATTCGGAAATATTTTCTAGCTCATTTTTTGCTGAAATGAGTTTAGCAACAGTGGGGCAACTACCGATGGCTATGTTTAGTTGACTGTTTTTATTAACTGCAACCGTCAAAATTGGAAAATCAGAATCTGCATTTCGTAACATTTTGTAAGAAAGTCTTCCACATTTTTTTGGAATAATGATTTTGACAAGAATATCATTTTTGGTTTGCGAATTTTCGATGAAATCCTTAAAAGCAATTACTCCATTTTGATGGAAAACAAGAGTACAATTTAAGACGCTTAAAGCGGTAATGAGTTCTGAAAACCCGTATTTTCCGCAAATTGAGCCACCGATTGTAGCGATATTGCGAAATTGAATGCCGACAATATGTTTTAGTGATTTTGTAAAAAAATCGCCAAAATATTTTTTAATGATTGCATTTGTTTCGATTTCGTGAAGTGTTGTATAGGCTCCAATTTCAATGTTTTCATCATTTTCTTTGATGAAATTTAACCCTAAATTTTCCAAATCAATTGCGGTGGAAAATGTTTTTTTATTCAATCTTAAATAGGTATTTCCGCCCAAAATTACAGCGTTTTTTTCATTTTGTAAAATCTGGTAAGCTTCTGCTAAATTTTGTGGTTTTGCATAATTTTTAAATTTCATAAAATCCTCTTATAAAAGTCCAACTTCTGCGTTAAATTCCTTAATTAATTTATCAAAATAACCAACTTCATCTTCGAAAATGATTCGCCAGTATTCTTCGTTCCACTGCTCAAGAATCTCTTCGTATGTTTTTCCTTGTTGCTCTACCCAAGTAAAATATTTCAAATTGTGAATACGCTTACGGTCACGATAACCAAGCTCAATAAAATGTCCAATATCTTGCTGAGTTAAACAACCTTCAAAATCAATAGCTGCTCTTAGTTTGGTATATTCACCTTTCTTTTCTAACTCTTCTTTAATGCGAGATTGATACATTTCCATTGAATCTGTAAACACTGTAAAAATAATGTCATCTTCACCCATTTCAAAATATTTTGCAGTTTTTATTGCTGAGAGTAGATTCCCAATTGAAGAGATTCCAAGGAGTTCTAATTTTTCAATAAGTTCTTTTGAAATTCCTTTTTTTGCAAGAAATTTCTGACCCACTTTTTCATTGAACAATTGCATAATTCGCAGACAATCTTCGTCGTCAATTGCCACAGCTGCATCAGTATTCATTGTATTATGAACCCATGGAATGTGTTTGTCGCCGATGCCTTCTATACGATGTCCGCCAAAACCATTTTCTAAAATAGTTGGGCACTGTAATGCTTCGGAAGCAACTGTGCGTGATTTTGGATATTTTGTTTTTAGGTAATCTCCCGCAGCGATAGTTCCTGCAGAACCAGTTGCCGAAACATAAGCTGAAAGTTTTTCTTTGCCCGTATTAATGAATTTTTCAAATACTTCTTCAATGGCAGAACCAGTGATATTATAATGATAAATTGGATTTGCAAATTCATCAAATTGATTGAAAATCACATTTTTGGAATCTTCGCGTAATTCCCAGCATTTGTCATAAATTTCTTTTACATTGGATTCACATCCAGGAGTTGCGATAACCTCAGAACCGATTTGTTTAAGCCAGGTAAAACGCTCTTGGCTCATCTCTTCAGGAAGGATTGCTATTGGGGTACAACCAAGCAAAACAGAATCGAAAGCTCCTCCACGACAATAATTTCCAGTAGATGGCCACACAGCCTTATCACGCGTTGGATCAAATTCTCCACTCACCAAGCGTGGCACTAAACAGCTAAATGCGGCACCAACTTTATGTGAACCAGTTGGGAAAAATTTTCCAACTAAGCCGATAATTCTGGCATTTATACCGGTAATTTCTTTTGGAATTTCCAAAAAATTTACATCACCATATCCGCCACCTTGCTTGGTGGGTTCATTTTTCCAAGTTATACGAAAAAGGTTAAGCGGGTTTACATCCCACAAACCAATGTTTTTCAGCTCATCCTTTATTTTTTGCGGAATTAAATCGGGATTTTTAAGTTGTTTAAAGGTAGGAATAATTATCCCTTTTTCGCGACACCGTTTTACGGTATTTTTACGAACTTCCCGATTTATTGTCTTGATTATTTTTGACATATTATCTCCTTATTTTTGTGCCAGCGTTACCAAACACTGCATCTGCTAAAAGTTCTGGCGTGGTGATAATTACTTCTTTTCCACCATTTTCAAGAAAAGTTATAGATGCTTCTATTTTTGGTAACATACTTCCTTTTTGAAAGTGTCCTTCATCACAATATTTTTTTGCTTCATTTAATGTCATTTCGATAATTTCTTGCTGATTTTCCTTGCCAAAGTTGAGAAAAACACGCTCGATAGCGGTTGAAATTATCAAGAAATCTGCGTTCAAATTGTTAGCAAGAAGAGATGAAGCTCTGTCTTTATCGATTACTGCTGGAACACCTTTTAAATTCCCATTTTTCTCTTGAATAACGGGAATTCCACCTCCCCCCACAGCGACGACAAGATAATTATTTTCAATTAAATGTTCGATAACATTTTGCTCAATTATTTTTTGTGGAATGGGTGATGCAACAACGCGACGATAACCTCTATCGGCATCTTTTGCGATGTCCCAACCATATTCTGCTTTTTTTGATTTGGCTTCTTCTTTGGTCAAAAATGGGCCGATGGGTTTGGTCGGATTTTCAAAAGCGTCATCATTTTTATCCACTAAAACTTGCGTAATCACGGTTGCTATTTTTTTCTCAATATTTTTCTGACGAAGTAAATTTCCAACTGCTTGTTGAATTTGATAGCCAAGTGCACCTTGCGTATCCGCACCGGCAGAAGGTAACGGGATTTCATGAATTTCATTTTTGGCGATTTCGGAACGAAGTAGAATGAAACCAACTTGTGGACCGTTTCCGTGTGTGACGACGACATTGATATTTTTTTCAATTAATTTGACGATATGTTCGGCAGTTTCGACGATACAGTCGTATTGATCTTCAACAGTTTGATGAGTTCTATCTTTAATTAATGAATTTCCACCGATTGCAATAACAGCTAATTTTGACATTTTTGACCTACCATTTTTTTTGACAAAATTTTATGCTTACCTTTTTTTAGGCAAGTTTTCTTCTCAAGAAGATAGTCGATATTTTTCATTGTCCAGAAGTTCTCTCAATATTTTGGATGGATTTTTTATTTTAGAAAGTAATATCATCGCAGTGATAATCATCGGTTTCCAGCTTGCCTGATTGTAGGTATCCCAAATGTTTTTTTCGAAAACATTGTTGCTGACTTCACCATATTTGCAACTTAATCCAGAAATATCAGCTGGAAGTGGGTGCATATAAAGCGCGTTATTTGTGAGTGCCATTTTTTTTGAATTACATTCCCAATCGATAAATTGAGCATTTTCCAAAAGGCAATCTTGCTCCAATTTTTGTAAACCATTTTGGTCGTTAGCATGCAATAAATCTCGTCGTTTTTCCATTACTTTGAATGATGCCCAAGATTTTGGACAAACCACATCAGCATTTTTGAAAGCGTCATTCATGTCATTTGAAATGCGGAAATTTCCGCCTGAATTTTTTGCGTTATTTTTGGAAAGTTCAATAACTTCTGGTAAAAGATCATAGCCTTTTGGGTGAGCTAAAACTACATCGGCTCCAAATCTAGTAAGTAGACCAATCATACCTTGTGCGACGGAAAGTGGTTTTCCATAACTCGGAGAATATGCCCAGCTCATTACGATTTTCTTACCCTTAATATTTTCCAAATTTCCAAATCTATCTTTAATTTTTGCTAAATCACTCATACTTTGAGTCGGATGGTCGATGTCGGATTGCAAATTTATCACAGTAGGTCGTTGATGCAAAATTTTATTTTCAAAACCAAATTGAACCGCATCTGCTACTTGTCGTTGATATTTATCGCCTTCACCAATGTACAAATCATCGCGAATACCAATTACATCTGCCATAAATGAAATCATGTTTGCAGTTTCGCGAACTGTTTCGCCATGTGCAATTTGCGATTTATTTTCGTCTAAATCCTGCACATCCAAACCGAGTGCATTACATGCAGATGCAAAACTAAAACGAGTTCTGGTGGAATTATCACGGAAAATTGAGACACCTAACCCGCTTTCGAAAATTTTAGTAACAATATTATTTTTGTGCATTTTGTTTAATATTTCTGCAACTAACAAAGTTGATTTTATTTCATCGACTGATTTTTCCCAAGTTAACAAAAAATCTTTCCCGAACATTTTCTGATTTAGTTGTTCTAACTCTTTTATTTTATTTTTTATATCCATTCGATATCTCCTTATTTATTGTTTAGTTGTGCTACAAAAGCAGCATAAAATGCTGCTGCTGCACTCAAATCTGAAATGCGCGTCATTTCGTTTGGTGCGTGTGCTTGATTTTCATCACCAGGTCCCATGCCGATACACTTAATTTCAGCATGTTCGCCCATAATGAATACGCAATTTGTAGAAAATGTCCACTTGTCGATTTTCGGTTTTTTATTGAAAATATTATTGTATGAAATTTCCGCATTTTTAAGCCATTTTGAATTTTTTTCTAATTTCCAAGTTGGAAAATATTTTTCAACAGGGTAAGATTTTCCAGTATATGCTTTTTCATTGTATTGAAGCACTTTTATAGTTGCATTTGAAATTCTAGCTTTCCGACAACATTCTTCAATTTCCGAAAGAGCAGATACTTTTGTTTCACCAAAAGTTAATCTGCGGTCTATATGAATTCTAGCGAAATCAGCGACTGCACATTGGCTTGGCGAGTCAGACTCAAAAATAGTAGTTGTAATTGTTCCTTTTCCCAAAAAATCATCGTGTTTTAAATGGTCGTTTAACTTCTCGATTTCCAATGCTATTCTTGCCATTTTATAGATGGCATTTTCACCGCGTTCTGGCGCAGAGCCGTGACAAGAAACACCTTTTACTTCGACACTTATCTCCATTCTACCACGATGACCGCGATAAATGTTTAGACTTGTTGGCTCGGTGCTAACTACTATTTCTGGACGAATGTTATCTTCTGCAATTAGATGTTTCCACGCAATTCCGTCACAATCTTCTTCCATTACTGTGCCGGTAAATAAAATGGTAAAATCGTTGTTTAAGTCTAATTCTTTAATGATTTTGGCAGCGTAAACCATCGATGCCATTCCACCCAGTTGGTCGGATGCACCGCGTCCCCAAACTTTACCATTTTTGATTATGCCAGCATGTGGTGGAAAGTTCCAATTCTCCAAATTTCCAGGATAAACGGTGTCGATGTGGGCATCGAAGGCAATTATTTGTTTTCCGTTGCCGATTTTTCCAATAATGCTACCCAGATCATCAATCCGAATTTTGTCAAATCCAATCTTTTCCATTTCGTTTTTAATGACTGCTACCATCTCTTTTTCTTTCATTGAAAAAGATGGTGTCTGAATCATTTTTGCCAAAAAATCAGCAGTTTCATTTTCGTATTTGAAAGATAATTTTCTGATTTGTTCATAAATGTTTTCCATCTATTCTCCTAAAATTAAGTAATTGTAATTATTGAAAACTTGATTGATGAAAATTAGAATATTTTTGTCTTTTAAAGTAGCAATAATTTTTCCATTTTCATTTATATTTGCAGTGAACTCTCCATTGTTTGTGCGAATTTTTAGCGTATTTTTTTGGGTAAACACAAAGCCATTATTATCACTTTCCCCAAAATCTTTTTCGTTACCAAATAGGGTGAATTTATCTTTGTATGGTGCACCATCGAATGGACAAAAAGTTGTGCAATTTCCACACTCATTACACAAATAATCAAGATGTAAAATTTGATTTTTATCTCTAAAATTATCGTCATAAATTTGAATATTAGCACGATTTGGGCAAACTTCCACACATTTATTGCAAATAAAATTACACTCTAAGCAGCGATTTGATTCATTATTTTTTTTGCTAATTTTTTGTAGAACACCCTTTTTTTTTTCGATTTCGCTGAATTGTTTTTTATGGTCAAAATGGTAATTTTTTGTGTCAATTTTTGTTATTTGTTCTTTTTGAAAAATGCCATTCGCAATTTTTTGAGCATCAGCAATAGCTTTTACGACTGTTGATGCACCACGAAATGCATCACCACCGATAAAAACATTTTTTACAGCAGTTTCATTGAATTCGTTAACTTCAATTTTACCATCTATTTTGATGCCAAAATTTTTCAAAAATTCGGAATCAACCACTTCGCCGATAGCTGAAATGACAGAATCAACTGCAAAAACTTCAAATTCATCTTCAATCGGAATCGGCTTTTTTCGTCCGCTTTCATCTGTTTTTCCCAACTTCATTTTTTGACATTTCAAAATGCCATTTTTGAACGAAATGGGATCGAGTAATTGTTTGAATTCAATGCCATCTTGAAGAGCAAAATCTAATTCTTCTTTGTCGGCTGGCATTTCGCTAATCGTGCGACGGTAAACGATGTAAACACTATCAATGTTCTTAACTTTTTTGGCAGCCCGTGCTGCATCCATTGCACTGTTTCCACCACCAATAATGGCTACATTTTTCCCCAAATTTATAATTGATTTTTTGAAATTCTTTAAAAATGTGATAGCATCGATAATTTTGTTTTGGTCTGTTTCGATGTTCAATATTCGCGACTTCCCAGTACCAATTGCCAAAATAACATATTTGAAATTTTGTGATTTCAATTCTTCGAGGTTCAAATTTTCGTTACAATTCATCTCAAATTTTGTGAAATTACGAATGAAATTCACATCATTTTCGATAGCAATTTTTGGAATACGGAATTCTGGAATTATATTGGTAACGGTTCCTCCAATTTTTTCTGCTTTATCAAAAATGGTTACATCAAATCCATTTTTTCCCAAAAAATAAGCAGAAGAAAGTCCAGCTGGCCCTGCACCAATTACAGCTATTTTCACACCGTTTTTCACAGCCGTATTTTGGAAATTTTGGATGAATTTTTGATAGCCATTTTCGGCGGCAATTTTCTTCATTTCACGAATTAAAATTGGTTCTTCATAGTCATTACGTACACATTTTATGGTGCAATTGTGGTCGCAAATATAGCCAGTTATAAAGGGAAGTGGATTTTTGGAGATAATTAGTTCAAATGCTTCTTTAAATCGTTTTTTGCCGACCAATCGGATGTACTCTGGAATATCTTGGTTTATCGGACAGCCAATCTTGCAAGGTGCGATGAAACAATCAAATAGCGGTAGTTGTTGTGAAATTTTCATCGGTTTTTCAGGTTTAATATCTTTGAAATAATCGCTATTTTCAAGAGCATCATTTGCCAATAAATTCAATTTATTTAAGCTGATTGATTCGTTGTTTTGATGTAAATTTGTAAGTTTTTCCGCAATTTGTTTCAAACGCAAATATCCACCCGGTTTGAGTAAGTCAGTTGCCATTGTAATTGGCTGAATTCCGCATTCCAAAATCTTTTCGGTGTTGAAATAATTTGCACCACCAGAGTATGAAATTGGCAAATTTCCGCTAAATTCGGTAGATAATTTTTCCGCTAAATTGATGGTGAGTGGAAATAAAGCGCGACCACTCATGTACATTTCATCGGTCGGCAAATAACCCTTTTCATTTGCAACTGCGAGCGTGTTGGACAGTTTTACTCCAAATTTAACATCACATTTTTTGGCAAAATCTTGTAAATTGTGTAGCATCTGAACTGCCGAATCGTATTGCATATCGTGCGTAAAAGATTCCTCTTTTAGCTTAATATTTTTAAAACCTAATTTCAGAAAAGCATTTTTCACATATTCGTAACCGTGCAAAGTTGGGTTCAATTTTACGAAAGTGTGCAGTTTTTTTTCGTGCATTAAATATTTACAAATTATTTCCTGATCTTCTGGTGGACAGCCGTGCATTGTGGAAAGCGTAATTGAATTGGATATTTTTGATGAAATGTTTTCGGTAAAAGATGTGTTTGAAATTTTGGGAATTTTTCCATTTTGAATTGCATTTTTCAACTCGTTTTTACATTTTTGGAAAAAACTATTTCCAGAAGCATCTTTTAGATTTTCGATAAATTTATCTATTTTCGGTGATTTTATTCCCTTCAAATCGTAACCGACACTCATGTTAAAAACAAATGTTGATTTTTTTGAAAGTCCAAAAATTTCATTGAGAATGTGCAATAAAAACCATGCTTTCACATATTCTTCATAAGCTTGTTGAACGGTTAATTCTGTTGACCATTCGGTGTTATATCCTTCGTCGGTCGCATCAATACAGGGTTTTTCGATTTCCAGTTTGTCTAAAATTTGAACTGTTTTTAACTCGAAAAATCTGCTTCCAGTCAAAAATGCAGCAACGATATTTTGGGTGGACTGAGTATGTGGTCCGGCGGCAGGACCGATTGGAGTGGCACATTTTTCATCAAAAATTTCAAAGTGAGTTTTGTCAGATTTAAAGAATTTATTTTTAGGTATGCCAAAAATAGTTTGTTGATTTTTGTGTTCTGCTAAAATCCAATTTAGCAAGGTTTCGAATTTTATCGGTCGCATGATGTCACTCATTTAATATCTCCCTTTATTTTTTGCAAACCTTGCGAACATTTTTTTGGAAATTTCAGTCGCATTTGCAAAATAATCTTCATAAATATTTTTTGTAATTTGATAGTTGTCCAATAAAATCTCATTATTTTTTATCACATATTGGCAGCGTGATTCGGAGACACCAAAAATCAGATGACCTAAAAATTGTTCAGTATTAAAAGGGGTCGTTGGCTCGTAATCAAAAATAGCAATGTCGGCGATTTCACCTTCAAAAATACCGATTTCTAAACCAAATGCATTTTTTAATTTATAATTATTTAGGAAAAGTGCTTCCATTTCAGGGTAACCAATATCGCAGTTTTTATTCAAATATTTTGTGAAAATCATAGAATTTTTGAGCGCTTTCATCGTACTTGAATGCATTCCGTCGGTACCGACAGTTGTCTTGATTTTTGATGAGATAAATTGGGAAATATTGCCAATGTTGAGCCCGTTGTTCATGTTTGAATCTACAGCTTGCACGATGAATACATCGCGATTTTGTAGGATAATTAAATCGTTTTTGGTCAAATTACTACAATGAATTAGTAGTGAATTTTTACGAAGCAACCCAAAATTATCAAATCGTTCAATTAAGCTTTTCCCATATTTTTTTTGACACTGAATTGCGTCAAATTCATCTTCTGCAATGTGAACATGAATCGGAAAATCTTCGGTAGTGTCGGCTATTTTCTGCAAACTTTTATCACTTAATGTGAAAGATGCATGTAACCCGATCATGCCTTGAATTTTTTTTCCTTTTTGCAGTTTTGCAAAACGAATATTTTCCAGCAATGATTCTTCAAAAAAAAGCTCACCGTTTCTGTCCGAAATTTCAAACGCAACAGTTCCGCTAACTCCGTAATTATCAAATACTTCTGCTATATCTGAAAGAGCATTCTGCGTATAACCAGAAATATGATGGTCGAAAATAGTGGTAACGCCGTTTTCAATCGCGTTTTTCATCGCAATTGCCGTCGATAAAATCATGTCATCTTTGTTTAATGAATGATCGAGTGTCCACCATAAATTTTTCAAATTTCCCAAAAAATTTTGAAAAGGAACATCACATGGCACACCTTTTGCAAGAGTGGAATAGATGTGGTGGTGTGCATTCGTTAAAGCTGGGAGAATGATTTTATTTGTGGCGTCAATGACACGGTCTGCTGTTTGATTTTTTTTTTGAAAAGTTATTTTTCCATTTACGATATAGACGTTTTTTTTCTCAATAATAATTTGATCGTTTTTGGGTAAAATAACATACCCATTTTGAATTTCATAATTCATAAAGATACTCCTATTTTTAATGTGTATGTGAAGCCTCGTTTAGAAATTCAAAGTAAGTTGCACCTTTCCGTTTAGTTCATTAAGCACGCAATTTTTTAAGGATGATGTGTCAAGTTAAAACATTATTCTCTGTTTTCTCGGAAATATGCTAAACCCAAAGATTTCGGTAAATTCGAGCGTTTCCCTCTTAATGAAATGAATAGTAAAAACAGCAAAGTGAAAATGTATGGAATGCTTTTTAAAAGGATAATTGGAAACGCGATGTTAAATTTTTGTAGATTTAAACCAAGCTGGGTGAGACCACCGAAAAGATAGGCACCACCGTACGCGATGAGTGGATTCCAATTTGCGAAAATTACCAATGCAATCGTAATCCAACCGCGACCAGCTGTCATCCCTTCTACCCACAATTTGGAATAAGCCACCGAAAGATAGGCACCGCTAATACCGATGAGCATGCCGCCCACGATGGTGGCAATATAGCGAACTTTAATGACATGAATTCCCATGATTTCACTGGAAAGTGGTTCTTCGCCAGAACTTTTGAGAGCGAGTCCCCATTTAGTTTTTGCAAAAATAAACCAGATAACAAAAGGTAAAACATAAGCAAAATAAACCAAAATGTTGTGTTTGAAAAGAATTTCGCCGACGATTGGGATTTTACTTAAAATGGGAATGAAAATTGGTTGGATGGAAAATTTTAGTGTTTTGCCGACTAACCCAATTCCAAAAAATGCACTAATTCCAGTGCCAAACATTGTGAGGGCTAGTCCAGAAACTACTTGATTTGCTCGAATTGTGATTGTCATAAAAGCATGAATTAATCCCATCAAGCCGCCGATAATTGCTGCTCCTAAAATTGCTAAAAATAAATTTCCAGTATGATATGCTACAAAATAGCCGAAAAAAGCACCCATCAGCATCATACCTTCTACACCAAGATTCAAAATTCCAGATCGTTCTGTAATTATTTCACCGATGGTGGCATACAGGATAATCGTGCCACTTGCGATTGCTGTAAAAAGAATGGTTATTAGGTCTGACATTACTTTCTCCTCAAAATTTGAACATTATAATTCTTGAATAATTCGCCACCTAAAATAGCAAAAAGAATCAAAGATTGAATAATAACACCAACCGCTGCCGGTAAATGCATCACGATTTGAAGTGAATCTACACCTTTCAATAAAATGCTCAAGAAAAAAGCAAAAAATACAATGACAAATGGGTTCGAACGCGCTAACCATGCTACGATAATGCCAGTATAGCCATAACCGTTTGAGATGTGTTGGTGCAGTTTGTATTCGATGCCACAAATTTGTCCAACGCCAGCTAAACCTGCAAGTGCGCCACTTATCAAGAAAACGAGAAACATCATTTTTTTGATTTCTATGCCAGCATATTTGGCGGCTTTCAAACTTGAACCAGTGAGGCGAAGTTTATATCCCATTCTCGTATGATAAATTATAATGTAAAGTAAAATAACTAACAAAATTGCAATAATAAAACCAAAATGTACACGCCCAAAATTCAATCTTGGAAATTTTGCTTCAAGCGGAAATTCGGGAGTGTATGGGAAGTTATCTTTTCCTTTCCAAGCCCCAAAAAGAAAATAATCGGCTATGTTGATAGCAACATAATTCAAAAGTAAAGTGGAAATAACTTCATTCATTTTAAATTTTATTTTGAGTAAAGCTGGGATTGCCGCCCAAACTGCACCGCCAATCATTCCTAAAAGTACCATGATAGTGAGCATTAATGGGCGTGGTAAAACGGGTCCGTAAATAACGAATGCGGTTGCAAAAATGGCACCGAAAAAGAGCTGACCTTCTGCGCCGATATTCCAAATTTTGCTGTTCAATGCGATGGCTACGGATAAACCTGTGAAAATCAAAGGAATAGATTTTACCAAAGTTTCCGAAAAACCATAGCGTGACCCAAAAACAGAAGTCAGAATTTTCCAAAATGCCACGAATGGATTGGCACCATTTAGGGCGATAAAAATGCCAGAAAGTATTAGAGCGAAAGCAATTGCGTATAAATTTATAATGAGCTCTTGCTGTTTTGAAACGCGTTCTTTTTGTTCCAATTTGATTCTAAACATCTTTGCTCCTAATTTTCCAAGTTTTCGATTTCTTGACCGCTCATCATCAAACCAATTTGTTCGAGAGAGTAGTCACCATTATTGAAAAGTCCGGTAAATTTACCTTCACACATCACGGCAATGCGGTCTGAAAGTCCAAAAATCTCATCAAAATCGCCCGAAATTAGAATAATCGCTTTGCCTTTATTTCGTAAATTTAAAATTGAATTTCGCACAAACTCGGTTGCCCCTACATCTAATCCGCGTGTAGGATAAACGCAAATGTATAAATCACAATCGCGTTCGATTTCGCGTCCGATAATTAATTTTTGTAGGTTTCCACCCGAAAGTAAGAGTGCTGGCAAGTTGATTCCAGGCATCATAATGTCATATTTTTGAATGATTTTTTCGGCGTATTTTTTTAATTTTACATTATTTAAGAGGAGTCCTTTTTTGAATTTTGGCAGTCGGTAAACTTTCATAATTAAATTTTCCCAAACTGAACGATTACCTGCCACGCCAACATTTATACGGTCTCCCGGAATGTAGCTGATGCCTTCGTCAATTCTCTTTTTGGGTGAATGTTGAGTGATATCTCTATTTTTGAATTTGATGTTTCCACTTCCAACTTTTCTGTTTCCAGTGAGTGCATCCGCTAATTCAATTTGCCCGTTTCCAGTAACGCCAGCAATACTTAAAATTTCGCCACCTGCTACATTGAACGATAAATTTTTCACCGCCAAGACGCCATTATTGGAATTTACAAAAAGATTTTCAATTTTCAGGATTTCAGGTATTTTTTTTGTTTTAGGTAAATTAAAAGTAGTGTTATGTTCTTTTCCAACCATCATTCTGGCAAGTTCATTTGGGGTAGTTTCTTCTTTGTTTACGGTTGCTATTTTTTCACCCTTTCGTAGAACTGTGATGGAGTTTGCCACTTGGAAAACTTCCGACATTTTGTGTGTAATGAAGATGATTCCCTTTCCTGAATTGGCAATATTTCTTAAAATTTGCATTAAATTATCAGCTTCTTGTTTGGTAAGAACGGTAGTCGGTTCGTCCACGATGAGTACATCAACTTCGCGTACGAGCATTTTGAGAATTTCCACTTTTTGACGAATACCAATCGGTAATTCATCGACGATTGCATCAAGATTAATGTGGAAATCGAATTGTTTCATATATTTTTGAATTAATATTTTTTCGACAGCCACATTGATGATAAATTTGTTTTTGGGATGTCCTAAAATGAGATTTTCAAAAACAGTTAAATTTCCCACCAAGCTGAATCTTTGGTGTACCATTCCGATTCCCATTGAAAGTGCATCACCAGGAAAATTTAACACCATTTTTTTGCCTTTGAAAAAAGTGTCGCCTTCATCTGGAAAATAGACGCCAGTTAGCATGTTCATTAAAGTGGTTTTGCCAGCTCCATTTTCACCTAAAAGTGCTTGAATCTCTCCTTTTCTAAGAGTAAAATTTATTTTATTGTTTACTTTAATCCCAAAAAAAGACTTGGAAATATTGCGCATTTCTACTAGGAATTCACCAATCAAGTTGGCTCCTTTTGTGAAATTATTTTGAACAAAAAAGCGAGACCAGTATTAGCCGATCTCGCTGTAAAATAAAGCTTATTTTGATTCTGGAACTTTTCCTTTTACACCCTTAACAAACCACTGAATGCTAAGCTTTTCACCATCATTGAGAGCTTCGCCTTCTTTTACTTTGAGTTTGCCATTATTGTCGTAAAGTGGTCCATTGAAAATATAGTCATCAGCGATAATATTTTCTTTTACAATAGCTAATTCGTCGATAAGGGTTTGTGGAACGATTTCATGAAATTTGGAAAGTGCAGTGATGCCACTATCTAATCCCCACCAAACAGGAGTACTTTCCCACTTGCCATCTTTAATTTTTTGAGCGATATCTTTGTAATAAACGCCCCAATTCCAAATTGCACTTGTAAGTTGTGCATTCGGTGCCATAAAGGACATATCACTATCGTTGCCGATTGAATAAACTCCAGCCAATTCTGCTGCTTCTTGTGGTCCAGCTGAGTCTGTACCTTGAGTAATGAGGTCGCAACCTGCTGCAATCATTGTGCTTGCAGCTTCTTTTTCTAAGACAGGATCGAACCAAGAATTTGTCCAGATAACCATCACCGTTGCATCTGGATTCACGCTTTGTGCACCGAGTGTGAATGCATTGATGTGACGCACAATTTCTGGAATAGGAAATGGTGCTACATAACCAAGTTTTCCACTTTTAGACATTGTCCCAGCCACGATCCCAGCCATATATTTAGTTTGATACATTCTGCCAAAATAATT
>JABGOP010000047.1 GCA_018645365.1 Candidatus Cloacimonadota bacterium
CAGTTCAGTGTGGTAGTTTTGCAGCACAATGGAATGCAGGTGAAACACTTCATGTGGAAGCTACTGATGCTGAAGGAATGATTGGATATTATGATTTAGTTTTGACAACAACTGGTTATCAGTATGTTCCAGATGCAATTTGTCTTGGAAATTGTGGTGGACCAACTTTCACAGGTTACAAAGTTTATCGTGATGGTATCGAAATTACGGAAACAGTAGATGCCAACTACCGTGACAACAGTGCAGTAAACGGTGAGACATATTCATATTATGTGACTGCAATTTATGATGGCGCTCTTGAATCCGATGCTTCTAACACGGTTGAGGTTACTTTGCCAATTCCAAACTTAGACCCAGTTGCGGTTGCAGGTGATGATATTGAAATTGTTGAAGGTAGTTTTGTAACTTTAGATGGTTCAGCTTCGTATGATTCTGATGGTAGCATTGTGAGTTGGGCTTGGAGCTGGGCAACAGGCTCTGCTTCCGGCGAGACAGCAGATGTGCTTTTTGCTGTTGGAACTTACGAAGTAACTTTAACTGTTACAGATAACTACGGTGCAACGGACACAGATGTGGTTAATGTTACTGTAAATTCATATATCGAACCGATTGCAGATTTTTCTGCAACTCCGCTTATGGGTGTTGCTCCACTCGAAGTTGCGTTTACAGGTAACTGCACAGCAGGAACAACAGGTATAGTCTCATACGAATGGACTTTTGGTAATGGTGCAGTTGGTAATGGTGTAAACGAAGTTTACACTTATTCTGAAGCTGGTGTTTATACCGTTAGTTTAATAGTTACAGATGAAAATGGTTACACTGCTACAGAAACTAAAGCAAACTACATTACAGTGGAGACGCCTACAGACATTACTTTGACAGTTGGAACTATAGAAACTTATAGTGGTGCATCAGCTACAGTTCCCGTGAATGTTGTTTTCCCAGAGGATTATGAATGTAGTTCAGCAGATATTTGGTTTGCAGGCTTCTTTGAAGGTATGAATTTTACTTCCGTAAGTAACACAGGAACACTTTCAGAAGGTTGGTCAATTCAGTCTAATATTGATGATGGGTATTTGAAGTTAGCGATGGCAAATGCGGATGGAATTGGTGGTTCTGGTGTGTTCTTCAATTTGAATTTTGAAGTTACAGCCATAGAAGGATTTGTGCCAATTACAAATGAATTTGCTCAATGTAATTCTGGTGTAAATTCGGTTATTACGGTTGATGGTGGCGTAAATGTTTTAGATTTAGTTGCCCCAGTCGCATCATTTACAACAGATGTAACAGCTGGTTTTGCACCTTTGGCAGTAGCTTTTACTAACACATCATCCGTTGGAACAGGCGTCGATGTAACTTATTTATGGAACTTTGGTAATGAAGTAACTTCAACCGAAGAGAATCCAACTTACAGTTATGATGTAGCCGGAGATTACGATGTAACTTTGACGGTTACAACAACTCATGGCACCGATGTTTCAGATGTAACAGCTATTAGTGTAACAGCAACGGTTGCCCCAGTCGCATCATTTACAACAGATGTAACAGCTGGTTTTGCACCTTTGGCAGTAGCTTTTACTAACACATCATCCGTTGGAACAGGCGTCGATGTAACTTATTTATGGAACTTTGGTAATGAAGTAACTTCAACCGAAGAGAATCCAACTTACAGTTATGATGTAGCCGGAGATTACGATGTAACTTTGACGGTTACAACAACTCATGGCACCGATGTTTCAGATGTAACAGCTATTAGTGTAACAGCAACGGTTGCCCCAGTCGCATCATTTACAACAGATGTAACAGCTGGTTTTGCACCTTTGGCAGTAGCTTTTACTAACACATCATCCGTTGGAACAGGCGTCGATGTAACTTATTTATGGAACTTTGGTAATGAAGTAACTTCAACCGAAGAGAATCCAACTTACAGTTATGATGTAGCCGGAGATTACGATGTAACTTTGACGGTTACAACAACTCATGGCACCGATGTTTCAGATGTAACAGCTATTAGTGTAACAGCAACGGTTGCCCCAGTCGCATCATTTACAACAGATGTAACAGCTGGTTTTGCACCTTTGGCAGTAGCTTTTACTAACACATCATCCGTTGGAACAGGCGTCGATGTAACTTATTTATGGAACTTTGGTAATGAAGTAACTTCAACCGAAGAGAATCCAACTTACAGTTATGATGTAGCCGGAGATTACGATGTAACTTTGACGGTTACTACAACTCATGGCACCGATGTTTCAGATGTAACGGTTATTAGTGCATTGAGTTTTTACGGTGATGTTGACCAAAACGGCTCAGTTGCATCTTGGGATGGTGCACAGATTCTCAAATGGCTCGTAGATTATGTTGAATTAACAGAGCAGCAACTCTTAAACGCAGATGTAAATTTGAGCGAAGCAGTAACCGCACTTGATGCGACGATAATTCTTCAGTATATGGTTGGAACAGTAGTAGAGCTCCCATATTTGGAAGGATTTTATGTTGCGTCTGGCGATATTGATTTCCCAAATCAAGAAGTAGAAATTGGGCAGTTGGTAGAAGTTCCAATTTATGTGGCTGATCCAACTAATATATTTTCCTTTGAAAGTACGATTAGTTTCGATACAGAATTCCTTACATTTGAAGGAATTGATTGGTCTTTTGCACAAGATACTTTCACTTTTAAAGAGGTAAATGACGAAGTTAATGGTGAAATTAAAATTGCGGCGGCTGATTCTCAAAATCTTGTATTGGAAGGGGAAGAATTTGCAGTTGTGAAATTTATTGTTAATGTAATTCCAGAAAATGGTGTAGATGTAACATTAAATCACCATTGGAATGACGAAATTTTCACAACAAATGTGGCAAATTTAGACGCTCCATACAGTGCGGGAGAAGATGAGGTTATGAATATGCTCAAGTTGAATGGCAACTATCCAAATCCATTCTGCAATGAAACTACGATTAGTTATTCATTGAAGAGCGGAACCGATTCTGCATCTTTGGAGATTTACAATATGAAAGGTCAATTGGTAGATAATGTTTCATTGAATGTAAATGAAACTTCTGTTGTTTGGAATTCAGACAAATTTACATCTGGAATCTATTTCTATAAAATGAAAGCAAACGGCAGATACACATCGACTAAAAAGATGATTCTATTGAAATAAATAGAATTAAAAATAGAAAAGCCCCGAGATTTTCGGGGCTTTTTTTGTTCACAAATAAAAAAAATGGGGTTCAATTAAGAACCCCGAATATGGCTCCTGAAGAGGGATTTGAACCCCCGACCTAGTGGTTAACAGCCACCCGCTCTACCGCTGAGCTATTCAGGATCAATTCATTTGAATGGTTGCTTTTTTATTTTGTGTAGTTTTTATGTCAAATAGTTTATTCTAAAAAATCATTTTTAGCTAAAATCAAGAAATAGCTTGTCGAATTTATCCGAACAAAAAAAATAAATCGTAGAAATTGTTGGAGTTTTTAAAATGAAAATCAGATTATTATTGACCATGTTGTTTGTCGTTAGTCTATTGTTTCCTCAAAATTTGGAAGAGAAAAAAAATCAATTAGGTGAGCTGAAAGATAAAATTGATTCTGAACAAAAATTAATTGAAGAAACAGAACAAAAGAAACAAAATACAAAAAAAAATATAAATTTAGAACAAAAGAAAAAGAAAAAAAGTACTAAGAAAATTCAAAAATTTGAACAAAAAGAAAAGTTAACAAAGAATAAATTATCTAACATAAAAAATAATTTAACTGTGACAAATTCGCATTTGTCAGATTTGCAAAATATTTGCGGAAAATCGTTTCAGCAACTTGCGATTGCACATTATAAAAGCGAAATATTTCCGCATCAGATTATAGATGGGAAATTGCTTTCCAAAATTTTACAAATAACGGTTGAAGAGATTTTTATGACCAAAAGTGAGGTAGGCTTGCTTTCGCAAAATATTTCTTCGACGATTCAAAAAATTGATAATTTAACGACATCAAAAAAGAAAGAAAAAAATAAGAAAAACAAAATTGCAAAAAAAATTAAATTGTTGAATAGTGAAGTGATAAGCTGTGAAAATACGAAAAATGAAGCTCAAAAACGAAAGCAAAATTTTGAAGAGGAAGCAGCGGCATTGAATGAATTAATTACGAAATTGCAGGTAAATACGGTGCACGATTACACATATAAATTTTCAACCGAAAAATTGATTTGGCCTGTTGAAGGTGATGTTATTCGTGATTTTGGCGAACAAAAATGTGGTGATTATAAGGTAACTTTAAATAATGATGGTATCGACATTTTTACGGATGAAGGTGCGGAAGTTAAAGTTGTTGCAGATGGTGTGGTAGCGTTTGCTGGTCTTTACGGTGGTGCCGGAAAACTTGTCATTATCGATCATCAAAATGGCTTTTATTCACTCTATTCTCACAACAGTAAATTACTCGTTTCAAAGGGGGATGGTGTTCAAATGTCGCAAATTATTGCTCATTCTGGACAAACAGGTTCCACCGAAAAACCGTGTTTACATTTTGAACTTCGGAAGCGTGGTACCCCTGTAAACCCGATGGATTATTTGGAATAATCAAACATCTTCCAATCTTGCGAATTGTCGTCAAAAAAAGAAATTTCTCCTGAATTCATATCATATAACCATTTGTGAATTTTCAACTTTTCCAACCTATTTTGCACAAAACCAAAAGTTAGTAAATGAGTCACTTGTGTTAAAATATTTTGCTTAATTGTTGCTAAAAGTAAATCATCGTTTTCATCGCAATTTTTGACGGCTGAACAGGCGTACTGAAGCCAATCTGCAATGGTAGAATCTTGTGGAACGCCTTTTAAAAGCGTGTCAATACCGCCACAGCCAGTGTGTCCGCAAATAACGATATGTTCAACTTTGAGATGTAAAACGGCGTATTCCAAAGCTGAACTGGTGCAACTTTCGTTCGCTGTTTTGGGTGGAATGATGTTGGCGATATTTCTCATCACGAAAAGGTCTCCAGCGTTTGCATTTACAATAAATTCAGGTACAACACGTGAATCTGAACAGCCTACCCATAAAACTTTTGGGTGTTGCCCATTTTCAACGAGATCATGGTATAATTTTTGATTTTCTGCAAATTTTGTTGTGAATATTTTATTTCCTTTAATGAATTTATTCATTTTTTCTCCAATGTTTTAATAAATGTATAAATATTTGTGTTTGGTATGATTTTAGATGAAATAGAGTTTGGAAATGAACGATTTGTCATAAATTTCATTGCAAACGAATTTGCGTAATTTATCGCATCTTGTTCGGTTTCCCACTGGTAAACACCTAAATTGAATCCAGTTTTTTCGCTGCAACACCAAAATTTTGCCATAAATCCTGGAAGCCCTATAAACATCGGAATGGGTAATTTTGAGAATTTTTTATTTTTGGCAAGAGACATTTTTTTCAATTTGAATTTTACGATGAAGATGGCAGAATTTTGATTAAAATTATTTTTATTGTCAATGTGAATATGACGAAAAATTTCAAATACCGCATCATTTTCTAACGTAATTTTAGTTTCATTCCATTCTGTTGGAAAGTGAAGTTTGCCACTTACAAAATTCCAAAGGGTTGCAAAAAAAGAGTAAATGGGATTTAATCTTATCATTTCTTGATTTCTTCATAACGAAAACAATCTATTGTGTGGTCGTTCACCATGCCAATAGCCTGCATAAAAGCGTAACAGATGGTGGTTCCCACAAATTTGAATCCTCTTTTTTTCATATCTTTCGCCATCGCGTCAGATTCTTTTGAACTTGACGGAATTTCAGACATATTTGTCCATTTGTTGTTGATTGTTTTGCCATTTGTAAATGACCAAATATATTTACTGAAACTGCCAAATTCTTTTTGGATTTTCAGGTAAATTTTAGCGTTATTAACAACCGAATTTATTTTTAGTTTATTTCTGATGATGCCTTTATTCTGCAATAACTCTGCAATTTTTTCTGCAGAATAATTGGCAATTTTAATAACATCAAAATTATCGAAAGCAAGATCGTAATTTGCGGTTTTCTTTAGGATAGTAATCCAGCTTAAACCTGCTTGTGCACCGTCTAATGTGAGCTTTCGGAACAATTGACGGTCATCAAATTCGGGAACACCCCAAATTTTATCGTGATATTCTATCTCTATTTTACTTCCAACAGACCACTCGCATCGTTTCATTTATCCTTCCAATTCCACCATTTCAATAACTTTGCGTCATGCTTTTCATTTGAAGCAAAATAGACAGCTTCCCTGAATACATACAACATGCAACGGTCGATGTGTGTTCCACGCAATTCACACAAATTGTCATACATTTTTTCAGGATTTATGTTTTTTAAATCGGAAATTTTTGAAAAACCTAAATCAATCAAATCTTGTGCAATGCTTTTGCCAATGCCAGGAATTATTTGAAATTCTTTTTTTGAATTCACTGTTTCGCTTTGAAAATTGCAGAAGTGATTAATTCGATTAAGAAACCGTAAATCATACCCGTGATAACCGTTGAGAGAAATAACATTTTATGGGTAAATTCTGGGTTTTCTGGTCCAATCATAGCACCGAAACCAGCGGGTAAACTAACGATTAAACCCATCACCAAACCGTGAATTGACCAATGTTTAAAAGAAAATTTACTGATGCCAATCGCGAAACCGATGAGCACTCTTCCTGAAACAATGCTTACAGCCAAAGCGGTTGAGATTTCGTAAACACCACTTTTTGCCAAACTTAAGCAAACAAACCCAAAAACCAAACCTAGTAAAGTTGCAATAATCAATCTTTTCATAAAGACCTCCCTTTTAATATCTTGCAATTTGTAAATCGTTGATAATTCTGTCAAATTTTTTCTTGCTCATTTTATCTATTAAATTATTTGAGTAATTATGAAAAAAATAAAAATAACTGAAGTTGTAAATCAGCCGAAAGATGCCATATTTTTGCATTATACTGGCAATATGTTTGGGATTGGATGTTCCGCTTTTTGCCAAAATGCGATTACCAAAATTGATGTTTTTAAAAATCGTCAAAATAAGAGTGGTTACATTGTTTTGATTCCTAAAATTGAATGGTTAGAAAAATATAATGCAATAATTTCTGCTAAAATGAAGAGAATAATGCAACAGTTTTGGCCAGGGAATTTAACAATTATTCTGCCAACAAATGACGCAAGGTTTGGTTTGGAAAAAGTTGCTTTTCGTATTCCAACCGATAAATTTCTGCGAGATTTTATCGAAGAATTTGGTGAACCAATTGTAAGTACTAGCATCAACCGAAGTGGCGAAGATGCAATGATAGATTTGCAGGAAATTGAGAAATTAGATTGGTTTGATTTCGCGATTTTGCCAAAGAATGAAATGAAAATTACACAGTATCCTTCAACTATTATAGACGATTTTTTTTGCATTCGTGAAGGTAGTATCCCGTTTGCACAAATTGAAAGAGTTTATCTCAAGCCGCAAATATTATTTGTGTGTACTGGCAATATTTGTCGTAGTCCAATGGCGGAATATTTAGCAAAACAGCTTTCACAGTATCGCATTAAATCGGCAGGATTCTTGGAAAGTGGTAATGAAATTTCTGAAAACTCGCGTTTAATTCTAAAAGAAAATGGTATTGATGCATCAAAACATCTTTCTACCCAGATTTCACAAAAAATAATTGATGAAACATGGTTAATTCTAACAATGACCGAAAATCATAAAAAACAACTTTTAACACTTTCCCCGAATGCAATTTATAAAACTTTTACACTTTCTGAATACACAGGTTTTAAGGGTGATATTGCAGACCCGTACAAAAAAGATTTAGCAACGTATCGCGAAACATTTGAAGCGATAAAAAAGCGGATTGAGAAGATAAAATAATAAAAACAATAGTAATCTTAATGCTTTTTCTTTAGTCTATAACTAACGATGAAAAGAATTCCCACAATGGCAAATGGAATGGTAATGCACGCAATGATGCCAATACTCATACCAACGGAGTGGTTCATACTGTAATTGTGTTTGTAAATTAGTGGAGTAAATCCAATGCCAATTAGCATAAAGATAATACCACCGATGAGTTCCCACTTCCACGCGACCAAAAGGAAAGCTAAAAGCACAAACGATGGAATGAGGTGGATGAGGAAATCTAACAATTGCTCTCCAATTGTTTTTCCATCTCCAAAAGCATCGAGTGCGAAAAGGCTGATAAATAGAATAGCCAAAATACACAAAATGCGCGGTGACCAGTAAAAAGTTTTTTTCATGTTATCTCCTTATTATTTTTCACAATCTTCATTTTTTAAAGGTAAAAAATTATTATCACCAAGTGATTTAATAATACCTCTTAATATCTGGTTGTGAGAAAACGTAATGACATATTTTCGTGAAGATTTCTGCTCAGTTTCAATTAAATTCCTTTCCTTCATTCTTCGTATCCAACGAGATATTTCTGATTTTTTTTTGTTTTTGAAAATATCCTGAAGATCAGAGTTTTGAAATACTTGTTTTTTTATTGCAACGTCTAATATCTTTTTTTCTGTATCTGTTAATAATCCTCTTTCTTTTGAATATCTAATTGCTGGGAGTAAAATAGTTTTTGCAACATAGTTATAATCCAATAGTTTATCAATTTTTTCTATTTCTTTTTTTAGCCCAGATAAAACATAATAACACCATTCTAGAATATCATTTTCTTCACCAGAATCTGCTTTTGATAAATATTTATAATAGATTGATCTGTTTGAACAGAAAATTGCGGTAGGATTAATAATTCTACCAACGTGAATATTAAACCCAAGTTTTACAAGCATGGCATAAGTTAGTAATCGAACGGTTCTACCATTACCATTATCAAAAGGATGTATCCAAGCAAATCTATGATGAGTAATTGCTGTTTTAAGTAAATCGTATTTAGATGAGTCATTATTGTTTATAAATTTTAGAAGTTCCTCCATATAATCAAGAACATTAGTATAATTTGGAGGACAGAAATTGGCACCAGCAATAACAACATTTTTCTTTCTATATTCACCAGGAGTAATACTACCTTCAGTAGTAAGATTATTTACAACAATTTTATGCAATTCACTTAGAAAAACTCGATTAATATCAGTATTTAAAATATGATTATCAATAAAGGTTAAAGCTTTCTCCATATTTCTAATTTCAATGATTGATTCATTGATTACGGCATTTTGGTCTAGAGTTGTTTCAATGTATTCTGCAATAGTTGTATGATTACCTTCGATTCTCGCAGAACCAATACTTTCCAACATATGGAATATTTGCTTTAATTGAAAAAATATTTGAGGATGTGTTGAACCTTGAAGTTGTTTCATCCGTAGATAATCCAATTCAATAATTAAGTCTGTTATTTCTGAATCAAAAGTAGGTTGGGTAAGTTTTAAATCATTGTGCTTAAATTTACTCATATTATTTAACACTCCTTCAATTGAAGATTTAACATTATATTCTCTTAATGATTACTAGATATAATATTATGGAATCCATGTCAACTATTATATTTAACAATAAGAATCAATAAAAATTAACAAGGCTGATAAATAGAATAGCCAAAATACACAAAATGCGCGGTGACCAGTAAAAAGTTTTTTTCATGTTATCTCCTTTCACCAAGAGGAATAATCTTTCCTTTATTGTCAAACGAAAATTAAAAACCTTTTTTACTTCGCAAAAATTGAACTCTTTTTTTACCTCATAAAAATTGAACCCCTTTTTTTACTTCGCAAAAATTAAAACCTTTTTTTACTTCGCAAAAAAAGTTAGAGGCTTTTTTTCATAAATGAAAACTGAATCTTTTTTTAATTTCATTAAAAAATTAAAGGTTTTTTTTTATTCCATAAAAAAATTATTGACAGAATCTTTATGAAAATAAACTTCCAATTCATCTAAATTGATTCATTAGAAGAGTTCTTTATAAAATTGTAAACATTTGCATTAATTTTAACATGTTCTGGGTAGGAAATTCCCCAAATTTTTAACGCAACGGAACAAATAGAATGAATGTGTTCGCTAACTGCGGACGCTACTTTTCTATGTCTTGTTGCGTGGGTATGGGGATACCTCTATTCAGGATGTAACGAAAGTTGCGTCCTTTTTTTATTTTATAAAAGGGGGATGTAAAATAAAAAACAGGAGGTATTAAAATGTGTGCTTTGTCAAAGCATTGTTTTGTGTAAGTGTGGGAAGCTTACGCAAGTAAAAATGAGACATTACAAAAAAAGGAATTTGAAATGATTCACTATTTTTAAATGTGATTGAAAATAAAAAAACAAAGTGCCAAAGGCACAAGGATTTTTAAAATGAAAAAAATGATTATGATTTTAACAGTAGCAAGTTTGCTGTTGTTTTTGGTAGGATGCGAAAATAAACCACCAACTGTGGAAATAACTAACTGTCCAAGTAACGATTTAACATCTTCTTCTTATACATTCGAATGGAGTGGAGATGATAAAGATGGTTCAGTTGTATCTTATCATTATGATTTAGAGGGAATGTAAAAAATATTGTGTAAACTTCCAAAGTAAATAAAATAGACA
>JABGOP010000048.1 GCA_018645365.1 Candidatus Cloacimonadota bacterium
CTCCTCCTTTTAGAGCAATTTTTCATCTTTTCATTGCCTCATTGTTTCTAATACACGCAATTTGTGTTCCATCTTGGAGATTATTTTATGTTATTTTCTGCAAGTAATGCGTAAGTGTCTGTTTTAGATGTGGTTACAAAATGGCAAATTCACAAAATCACGCTTTTTGTTGAAACAAAAAAAATGGGGAAACGAAAAATGTGTGTCAAAAATGACACAATTGCGTCAAAAATGACAATTTCATTTATTTTGGGAGGGTGTTTTTACATAAAAAAAACCGCCCACAAGGGGCGGCTTTTGATGAGTAAATGATAGCTAACTTAATAACTAACTGTTCATTATTTTTAGAATGTCCACTAAAATGGAAAATCCTGTTTCAATTCTACCGGCACCAGGCCCCTGAATGGTAACTTCTCCCAAAAGATCGGTATCAAAAGTGAGGGCGTTATTTGCACCACCAACACCAGTAAGCGGATCTGAAAGTGGTAATTTAATTGGCTTCACAGAAGCAATAATTTTGCCATTTTCCAATTTTGTGGAACCAATCAATTTGTAACGCATTCCCTCTTTCGCCGCATTTTCCACATCCGCCAAAGTAATTTTGCTAATTCCTTCGCGTGGAACATCTTCTGGCTTAATGGAAGCACCTAGAAGTACATTACTGAGAATCACAACTTTAGCGAGAGCATCGATTCCTTCTACATCTGCAGTTGGATCTGCTTCCGCATAACCCAATTCTTGTGCTTTTTTAAGAGCAGCTTCGTATGACCAACCTTCATTTTCCATTTGCGCCAAGATGTAGTTAGTGGTTCCGTTCAAAATACCTTTAACTTCTTTGATGTCGCAACCTGCAAAAGTTTCACGAGCCAAATTAAATACTGGCGTTCCACTCATTACAGTCCCTTCAATCAAGAACTTCACACCGTTAGCATCTGCCAATTTTGATAATTTTTTGTAATTCAAAGCAGTCGGACCTTTATTCGAAGTGGTAACATGCATTCCCTTCTTGAGTGCTGCTTCGATGTATGAAGTCGCTGGTTCCGCTGTTTTCAAATCGGTAAAAGTCATTTCTGCCACGATATCTGCCCCACAATTTTCGATAGTTTCGAGCACATCCCAACCTTTGTGCATCACCCCTTGACAACACGAAGGATTACAATTGTAGTCTTCGAGTGTTTTCCCTTCTTTCAAAAGGTCGAGAATTTTGCTAACCGATAAACCGTCTGAACAAAAAACTGAGCCCAATTTGAAATCTGAAATCGCCACCACATTCACATCAACTTTTTTGTCGTGAATAATTTGCAATAAGCCTTGTCCCACATTACCACACCCCAAAAGGGCGAGTTTTGTTTTTTCCATTTTAATCTCCTGTTTTATTCTTTTATTTTTTCTTTTATACAGTTTGAAAGTCGTCTAATCGCTTCCACCAAATCATCTTTGGAAGCATATGAAAAATTTATCCGCATGTGATTTTTTTCAGCATTTTCGCCAAAAAACACATTCCCCGGCACAAATGCAACTTTGTGCTTTATCGCGTAGTAAAACAACTCCATCGTGTCAATGTTTTTGGGAAGCGTTACCCACAAAAACAAACCACCTGCTGGTTTTGTCCACTTTACCCCCAGCTCCTTGGGGAAGTATTTCTGCATCGATCGCAAAAATATATCGAGTTTTTCACGATAATATTTTTGGCAATTCGCAATGTGATTTTCGAGATTCATCTCTTCCAAAAATGCAGCACAAATATCCTGATTGTATTTAGGAGTATTCAAAATATTACCCTCTTTGATAAAAGTCATTTTTTCGATTACTTCTGCAGAACCAATGCTAAATCCAACCCGCATACCTGGACAAAATAATTTGGAAAATGTGTAAAGCCCGATGACATTGCCACCACCACGTTTTTGGTCTAAACTGAAAATCGACGGAATATCTTCGCCAAAGTAACGTAAATCACGATATGGACTGTCTTCTACAATCGGAATTTCAAATTCATAACTGATGTCCAAAAGTGCATTTCGTTTTGCCAAACTCATTGTGATTCCAGTCGGATTTTGAAAATCTGGCACCACATAAATAAATTTTGGTTTTTGCTTCATTTGTGAAATTTGCTTTCGTAATTCAGTTATATTTGTTCCGTCAGCTTCTATGTCGATGCCAATAAATTTTGCTTGCTCCATTTGGAAAGCCACCAATGCACCGGCAAAAGTGGGACGATCTACCATCACTGTATCGTTCGGATTCAAAAATAAACGCCCCGTCAAATCCAAACCGTGCTGACCGGATGAAGTAATGAGTAAATTTTCCTCTGCAATATGGATATCATCACGCTTCAGAAATTTGATAATTGCTTTTCGCAAGTTAGCTTCACCCGGAATTGCCGAGTATTGCATAATTTTATCTATGTCATCATTTAATCGTTTTTCTGACACAATTCTCACTTCACTTTTGGGGAACATTTTCGGTGATGGTAATCCACCTGCAAGCGAAATAATTTCAGGATCAGCAAGATATTTCAGTGTTTTTCCAATCGAATAACCTTCGAATTTTTGCATATTTTCAGAATACTTTTCTTGCCAATTTTTAATCATTTTTCCTCATTTATAAGCGTTTAATAACTCGCTTTGCCAAAAATCGGTTTGATACCTTTCTGCATAAATTTCATACCATCTTTGGATGCTTGTAGTGATTTATAAAAAATCACATCACCAATTTCTTTTGATGCTTTTGCAAGTTCATCTTCTGGAAGAAAATAAGTCGCCATCGTGTCCAATTCACGAGCAGTGCCATCACTTTCGTATTTGTAAGTCATATCTGTTCCACTTTCCAACACTTTGAAAGCATTTTCTGTCCAATTAAAATTTGCCATTCCTAAATCTGGATTAATGAACATATGCGCTGCTAAACTGATACCTTTGATACCACTTTCTTTCAGTTCTTTTGCACACTGGATGAAAGTTTCCGAATTTGTAGCATTACCAATGTTTATCTCGTAAATTGGCGAAGTCATATCATCACGAATATACTCTTTGATAATGTTCAAAAGCATTCTGAATTGAATTGTGTTTTGTGCCGAGAGCAACATCGAAACTTTAAAATTGAGATTTGGAATATCACGACCATAATAGCACGCTGCCACAATCGAGCTCCAACTTGGATTTAAGAAAAAATCACCACCAGTTGCCAAGGCTGTACGCGTCACTCCATCAAGATAAACAAGATGATTGTGATTTGCCACTTCAATTCCGCAGAAATTTCCAAAGACAGTCCCTTGATTCTTCATAATGAGAGCAGAATTACCATCACCAGTATCATTTCTTTCGAAAGTTTTGCCAGTAATTTTTTCTAGTTCTTTGAATCTAGCTTCTGGTTGTGGAATGCCAATGAGATTCGTATTACAGAATTTTGCACACCCCATGATATTCTCGCTCATCGCCAAAGTAGCCATTAAATCACCATTGTATATGTAATTATCTGTAAGCATCATCACTGAAATAAATTCAGATGCAACAAAACAAGGTGTGTCAGAACCTGCACTTTCCGCTATTTTTTTCATCGCGTGATGTGTAACTTTTGCACCCTGCCAACCAGAAACCTGTGCGGTTCCAATTCCAAGATTTTCATCATAAGAAATGTTATTCGCTTTTTCGTAATCAGCAACTTTTGGAAATTTTTTCACTAATTTTTCAGCATCTTCGAGCATTTCGCCAAAACCTTTTTCTACGAGAATCTTTTTTCTCGTTTCATAAACTCTCATTTTGGCAATCGTTTCATTAATTTTTTTCGCTCCACCGTGATGTTTTTTCAAAGCATCCATCGCCTTCATGTCTTCTTTTGATAACAAATTAAAATGCATAATTCCTCCACTTTTTATTTTTTTTGTACAACTAATTTTCAATCGATAATTATATCTTTCAAATCCCTTTTTGGAACATGATGTACACCATGGTCATCTCGCCAATATTTGAACTCATTATTTTTCATTTTTTCAATGACTATTTCTTCTTTTGGTTTACCAATTGCAAGCGTGAGCATAATTTCATATTGTGCTGGAATTTGTAATAATGTTCGTAATTTATCACGGTTTATCGAAGCAAATATGCAACCTCCCAAACCTTTCTCAACTGCACCCAAAAGAATAGATTGGCAAGCTATGCCAACGTCATATTTGGCATCTGTTTCGGATAAAATAACAATGTAACCAGAAGGCTTTTCACCTTCTTTTGGACCATGCCAATCTGCCAAAAATCCCGCCCAGCTTAAAGTTGAAAATACTTTTTCATTCTTAGATTCATCGTTTGAGATGATGTATCGAAGAGGTTGCAGATTCGCACCAGATGGAGATAATCTCGCCAAATCTATCAATTCCAATAAAGTCTTTTTCTCAATTTTTTCAGATTGATAAAAACGGCGATAACTGCGATTTTTCAAAATTAAATCTTTCATTTTTTATCTAGCCTCTCACTGTTTAACAGCATTGAATTACCAATATCTTGAATAGTAAAAAGCAAGAAAGCGCTATTCTCATAGCTCAAATATTGTGCTGGTTTGAGAAAGTCTAACAGCAATGAGTACAAAAAATGTTTGGCGTGCAAATCTAAAAATTGTTTTGTAAAAGTTTTTGATTCTAAAACCATTTTTTCTTCCAAAATAATTTTTTTGCGCAATTGAAAAATTTGTTTTTCGAATAATTCCGTATAATTCGTCAATCTTTCCTGAACGCGGTCTGGCTCAATCAATTTAGACATTTTAGCATATGGTTTTAAATGCAAAATCAGCTCTTTAATAATTTCATCGCTATCAGTATTACTTTCAGCTATTTTTCGAAGCGAACTACATTCGAGTGTCATTTCGAGAAGAAATTTCTGATAAACACCCAAACCATCTAAGTCAATTAAAATTCCGTTAACCGCATCGTTAAATGTAGTTAAGACATCAATTGTAAGTACAATATTTCGGTCAAATTCGGTAAGATATTTTTGATCAAAATCGCCATTTTGGGCAATCAAATTCAAACCAAATAAAAGCAAAATTACGGAAATAATGATTTTCATATTTAAAATAAAAGGAGAAGAAAACTTCTCCTTTTAACATTATCTCATTTCGGTTTTTATCACTTCAGCTAAACGCTGAACACCAATTTTAGTCAAATCTTTGGGAGTGTATGAAAAATTAATTCGCATCGTATTTTTACCTTCGTTATTGCAGTGGAAAACATTGCCAACAACGAAAGCGACTTTCTTTTCGAGTGCTTTGTGAAAGAGAATTTCGGAATCCATATATTCTGGTAAAGTTATAAATAAAAATAACCCACCTTCCGGCTTTGTCCAACTCACACCTTCTGGCATAAATTCGTCAAATGCAGCCATCATAATATCTCTTTTTTCCCTATAAAGCTCTATCGTCTTTGTTAAATTTTCTTTGAAATAACCTTTTTGTACATATTTTGCTGCAACTTTTTGTACAAATGGAGAAGTGCAAAGATCAGTTGCTTGTTTAGCTTTCACAAATTGGTTAACAATATCTTCGTGTGCAATCACCCAACCAATACGAAAACCAGGCACAAATATTTTGGAAAATGTCCCAAAATTAATCACATGCCCTTCACCATCTAAAACATATAGACTTTCTTGCTCTTTGCCTTCAAAACGAAGTTCTTTGTAAGGACTATCTTCTAAAATAAGCAAATCAAATTTTTTGGCAATGGCGATAATCTCTTTTCGTCTTGCGTTGGTCATCGTTACACCAGCTGGATTTTGAAAATCTGGAATAATGTAGATGAACTTTGGCAAATCGTTTAACCCTTTTAGCTCGGTTAATTTTTCGTCCAGTTTATCCGCTCGCATTCCAGCGTCATCAAATTCAATTCCCACTAAATCCGCACCATAATTTTTGAATGCTTGTAACCCGCCCAAATACGATGGCAAACCGCAAATGATTTTATCGCCTCTATCTACAAATATTTTTGCAATTAAATCTAAACCTTGCTGTGAAGCAGTTGTAATCATCACATTTTCGAGAGAAATATCGAATCCTTTCTCACGGTACATCTGCACAATTTCTTCCCGCAATAGGCTATCACCTTCGGTAGAACCATACTGCAAAGCGGCTTCTCCATCTTCCCTTAAGACTTCGCTTGTTACTTCGATGAGTTGTTCTATTGGGAATGTTTCTGGGGCAGGAAGCCCACCTGCAAATGAGATAATTTCTGGATTTTTAGTCAATTTCAACAACTCGCGAATTGCAGATTTTTTCATACCTTTCGCAGCTGCAGATAAAACACCTTGAAGATTACTAATCATTTTCTACTCCTAGTTTTTTCTTTTGCAGTGTATTTTTTTTTAGAGTGAATTATTGTCTATATTTTTTTATTTACCAAATTTTTCAGCAAACTCAGATTTCTAAATATGCCATTAATTCTTCTTTCTCCATTTGCTCTTTTATCGCTGGAATAAATCGTTTTTTTATCAAAATTTCCAAATCATAAGCATTCTCTTTTTCATCGTACTCTTCCACCAAAATTTCGGAATTACTGTAAACGAATGAAATTAGTTTTTGCATCCTTACTGGAATTTTAAGTCGAATTGTGGTTTTTGATTTTCGGATAAATTCATCAATCTTTGCGTATAATCCTGAAATTCCATCTCTGTCTTTTGCCGACAGAAAAATTGAATCTGGGTAAATACCAGTCAATTTTTTTTTCAAAAATTTGAAGCCAGTTCCAGACATTTTGTCAATTTTATTGAACACAATCAAAACATTTTTATCGCCAACACCAATTTCTTTCAAAACGCCATTTACAGAATCAATCAAATCTTCTAAATTTGGGTGTGCCACATCGACAACATGCAACAGCAAATCTGCTTCCAACACCTCAAGCAAGGTAGTCTGAAACGAAGTAACCAATTTATGGGGCAATTCCCGAATAAAACCAATCGTGTCGGTAATAACCAATTTTTCTTTATTCTCCGTTGGAAAAAGCCTCGTTTTGGAATCTAAAGTAGCAAAAAGTTGGTCGGCTGTGTATCTGTTTTCGTGTGTTAAAGTATTGAATAATGTTGATTTACCTGCATTCGTATACCCCACTAATGCCACAGAAATAACACCACTTCTCTTTTTTCGTTTTGTGAAAGATGTCTTTTCAATCTCTTCCAATTTTTTCTGAAGATACTCTGTTTTTCGACGAATTTCTCGTCTATCTACTTCGATTTGCGTTTCACCAGGACCCCGAAAACCAATACCACCTTTAATTCTCGAAAGATGCTTCCACATTCGTTTTAGTTTTGTATAGGCATATTCCAATTGTGCCAATTCAACTTGTAATTTCGCTTGTTTTGTGCGAGCGTGTTTGGCGAAAATATCGAGTATCAATTCCGTTCTATCTACCACATTGCAGCATGTAAAATCAGAAATATTACGAGATTGTGAGGGCGAAAGATTATTGTTGAAAATAATTGTATCAACTTCTTTTTCTTTCGCTAAATCTCGAATTTCTTCCAATTTACCTTTGCCAATATAATTAGTAATATTGGGCGTTTCCAAAGTTTGCACAAATGTTCCTACGCACTTGGTACCAGCTGTATCGGCAAGATGAAAAAGTTCTTGCATCGACTCCTCATAATATTCTTTTGAAATAGATTTTAAACGAACACCAATCAAAAAAACACGATTTTTTTTATCCTTCATAAACCAAAACTTTTTTGTATTGCTTACGCCATTCGAAATATTTCTCTTTAATTTCCATCTTCCACAATGTCTCTTTATTTTCATTTTCAAAAGCGATAATATTCAAATAATGCATCCGCTCATCTTTACCACGAAAACTCTTTTGTGGAAGCTCTATTTCGACCTTTCCGTTTTTCTTAATAATCGTGATTTCATTGATGAATATGCCTTCTATAATTTCAATAACAGCACGTGCATCCACGATTCCTGAACTTACATCTTTAAATTTAATCTTCATAATTTTCCTCTATTTTTGTCCTATTTTAGCCAACATATTTTGAAACCATTCCAGGTTAACATCGAACGGTTTTCCACCTTTGATGCGTGAAAACTCGATACAACGCATTTCATTTCCAGCATCCTCATCCATCCCGACCACACCACTTTCGCCGCTCATTGCAGATTGAACAGCCAAATCAACACTCCGAAAAATCAGTTCTAAATCTTTTTTCGAAGGAGCTGCTGAACGTGCAAAATAACCGCTTTTCTGTACCAATATTTTTTCTGCAGCTAATTTTTTAGCAAATTGTTTTGCAAACCATTTTCCCGGATTTATCTCGTCTAAACGCACATGTCCAAAAGCATCTCGTTTTACTGTTTCGCCAGTTTTTTCCATCTCCGCCACGATGCTTTCTACGCCAGCACCTTCACTCAAAAAAATATTAACACTATCTTTTTCATCCATTTTTGCTTTCAATCTTTTTGTTTCAGATTCAATATCTATCGACATTTCTGGAATATAAATGGCATCAATATCCCATCTATCTTGCGAAAGTAAAACATCAGGTAGAAAATCTTTCTTGGTTAAATTCTGACGATATTCAAAAGCAGTCGCAGCAGTAAGCCAACCGCAATTTCTACCCATTACTTCGTGAATGATTAGCTGTCGCGAACTCGTCGTATTTTCATTGGCAACATTTTCAAAGAACAATGCACCTTGTTCGGCAGCTGTTTGCGCACCCAAAGTTTGCGAAATTGGAAAAACATCATTGTCGATTGTTTTCGGAATTCCAACTACTGTTAAATCGTAATCATTATTTTTGAGAAATACAGAAAGATCTGCAGCTGTTGTGTTCGTGTCATCTCCACCGATTGTGTGTAAAATTGTAATCCCATCTTTTTTAAGCTGATTGGCAGCGACTTCGAGCGGGTTTTCACCAGCTTTCACATATCCTTTTTTGACGCAATCTGCAACATTCATCAACTTCACACGACTGTTTCCAATCACACTGCCACCAAATTTATAGAGCCGTTTAGCATTTTTTCGCACTTCATCTGAAATAACAATTTTATTACCCAAGAGTAAACCCTTGTAGCCATTCAAATATGCGATAATTTCTACATTCGGATTTGAATAATTCTCAACCAATCTACCGATTGATGCGGAAAGACAAGGTGCAATTCCACCAGAAGTTAAAATTCCAATTTTTGGCATTGATTCCCCTAAACTACTTTTAATTTTAATGGCACTGAAAAAAAAGTGTCATTTATGACAAGAAAAAAGTGAAAGATGTAAAGCCACAAGCATAAAAAAACCACTCCATTCGGAGCGGTTTTTAGTTTGTAGTTACTTCAGTAGTAACATCTTCTTTGTATCGACAGCAATGCCATCGACCACAAGTTTGTAGAAGTAAACACCACTTGCTTGTTTCTCTGCATTCCAAATTATTTGTTGATTTGGTGAATTTGTGATTTGGAGAGTTTCCACAAGTTGACCTTTGATGTTAAATATCTTAATCTCTGCGTTTTCCATATTCTCGGCGGAGAGAGAAAAACTTATCGTGGTGGTTGGATTGAAGGGATTAGGATAGTTGGCTAGTTGGTAATTAGTAACTGCTAATTCGTTATCATTTATTCCAACATCTTGATGATAATAAAACGCTCCCATATCTGCAATGGTGCCATCTGGGTCGAACGGTGAAGTGGGATCACCCGCATCGATGCAAGGTGAAAACTCGGTAAGATGATAATCTCCATTATCGCCATCTACAAAAAGCGGGTCTAAGTCTATGTTGCCTTCCTCCCAATAAACCGTGTCGTCATTATTTATTTCGATGCCTGCATAACCGCCTTGAATATCTGAATATGAAATTGTGATTGAACTTCCACCGTTAGCATAATTAGGAGTAAATACCTCTTGTGGTAAGTTATTCCACATAATACAATTGATTAAACTAATATTGGAAACAAACAAACAGGCAATTCCACCACCGTAGTCATCTGCTATATTATTACTGATTGTAACATTCATGAAATTTAGCTGAGAAGCGTATCGACAATAAATTCCACCACCGTCATTGGCAATATTACCATCAATAGTCACATTTTTCAAACTCGCATTGGCATGATATATGAAACATCCTCCTCCTTCTTCAGCGGAGTTATTGCTGATGGTTGTATTCTCTAAACTTATATTTGCAGATACACATTTAACTCCACCACCTCTCGAATATACAATTGATAATGCAACATTATTGTTAATTGTCACATTTTTCAAACTTAAATTGGAATCACCGCCACAATAAATCCCGCCACCACTACCCGCTGTATTATTGTGAATGGTTAAATTTTCTAAGGTCGGACTGGAATGTTGACAATAAATTCCACCACCATAATCATCAGTTAAGCCATTCATAATGGTAATTCCATTTATTTGAGCTTCATCTACATAATTAAATTTTAAATGTAT
>JABGOP010000007.1 GCA_018645365.1 Candidatus Cloacimonadota bacterium
AACTAGGAGGTTATTATGTTAAATAAAATGATTAATCCCGATTTATCGGGGAAAAGAGTTTTATGTTATTCCACTTTATTGGAAAAAAAAGTATCTTTATTAGTTTTGTTAGTCTTTGTTGGTGTCGGCTTATTGAACGCCCAAACAGTAATACCAGGAGGAGATGTAATTGGGAGTTGGGCGTTAGATAGTTCACCTTACCTTGTTGAAGGTGATATTACTGTTCCAAATGGAGAGACGCTAACAATTGATCCAGGCGTACTTGTTGAATTTCAAGGACATTTTGCTCTCAATGTGCAAGGGCAACTTTTGGCAATTGGCACAGCACAAGATTCCATCCACTTTACGGTTGTTGATACGACTGGTTTTCATATACCAACTTGGGTTGTTGGAGCATGGAATGGAATTCAATTTGAAGGAACACCAGCCACAAATGATTCTTCCAAAATAGTGCATTGTAAATTGGAATTTAGCAAAACAATTCCGCAATGGCCGTGTTTATATAATGGGGGTGCAATCTTTGTTAATGATTTTTCCAAACTTCTCGTTGCCAATTGTAATATTTCAAATAATCGTGCCAGATCTGGTGGAGGGGTAAGCATCATCGGTAATTCCAACCCCATCTTTACTTACAATAAAATCTGTTACAATACTGTTGTGGGGGATACTATAGATGGTAGTACCCACGGGGGTGGAGTTTGCATTCGAGACGAAGCAGCCCCCACCTTCATCGGCAACATTATTAGTAATAATTTTAATTATGGAATAACTGCCTATGGAGGCGGTGTTTACATAGGAAACGGTTCATCACCGTTGCTGCAAGGTAATGTTATTTGGCGTAATTATGCTCATGGAGGATATGGTGGTGGTCTGCGAATTCTAGATAGTGCTCCTATTTTGATAAACAATGATATCCAATATAACCACGGTATTGAAGATGAAAACGGACATATGTGGGTAATAGGTGGTGCTATTAGCATATTCGGTGGTGCTAATCATGAGATCATTTTGATTAACAATCTTGTCGCCAATAATCGCGGAGGCACTGGTGTGTTACATTTTATGGGATCTTCAGTAAATATCATCCTTATAAATAATACGATAGTAGATAATCATGCAGATTGTACTATATATACTATGCTTAATCAACCAGAGATTACGATTGTTAACTCTATTTTATCTAATCCAGATTGTATAGAAATATGTAATGACATGTCTGGACTTATATTAACAATTCAAAATTCATTTATTAGGGGTGGTCAAGAAAATATTGAACTTGGAGCAGCAACCCTTAATTGGTTGGAAGGCAACATAGATGGGGAACCACTTTTTGTAGATGCAGAGAATGGATACTACACCTTACAACAAAACTCTCCTTGCATAGATGCAGGTATAGCTTACTTTGAATGGGATGGAGAAGTTTGGGTAGATATGGCAGAAGACGAGTATTACGGTATTGCCCCAGATATGGGCTGTTACGAGTGGGAAGGAGTAAACACAGAGGATTACGAGTTGCCAGTTAACCATAATTATCAATTAACCAACCACCCTAATCCGTTTACGGGTGAAACCACGATTTCTTTTTCTTTAACCACGAATTTACACGAAAAAGCACGAATTGACATATTTAACATCAGGGGTCAGAAGGTAAAAACTTTTGATGTCATCACAAATGGTGCAGAAGGTTCGGTAATCTGGAATGGTAGAGACGAAACCAATAAACCTGTTTCAAGTGGAATCTATTTCTACAAACTTGTCGCAGGTGAGAACACAGTAACTCAGAAAATGTTACTGTTGAAGTAGGTTAGTATTAGCAGGCGATAAACTGTCGCCTGCTTGCTTTTTATAAAGGAAAGAATCTATTTGACAGAAAGTAATGGTGAAAAAATGGTGAACAGATAGTAGTAACTTACAATGTAAATGTCGAAATTAAAATGGAATATAATAACTAAAAATAAACCCAAAAAAGCTATTTTAATAAAATTATTGACATTATAACCCCTCAAAAAATCAATGTAACCTCGAATTAAATAAGTAAAGTAACAGGAGATAAGCAATGAAAAAAGGTATTCATCCAAAGTATGAAAAGGTAACAGTTACCTGTTCTTGTGGTAATACATTTGAAACTCGTTCGACAGAAGCAAGTATCGCGAAAGTTGATATTTGTTCAAGCTGTCATCCATTCTATACGGGCAAACAAAGAAGTATTTCCAAAGAGGGTAGAATAGAGAAGTTTAAGCAAAAATACGCAGACCTTGAAAAGAAAAATTAGAGACCACTTTTTAACACCACAACTACATGTTGTGGTGTATTTTTTTAGGAATAAATTATGAAAAATAAACCAAAAATAGAAGTCGGAGGACAAGCTGTCATCGAAGGTGTGATGATGCGTGGTCCAAAATACATCGCCACTGCAATTCGCCGTAAAGATGGTACCATCGAAATTGACAAAAAACAATTTATCAGCAAAACAAAAAACAATAAGTTTTTTGCATTGCCAATTTTACGCGGATTTGTAGGACTCATCGAAATGATGATAATTGGGTTTAAAACACTCAATTTTTCTGCATCTCGTGCCGAATTAGATTTGGAAGAGAAAAAAGAAAAATCCGAAACAAAAGAAAAAATAAATGAAATTTTTAGCTACATTTTTGCGTTTAGTTTGGCATTTTTGTTGTTTGCCTTTTTACCATATCAAATTGCAGAATGGATGAATTTGGGTAAGGGCAACATCTATTTCAATCTCTTTGCCGGTTCTATTCGTATTGTATTTTTTGTGCTTTATGTCTGGTTAATTGGTTTAATGAAGGATGTTCACCGCATTTTCCAATTTCACGGAGCAGAACATAAAGCCGTGCATGCCTTTGAAAATAAGAACGACCTCACACCCAAAAATGTGCAAAAATTTTCAACGCTTCATCCACGTTGCGGCACTAGTTTTATGTTTTTTGTGCTACTTATAGCAATATTAATCTTCTCCGTTGCAGATACAATCTTCGCCTATTTCTGGGGAGCACCTCACATCTTTATCAGGTTGGGATACCATTTTTTAATGATGCCTTTGATTTCGGGAATTTCTTACGAAGTTTTGAAACTTTCTGGCAAAAACATCAATCATCCACTCGTGAGACTTATGACTGCACCTGGTTTATTATTGCAACGCATCACCACTCAAAAACCAAATGATCAACAAGTAGAAATTGCTGTAGTAGCAATGAAATGTGCACTCGAAATGGATGTTTTGGAATATGATAACATCACTTTTTTAGACGAGAAATAATGATGATTGCCGAAACTAAAATTAAAGAACTTCAAAAAGAATACGACGCTTTAAAAATAGAAGTGTTTGATGTCAAAAATATGTCTAATCAACGCAATTATCGAAAAATTTCTAAACGCTTCAAAGTTTTGGAAGAAATTTTTGAGTGCGTCAATAAAGTTAAAAATTTAGAAGAAAACATTTCACAAAATAAAGAAATAATCGAAGAAGAAAATGACGCTGAATTGATTGAATTAGCAAAAGAAGAGACAGCAGAATTAAAGTTAGAGTTGGCAATCGAAATTGTAAAATTGAAAGATTTATTGGCACCGAAAGACCCGAATGATGAAAAAGATGCAATCGTGGAAATTCGAGCTGGCACCGGTGGCGATGAAGCTGCCCTTTTTGCTGCCGATCTCTACCGCATGTACTCATATTTTGCTGAAAAAAATAGCTGGAAAAAAACTGTACTTTCGTCAAATGCAACTGGTGTTGGCGGATTCAAAGAAATTTCCTTCTCTCTTTCTGGTAACAATGTGTTCGGCACAATGCGCTTCGAAAGTGGTGTCCATCGTGTACAACGCGTTCCCGAAACTGAATCACAAGGTAGAGTTCACACTTCTGCGGTCACAGTTGCCATTCTACCGGAAGCAGACGAAATCGATGTGGAAATTAATCCAAGCGACCTTAAAATCGATGTTTACCGTGCCTCTGGATGTGGTGGACAGTGCGTGAATACAACTGATTCTGCCGTTCGAATTACTCACGCGCCAACGGGCTTAGTGGTAACTTGCCAGGATGAAAAATCGCAACTTAAAAACAAAAATAAGGCAATGAAAGTCTTGCGTTCCCGGCTTTTAGATTTGGAGATTTCCAAATTAGAACAAGAACGCGCCGCTACCAGAAAATCACAGGTTGGAAGTGGCGATAGAAGTGCCAAAATCAGAACCTATAATTTCCCGCAATCTCGTGTTACAGACCATCGCATCAACCTAACTTCTTACAAATTAGACGGAATTTTACTCGGTGATTTAATAGAATTTATCGATGCTCTAAAACTAAAACATCGAGAAGAAACCGTAAATAATTAATTATGTTTTTAATCATATTGGTGGTCGTCTTTTTTATTTTAGCCGGCTTTTTTTCTGGGATCGAAACAGGACTTATCTCGCTTGACAGATTGAGTTTAGAACAAAATGCAAAAAAAGATACAAAGAAAAAAAAAATTCTGAAATTTTTGGAAAATCCCGAAAAACTTTTTGGCACAACTCTTTTTGGCACAAATATTTCTATCGTAATCGTCACCTCTATTTCCATCTATTTATTGAAAAAAAATGATTTAGAAATTTCCGAAAAAATTGTCACAATTTTAATTGCAGTTTTGATTCTCATTTTTGCCGAGATTATTCCAAAAGCACTATTCCGAGATTATCCCAATAAACTCGTTTCAAAATGTTTTCCTCTTTTAAATTTTTTTGGCATTATTTTTGCACCATTTGTGAAATTTGTTTCACACCTACATCACTTTCTGGCAAAAATTTTCAAATTGAATAAAACGGATAGATCTGGCATTATCACACGCGAAGATTTGTCTTTTATGCTCTCCGAAACAAAAGATGAAAACTCCATCCAGAATGACCAAAAACAAATGTTGGAAGAAGTTTTGGAATTCACAGAATTAGATGCGGAAAATGTGATGATTCATCGTACAGAAATCGTTGCGTTTGAAAAAGATACGCCGATTGACAAAGTTATCATAACCGCACGCAAAAGAGGCTTTACGCGTTTCCCAATTTACGATGAAAATATCGATAATATTATCGGAATTTTAATTATTTTTGATATTCTAAAAAAACCTGACATCAAAAAAGCGAAAGACGCGCTACACAAACCACTCTTCGTACCTGAAAACAAAGATGTAAACACCCTTTTAAAAGAGATGCAATCGAATAAAAAAAGCATGGCGATTGTGGTAGATTCATTTGGTGGAACTGCCGGACTCATCACTATTGAAGATATTCTGGAAGAAATTGTGGGTGAAATTGAAGACGAATATGATAATGTTAGAACCGTGCAAGAAGTCAAAAAAATAAATGCAAATACCTTTATTGTGCAAGGCTTTGTCGAGATAGATTTTCTGAATGATGATTTTGGTATGAATTTACCAGAAGGTGATTATGAAACTATCGCCGGTATGATTATCCATAAACTTTCTCAAATTCCAAAAATGAATACAAAAATAGATATTGAAAATTGGAAAATCGAAATTTTGCAAGCTACGAGTAAGAAAATTATCAAAATAAAATTAATAAAAAAATAAATTCGGAGAAATTATGAAATTAGTTGAATGCGTCCCCAATTTTAGTGAAGGTAAAGATAAGAAGATTTTAGATGCAATCGCAGCATCTATTAAGTCTGTAAAAGGTGTTACTCTGTTGGATGTAGATCCTGGCGAAACTACAAATCGCACTGTTTTCACGATGGTCGGCGAACCGAATCCAGTCGTTGAAGCAGCATTTCTCGCTATCAAAACTGCCGGACAATTAATCGATATGAACAAACATAGAGGTGCACATCCACGCATGGGCGCAACCGATGTTTGCCCGTTTATCCCTGTGGCAAATATGACGATGGACGAGTGCGTTGAACTTGCTCATAAACTTGGAAAACGAGTTGGCGAAGAGCTAGAAATCCCTATTTATTTTTATGAATATGCGGCAACAAAACCAGAGTGGAAAAACTTAGCAGAAGTGCGTAAAGGTGAATATGAAGCACTTCCACAAAAAATGAAAAATCCTGATTGGAAACCAGATTTTGGACCACAAAAATTTAATGCTCAAACAGGTGCAACGGCTATTTCAGCACGTGAATTTTTAATTGCTTATAATATTAATTTGAATACACGCGACAAAGCAAAAGCACATGATATTGCTCTCGATATTCGTGAAAGTGGTCGTTTTGCACGCGATGAAAATAAAAAATTCATTAGAGATGAAAACGGGAAAAAAATTAAAAAAACGGGAATTTTCAAAAATTGTAAAGCTGTTGGCTGGTTTATCGATGATTTTCATCGTGCTCAAATTAGCATAAATCTGACAAATTTCAATATTACACCTGCACATCTCGTTTTGGAAAAAGTGCGTGAACTTGCTAATGCAAAAGGTTTACAGGTTACAGGAAGTGAACTTGTTGGTCTTCTTCCAAAATCTGCGATTATTGAATCTGGCAAATATTATCTTCAACAAATGGGCGAAAGTCTCGGTGTTCCCGAAAAAATGATTATTGAAACCGCAGTTCAAAGTATGGGACTTCGTGATGTTGCTACATTTGATATTGACAAAAAAGTCATTGAATACGCTATTCAAAGTGATGAAAATCTCGTAAATATGACCATTGCAGAATTTTGTGATGAACTTTCTATCGACTCTCCTGCTCCGGGTGGCGGAAGTGTGGCGGCAATTTCTACCGCAATGAGCGGTGCCCTCACAGCAATGGTGGCAAATCTCACAATTGGGAAAAAAGGATATAACCACTTTTGGAAAGAAGCGAAAGAACTTGCTGTAAAAGGACAAACCATTAAAGAGCGTTCACTTCACGCCATCGACGCGGATACGCAAGTATTCTACGAAATGATGGATGCAATGCGACTTCCAAAGAAAACAGATGAAGATAAAAAAATACGCCATGAGGCAATTCAAGAATCAACAAAAAAAGCAATTCTTATTCCACTCGAAACACTTCAAATTGCCTATGATGCGGTTGAATTGTCTGCAAAAATAGCAAAAATAGGAAATACAAATGCACTCTCTGATGCTGGTGTAGCGGCGATTAATGCGAATGCGGCCGCAAAAGCTGCTTATCTAAATGTGAGAATAAATATGGCTAGCATCGAAGATGAAAATTGGAAAAATGAAATTATGAAAAAAGCTGAATTACTACTTCAAAAGGTTGATGAAATTGCACTCGTAGCTGAAAACTTCGTGAAAGGTAAAATTTAGTGGAACACATCGAATTATTAAAAAATAGTATCTCGCCAATCGTCCTTATATCTGGCGTAGGATTGTTGCTTTTATCACTAACAAATCGGCTCGGACGCGTCATCGACCGCTCCCGTAAAATAGTTGATGAGCTAAAAACTGGTTCACATAAAATTCACGAAAACAAAAATAAACAATTGCGAATTCTTTATAAACGCGCTCAAATATTGCGAACATCAATCACGCTAACCTCACTTACCATCTTACTTTCTAGCGTAATGATTCTTTTGTTATTTCTAAAATTCACGATTGCGGTTTCGATAGATACAGCATTTCTTATTTTTTTTGCAGTTGCAATATCGTGTTTAATCGCTGGTGTCATCTTCTTTTTAATCGATATCACGCTCACTTTAAAGGCACTCAAATATCAAATTAGAAAATATCGTTAATTAAGTTTTTAGTTTCTTTTTTTCGGCAGCGGGAAAAAGAATATTATTCAAAATAAGGCGATATCCTGGTGAGTTTTTGTGTAAATCAAGAACCGTTTCAGGGTCGCCAATTCTGTGCTGATAGTCTTCTGGGTCGTGTCCACCGTAAAAAGTAAAAGTTCCTTTGCCAAAATTTCCGTGCAAATATTTCACTTCATCCATTTGAGGAACTTCCGCCAAAATTATCACATTTTTCTTCACATATTTTTTTTGAAATGAAGTAGTCTGCCCCAAAAAACCATTGATTATATTTGTGTGACATTGCGTCAACATAGTGGGAACTGGATCATATTTTGCCGAAAAATCGAACAGTTGAAAATAGTCGGCTTCAGCACCGCGTAATTGGGCATAATCGCTCGCGTCTATCGTAGAAAATTCATATTGGTACGGATTGGTAAATATTTCAAAATCGGTAAAGGCAAAAGTTCGTGAAAAATCTAGTTTCTGCTGAAAATTAGGTGTGAAATCATCTCCGTCAAAAACAGAATGGCAAATATCCACATTTTTTGTTGCAAGTGCAATATCAAAAGTATCGGTTGCGGCACACATCGCAAATAAAAAGCCACCATTTTTCACATAATTCCGAATTTTTTCGGCGATGGCATGCTTCAATTTCCAAACTTTTCCAAAACCAAAATCTGATGCCATTTTTTCACTAATTTGTACTTCTTCTTTGTACCAATCTTTATTGCGAAAACTACCGAAAAATTTACCATATTGTCCCGTAAAATCTTCGTGATGAAGATGCAACCAATCGTATTTTTCCAATTTACCCGAAAGCACATCTTCGTCCCAAACTGTGTCATACTCAATTTGTGCAAAAGTTAGTGCCAAGGTTACAGCATCATCCCACGGTTGCGAATTTGGGGGTGTGTAAATAGCAATTTTCGGTTCTTTCTCCAAATTTACTGCATTCATGTTTTCCGCTTCCATTTCGAACAAAATAGTGACCACATTTGAAGCTGAAATCTTTTCGTAGTTTACACCTCGAACATTACAAAGCATCTCCATATCGGCGGAATCAAAAATCAAAAAAGAGCCACCGCGATAATTAAGAAGCCACTTTACAACATTTTCGTTTTTGAGTGCTGCAAACGCAACTCCATATGCTTTCAAATGGTTTGCTTGCGTTTCGTCCATCGGTATAATTATTTCTGCATTTGTTGAAATGCTGATTATTAAAACTAAAATCAAAATTATAATTTTCATCTTTTCTCAAAAAAAAGTAGCCCCAAATCGGGGCTACTTTTAGCAGTTTATGTTATTTTAAAAGAATCATTTTTTTGGTTGAAATTGGAATTCCATCAACCACGAGTTTATAGAAATAGATGCCAGATGCTTGATCTTTTGCATTCCAAATTACTTGATTAACGCCTAATTCGTAATTCGCAATTTCTAATTGTTTCACAAGTTGACCTTTGATGTTGAAAATTTCAATCCCTGCGTTCCCTGTATTTTCTGCATTAAGAGAAAAATTTATCATCGTTTCGTCACTAAATGGATTTGGATAATTTTTGCCAAGATGGTTTCCGCCACTCTGAATTTCAGTTTCATCTGACGCAACCGTTTCAGTAGCTATTATCCCTTCGATACAGAAATTAAAATCGTATGCAGTAGATGGAAGTTCTATCCAACCACTCGTTTTGATGAACATCCCCTTTCCTTCCACACGCGGTCCAGCATCGTGATATGCTGCTGGTGTTCCAACTGGAACTTCAATGCGATAACCAACAAAATATTCATTATCCGCATCAATTATAGCAAAATTATCGAATGTTATTGTAACCCATTCACCATCCACAAAATCGAAAACTTCCTCTTCTGAAATGAGGATATTTTCGTGCCAAACCTGAGCGAATAATTGACCTGTTTCAGCATCGAATGGAGCAATAAATTTTACCTTTGAAATGGCTTCACCATCATAATTTGCAATATCTTCACCAAATAATTTGATGCCACAACTCATTGAACCGAGCATTTGGAATTGTCCAACTGGTTCACCTGCAAAAGTAACATTATGATTATATGGATAATGTGTTAAATTGAGTGTCATATTTTGAGTTCCAGCGCTTACGGTGTAGTCTGTAAATGCAAAATAATTACCATCTAAACTTGCAACCGCAAAATAATCACCTGGTAAGATCCCAACCATTTCAACAGATCCACTCGCATCTGCTACACCAGATGTAACCAAGTGTTCATCTTGGTAAACAGCAACGCTACAACCTGTGGGATTAATTGGAGCAGAAATTTCTGCAGTTAGATATTCATAACTATCCATAAAAAAGAAAATATTTGTGTTATTCTCATCTAACCAAACAAGCTGATTTGCATATTCAAAACCACCGTTATCCATCTCTATTATCGCGGTACAATCGTACCAACCTGCTACAACCCAATCGAATAAAAACTGACCATTACCATCGGGTGTGCATTCATAATAACGCGGACCATCTAAAGTTATCGACGCATCAGTAGCATCTGCACCAGCAGTAATAACCTGTCCACCAGCAGTAAATGGTTCGAAACCACCTTCGATATTGATTACAGCTTGTGTGATTGTATCAAAGCCTGACGGCATTCCGTTTGGAAGAGAATACCAACCGTCTGCACTGCCACCCCACCCCATATTAAGGTGATAAGTATCGTCATTTGAATTGTAGCCATCCACAATAATTGCGTGGCCATAAGGTGAGCCACTTTCAATAATACCGAGAAATACAGGTTGTGCATTCTGCATATTGCTCTTTAAATTATTGTAAAAAGTTGCATTTATATTGTTTACAAAATTTGCAGAATCAAATCCAAATTTACCAAGAAGTGCATCGTCAACATCCATTGTCATCGCACCAGATCCTTCTTCCGAGTACGCCATTTTAACCGAGACACCAGCTGCAAAATTGAGTGCAGCCATATCATCATTAGTCAAAGTTTCCCAATTTGACAAATGTTCTGTCATCTCTGGCAAATAACTATTCAATTCTGGGAATGTTGGAAAATCACGTGTAGCAGCGTGATTATCGATGTGAATCATCGGCGAAGTTTCGGTTGACCAATAATCGTCGGCATCGCTAAAAGTTGGATTTCCAGCAAAATGGTGATATTGCATAATCATCGACATCGCAGTTGCCACACAACCCGTTACCGAACGACCGTTTGTACCTGGGTCAATTGGGCAAAATGCATTCCACGGTGCACTTTGATTCCACTGAACCTCTACCCAACCCGCGGTTGCACTATAGCCTTCTGGTGGCCAAGTTTCATCACGCGTTTGAAAAGCTGCAAAATCTTCATTTTGATACTTTTCCCAAGTTTCGCTGTTGTTTGCTTTCAATTCTGCTGATGTTTGTGGAAGTGCTTCCCATCTCAATTTCATATCAGCTTTTAACATTTGAAAGCCGTTATTAAATTGAACATCTTCGGTTGAATAATTATTTCCAAAAGAATAAGAAATAACCGGTGCAATTTCTGTATCAGCAGAAACTACCACAAAACCTTGCGGTGCTAAATGGAAAATATACGCTAAAATTTTTCCATCATTTTCCAATGTGAAAACACTCTCGATCGAGTTATCTTCACCCTCAATTTGAATCTTCATTACGACTACTTTTTCGGCAGAATTAACATCTACAAAATCTGCAAAAAGAAGTGTACTCACGAAGATTGCTAATAAAACTAATAGTACTTTTTTCATCTTTACATCCTTTTTATTTTATTAAAATCATTTTTTTCATCTCGACTGGCTTTCCGTCAACTACAAGTTTGTAAAAATAGATACCACTCGCTTGACTTTGAGCATTCCAATTAACCCGATTAATTCCTAATTCGTAATTACAAATTGCTAACTGTTTCACAAGTTGACCTTTAATATTGTAAATCATCAATTCAACATTTTCAGCGTCATTAGCGTTTAAATTAAACGAAATGGTCGTGGTATTACAAAATGGGTTTGGATAATTTGCTAACTCATAATCAGCAATTGCCAATTCTTCTTCAACTACATCTGTTGGTGAAATTTGGGTATAGAATAAGCGGAAATTATCGAGCTGAATTCCAGAAAATTCGTCAACATCATTGGAATGAAATCCAATTCTAAATTTGAGAACAATTCTGTCTTCTCCGTCAAATTCAAATAATTCAGTTAATTCGTTAAAACCCAACCAACCAAAAGAAAACGGTACAAATTCAGCTTGCGAACCAGTAAAAACGAGTTCCATTCCGTCTGGGTCGCCAGTTGGATTGGAAACTGAATGCCAAGCCGAAGGCTCACCTTCGATGTAATGTTGCACCTCGATGCTAAAATAATCGCAATTGGGAAAATTAAAATCGTCTAATTCTGATTTAATGTCCATATCCAAAAAAAATTTAACATCGTCTAAATCATCTGGCAACACACCGCGAAAAATCGTGCATGAACGCTTGAGATAATTTTGCATATTTGGATTATACAAATTTGTTTCTGCATCAAAACAACCCATTACCGAATTTAATTCCGTTTCATAAAGATGCCACAAGTCACCACCAATTGGCGTGTTTGTGTAGTTAGAAAACCCATTTGCTTCGTCACAATTTGAAATTAACACATCTGCAATATTTATTTCATCGATAAAAATACCAGTAAATTCTGGATTTGTGGCGGTAGAAGTGTTTGGATCTGAAGCAAATGCAAAACTAATAATCACATCTTCATTCGCATAATTTGAGGGAATTGTAATCATCGTTTGCGTCCAATCTGTTGAACCTCCCCAACCTGGAATGCCGGGAATTCCATCGATATCTTCCTCGTGTTGATAGCCAAAACCATACATACTGGAACTGTTGTAAGCTGGTGTGCAGCTTGTCAAAATTTCGGCTTCATCGTAATCTTGGTTTGCTAAGCGAATACGAACATTCAAACCATCCCAACCATCAAAATTTTCGTGGTCACCGAGTGCTTCAATCGCTCTTTTTTGTTGGAATGAAATTGTTAAATTATCAGTCGGAAGTGTAATTATGGGAGTATCCAAAACTTGATACCAATCATCGAGATAGCCACCGTCGGGATAAATATTTACATCTCCCATTCGCCAACTTTTCCCATTTTCATCGTAAGAATCGTAAGTGGAAATGTGCCAAAAACAACCAGGATTGGTCACATCTGTTATCGTCCAACTACTAATTCCAGATTCAAAATCATCTGAAAAAATAAGAGTAGAATCGCGTAAACCATTATAATCTCTCGTTGGATGCGAATTGCATTTTACAATTCCATCGTGATTTTTGGCAACAATTACGCTTATTGCCAAAATCAAAATGACGCTAATAATTATTTTTTTCAAACTTCACCTTCCGCCAAAATAGAACGCAATTTCTATTCCATCTCGGAAATTATTTTTGCCAAATCTATAACGCGACTTGAATAACCCCATTCATTGTCGTACCAACTGAGTATTTTGATGAGATTTCCATTCACTTTTGTGAAAGGTGCATCGAAAACTGAAGATGCTGAGTCACCAATTATATCAGTTGAAACGAGCGGTAATTCGCTATATTTCAAAATATTTTTCAGTTCATTTTCTGCCGCAATTCTCATAAGTGCATTAATCTCTTCCACAGAAGTTTTTCTATCTAATGTAATGCAAACATCTACAAGTGATGCGTTTGGAGTAGGCACGCGAACGGCGATACCATCAATTTTTCCAAGAAGTTTTGGAATCACTTTTCCGGTGGCAGCAGCAGCACCAGTTGTGGTGGGAATCATGTTCAAAGCAGCCGCACGAGCACGACGCAAATCTGCATGTGGGAAATCGAGCAAACTTTGGTCCATCGTGTATGAATGAACGGTCGTCATTAAAGCAGATTGTACTTTAAAATTATCAGTGATAACCTTCATCACGGGAGCTAAACAATTCGTCGTGCAAGACGCATTTGAAATAATTTTGTGTTCTGGCTTCAAGGTGTCTTGATTCACACCCAAAACCACGGTTGCGTCAACTTCACCTTTTGCAGGAGCGGAAATAATCACTTTTTTCGCACCAGCCGTAAGGTGTTTTGAGGCACCAGCTTGATCGCGAAAGATACCAGTAGATTCTACAACTACATCAACTCCCAAATTTTGCCAAGGTAATTTTTCGGGATCTCTTTCCGAGAGAACCAAAATTTCTTTTCCATTCACAACGATTGAATTTGTTTTTACTTCCACTTCGTGCTGAAATTTACCGTGAACTGAATCGTATTTAAGTAGATGAGCCAAAGTTTTAATATCCATTAAATCGTTGATTGCTACTACTTCTAATCCATTTTTTGCGAACGAACTGCGAAACACAAGTCGTCCAATTCTACCAAATCCATTTATTGCTATTTTTTTCATAAATTCCTCCAATTTATAATAATATCGATTTTCCGGCACTACCGGTTATTTGAACCAATTCTTCCACTGCGTTTTGCATTGCATTTTCGCTTTGAACAATCCACTTTCTGGGGTCAAATCGCTTTTTATCTGGAAAATAATCGTCATCAGACATATTGTTTGGTTTTGCAATTGAGTCTTTTTCTACTTCCCAATATTTCTGAACAGTTTGCGCAAATTCCATCTGATAGCGAGTGTCTTTATTGATTTTCACCACGCCATTTTTAATCGCATCAATTTGTTGTTTTGCAGTCAAACCAGACGCTCCGTGAAGCACAATTCCGCGTTCTACATTGTTTTTTATGAGAAGTTCGTCAATCTCTTTGATCAAATCTAATTTCAAGGTTACTTTTGCACCTTTTGTAACACCGTGGTTCGTACCAACTGAAGCCGCAAAAAGGTCAACATTTGTTCTCTGCACATATTCGAGAGCCTCTTCTGGTTTTGTGTAAAGTTCTGTATCGCTAACAATTTCGTCTTCAGCACCCTTGATGTAGCCAATCTCTCCTTCCACCAAAACGCCATATTTATGAGCCACTTTTACCACTTCGGCAGAGATGCGAATATTTTCTTCAAATTCCTCTTTGGAAGCATCTATCATCACAGATGAAACGAGGTTGTTTTCGATGCAATAAACCACAAAATCAAAATAATTCGGAGTAGCATGATCGATGTGCAAACCAACTCCTGAATTTTTGTATTGTGACGAAATTATTTTTATCATCGATGAAATTAATTGAGCTCCCGCTTCGAGACTTTTGGTGTTTCCTGCGGCATATTTTACTGCCCCTGCACTCATCTGTAAAAGTCCATCAGATTTTTGAGCTTCATAACCTTGCACAATACCACGAATTTGGGAATCAAAAACCACGTTCGAAGCGATAATACCAAAACGCTCTCGTTTTGCTCTGTCAAAAACTTGTTTTAATTTCTGTCCTTCAAAAAACATAATTCACACCCCTTTTTTATTCTTCAGTAAATTCAATTTCTTTCCCGCCCATTTCATCAAGCATAAATTGAGCAGATTCGTGTAAATCACCTTTGGAAAATTCCAAAACTTTTACGAAACATTCGGTTGCTTTTTCATTATCTTTCAGATTTTCTACATAGATGAATCCTTTCATGAAAGTGGCTTTGTAATCATCTTCATCGTTTGGATAAAATTGAATTATTTTATCATAATAATGAATCGCATCTTTGAATTTGCGTCCTTTTTGAGATGTTTCTGCTTTATCATAATATTCTTTCACATCTAAAATTATCAGCAATCTTTCTTGATATTTTTTCAGATTATATTTCGTTTCCAATTTAGCGGTAACATCGTCAAATTTCTTTTTCGTGAGTTCTTTTTGCATTTGTGCTTTCACTTTCATCTCAATTTCTGCAAAAGGTTGTGGAACAGGCTTGTTATCATTTAAAATGCGGAAAAAGATAAATTCACCCTTTATGTTTTGAAAAATTTCGCTCAATTTGGTAGAATCGGCAGGTGTAGACCAAACGAGATCGTAATACTTTTTGTCTTTGCCAATCCCCGGAATAATATCATTCTGATAGATGTGGTCAATCTCACCATTTTTCGCTTTATAAATCGAATATTCTTCGATTATTTTTTGCAAATTTTGCTGTTTTTTTACCTTCAATTTTTCAGCGTTTTGGAAATTTTCAAAGAAACTCAATTTAATTTGTTTTTGAACTTTTGCTCTAATTTCTGTTGCTACTTTTTCATTTTCAAAACCAAAAGTCTGGATTTTTCGAGTTGCTTTTGTACTGAATTGCATAATATTTTCAGCGTAATATTTTTTTACATTTTCGTCACTCAAGTCAACTTTATCAGCAACAATAATGTTGTAAGTGGCCGACAATCTTAACTGTCTTTTTACCATTTCCACTTTTGATGAAAGTGCTTCATCTTCACCAAATCCCATTTCGAGTGCTTCCAAATAGAACAAATCTAACTCGATTAAACTCTCTAAATATTTTTTCAATATTTCGTTATTCTTGATGGCCATTTTTTTATTTTGTGGTAAAAAATCATAATACACAATGAGATCTGCAACTGTTTTGTGCAAATCAGAATTAGCACTTTCGATAATAATTTGTTCATTATTTGGAATATTCGCAGTTAGATCTTCGATATTAAAATTTCGTACATTTTCATCGATAATTGTTACACCATATTTTTCCATCAGTTCTGCTTTTTTCTGCTGAACTATTTCATTTTGCTTTTGTGGCATCAGTTTACTCTCAATCTGTCCAATTGATTCTGCAAAAGTGCGACCAGCAAAAAGTTCTGGATGCTCTTCAAAGAAAGCTTGTTTTTCGATATCTGTCAAAATTATCTCGCTCGCAAAACTAGCTTTATACGCATTGTAAAAAACACTTTTAACTTGGTCATTTAAACGACCGATATAACCAGCATTATTTTCAATATCATGCTGCCAAGATTCCATGTAAAATAGTGACTCGGTACAATACATATCGAGCAATTTCTTCTTGCCTTCTTCGCTTGCATAGCTGTGACGATACATCGCCGGAATTGCTTCAAGCTTCTCTTCCAAATCTTCAAAAGTAATAACTTTGTCGCCAAATTCGGCTAAAACTGTCTCTTTTGAAATTGCATTCAAAACAGAAAACAACATCAAAAACACTACCATTACCAAAACCATTTTTTGTAAATTTACCATTTAAAAATCTCCTTTATTCATCAAATTTATATAAACGCAACAAAAAAATAATTGACTACATCAAGTCAAGCAAATAAATGGACTCGTTTTTTCTTTAATGAAAGAGAGGAAGATATGAAAATTTTTTCGAAAGATTTAATAAAGTTGAATTATTACGCTTTAGACAAGAAAAGTTGTTTAGAGGAGATGGTCGAATTTCTCTTTGAAAATGAAGTTATTTTTTCGCGAGAGCGTTTTTTTGATTCCATTCTGACAAGGGAAAAAATGATGTCCACTGGAATTGGCAAAAAATTGGCAATTCCGCACGCTAGATCGGAAGCAGTAAAAGAACTAACTATCGCTGTTTACCTGCTCCAAAATGAACTTGAATTTGACGCAATCGACGATGAACCCGTCAAAATCATTTTGATGATTGCAGTTCCCGAAAATATGAAAGAAAAATATATGCTCGTTTTGAGCGCAATTTCAAATTTTTTCCAAGACATTGAAAATTATCGAAAATTATTAAATTGCAATTCCAACGAAGAAGCTGTAAATTTATTGAGAACCATCGAAAGAAAAATCTGAGGTCTAAAATGAAAATAAAAATTATCCTATTAATAATTACTCTTGCTACTTCTATTTTTGCGCAAAATGATGAAATTAAAGCCACTGGTTTTACTTTTTTACGGTTGAATTATTCAGCACGGGCAAGTGCAATGGCAAATGCTTTTACCGGACTTTCCAACGATGCTAATGCCGTTTTTTTTAATCCAGCTGGCTTGACACAAATCGAAACTGACGAAGCATCACTAACTTACATGAATTATTTTATGGGAATTAATTGTGGCTCAGCAGTTTATGCTCATAAAATGAAAGATGCAACCGTTGCTTTTTTCGTAAAGGGCTTGAACGCAACAGAAGACCGAACTCTGGAAAATGAATCTGGCACTTTTGACGGTTATGATGGTACTTTTGGTGTTTCGATGATTGAATTAGGTACAAGTTTAGGTAAACAAATTTTACACAACCTTGATGTTGGAATTTCAGCAAAATATCTCCTCGAAAATCTCGACGACAAATCTGCATCTGCAATTGTATTTGATTTTGCAGTTCTGCATCAAACCACCAATAAACATCTAAAACTGGGAATTGTCTTACGCAATTTTGGTAAACAAATGTCCTATCATAATGAATACGAAGAGGGACTGCCACGCACCATTTCGGCTGGTTTCAGTTTTCATCCTTCCGAAAAATTTTATACCACCATCGACATCAACAAACCGCTCGAAGATGATATTTTTGGGAGTATCGGTACCGAATTTCAAATTTATCCAATTTTGGCGATGAGAATGGGTTACAAAACCAATGCCAAAGATTGGCAAACTGGCGGAGATTTAGATGTTTTTGCGGGAATTTCCTGCGGTTTAGGATTCGACTTACACCATTATAATATGGAAATAGATTACGCCATCTCTTCATACGGCGATTTGGGAGTTGTAAACCAAATTACTTTAAAATATAATTTTTAAAATAGAGGAAATTAATGATCAAAAAAGATTTTTTATTTGAAATTGGCGTTGAAGAAATTCCAGCAGGATACATCGAATCTGCAATTAGAAAATTGCAGACATTTTTTGAAACAACTTTAAAAGAAGCAAAACTATCTTTCGATAGCGTAAAAATTTATTCTACCCCACGCCGTTTTGCCATTCGGCTAGATGGCTTACCAATTCAACAACAAGATGAAATTATCGAACGCGTTGGTCCTGCCAAAAATATGGCGTATGATGAAAATGGCAATTTATCCAAAGCGGCACTCGGTTTTTTGCGCGGTGCAAAGGCTACTGAAACTGATATTTTTATCAAAGAAACGCCCAAATCCGATAAAATTGCGGTGAAAATAGAAATAAAGGGAAAAGAAACAAAAATAATTCTCATCAATGCAATGAAAGAAGTAATCACCAAAATAGTTTTTCCGAAATCAATGAAATGGGGAAACTATTCTACGAATTTTGCCCGCCCAATCCGTTGGTTCGTAGCTCTTTTTGGTGATGAAATTCTCAACTTCAAGTTTGATGCCGTAAAATCTGGAAATATAACTTTTGGAAATCGCTATCAAAAGTTGGAAAATCCAGTTGAAATTTCTACTATCAATGATTATGAAAATGCGTTAAAATCTGTTTGTGTTTATGCTGATAGAGCCAAAAGAAAAACAATTATCGAACAACAATTAGTTGAACTTTTTGCAGATTCAGATGAAAAAATTATTGAGGACAAAAAACTGTTAGAAATTGTGGTGGATTTAGTGGAATCACCCACGGTAGTTATTGCAGAATTTAGCCAAAAATATTTGGAATTGCCCGAAAAAATCATTACTTCAACTCTTTCGCAACATCAAAAATATTTTGCAGTTCGTAAAGATGGGAAATTAACTAATAAATTTGTTTTCATCTCAAATGGCAATCCAAAATTTTCAGATTTAATCAAGCTTGGTAACGAAAAAGTAATTAAAGCACGCCTTGAAGATGCTACATTTTTCTTCAAAGAAGACACAAAGCAACCTCTCGAAAATTTTGTGGAAAAATTGAGTGAAGTTACCTTCCAAGCAAAACTCGGTAGTTTGCTCGAAAAAACCGAACGAATTATTAAAATCGCAAAATATATTGCTGAAAAATTGATGCTTTCCGAAGATGATAAATTAAATATTTTACGTGCTTCGAAACTTGCCAAAGCAGATCTCGTAACCTTGATGTTAGGCGAAAAAGAATTCACTAAATTACAGGGTTATATTGGGATGAATTACGCCCTTTTGAGTGGCGAAAATGAAGCAGTTGCCACTGCAATTTACGAGCATTATCAACCACGCGGACAAAACGATAATTTGCCAAATTCCCTCATTAGTTCCATCGTCGCAATTGCAGATAAAATGGACACAGTTTGCGGAATTATCGGCGTTGGGCTTGTCCCGTCTGGCAGCAACGACCCCTTTGCACTGCGTCGTGCCGCGAATGGAATTGTGCAAATTATTGACGCTCAAAATATGAATTTGAATTTGCTTGAATTGATTGATTTTACATTTGAAAAATTGGCAGATAAAATTGAAATTAAAAACCAAAAAATTGTGAACGATTTTTTTAAACAACGAGTGAACTGGTTACTCAAACAAGCCAACCTCGATTATGATATTATCGAAAGCGTGATGCACATTAATTTTGCAAATATTTCCGATTTGAAAAAACGCGCCCTCGACTTGCAGAAATTTAAGCAACGCGATGATTTCAAAGCACTCGTAACTGGTTTCAAACGCGTTTCCAATATTATTGCGAAAGCTGATGAATTAGGCGAAATTGATGAAATACTTTTAATTGAAACCGCAGAAAAAAATCTTTATGGAAAATTCATCAAACTCGATTTAGAAAAATATTTATCGGTTAAAGATTACGAAAAAGCGATGGAAATTTTAGTTGATTTTCGCGTACAAATTGATACTTTTTTCGATGAAGTTATGGTGAATGCAGATGACGAAAAAATTAAAGCAAACCGCTACAATTTACTCGGTAAAATCCGCGAAATGTTCTTGCAAATTGCTGACATTGCGAAAATAGTTGTAAATTAAAATAAAAGGTGAAAAAGGATAAAAAATGGCGATTAAAATTTCAAACAGAGCAAAGGCGATAAAGCAATCTCCCACGATGGCAGTTTCTGCCCTTGCCAACAAAATGAAGGCAGATGGAATTGATGTGATTAATTTTGGAGTTGGCGAACCAGATTTTGACACTCCAGATTACATTAAAGAAGCTGGTAAAAAGGCGATTGACGACAACTTTACGCGTTACACTGCCTCAGCGGGAATTTTGGAATTGCGCGAAGCAATCGCAGCAAAATTAAAACGCGATAATGACCTTATTTGCGACCCCAAAGATATTCTCGTTTCACCAGGTGCAAAGGCTTCTATTATCAATGTTTTAATGGCAATTTGCGACCCGCGAGATGAGGTGTTGATTCCTTCTCCATATTGGGTTAGCTACACTTCACAAGTGGAAATGGTAGATGCCTTGCCGGTGCTTTTGCCAACCACAATTTCAAATAATTTTAAGATAAAACCGAAACAATTGGAAGAGAGGATTCTGGAACTTTCCAATCCAAAAGCAATTATTTTGAACTCACCAAATAATCCAACGGGTTCGGTATATTCCAGAAAAGAATTGGTTAAAATTGCGGAAATTTGTTTGAAATATAACATTCTTATTATTTCCGATGAAATTTACGAAAAATTGATTTATGATGATGTGAAGCATATTTCTATCGCTTCAATCTCTGATGAAACAAGAGATATTACGGTGTTAATTAACGGTGTTTCAAAGGCTTACGCAATGACAGGTTGGCGGCTCGGATATTCTGCGGGTCCTAGAGATATTATCAAAAAAGCTAGTCAAATTCAAGGGCACACTACTTCTTGTGTGAATGCGATGACCCAAAAAGCATCGATTGTGGCACTTTCCGAATGTGATGGCAGTGTCACCACAATGCGTGCTGAATTTCAAAAAAGACGCAATTATTTGGTGGAAAAATTGAATGAAATTGAAAATGTGAAATGTTTGATGCCAAAAGGTGCATTTTACGCATTCCCGAATATTTCCCACTATCTTACGCACAACACAAAAGGGATTAAAAATTCGGTCGAACTTTGCGAATATTTATTGGAAAATTATCACATTGCAATCGTGCCGGGAATGGCATTTGGTGCGGGAAAATATGTCCGTTTTTCTTATGCAAACAGTATGGATAATATCAAAAAAGGTGTAAACCAATTTAAAAAAGGATTGATGAGTTTACTCTAAATTGTTATGAAATCTGTAAAAGAATTAATCGAAAAAAGACGCGAACAAATGCGGGCAAAACGCAGTTCAACTTGGATAAATATGATTATTCGAATCATCGTTCTTATTTTTGTAATTTTGGTGATTCGCCATTTTGGTGGGTAAAATGAGTTTGGTAATTGTGGGGTCGGTAGCGTTAGATTCAGTGAAAACACCGTTCGGAAGCGTGAAAAATGCACTTGGTGGTTCGGCTGTTTATGCTTCGATGGCGAGTAAAAATTTTTGCCAAACACACATCGTTGGTGTAGTTGGAAATGATTTCCCAAAAGAGCACATAAATCTGCTCGAAAGTAATAAAATTTCTACAACTGGCTTGGAATTTGCAAATGGTAACACATTCAAATGGAAAGGCGTTTACAACGATTTGAATAAAGCTGAAACGCTTGACACACAATTGAATGTTTTTGCAGATTTTAATCCAAAAATTCCTGAAAATTACCAAAAATGCAAATATCTGTTTTTGGGAAATATTCACCCAAAATTACAACTTGAAGTTTTGCAACAAATGAAATCTTGTCAAATTTCGGCGTGCGATACAATGAATTATTGGATTTCTAGTAAACGCGATAAACTGTTGAAAGTTATCGAAAAAGTGGATATTCTTTTCATCAACGAAAATGAAATAAAAATGCTGACTGATGAACAAAATATTTTTATTGCTGCCCAAAAAACGCAAGAAATGGGAGCAAAGCTTATCATTGTGAAACGCGGTGAATACGGGGCGGTCGCTATTATGAACGACTTTATTTTCTTCACTCCGATTTTCCCTGTAAAAAAAGTAATTGACCCAACTGGTGCGGGCGATAGTTTTGCTGGTGGATTTATGGGTTACCTTTCGCAACAAAATAAATTTGATGAAACCACCATCAAAAATGCGATGATTTACGGCACCATAACTGCCTCGTTCAATGTGGAAGATTTTAGTTTGAATAAGTTGCAAAAAATAGATTTTGAAATGATAGAAAAAAGAAAAGAAGCTGTAAAAAAAAGTGTTGTTTTCTAAACCAAAAAGGAGGAAGTATGTTTTGTAAACATTGTGGAAAAGAGATTAACGATGAAGCTGTAGTGTGTGTGGGTTGTGGGTGTGCCGTAAAATCTAATGTGACTACTGAACTGAAAGAGGGACAGAAAAACTGGTTACTGGTTTTATTGATGTCAATTTTTTTTGGTACACTTGGTATTGACCGATTTATGATGGGACATGTTGGATTAGGGATTTTGAAATTACTCACCGTGGGTGCATTTGGTATTTGGACACTTATTGATATTATTTTAATTGCCACAAAACATAAATTTGATGGCATTGAGTGGGTGTAAAAAACGCTGAATATCACAGATATGGCGTTGATTTAGAGTTTGATGAAAACTAAATAATTATTTCTCCATGAAATTCCGTATCATTAAATCTGGCAAAAAAAGTCCCGCTGAAAATATGGCGATAGATGAAGCTATTTTAAATGGCGTCATCGCGGGAACTTCACCGCCGACTATTCGTTTTTACGATTGGTCGCCGTCAACTGCTTCCATTGGCTACAATCAAGAAGTAGAAAAAGAGATAGATTTTGCTCTTTTGAAGAAAATGGGATTTGGCTTTGTACGCCGTCCTACTGGTGGTCGTCTCGTTCTACACGATGAAGAGATAACTTATGCTGTCATCGTGCCAACTATAGAAAAATTTGCTGGCAATGTGATAGATTCTTACTCTGAAATTAGCCGAGCTTTGGCGGAAGGTTTGCGGATTATGGGTGTAAATGTAGAATTTGAAAAAGGCAATCTTTCCGCATCACATCAGCGTCAAAATGCAAATCCTTGTTTTACAAGCAGTTCGCGTTATGAATTGACTTTTGAACGCAAAAAAATTGTGGGAAGCGCACAAGTTCGCAGAGAAAATGCCCTTTTGCAACACGGATCTATTTTGTTAAATCACGACCAAAGTAAAGTCGCACATCTACTTCCCAATTTAGAAAACAAACAAAGAGAAAAACTAGCCAATTTTCTCGCAAAGAAGACAATTTCTATCAATCAAATATTGGACATGAAAATCACTTTTTCGGACACTGTAAGTTGTTTTATTGCTGGTTTCAAAAAAAAATGGAATTGTGATAACTTTCATATTTCAAATAAGTTAACCGAAAGTGAGCAAATCGAAGTTCAAAAACTAATTCAAATAAAATACAGTCAATGCAAATGGAATAACCGTCGATAATTGCGATTTGTTCCAAAAAAGTAGTTGACGAAAATGTAGCTTAATATGTTTTGGGTCAAAATATTTCTAATAAATTTAGGGAGCAATAAATGAGTCTAAAGAAAATTTTCACATTTACACTTTTGTTTTTTTTGGTACAAACCGCATTATTTGGTGGTACAACTGGTAAAATAGCAGGAAAAGTAACAGACGAAAATGGCGAACCAGTTCCTTACGCAAATGTAATTTTGGAAGGAACAGAAATCGGCGCACAAACAAAAGAAAATGGAACCTATATTATCATTAACATTGACCCTGGCACATATAATGTGGTTTGTCAGCGTGGTGGTTTCAAGCCTGCTAAAGTCACAGGTGTGCAAATTAGTTTGGATATAACCACAATCCAAAATATTAAAATTTCCAGAACAGCTGTTCAGATTGATGATTTTGACGTCTCGGAAGCACGCGTCGAGATGGTGCAAGCGAGTAAAACTGGCTCGGGAAGAACCATTAAAGCGGAAGATATGGAACTTGCACCAGTTGATAATTTGGGAGATGTAATTGCACTTCAAGCTGGTGTTTCTATTTCTGGTGGTGAACTTCACTTTCGTGGCGGTCGTTCAAATGAAGTAGTTTACACAATTGATGGTATGTCTGTCTCAGATGCTGTGGATGGCGGTTCTGCACTTACTGTCGATATGGACGCGGTGGAATATACAGATGTGAAAACTGGTGGTTTTACCGCTGAATACGGAAACGCACAATCTGGAATTATTAACATTACCACAAAATCTGGTGGACGAGATTATCACGGAAAATTTGAACTCATTACCGACCATGCAGTAACCGATGTAAACAGTTCTAATAGTGACCAACTTAAATTCAATATTGGCGGACCAGTATTTACGCCTTGGATTTCTTCGTTGCGAGATAAATTTACATTTTTTGCGAATGTGGCTGGAAGTTGGACAGATGGTCGTTTTAAAGATTATTTTTATTCCGATCCCGTTGCAGAAATTGAAGGTTTGGTTGAACCAGACAACTTCACATATTCAAACCCAAATGAGGCAAGAGATGATTTCTTCGGATTTGATTTAGGCAACAGAAACTATAACGATTACAATGCTAATGTAAAGCTTAAATATCAAATTAATGCAGCCCAAAAATTAACCATTGCTGTGCGTGGTGACCGTAGCAAATACAAATCATTCGCGTATGGTTGGAAATATGCTCTTGAACACTACAACGCTGGCGAAACTTTCCAACATCAAATTGCGGGAACTTATGACCACACATTTAATCCACAAATGAATTTAAAGATAAAGGCAAGTTACTACAGCAAACAAATCACACAAGGTCCAGACGGAATTTCACGCGATCAATTTTTCATAAAAACCATGACTAACGATGAATTCATAACTAATGATGACTATTTACACGCAGATAATCAAAGTAACAATATAATTGGAGTTGATTATCTAACATCTGAAGTTGCCGGATTGGTAAATGGTAGTGCGCCCTATTGGGAGTTACCCAGTTTTTCTGTTAATAACTATGGCGTTCCCTTTACAAGACCTGGCTCTATTTCTGGTTTTTATGCAGATGATGAAAATAGCGTTCTTACTCTAAGAACAGATTTTGAATATCAACTGAATCAAATTCACGGCTTCAAAACAGGTTTGGAAGTCACCAAGCATCATATTTTGAAAGACAGATGGTCAAACCCTTGGGATATTGATGTAACACGCTACAATGCTTATTTAGCTGAATTTGGAAACCCTGTTGAATACGCATACACAACTTCAGATACCATCTTTTTTTCAGACTTAGAATTAGAACTCCCAACTGTCAGTGATACAGCTTTTGTGAAAAATGTTTATGATTTAAATGACTTGTACAATGCCATTATCGCAGCAGCTGGCGATACCGAAGGCTACGAAGCATTTCCGTGGCAAGCGGCTTTCTATTTACAAGACAAAATGGAATGGGAAGGAATGATTGTGAACGCGGGTGTTCGTCTTGATGGTTGGTACCTTGGCGAAGAATATAAAATCTTACAAGACGCTGGAAATTATGTTTGGGAACCATTCGAAGAAAAAGATAAATACCAATTGATGATTTCTCCTCGTCTCGGTGTTTCTCACCCTATTTCAGAAACTGCAGTTATGCACTTTGCATATAATTATCAGAACCAACTTCCACAAATGCAATATATTTTTACCACCGACAGACCAGAAGATGCTATCACAAGTAGCTCGGCAGTTGTTGTTGGAAAGCCAAATCTTGAGCCACAAATCACAATCACTTACGAGGTTGGTCTTCAGAAACAACTTTCGGAAGATTATGTAATGGACATTCAAGCGTATTATAAAAATATTTACAATTATGTTTCTACCCGAATCGTATATGATCAAGTTGATGATAATGTTTCGTGGTATGAATATTATTCAAACGATTACGGTAGTGCACGCGGAATTGATTTTAATTTGGAAAAACGACTTTCTAACTACATCATGGGGTCGACATCATATTCGTTGGCGTGGGCAAACGGAAATAACTCTGCTACTGTTATCCAGAATGAAGCAACTAATTTGCGTGAATTCCCGCTTGATTGGGATATGCGTCATAACTACAGTTTAAATTTTACATTTAGAATTTCAAGAGGGGAAGAATTTTACATTCCATTTACCGATTTTATGCTTCCAACCTTCCTAACTGACGATTTTTCTACCAGCTTTGGTTACAATATTGCCAGCGGTACTCCCTATACTCCAAGCACTATTGACGGCACTTCTTTCGACACAAATAGCGCTTTGCAACCTTACACCGAATTTGCTAATATGAGAATTACAAAAAGTATCTACTTTAACGAAGATATTTCGATTAGAGCTTATTTGAGTATTAATAATTTATTCAATAAAGAAAATGTGAATTGGGTTTATTCAATTACGGGTTCACCTTATGACAATGGAAATTTACATTTCGTTGATGATGAACAGGGTGGATACTACGCGGATACAGATGGTGAAGCTGTGTTAACTGAGCAAGCTGGAAATATCTATATGGACTCCATTAGAAATCCTACCGCGACTTCAAATGGTAGAACTTTCTCAATGGGTTTTGCATTCAAATTTTAAAAAATAGGAGGATATAAATATGAGGAAAAAGTTATTTACAATCGTGTTATTAGTGGCTATGGCAAGTTTTTTATCTGTTGCTTTTGCACAAGAAGAGATGGTAGAAACCATTCAGGCAGATACTTTAGTAGAGGAAGCTGTAGCACCTACTGAAGATTTCGAAGCATCACCACAAAGTGGTGGAATGGAGATGTTCGCAAGAAAAATCGTTGGAAGCGGACTCGTTGATTTGTTTATTCAAGGTGGATTTGTCATGTGGCCACTTTTGATTTTGGTTATCTGGGGTATTGCTACCGTTATTTGGAAAATCATCTCACTTAGTTATGCTAAAATTGATGTTAGTAAATTTATGGAAGAACTTATTCCACTCGTGGAAAAGAAAAAATACAGCGAGGCTATTAAGCTTTGTGAAGAGACGAAAGGACCACTCGCAGTAGTTTTGCATATGGGTCTTCTTAAAGCAGATAAAAGCATCGAAGCAGTAGAAAAAGCAATCGAAAATGCAAGCGTTTTGGAAATGGCATTTCTGGAAAAAGGATTCATTCCACTTTCTACAACAATTAATTTAGCGCCTATGTTTGGTTTCTTCGGAACTATTGTTGGTATGATTCGTGCTTTTGGTGACATCGCAGCTGCTGGTGAAGTGGAACCAACAATTGTAGCTACTGGTATTCAAATTGCACTCATTACAACTGCAGCTGGTTTGGCTGTGGCTATTCCAATGCAATTCTTCAATAACTTATTTCTCGGTATGGTAGATGGTCTCGTGATGGATATGCAAAAAGGTACAGAAAAATTAATCGAAACTCTTGTGGAAAATAAATAGGAAGTACAAATGTTAAAACGAAAAAGAAAGGATTTGGGTGGAATTCCGACTGCATCAATGTCTGATGTGGCATTTCTACTTCTCGTATTCTTTCTATCCACAACTAAATTTGATGTCAAAAAAGGGTTAGGACTGGTTTTACCACCAGCTTCCGCAAATGCAGATAAAAAGGTGAAATTGAACGATGACAACATCACCAAAGTTTGGATAAATGCGGAAGGAGAAATTACCATTATTTTTGGTGATAATGAAGAAACCATTACAATGAGTGAATTAGAAGCTAAAATCAAGCAAATCATTACCGAAAATCCAGATATGGTTATCTCCCTTAAAACTGACAGAAAAAGTAAATACAAAAATATGGTGCACGCTTTGGATAAATTGCAAGCTGCCGGTGCGGAAAAAATTTCGCTCTCCACAAATTAGGAAGGAATTATGGCAAAAATTAAAAAAGCTAAAAAACCGGAAACAACCATTCCGACTGCGTCAATGTCTGACATCGCTTTTCTACTTTTGCTCTTTTTTATGGTTTCTACCGTATTCGTGAAAGAGAAAGGTTTGAATGTAACAATGCCGCAAGCAGATGAAATTCAAAAAATTCCGCGTGACCAATCTGCAACAATTTATGTGGATAGAAATGGAAATATCTCAATTGATGATTTGATTGTTTCCATTCCCGATGTTAAATGGGTGATGCAAAAGAAATTGATAGAAAATTTTAATGTCATCTCCTGTTTTAGAACTGATGAAAATACCAATTACGGTATTATGTCCGATATTTTGAATCAACTTCGAGAAGCCGAAACTTTGCGCGTCTCATTCGAAGCAAAGCTAAAAAGGTAGGTGGATATGCATAGAAACGCTATTGATTGGAAAGATATCGCTGACAAATATTATGACAAAGCTGTCAGTTTGGCTGTTTTAATTTTGCTTTTTGCTTTTATCGTTTCACCGAAAATAGAAGTTAAACCTTTCGAACGAACCATCAAAGTTACAGAAGCAATCGATATTCCGCCGGAAATTAAAGAAAAAATTAAACCACCAGAAGAAACAATTAAACCGGTTATCCAAATCGTGGTAGAAGACGATTTAGACAGTGACGAAGACGAAGATATTGAAATTATCGATACAATCGAAAAAACTTCGCTCGATTTGTCCGTAGACATTATCACGAAAGCTCTCGGAACTACTTCAAAATTTGTAGTTTATGAAGATCCTCCTGTTCCGATTAGACAGATTCCACCAGTATATCCAGATTTTGCCAGAACGGCTGGCATAGTCGGTGCAGTTACGCTTCAAGTTGAGGTTTTCGTTGATGGTTCCGTTGGCGCTATCGATGTGGTAAAATCTCTGATGAGTGGACCGGGTGGATTAGACGAAGCAGCCAAAAAAGCAGTTCGACAGTGGGAATTTTCACCAGCAAAAAGCGGTGGAAAACCTGTTGCGGTTTGGGTTATTTTCGATGTCAACTTTAGATTAGATTAAAAACATTTGGGAGAAATAGATGAAAATATTAAAAGTTTTATTAGTATTCACACTGATGTTTATTCTCGTCGGTTCGGTAATTGCCAAATCGGTAAGTAATAATTATTCAGACAAAAAATTTGACCTAAAGAAATACCACAATGTGGGAAATATTTGGTTAAGAGTTAGTAATTACGGTTTTTTTGGATCTGGCGACGATATTCAACCACCATGGCCATCTTTGGAATATCCAGGTGGTAGCGGAATTGATTATCTCTATCAAGGTGCACTTTGGTTTGGTGCCAAAAAAATTCGTAGAAATTCTTTTGACGAAATTCTTTATTGGAACGGTGATGATGCAATCACTGAAAATCACGAAGATTGGACACACGAATTACAAATGGTGGTAGATACACTTACTACTGTTGGATTTGATGGCGATGCAGATTTATATGAATTCTTACCAGCTTATAACCCAATGGAAAACGGAAGTGCCAATTACGGCATTTACAATGCCACAGACACCATTATGACTGCGTCTATCAGAAAACATCGTCGTGCAGTTGATGATGATGGTGATGGAAAAGTTGATGAGGATCCTACTGGTTATGCTTTCCCATTTAGAAAAAGCTTTGATGATGATGGCAACCCAGAACTTCCATTAGCATTCTCTAATTATGGAGAAATGTGGCTACACGATGTGGAAAATTTTTCGGCAATTGAAGAATATGAATCCATCTGGTTCCCACTTGGTTTCGTAGATTTAGCAGATGACTCAAATGAAAACTATAGTTTTGCAGAAGCTTGCGATGATGATATTGACGGACTTTTCGATGAAGATGGCTACCCCGTTTCAGAACAGGATTACATTTCATATTACTACGATTACAGTCCTTTCGGTACCGCTGGTGACAGGGATTACGGTGGATCAGCTTCGAGTAACCATCACGGTAAAAGCGAGCAACTTAATATTCGTGTTCGTCAAATGAGTTATCAGTGGAGCTACGAATACATTAAAAATTTAGTTTATATAGAATTTGACATTACCAATATGAGTCCAACCCAAGATATGCTTTACGATTGTGCAATGGGTATTTATATGGATTCTGATGTAGGACCACAAGCGTATGGTGGTGATGAAAGATCAATGGATGATATTAGTAGTTATGTTCCCGGTGACGGTTATGAATTTGCTTACACATTCGATGCAGATCAAGATGGCGGATTGACTACTGGTTATGTTGGTTCACGCGTATGCACACCAGATCCAGAAGTTTTAGATTTTGCTTGTTGGTATTGGAATCGTGGTGATGGTCCAAACGATGGCAATCCTTTAAATATGAACGCTTCACCTACCGCAAACGAAAAATACTGGCTTCTTACTGGTAGAAATCCAGATGACGATAAATATATTTCATTGCGAGATGAACCAACTTCACAAATGGGTGATCCAGACGATACCCGTTACCTCTTCGCATTTTATGGAGGTATGAATGGAATGACTAATCCAGATTCCACATCTTGGAACCTTGCATACGGTAAAACTATGAAAATCGTTATTGCTGTATTTCCTGGTAATGATATTCCACAACTTAAAACACAAGCAGGTTGGGCAAAAGAGATTTACGGAAAAGCACAAAATTTGCAAACTGTGGTAATGCCAGATACATTTATGCACTATCAAGCACCTGAACCACCAGCAATTCCAAATCTATACTATGAACTCGTTAACAACGGAAATCAAGTAAATATCTCTTGGGATAACCGATCCCAAATGGATAATCTCGATACAAAAACTATTCCTGCTGAAGATATTGGTTGGCAATACATAAATTCAGAGTATGAAAGCTATGCACCTACCGCAAATTTAACTGGTATGCCAGAAGAATTTTGGCCAGAAAATTGCGAAATTAATGATAATGCACTTATCAACCCTTGGACAGGTGACCGATTGCGTCACGATTTCCAAGGTTACGCAGTTTGGGGTAGATCTGGTAGTGGTTCACAAGAAGATTGGATGCTTTACGAAAGATGGGATAAAGACGAAACTGTTCAAGATTTCGAAGACTACGACGCTTGCCCCGATAAATATTTTGGCGGAAGCGGTACAATGTGGTTAACTGATAATGGTTTACCAAACGAAGCTTATGCTGCTGAAACAGATGCTGCTTACTATCACTTTAACGACCTTTACGAACTTGTAAATTATGAAGAAGGTGACGTTGTTTTCGGTCTTCCACTTTATAATGCTGCTGTTGTGTATAGTGATTCACTGCAAGATTATGCAAATGCACTTTCCAAAAATGACCAAGCTTTGCTTTTCAAAAATCCAATGGTATCAGATAATCTTTACCTCACACTTTACGATGACAGATTGATTCCACTCGAAGACCATCTCGGTGAAAATCATGTTGTGGGCAATGCAGAAGTAGAGAAGTACCGTAAAGACCGACTTGCGAGAAGATATTACACTTACACCATAAATCATCCACCAAAAGGGATAGAATATTATCTTGCTGTAAGTTCTTGGGATAGAGGAATTCCAAGCGTAAATCTACAATCTCTCGAATCTGGTAGAGATGGAAATATGAAAGTATTCTTCCCAGGTCCTGCTGGAAGTTCCGAAATGGATAAAATCCATGTCGTACCAAATCCATATATTGGACAAAGTGATTTTGATGGAAAACGCAGTAACGACGAAAAAGGCGATAAAAGTCGCCGAATTTGGTTCGTGAATGTCCCTGAAAAATGTAAAATTAAAATCTTCACATTAGCGGGCGATTTGGTTGATGAAATTAATCACAATGGTAGAGAAAGTGTAGATGTCATCACAATCAGTAAAGCCACTGCTAGCGGTACAGCCGCAAGTGGACTGGCTTCGTGGGATTTACTCTCTCGTTACAATCAAATTATCGCACCGGGCGTTTACTTGTTTTCGGTAAGAGATTTAACCACCGATGAAGTAAAAGTCGGAAAATTTGTGATTATTAAGTAGGTGAAAATAATGAAAAATAAAAATAACTTTGGAACGCTTTTTGCGTTTATAGCTTACAGGAGAACGGTATGAGAAAACATATTGCAATTATACTCATTGTGCTAATAATTCCCAGCATCATTTTTGCGGAAATTTTCCCAAAAGTTGGTACTGCGGGAATGCAATTTCTGAAATTAGGAATTGATGCACGTGCAAGCGGAATGGGAGAAGCTTATACGGCTGTAACTAATGATATCTCATCTGTTTATTGGAATCCAGCTGGTTTGGCTTTACAAAATCAAGATCAAGTTTTCTTCTCACATTTAGATTATGTAGCAAACATCAAATATGAATATTTTGCCGCTTCAAAAGTGACAGACATTGGCGTTTTCGCGTTTAGTGGTGCACTTTTATGGATGGACTGGATGGATGTTTACGAAGAAGATAATCTTCTCGAATCCACTGGTGAAGTTTTTACTTGTAGTGATATGGCGGTTGGTCTCACCTACTCAAATGCCTACACAGATAAGTTTTCATTTGGTGCCTCGGTAAAATATCTGCAACAATACCTTGACGAATATGCGGTAACGGGTTTGGCTGTCGATGTTGGTTCACTTTACAACACTGGTTGGAAAAACACCACGATTGGAATGTCTTTGAAAAATTTTGGACCAAATTTGAAATATGAACTTGATAATGATGGTGACGGAAATTTGGATGAAGACCCATTTGATCTTTTAGACAACGATGGCGATGGTGAAATTGATGAAGACAGAGAAGAAGTTGGTTTCAAGATTCCACTTAATTTCTCTCTTGGTATTGCAAGTGAACTTTTCAGAGAAAATAATCAAGTGTTGTTGGCATCTTTGCAGTTAGACAACTGCGTTGATAGAAAAGAAACTTACAACGCTGGTTTGGAGTATTCTATGGGTATCTTCAAACTTCGTAGTGGATACCAATTTGCATACGATGCAGTTAGTTTTTCAACTGGGTTTGGCGTTAAAGTTCCCACCAGTTTTGCGATTGTAGATTTTGATTATTCATACACACATATGGGCGATTTAACCGAAAGTTTCTTCGCGACCCCACACCGTGTTTCAATAAAAATGAAGTTTTAGATTCATTGTGAAAAGACAGAAAAACTAAAATCAAGGAGGAAAAATGAAAAAGTTTTTTGTTTTGTTAGTTTTGGTAATGTTTGCAGTTACTATGTTTGCTGATTTAATGCAGCCAACAGGTAAAATTGCAATCGAGAGGGAAAATGTGATGGAAACACGATTAGTGCGAGAAACATCTGCACAGCGCGGTGTTCCTGAACACGAATTTGTGACAGCACCACAAAGTTTGATTACAAACTATTACGACTATATGCCGGGTAGTTATAATTCACTTCCAGTTGCTGTTCAACCAGATGCTTTCGGGGGTGTTTATATGGTATTTCACGCGCGTGAAACCACTACTGTAAACCGTCGTGAGTATTATGCTTATGTTGATGCGTCTGGTAATGTTACAAATGTTGGTACTATTGGTACACAAGACATTTGGGAAGGTTACGGTGGTATCGATACAGACCCAAATAATGGTGACCCTATTGCCGCGTGGCATTGGACTCCAACTGGTGGAATGTTCGAAGTTTGTGCTTCTTACGACCTTTTCCACTTTGGTGCACCGGGACTTTGGGTAGAACCTTGGACTGTTATAGATAATACAAACGACTGGGCACCAGATGAATTTATCTGGCCTTATGTTCACATTGGTCGTTCACCTGTTGCTGGAAAACAAAGAGTTTACATTCAAGGAAATAATGCTACATCAGCTGCTGGTGGAGACCCTTCAGAAAATGTATTTATTGCTTATGCAGATTTCAACGAAATGGACTTCAATATGCAATCTCACCTTGATTGGACTTTTATAACTTTACCAGTTTTTGATGCGTGGCACAATGAAACTCCAGTGTGGAACCGTCCTTCTCACGGTATGTGCACAGACGAGATGAGTGGTCGCGTTGCTTTCTTCGGTTATAACCAAGCAGCTGAAGCAGAAGGTAATGAATACGAAGAATTTTATGTGTATTACAATGATAACTACGGCGAAGGCGAATGGACTTATGTAGCTACAGAATGCAGATTCGATGTTGAAAACCCAAATGATATGTTCTGGAATGACCTTGATAACATTGCTCATTCTCTCTATTGGGGACCTGTTAATTCTGGCCATATGAGTGCGATTTTCTCTGATGGTACAAGCAAAATTAATATGAGTATCAATATGGGACTTCAAACTTATGAAGATTCAGCTGGCGACGGCTGGTACTATCCCTGGGAAATTTTCCCATACTCTGTTCAATTCGACTTTAATACAGAAGAATTTGTTATTCAAGTACAAGATAGTTATGTAAATCCAAATGCTCTCCATCAAGATTATGTGCATGGTCCAAACGCTTTATTCGTACCATGGGATACAGATAACGACGGCGAGCCTGATGAAATTGACGAAGAAGGCAATGTGCTTATGTACAATGGCTGGCCAATCTATTTTTGGGATACAGATAACGCTTTCCACGACAACTATATGCACATGACTACAAACGAAGAAAACGGCTGGTTGGTTAATGTTTGGTCAGATGGTTTGAAAAATAGATTTTACAACGAAAGTGGCGACGAAGATTATGTAGAATGGGCAACAGTTGCCGAACTTTACATTACCGCTTCAAACGATAATGGTGTAAATTGGTCTGACCCTATCATTATGAACGCAAAAGTGGGTGATGACAACTATGTTCCAGAATTTGAAGGCATGATGCCATGTTACTTCTATCCTGGAAACAAAATTCAAGACCTTGGTGATGATTTTGGATTACTTCACTTGATGTTCTACGATGATAATAGCTTTGGTTCAAATGTTCAAGGTTTTGGTGAAAATCTTGGTGGAACGATGATGTATGCTTCTGTTAAAATTGATTTTTCTGTAACTGACCAAGGTCAACCAGGCAATTCAGACAATCCTGAAATCATTACAGAATCAGTTTTGAACAACTATCCAAATCCATTTATGGGAAGCACCACAATTAGCTTCTCTATTGGCGAAACTGTTACTAATGGCTCAATCGAAATCTTCAACATGAAAGGTCAGAAAGTAAAAGAATTCTCAATTAATGGACAAGAATCAGTTGTTTGGGATGCAACTAGTCAAGCTTCTGGTGTTTACTTATACAAAATGAAAGCAAACGGCAGATACACTTCGACTAAAAAAATGATCCTTCTCAAATAGTTTTTCAATAAAACTATTCGAATACACAAAAACAGCTCCGAAATTCGGAGCTGTTTTTTTTAAACTTATAAAATAATTCTTGACCTACCGCTATCATTCAAAACTATCACTTCATAAATTCTGAGAGGATTATTATGATAAAAAAACTGATTCTTTTCTTTTTGCCATTTTTATTTTTTGTAAATCTGCAAAGCAATAACCAATCTTATTTAAATGACTTATCTGAGCTTGCCAAAACAGGAAACATTGAGATTATTTTGAGTAAACTCGAAGAGAGAGAGCTTGATAATGAATCTAAATTCCAACTAATCTGGCTCGTTAATGCTCATTTTAAAAAAGCTGAAAACATCGAAAATATTTTTCAGCCAATTTTTGAAATTGCCCAAAATAATGCCGACTTCAAAATCAAACTTGTGGCAATTGCAACTTGTAACGAAATATTGTCACATCTCAAAAATAATGGACAAAACATTAATGATCTTTTAGCAGAATATCAAAATTTTTTAACGCAACTTGTCGCGAATCAATCGGAATTTGCAGATGTAAGAAGAGCTGGCATAAAAGGTATAGAATATTTGAGTTTAACTGAAGCAAAATCAAAGTTATTAGAATTTATCGCTGAACCAAACATTTCGCAAAATCCACCTTTTGCAAAATCAGTTTGTTCTGCTCTCGCTCACTTCGAAATGACAGAGGCAATTCCACAAATTAGCAAATTATTACAAACTGATGACGAAAATATTTTTGCAACTGCAATCATTGCGTTAACTACTTTGAATAGTAAGGTTGCACTAAAATTAATCTTACAAAATGAACATAAATTTGGTGGAAAATTTTGTAGCCCTGTACTCAATAATATGGAAAATTTTATTGCTGACATTTTGATAAAACCAGAATCTGACTTAACTATTTTTGCAGTTCGTGCGGCGAAATACTTATATAAATCTGATTATAGAGAGCAGCTAATCTCCATTTTATATTCCACCGAGAATAAAAAAATAAAGAAAGAAATTTTACAACAATTACTGCAAATTTTAGACAAACAAAAAGCTGCTGAAATTTGCCAAAACATTGCAAATAATCCATTTTTCACAGTTGAATTGAGCAAACTAAAATATTTGGCAAATTCAAACTCCGTAGAACATAAAAAAAGCAATTTGCAGACTGTTTCACAAAATAATGGGCGACCAAATTTAACCACCCAAGAATACGCTGATCCAGGTTATGTGGAAAATTCTTTGTGGTGGATTGGGATGAGCTGGTTAGGGCATACAGCTTTTTTTTCTGGGATGGATGCCGATCATATTTTGCGAGTTGTGGAAGTTTGTAGCCTCAGTTACGCGGTTCACGATAATACTTGGGATGTAGTCAATGACAACCCCGATTATGAATACTGGGGTGTTTTTACGCCAAACAATGTGGAGATGACCTTTCAAAAGAGGAAAGATGTGATGAATACCGCCGTTTGGTTGATTGGGGAAGATATCGGCTACCCGGTTTTTCCTGATCCAGATTTGTTGCGACATACTGATAATCCTGGCGAACGTATTGAGCCAAATGAAATTACCGACTTGCGTTGCGATGGTTTAATAGAATATGCATTTGAATACAATGACATTATGATTTGGGGTGAAAATGGTACTTCAAATCCACAAAATTTTGATGTTTGTAATCCTGCTAATGTGGAAGCTCACAATGATTTTTACAGCGATGAAGATGGTAACCCCAATACTGAGCTCGCACCAATTGTCCAATGCGGAATTGTGGAAAGCTCCAGCACCTATCTCACAGATGATAGCATTCCCGATTTACCAGAATATAATGTTGTCGAATTTACCCAAAATGGCAGTGATATCACGCTGACAGTTTCCGCTACAGACCGCTCTGGCATTCACTATTTTGGTTATTTCATAAATAATGAATGGCATTATTCCACAACTCAACCACAACATCCAAATTCCGATACTTTTACTGATCAAATAACTTTTACAATGTATGAATCTGATTTTATTTACTTTTTTGCGATAGATAACGGTGGAAATTATCCAGAATATGCGGAAGAAATTTATCTCGATATCACTCCTTCTGAACCAACTTATTTTATCAATCAAAATTTTGATGAAGAGTGGCCTCCTCAAAACTGGAGTGGAGATTTTGGGAATGATGATTGGCATCGAAATGGAAGTTATGCCCACAGTGGAGCAGAATGTGCAAATTATGATAGTTGGGGTGATGGGCGAACCGGAAATTTATTTACACCAATTTTTGACCTTTCAAATTCGATTTCCAATAAACTAAACTTTTGGTATATGAGCAAACTTTACGATGGTTGGTTTGGTGATTATTGGAATCATTTAAAAATTTATAAATCTACAAACGGTAACGACTGGCAGCAAATCGTTCATTTGCAAAATGTGGAAAATTGGAATCACTACACTTTTGATTTAGAAGAAGATATTATTCAAATTAAATTTGTTGGCATTGGTGGCTATGCCGATACCCATCTCGATGATGTTCAAATTTATGGAATTGAAACCAATAATTTACTTTACGGTGATGTTGATGGAAATGGTGAAGTCCAAGCAATGGACGCATCCTTAACACTCCTAAATGCTGTCGGTATGAATACTTTTGATGATTGCCAAACAACCGCAGCCGATGTAAATGTTGATGGAAATGTCTCCGCATTTGATGCCTCACTAATTTTGCAATTTGCCGTCGGCATAATAGACGAATTTCCGCTTGGCAGAAATTTCAAATAGATGAAAAATTTAATCCCATATTTAATTCACGAAAATTATCAAAAAAATATTTTTGCAGGTATAATTAATGCAGATGTAATGTTTGTCGATATTTCCGGTTTTTCTGCGATGACCCAAAAGTTGATGCAAAATGGCGATGAAGGTGCTGAAATTCTTTCCGAAATTATCAATAAAATTTTTACGCCAGCTATCGAAGAAATTTACGCCCAAAATGGATTTATCTCCACATTTGCAGGTGACGCTTTTACCGCAATTTTCCCAACCGCAAACACACAAACAAACTCAGTTTTAGCAGCAGCAAGCATGATTCAAAATAAATTCGAAATAAATTGTGAACAAAGCACAAAATTTGGAAACTATTGTTTGCAAGCAAAAATCGGCATTTCAAGTGGCGATGTAAATTGGAAAATTTTGCCATCTGATGTGATTACTGGCTATTATTTTAGAGGCAAAGCTATCCAACAAGCCGCGATTTGTGAAACACACTGCGAAGTTGAGGAAATTTTGATTACTCCAGATATTATCCACAAATTCGATCGTTGTGAATTCCAAAAAAGTGGCAATTATTTTTCTCTCAAAAAAAATGTGAAATTGACGAAACATCCGATTAAAAAGCAAGAACTCACAGATACAGAGTTACAACCTTTCATTCTAAATGCCATCCTAAACTTAAACTCAAGCGGTGAATTTCGCAATGTTGTTTCGTGTTTCATCGCCTTTAAAATTTCAGAAAATATGGACGCTAAAATCATCGATATTGAAAACTTGATTTTCCAATACGGTGGTTATTTGAACAAAATAGATTTCGGCGATAAAGGTGCAATGATGTTAGTTCTTTTTGGCGCACCAATTGCAAAAAGTAAAATTTATCACCGAGCTTTTGAATTTGCACTCGCCGTAAATAATCTCCAAAATTTCCAAACTAAAATTGGAATGACTTATTACACCGCATTTACTGGATTTGTCGGTAGCAATTTACGAGGTGAATATACAGCTTTAGGGTTATCAGTAAATTTAGCGGCACGCTTTATGACTCATGCAAATTGGGACACCGTTCTCGTCGACCGCTACCTCTATCGCGAAAATAATAAAGCTTATCAAATTGATTTTTATGACGAAACGCTTTTCAAAGGATTCGAGTTTAAAATTCCATCTTACAGATTAGTTAAAAAAAAATATACTCTAAATGAAACAAGATTTAGCGGAAAATTCATCAATCGCCGCCAAGAATTAAAATTATTAAATAATTGTTTGAATAAAATAAAATCAAACAAATTTGGTGGAATCGTTTACATAAATGGACCTGCTGGAGTAGGAAAAAGCAGGTTAGTTTTTGAATTTGAACAATCGCTTCCGAAAATTGATTTTAACTGGTTTCATCTGCCTTGCGACGAAATCTTGAACAAAGATTTTTATCCCATTATTCAATTTTTAAAAATCTATTTTAATCAATCCGAAAATTTACCAAAAAATAACTTAAAAAAAGAATTTAATGATAAAATTGAGTGGCTGCATCAACAATTAGAAAATAAGGTTTTGGCAACTGAATTACTCCGCACAAAATCATTTATTGCCGCATTATTAGACATTTCATGGACAAATTCACTCCACTCAAAATTAGATAAAAAAAGCAAATTCCAATCAACTTTATTAGCACTCAAAAATTTAATTCTGTGTGTTGCGTCGCGTAAACCACTCATTCTCGAAATCGAAGATTGCCACAACATTGATGTTGCCACAAAAATTTGGTTAAAAACCCTAGTTCAGGGTGTGGAAAATTTCCCCTTCCTCATCATTTCTACTTATCGACATTCTTCTAATAACATTGAATTTGATTGTGGAATAAACAACATTGAAACTTTGCAAATTCACCTTACAAATTTAACAAAATCAGATTCTGCTCAACTCATAAAATCAAAGTTAAACACAAAAGTTATTCCTTCAAACACAACATCTTTAATTTTTGAAAAAAGTCGTGGCAATCCTTTTTTTGTTGAACAATTAGTTCAATTTTTGACAGAAAAAAAACAGTTGGACCACAGCTGTAACCTTGTTTCAAATGACATTGCTATCCCAGAAAATATCAAAGAACTCATTATTGTCCACATCGATAAATTACAACCACAATCAAAAGAAATCGTCAAAATTGCATCTGTTATTGGCAACCTTTTTTCGAAAGATATTCTCTTTGAAGTATTGCATAAAATGGAATTATCAAATCCTGAAATCTTTGAACAAACTAAAAATATTTGGCATAAAATCTCTAAAATGCAGTATCTTTTCAATAATGCGATGATTCGTGAGTCTATTTATGCAATGCAATTGAAAAAAAGGGTACGCGAAATTCACATCCTCAACGCAAAAGCAATAGAAAATCTTCGCAAAAATAATCTACAAAATTTTTATCCTGATTTGGCTTATAATTATGAAAAAGGTGAAGATTGGGAAAATACCGTTAAGTTTTTAGAATTAGCAGCAAACCATTCAAAAAAAATGTATTATAATGATTCTGCGATTTTACATTACAATAACTTGCTTAAATATTTCAGAAATGAACCAGAATTTTATCAGAAATTCATTCTCGATAAATTAGAAATTTTACTACTTATTGGTAAATCGCAAGAGGTAGTAAAAGAGTTGAATATTCTGGAAAAAGTAGAATTTATCCAAACCGAATCCAAAGATAAATTCCATCTTCTTTTTGGACAATACTACATCCAAACCGAACAATATGCAGAGCTTGCAAAATATGTTGATAAGCACATTGATTCTATAAATTCTGAATTCCACAAACAGTCTATTTTAATTTATCATTTGAATGCATTACGCTATTTAAATCGACAAAATGATTTCGAAATATTAGCAGAAAAACTCCTCAAAAACATAAAAAATAATTTTGAATTAAAAGCAAAATTACACAACACCATCGGCATCTATCAAGCTCAAAAAGCAGATCACAAATTAGCAATTGTTTCATACAAAAATTCGCTAAAAAATGCTGAATTCGCTAACAGTAACATTCTGCTTCAAAAAGCATTTCACAGTATTGGTATCGCACATTTCCGATTAGGTGAACGCAAATTAGCAAAAGTTTTTTATCAAAAAGCGGCTAAAATTGCCAAAAAAATTGGCGACCAAAATGCAAATTGTAAAATCTTAACCGATTTAGCTTCAGCTAACACAATTGACGGCAACCACAATGATGCAATTAAACAATATTTACGAGCACTTCGTTTGGCAAAAAGTAGCGATAACAAAAAACAACAAGGTCTTATTTTTTACAATTTAGCATTAAGTTATGAACATAAAGCAGAAAGAGATACGGCTATTTCATACTTGGATAAAGCTAAAATTGTTTTCAATAATATCTCATTTTTAGTCGGCATTACTTACGCAAACGACCTTTACGGTGATATTTTGTTTGCACTAAAAAATTATGGAAAAGCAAAAATTATCTACCATGAAAATATCGTAATTCAGAAAAAAATAAAAGATAAAGAGGGAATTGCTCACACTTTAGGGAATTTAGGCAATGTCGCAAAAATTGAAAAAGATTACGGTAATGCTGAAAAATACTACCAAAAACAGCAACAAATTCTCGTCAAAGTAGGTGATGCCGAAGGTGAAGGAAAAGCGTGGTTCAATTGGGCGATGATTGAATGGGAACAAAAGAATATTTCGGAAACTAAAATTAAATTAAAAAAAGCAATTCAACTTTTCGAAAAATGTTCCTTCAAAATGGGGGCAGATTTAGCAAAACAACAACTTAAAAAAATTACTAATTAGTGTGCCTCAAACCAGTTTTTCCCAACTCCAACATCCACTTTTAGATGGATAATATTTGCAAATTCCACGGGTAATGCCTGTTCCATTTCGTCAATAATTATTTTTTCCGCAAATTCCAGTTTATCTTTTTTTATCTCAAAAACCAATTCATCGTGCACTTGAATTATCATTTTTATCTCATCATTGTTCTTAAATTTTTCGGTTAAATTTATCATCGCAATTTTAATAATATCCGCGGCAGAACCTTGAATGGGCATATTGGTCGCTACTCTTTCCGCACCTTTTGCCACCATTTTATTTGAACTATTAATTTCCGGCAAAAATAATTTTCTCCCAAAAACAGTGGAAACATATCCTTCTTTTTGGGCTTTTTCGATGCCATCGTTCAAATATTTTTTTATGGTTGGAAATTTTTCAAAATAATTTGAAATAAATTCTTTCGCTTCTTTTCGCGAAATATTCAGCTCTTTCGAAATTCGAAAACTCCCCATTCCATACATCAGTCCAAAATTGATAATCTTTGCATAACGCCGCTGTTCAGATGAAACTTCATCTTTGGCAATATTGTAAATTATGGTTGCCGTTTCACGATGAATATCATGATTATTCTGAAAAGCATTAAGCATTTTTTCATCACCCGAAAGCATTGCTAAAATGCGTAATTCTATCTGCGAATAATCGGCAGCTAAAATCACATATTCCTCATTTTTCGCACAAAATGATTTGCGGATTTCACGCCCCATTGAAGTGCGAATTGGAATATTTTGCAAATTTGGATTCGATGAAGACAACCTTCCCGTCGAGGTTACCGTTTGGTTAAAAGAGGAGTGAATGCGGTTTGTTTTTGCATTGATTAAATTTGGCAAAGCCGAAACATAAGTAGATTCCAGTTTTGAAATCTGGCGATATTCAATCAGTAATTTAGCAATATCATGATCTTTTGCCAAAATCTCCAAAACTTCATAATTGGTCGAATAACCCGTTTTTGTTTTTTTGATTGGCGAAATGTTTAGATCTTCAAAAAGTACTTTTGCAAGTTGTTTGGGTGAATTTAAATTGAATTGAATTCCAGCCAATTCGTAAATCTCTTTCGTTAAAACACCAATTCTTTTTTGGTTATTTTTAGAAATTTCTGCCAAAATTTTTCTATCAATAAAAACACCACTGTGCTCCATTTTTGCAAGTGTGAAAATAAGCGGAATCTCAATATTTTCAAAAAGCGGTTTTAAATTATTTTTAGCAATTTTTTTTACATACTTTTGATAGATTTTAAAAATGTAAAAAGCTCTTTCACCACCATATGTTGCTGCTTGCTCTGGTGGAACTAAATCAAAGTCAACTTGCTTTTTACCACTCCCAATCAAATCAGATAACTGGGCAATGCCAACACCGAATTCCTCTGTAACGCAACTACTTAACGCATGACTTGCGTTTGGATTAATGAGGTAATGAGCTACCATTGTGTCGAAAATATTGTCAAAATTTTCCCAACCATACTCCCGTAAAACAAGATATATCAATTTGAAATTATGACCAATTATTAATTTTCGAGAAAGAGCCATCTCCAGTTTTGGCAAAATATTTTGTAATTCTAAATTTTGTGCCATTTGGTGGCTAAATGGGAGATAATATGATTTATCACAAAAAAGTGCAATTCCAATCAATTTATCATATTGTAAGTCATTAATTTGAACATCAACCGAAATACTTTTGTGTTGATTTATTTCAGTAAGTAAATTCGTGAATTTTGCGTCACTATCCACTAAAATAACATCATTTTTTTCTTCTGTTTTTGTAAAATCAAATATATTTTCTTCGAAATTAAATTCATTTTTATACTCCAAAATATCCTTAGAGATAGATGTTTGTGCTGTTATTTTTTCAATTTTTGTTATTATCGACCTCAAATTAAAATTCCGTAAAAATTCAATCCCATTTTTTAAACTATTTTTCTCAAATTTGAAATCGCAAACTTGTAATGGCACATCACGAATAATCGTGACCAATTTTTGTGAAAGATAGGCATTTTTTTTATGTTCAATTAATTTTTCTTTCAATTTTTCGGGAACGATTTTTTCAATATTTTCGTAAATTTCATCTAAATTTCCAAATTGACCCAAAAGCTTCGTGGCACCTTTTGGACCTATTCCCTTCACGCCGGGAATATTATCAGCAGAATCACCACAAATCGCCAAATAATCGATAAATTGAGTTGGCAAAATCCCATATTTTTCTTTCACTTTTTGCACATCAGTAGCTTTGTTTGACTTCGGATCAAAAAGGGAAATTTGTTCATTCACGAGTTGAGTAAAATCTTTATCGCCCGAAACAATAACCACTTCATATTTATTTTGATAATTATCGGCGAGCGTTGCTATTACATCATCTGCTTCAAACCCAGCTTTTGAAATATCATTCAATCCAATTTTTTGGAAAAATTCTTTTATCGGTTCAACTTGTTGGCGTAATTCATCTGGTGTTGGCGGTCGATTTGCTTTATAAGTATCCGTAATTTGATGCCTAAATGTTTTCTCTCTTCGATCGAATGAAATGGCTATATTGGATGGGTTGAATTGTTCGATTAATTTCAAAAGAGAGTTTATCGTGCCAAAGATGGCACTTACATTTTGCCCTTTATTATCATAAAGCGGATTGCGAATAAATGCAAAAAAAGCTCGATAAATAAGTGCAGTTCCATCAATTATGTATAATTTTTCTTTCATTTTTCCTCTTTTAATTTTTCGTTTAACAGTTTGAAAAATACATCTTTTATGTCAAGTTACCAAATTAATAAAAATATCTTTGGACAAAAATATCCTTTTTGAAAAACTGCAAATTATGAAAAAAGTGTTAATTTTAACTTATTATTTCCCACCAAGCGGAGGAGCTGGCGTCCAACGATGGCTCAAGTTTGCTAAATATCTACCAGAATTTGGTTGGCAACCAACAATCATCACTACAAAAGATGGAGATTACCCAATTATCGACAATTCTCTTTTAGATGAAATACCGCAAAACATCAAAATTATTCGAACGAAAACACCGTCTATTTATAACATTTATGCTAAGTTTATGAAAAACGGTGAGAAAGTTCCTTACGGCTCGATGCAAATTTTAAAAAACGATAGCATTTTCAAGAAACTTTCTCTTTATATTCGCAAAAACTTCATCATTCCAGATGCACGAAAAGTATGGAATAAACATGCGTTTTTAGCGGCAAAAAAAGAATTATTGATAAGAAAATACGATGCTGTTATTACGACTGGTCCACCCCACTCTACTCATTTAATCGGATTAAAATTAAAAACAAAATTTGGTGTGAAATGGATTACAGATTTTCGCGACCCTTGGACAAAGATTGATTATTTGCAAGATGTAAAAAGATGGTGGTGCACCACCTATTTTGACAAAAAAATGGAACAAATTGTTATCGCAAAATGCGATAAATTAATTTCAATAAACAACGCTATTATCACTGATTTTGGAGTTACAAAAAAATCAATCCGCATCACAAATGGATTTGACAGCACCGATTTTGAAATAACAAAAAAACCATCCAAAAAATTTACGATAAATTATTTTGGCAATATCATAAAAACAAGAAATCCGATGCCAATTTATAAAGCTCTAAAAAAAATAAACCTAAATGTCGAGCTTAATTTTTATGGTAATATCGATGAAAACTTAATGGCTGAAAACTGCAAAAATCACCCATATTTGCCACATACGGAGATGTTAGATAAAATGATTAACTCAAATTTACTTTTACTCATTATCAATAAAACTTCTGGTAACGAAGGAATCATCACCGGTAAAATATTTGAATATCTCGCCGCAAATGTACCAATTGTTGGTATTGGCCCTAATGATGGTGAAGCTGCCAAAATTTTAACAGAAACTGATGGTGGTAAAATGTTTGATTATCATCAAATTGATGAAATCTCAAAATACATAGAATTACAGTATGAACACTGGGAAAATAACAAAATTCATAACACTAAATGTGAAAAATATTCGCGTAGAAATCTAACAAAACTGCTAGCAAATTTTTTGGATAAATAAAAAAGAGCGGTGATTTTCACCGCTCTTTTTCTTCATAAACTACTATTTAATTAGCCCTAACCAATCTCCCAATAAAAACTGAATTCTACCAATTAGAAGGGAAATACGAGCCATCACGGTGTAACCAAAAGATGCACCAAAACCAACCATCATATACCAAATACCAATGTTAGTGATTTTCCCGTAAACTCCTTTGTGTGCTTTCGAAAAGAAGAAATACATCAAAATAGTTACCGTTCCGATAAACACAATTACTCCATTGAGACTATCGATTGGCAACATCGCAGTACGCATTTGTACTAAAACTGATGAGTTCATCGACATCGGCACACCCATTCCGACAATACCCATTCCAAACGCAATTGGATAACGCGAAAGCCAACTAAGATTTTTGGAAAATCGGAAAATGTATAAAATTCCCATTAAAGCTGGAATAATGAGAATGAATTTGTGTTCCAAAAAAATGGGGCGATAGACAAATGGGATAAACGCGTTTTTATAAACAAGCGGAAGTGCATAACCCATCGAAACACCAACTAATAAATGCTCTGCAAATCTATACACAGGATTTTCTTTGTACAAAAATGAGAAAATTGCCAAAGTAAAAAGTGCCGCAACTGTATTACTTATCATTTCAAATGTCATTTTTTGCCTCCTTTTTTACGATTTGCAAAATAACCAATATTTCCGAGTAAAATAAAGATGATAATCATCAAATGTGCTACTGTTTGAGCATTCATTCCAATGCGTGCTTTCTTGAATTTATACGGAATTTTATCTCCATAAATTGGATGATCGCCAGTAATAGGAACTATCTCTTCTTTGATGATTTCTTTACTAAATTCTCTTTGCTGAGTGGCAAAAACATCAACTAATTTTTCGTATTCAGCGGCACCTTTGATACCTGCTAACATACCAATAAGCTGTCCACTTTGCAAGTATGGATAGTTGTCAGCCGCCATCACAGCTGTAACACCAGCCGCAACATTTGCACCAAATTTAGCACGCGCATAAGTTACCCACGAAAACACACTGGATGAAGCAGAAAAATCAATGACGAGGTTCAAATCATCATAGTTTTTGATACCTTCAATAATAGGAAGATTTTCTAGTTTTCTACCTTCCGAATCTATCTCTACCGCTTCCGCAATATTTTCTCCCATTCCGAGAAGAATAGGTAGAAAAAGACTGTACGGCTTGTAACCGAAGTTACAATAATTCACACCTGCTTTAATGTTTGGAAAATCCTCTTTCGCAGTGTTGATAGCATAATCTACAAGAGGGGCTGTATCTGGCATAAAGCAAAGAGTAAACACTTTTACATCGCGTTCAAAACAATGGCGTAAAACAGCCACTTCCATTGGAAATAATTCTGCCAGAGTAGATGCATTATGTGAAAAATTCATCAAAATAGCTTTGTTCGGTTTGCCAGCAAAAGAATCAATCATTTGATAAACATCTTCTGTTGGTTTTGTTGTATCAATTCGGCTATTAAATGGAATTAATAACGGAATAATAATCGATAGAGCTACAATAATGTAGATATATCTTCTGTCAAGTGATTGTATTTTTGCAAAAATTTTCATTAATCACCTCCACCTAAATAAGTTCTTTCAATACCAAGCAAAATTTTCAAGGAAACTGCTGTCATACCGAGTCCAACGCCTGTCATAATGCCTCTTTTCGCAGCAAGATTTGGCACATTCAAAATCCAAGTTGCTGTTTCAGGAATCCATTTGGAAATCATTGCACCAATCGGTACCTGTCCGAGCATCACAATAATGCCAGCAACAAGTAAAACTGTTGCTTCTGGTGAACGCGCTCTAAATGCCTTATATGCCGCCGAAGAGATGTAGAATGCCAAAAGAGAAAACATCGTTGCACTCATCGGCAATTGCACATTTTTAAACAACCACATAAATGGAGTTCCTTCATTTGTGCCCCACATAAAACCAGCAAATGCGGTAAAAACTAATGCTACCAAAGTAACTAAACTGTACTGCCAATTTGGTGCTTTTCTGGTAACTTTCGTACCATGAACCATCCACAAACTCATCACACCGAGTGCGACTGCAAAAGGTGAAATTGCTTTTGTCCAACTGATAAACCAATCGTAAAAATCGATGGAATATTTATGTGGAATAAATGTATGTCCCACAAATAAGAATCCCAAGATTATTACAATCATTAAAGGAATTTGTCTTTTCATCTATCCTCCTATTTTTCCGGCAATGCATTTATAAAGAAAGTCAAATGCAATGTGGAAAGTAAAGTTCCCGCTACAACGGAAATAATAATAATAAGTTTAAAATAATCAACTGCTTTCAATGTACCCATTTGAAGCGGATTTCTCGCCAAATATGCACTTGCTGCATAAAGTTCTTCACCAATTAAAGTATAATCGCAAGTCGTAATAAAGAATGGTAATTGCGTGATAGCATCGGTTCCAGCAATCTGAATAGCACCAGTTGCAGCACCTGTTTCTGCCATAATCAAAGCTTCCGCGAAGAACATTCCCATAAAGAAGTTAGTCGCCACTTTTTCACGAATCATAATTCCGTTTATACCAGCCACATACGCAAATTGAGAAGTAGTTATGAAAAATACGCTATTTTTATCGTAAGTATCTGGTCGACCAGCTTCGTAATGAGCTTCTTTCACAACCTCTTGTGCAATTGGGAGCACGAGTGGAACACCAATTGGCACGAGTATTTTTGTGTCGTATTCTGCCGCTTTTTTGGCAACTCTACCCAAAATAGCCAATGAAGCAAGCGTTGCTACATCAGAAATTCCGGTAAAACCTGGCACAAACAAAATCGGCTTACCCATTTCGGTTGCTCTACCTATGGCATTGTCTATCTCTTCAATTCCAGCAATTGGACGTACATAAAAATCGTGTCCAGTTTTTGCTTTCAAGATTAACATGAAAACTAACAATCCAAAAATGAGACCAGCAATAAGAGCTGGAAGCATGGTTCTTTTCACCCAATTTGGTTTTGGAAAAAAATATTTTACGCCTTCATTTTCGTAAACTAATGATTCAACGAAGTGCCCTTCTCCATCTGTAACAACCATTTTGTATTGGTAAGATCTTTTCGCAAAATGGCGTGCTTTATCATACCTTTTTACCTCTTTTTTATTGAGTTTAAAAAGATTTACAACTAGACTCGAATCACCTTCAAAATCATAAGTTTCAAAAGACGGAGCCACATAAATCAACTTTTTGTCAGCGTCAAAAATCTTCGGAACTTTGTAATGGTCTTTTTCGTATTTGATTTTATCATCATACTCGCGTTGCAAACCTGAAAGTTTTTTGGTAATTTCAAATTCATCATCCAGATAATTCTTCTTGTAAACTGCATAACTGAACTTTTCCAAATCGCCATCATTCACGAAAGCGGTAGCTGGTTTCAACGATTTAGTCGTCTCATTATAAACCAGTTGTTGTTGAATTTCGTAGTTTTCATAACCTTCTAAAATTATTTTGAAATTTATCTTTTTCAAATTTTCGGGAATTTCTACCAAAATTTTATTGTCGATAAAAAATTCATTAATCGTTTGAATAATTTCGCCATTTTCGTCCGAAACTTCAAAATGAATATTTTTCATTTTTTTAGAAGAATTTGTGTAAGTTTCGTAAGCTACCAAAAGTTTTGTTTTCGTTTGATTTTGATAAGTAGAACCAACTAATTTAACGGCTGGATCTCCCCAAAAAATTGTATTATAATCGCCCTTATCGTCAATTCTGTCCACCACTTTGAAAGCTGGAATTATCGGCAAAACATCAGAATTGCAATGTTCAACTTCGAAAACATCAGAATAGGTCTCTTGGTTATGGTAATCCACAAACGAATAGAGGAAATAATAGTCGTCTAATTCATTTGCATTTATTTTTGTATCAATTCCAAAATCTTCGTCAAAAATTATACCATTTGCAATGTCGATTATAGCATAATTTTCTGTATCAGAATTAGGAACTGTTGTCATTTTCACAAAAAGCAATTCTGCGGAATTTTCATCTTCCCCATTTTCAACTGCTTTTTGGAATTTACTTAAATCTTTTTTTCGTAATTTGTATATACAAAAATAAGCAAGGTCGCTACTTTTCTGTGGATTTGTCCACTCAAAATTAAGCTGTTTCAAATCTTCTACAAAAACAGGATAAAGTTTTTTTGGTTTTTCGGGAGCATCGTTAAACGCTTTTCCAGAAACAATTTTTGCTTGTGGAAAATAACGACGTGCCTCATTCACTGCCACCACTGTGTAAAAATATTCCTTTTTTGGAATCAATTTCTTCAAAAGAGTTGAGAAATTACGCAATTTCAAACCGGAATAATTGGTTGTATCTGCCGCTGTCGTATCATTTTCAACAATGTGTTCAACTTTTTCTTTTTTGTAATAAAAATCTTTTTCGGGAATTATCGAAAGAATCGTATAATTCTCTAATTCTGGACCTAAAACATTGATGTCCCTCGGAATACCTTGAAAAAGAACACCATCTTTAGATTGCCCTTTTTCCCTCTTTAATTTCGATGGTGAAGTTAAGTCGGCAAAGAAATTCCAATCCTTGTCAAAATAACTCATCGTCGCACTGGAAACTCCAGTTTTTACATTCACATCGATTCGACCGATGTAGAAAAGAGTATCTGTCGTAACACCACGATAAATGCGATATTCGATAATTCTCTTCTCTTTTGGAAGCGGTTCCCAAGTTAGTTTCAATCCAGTTCCATCGTCATACTTCACATCTTCAACCGATAAATCTTGAACGATAAATTCAGCTTCATCAATTGCTGCGTGAGTGGTAATTGGGAACAAGAAAAAAACCAACAAAAACAGGATTAATCCCGTCTTTAAAAAGGTAAACTTCATAAAATTACTCCTTTTTTTTATTTTTTCGTAACTTATTTCTCGTGACTGCAAAAACAAATCAAGACGCTTTATTGTCAATAAATTTACTCTTTCAACATCATTTTCAAACTATCTGCAACCAATTTAAACTTTTTAATTTCATTTTTGGGAATTGGTGGTCCCGAAACATTTTTCAGTTTCAACGGATTAATCGCCTTATCGTGATGATAAATAGTATAATGCAAATGGTTACCAGTGGAAAGCCCTGTTGACCCAACATAACCTATTACATCGTGTTGACTTACGCGACTACCAACTTTATATTTCCCATATTTACTCAAATGCCCATAAAGAGTTTTATAGCCATTTGAATGCCGAATCATCACTGTTTTCCCGTAGCCACCTTTGCGTCCATTCACCGTTGGATGACCGCCTTTCCAACCACAATGGATTACCGTTCCATCTGCAGCAGCTTCCACGGGTGTACCGTAGCTCGCCGCGTAATCCACGCCATTATGGAAAATACTTTTTTTACGAATTGGATGGTAACGGCTGCCGAAAGTTGATGTTATGCGTTTGTAATTTAAAGGAGATTTCAAAAATGCTTTTTGGAAACATTTCCCATTTTTATCGTAATATTTTTCAGTTCCGTCTTTTGTTTTGAAAAAATAGGCCGTTTCATCTATTTTTTTACTCTCGTAATTTGCGACTAATATTTTGCCGTATTGCACAAATTTACCATTGGCATTTGTGTATTTTTCAAAAATAAGTTTAAACTTATCACCTTTTTGCGGATCGATGAAAAAATCAATATCCCATTGGAAGATCTGAGTTAACATCATAATGAGAGCTGGTTTTTCGCCAGCATTTATCATTGCATTCCATAAAGATGAATTGATTTCACTTTCGCAAAAACTAATTTTTTTTGCTAATTGCAAAGTATCTATTTTGGTCGTAAAATTTCGGGCAGAATCGCGAAAAACCCAATATGTATAAATTTCGTTTGGCTGAAATGCAATCTCGACAACTTCGTTTAAAGTATCTAATTTTACGAAATATTTATCGTTTGGTTGAGCGTACCGCAAACTGAATATTTCATCTAATTGATTAGCAAATTTATAGGCAGTTCCATTGGCTAAACCATCGTTTATTAATGCATTTGCCAAAGTTTCACCTTTTTCCAATTTGCCCGTTTTATAAGCAAACGAATCTTTCTCTTTTGCTATTTTTTTAATTTTAGAAAAATTAATTTCAGTTTCATTTTTCACGCACGAAATAGTTACAAATAAAATTATCAAACATACGAATATTTTTCTCACTTCAAATCCTCACCTTTCAGTTCCAATCGAAATTTTACCGCAAGATGTCAACCAAAAATATCACAATTAGATTAAATAACTTGACCTTAAAAGCAAAAAAATCGGAATTGCAAAAATTTTTTTGGAGTTTATTATCGGTATTATCGGAGCAATTTTAGTTTTTGGCGTTTTGGTTTTGGTCCACGAAGCTGGACATTTCATTGCCGCCCGTTTTTTCGGAGTGGAAGTGGAAAAATTTTCGATTGGGTTTGGTCCCAAATTATTTTCTTTCACCTCCCAGAAAACCGAATTTCGAGTTTCTGCAATCCCACTCGGTGGTTATTTAAAAATGAAAGGTGAAAATCCTGATGAACAAAAATCTGATACAGATTCTTTCCACGCAAAAAAATGGTGGCAACGGGCTATCATTGCATTTTCTGGACCTTTTGCCAATTTTATTTTTGCTATTTTAATTTTCATTTTCTCGTTCGCTCTCGGAAAAAGTTATGAGGACAATCTGCCAATTATCGGAAAATCAGAAAACGCTATTTTCCAAAGTAACGATTTGCTTTTAAATGTAAATGGTAACAATGTGGAAAGTTGGACCCAAATCATCAAATTTACAAACGAAAATGAAATTGATAATTTTCAAATTGAGCGAAATGGTGAAATCATTTTTATCGAAACTGACGAAATTTCAAAAGAAAATTGGTTATCTGATTTTTTGCCAGCTGTGACGGCTAAAATTGGCGAAGTAACACCTGGCTTACCCGCCTATAAAGCTGGTTTAATGCAAAATGATGAAATTTTGGCAGTTAATGAAATCACCGTTAGCGACTGGTATGAAATGCGAAATGCAATCGGCAAAAGTACTACTGAAAAAGTAATTTTAACAATCAAAAGAGATGCTGAAATTTTTAAAAAAACAGTAAATTTAGATACAAATCTTATTGATAATCGAAAAATCATTGGCATCATTCAGCCATTTTCCACCATAATCCACGAGAAATACAATCTCCTCGAAGCAACAAAATTTGGCATTTTAACTTCTGTGAATGTTGTTGCTACAAATTATGCAATGCTATTCAAATTAATTGCTAATCCACAAACTTTAAAATCTAATATTGGCGGGCCAGTAATGATTTACACAATATCTCAACAGTATGCAAAAAAAGGAGTTAGTGACACATTAATGTTTATCGCAACCATTAGTATTATTTTGATGGTGATGAATCTTTTGCCGATTCCAATTCTGGATGGTGGCTTAATATTTTTCTGCTTCGTGGAAGGAATTCGTGGCAAAATCCTTCCCAAAAACATTCAATTTATGTTACAAAAAATAGGAATGCTACTACTTCTATTTTTGATGATATTCGCTTTTTGGAATGACCTTTCGAGAATTTATTTTCGAAATTCATCAATTAAACAACATGAAACAAGGCGATAACATGAGTATTTTTAAATTGGAAGCAAAAAGTGGAAATGCAAGAGCTGGCATCGTAAAAACACCACACGGCGAAATAAAAACACCTATCTTTATGCCAGTTGGAACGCGTGGGACGGTGAAAACTTTGACACCCAAAAATTTACACGACGATGTAAAAGCACAGATTATTTTGGGAAATACATATCATCTCTACTTACGACCCGGCCACGAGTTAATCAAAAAAGCCGGTGGATTACACAGTTTCATGAATTGGCAAAAACCAATTTTAACCGATAGCGGTGGATTTCAGGTGATGAGTTTATCAGATTTGCGTAAAATTACGCCTGAGGGAGTAAAATTCCAATCTCATATCGATGGCAGTTACCACTTTTTTACACCCGAAAAAGTGATTGAAATCCAAAACGCAATAGGAGCTGACATCATCATGTCATTCGACGAATGCCCACCATTTCCAGCCACCAAAAAATATGTGGCAGATTCATTACAGACGACTCTGAAATGGGCAAAACGCGGAAAATTAGCACACAAATTCCCCGAAAAACAATCTCTCTTTGGAATTGTTCAAGGTGGAATTTACGAGGATTTACGCGAAGAAAGTGCCAAAAAATTAATGGAAATGAATTTTCCTGGCTACTCAATTGGAGGATTAGCCGTTGGTGAAAACAAAGAAGATATGTTGCGTATCACCAAGTTTCTCGACTCAATTTTACCACAAAATAAACCACGCTACCTGATGGGCGTCGGCACTCCACAAGATTTATTAGATAACATCGCAAATGGCGTGGATATGTTCGATTGCGTAATGCCAACCAGGAACGCACGCAAAGGCACCATCTTTACCAGAAATGGAAAAATGATTATAAAATCGGCACGCTATAAAGAAGATTTTAGACCAATTGACGCAGAATGTGAATGTTATGCCTGCCAAAATTTCAGTCGTGCTTACATTCGTCACCTTTTCAATGTAAATGAATTTTTGGCAATGCAACTTGCATCAATACACAGTTTACACTTTTATTTGGAATTAGTTACTGATGCCAGAAACGCGATTTTAGCAAATAATTTTGCAACATTTAAAAAATCTTTTGATGGAAAATTAGATGAAAAAATGGTCTAAAATTTTAATTGGATTTTTGCTTTTGTTTACCGTTCTCAACGCCGAAATTGAGAAAAAACCACTAAAAGCAGCTGCACTTTCCACTTTTATTCCAGGCGGTGGACAACTCTACAACCAAAACTATTGGAAAGGGGGTGCAATTTTCATTTTGGAAAGTAGCCTCATTGGTCTCTCTGTTTATCACCATTTAGAAGCAGAAAAATATTATGAAAATTATCAACTTTCAAATAATACCAACGACTATGAAAATTATCTAAACTCCTCTAACAAACAACAAAGTGACCTGTTTTGGCTCGGCACTGTAATATTTCTTTCTGCCGCTGATGCTTTTGTGGATGCACATCTTACTGATTTTACAGAAAAAAAAGAGAAATTACACCTAAAATTTGAGGATAACATTTTAAGCTTATCATACCAATTTTAAAGGAAAATTTATGAAAAAATACATTATCGCAATTGATGGACCTGGTGCTTCGGGAAAAAGTACCACTGCCAAAATTTTGGCAAAAAAAATGGCATACATCTACATTGACACTGGTGCTATGTACCGTGCTTGTGCACTGAATACTTTAACGGAAAACATAAATCTGAAAGACAATGAAAAATTAGCTAAAATGCTCGAAAAAATAAAAGTTGAAATTGAATATTCACAAAATGGAAATCAACTATTTCTGAATGATATAAATGTCACAAAACGTGTTCGTGAAGCAGATATAACTAAACTTGCTTCTGAAATTGCTACCATCGGAATAGTACGAACAAAGATGGTAGATTTACAAAGAAAAATCGGTGAAAATGGTGGAGTAATTATGGATGGTCGAGACATTGGAACTGTTGTTTTCCCAAATGCAGATTTTAAATTTTTTATGGTGGCAGACGTAAAAACAAGAGCAATGAGACGCTGGAAAGAAGCAAAAAAAAAAGGTGAAATCCTCAATCTTGACGAAGTCGAAAAAGAATTAATCTGGCGAGATAACAACGATTCAAAAAGAGAAATCTCACCGCTAAAACGAGCAACAGATGCCATTCCAATCGATAACAGCAATTTAACCATCGAAGAGCAAGTTCAATTTATTCTGCAAAAAATAAAACAAAAAAAGGATAAAAAATGAGATTTTTTTACAATATTATCACATCATCTATTCGAGGCATAATGCGTGTTTTTTGGAATTACAAAATCATTAACAATGATAGGTTTGACAGTATTGAAGGTTCAATAATCGCACCAAATCATATTCACTTCCTTGATCCGCCATTTATTGGTAGTGCCTTCAAAAGAGAAATTTACACTTTAGCAAAATTTGAACTTTTCAAAAATTCTCTTTTTGGGAAACTTTTGCGTTATTTAAATTGTATTCCAATTAAACGCGGAAAAATTGACAGAACTGCCATTAAAACCGCTCAAAATGCATTAACAAATGGATACTCTTTGATGATCTTCCCGGAAGGAACTAGAAAATCTACCAATGTGAAAGCCGGCATTGGCAAAATTTCGTTTGAAACCCAAAAAAACATTGTGCCAATTTTCATTCAATATCCATCAAATTGGCTAAAGTCTTTTTTCAGAATGGAAAGTTTGAAAATAGTCATCGGTGAAAAAATACTAATCTCGCAATTTGAAGAAAAAGAAAGAATGAAAGATACCTATCGTGAAATTGCCGAATTTACCATGCAAAAAATCAGAGAATTAGAGAATGAGTGTTAGAATTGCAAAAAACTCTGGCTTCTGCTTTGGCGTAAAAAGAGCAATAAATATGGCTTTTGAAGCGGCAAAACAAAACAAAAACATTGTGACTTTGGGACCAATCATTCACAATCCACAAATGGTAAAAAAACTGGAAAATGAAAACATCGTGCATATCGATGACATTGTAGAAATTAATCATAGAACCACAATTATTCGTTCGCATGGCATCGAAAAAAATGTGATGGAACATTTAGAAAAAAATGGTGTAGAACTTATTAATGCTACCTGTCCGTATGTTTCCAAAACGCAACAATACGCCGAAGAATTGAGCAAACAAAATTATCAAGTCATTATCTTGGGCGACAAAAATCACCCCGAAGTAATCGCACTCCGTTCCTATGCACAAAAGAATGTGATTGTGGTAGCAAAAGCAGATGAATTACCAACCACAAAATTCCAGAAAGTTGGAATTATTTCACAAACTACACGCCGTTTTGAAGATTTCCAAAATTTAGTTGATGCACTCTTGCCACAATGTACTGAAATGCGAGTAATAAACACCATTTGTAAGGCAACTAGCGTACGCCAAATATCGACTTTGGAATTAGCAAAAGAGAGCGATTTGATGATTGTGATTGGTGGTAAAAATAGTTCAAACACAAAAATGCTTGCCAAAATTAGCACAAAATTTGTAAAGACACACCATGTTGAAACAGCTACTGAAATTGAAGATAGTTGGTTTTCCAAGATTGAAAAAGTTGGATTAACAGCGGGTGCTTCCACCCCAGACTGGGTAATTGTGGAAGTGTATAATAAGGTTATCGAAATTATGGGAAATGTGAACGGTAATGTCGAAAAAATTGAGGAAATTCCCGGATTCTAAGGAGGAAATGTGATGTTTAACGATCGAAATGAAAAAGTAGAAAGCGATCCTATCGAAGTAAAAGAAGAAGTAAAAGTGGAAGAAGTAAAAAAAGAAGTGAAAAAAGAAGTGAAAAAAGAAGCGAAAAAACAACCAACAAAAAAGGTTCAAAAAACAAAAAAAGTAGCAGTAAAAAAAACTACTACCAAAACAAAAGAAGAGACAATGGCTACTCTTCTCAGCGAACATGACAGCAAATTCAAAAAAGGTAACATCATCAAAGGTACTGTCGTAGATGTAAACGAGCGCAACATTTATGTGGACATCGGCTACAAATCTGCTAGTCCAATCGCTGTAAAAGAATTCAACACAAACAACATTCCAAAAAAAGATGACATTATTAACGTCTTTATCGACTCTTTGGAAGATGACTCTGGTAAATTACGATTGTCAAAAAAGAAAGCTGATTTCTATCTACACATTGAAGAACTAGAGCAAAAACAAGCCGCTGGAGAAACAGTTAAAGGGATATATAAACGCCGCATCAAAGGTGGAATGATTGTGGATATTCTCAGTATCGAAGCATTCTTACCAGGTTCACAAATATCACTTAAACCAATTCCAAATTTAGACCAATTTATTGGTAAAGAACATGATTTTAAAGTAATTAATTTAGATAAAGAGAAGAGAAATATCGTCATTTCGAGACGAGATGTTCTTGTACGTGAACGCGAAGAACGCATCAAAAGTTTGCGTGATAAAATAGTCGAAGGTTCAGAGCACGACGGTGAAGTCAGAAACATTACCGATTACGGCGCATTTGTAGATTTAGGTGGAATCGACGGCTTACTTCACATTACCGATATGAGCTGGGGGCACATAAAACACTCATCAGATATGCTTAACATCGGCGATAAAATCAAAGTAAAAATTTTGAAATACAACGAAGAAAGTTTACGAGTTTCGCTTGGGCTAAAACAATTAGTTCCCCATCCTTGGCAAAACATTGAAGCAAAATATCCAGAAGGAACTATCGTGGATGGTAAGGTTGTAAACCTCACAAACTACGGTGCTTTCATCGAATTGGAAGCCGGTGTGGAAGGGCTTGTGCATGTTTCAGAATTAAGTTGGACAAAAAAAGTTAATCATCCAAAACAAATATTGAAAGTTGGCGAAACAGTTAAAGCTATCGTTTTAAATATTTCAAAAGAAGACGAACGCATCTCTCTTGGAATCAAACAAATGGAACCAAATCCATGGCTTATGGTAGACCAAAAGTATCCAGTCGATACTGAAATTGAGGGCGTTGTGAAAACATTAACTCCTTTCGGCGTTTTCATTGGAATCGAAGACAACATTGAAGGTCTAATTCATATTTCTGATATATCTTGGACAAAAAGAATTTATCATCCAAAAGAAGTTTTGAAAGTTGGCGAAACCATTAAAGTTAAAGTCCTTTCTATCGACAAAACTTTACATCGCATTGCACTCGGGATTAAGCAATTGAACGAAGATCCTTGGAATAATCTTGACAAAAAACTACCAATTAATGCAGAACTTAAAGCAAAAATTGTGAAAGTGATTTCAAAAGGCGTTTTGGTGGACATCGAAGTTGACGACTATACTGTTGAAGGCTTTATTCCATTATCACATTTAGCCATTCCAGACTTAAAAAGATCTGGCGATGCCTTCAAACTAAACGAAGAGCTTCCGCTTAAAATTATTGAATTAGATCTGGAAAACAGAAGGTTAATTCTTAGTGTAAAAGCATACTTCTTTGCAAGAGAAAAAAATGAATTGCAAGATTATGTGGACGCACATTTGGCGATAGTTCAAGAAAAACACCAGAAAAAAACAGCCAAAAAAGAAAAAAAAGTTAAAGAAGAAGTAGTAGAAGTTAAAGAAGAAGTAGTAGAAGTTAAAGAAGA
>JABGOP010000049.1 GCA_018645365.1 Candidatus Cloacimonadota bacterium
CCCCCAAGGGAATATCGTTTCCCCTTGGCATTTAGTCATTAAATTTGGGGATTCTGTCGCATAGTCTCTTCAACTGAACTTTGGTAATAATTGTCAGGTCCAACCAGTAATATGATATTTTCATTTTCTGGAACATTCTCAAATTGTGCAAAACAAAATGATACTCCTAAAACCCCTAAAATATATTTTTTCATTTATTTCTCCTGTTTATTATTCTACAGGAAATTCATTAATAATACCCACTACGAATTGTAAGATTAAAGAAGCATCGTAAGCTTGGATTTGACCATTTCCATCTACATCGGCAACAGTTGTTTGTGCTTCCGTAAAATCTACCATTCCAACTACATTTTGTAAAGTGAGCGAAGCATCAAATGCTTGAACTTCACCGTTTCCATCTACATCACCGTAAATAATTTGTTGATTGGAAACCGTCATTGTTAATGGGATAATCGTTTCAATACGACGGTCATCGGCAATAACAAGATTAGCTGTGTAGGTTCCATTTTCAATTCCTGTCGAATTGAAATTAACAGAAATTTCGTCAGTTTCATTTGTTAGCAAACTACCACTTTCTGGCGTTACAGAGACCCATGAGATTGGGTCAACAACATCAATTTCAAAAGTTGTGGAACCGGAAGAACCACTATTCAAAGTATAATTCAAATATTCATTTCCATCTGCATCGGCAATGATAAGATAATTCCCATTCCAACCATCACCATAAGAATCTTCTGCTTCAACGGTGTAAACACCATTTATAAGAATTATGGATCCATTATAAGGTGCCCCACCAACAGCGATAACCGTTCCACTTGAAGTAGCAATTTCCCAACTTATTTCGGATTGCCAATCGCCACCATCACAAACAATAGTCACATAGATATTTCTAGATTGAGTTGTTTCGATCAGATTAAGATTATAATTAATTTCCCCACCACCAACATTGGTAAGTTCAATAATTTCAGTAAGCATTTCATTTGGAGTAATTGCAACATTAAGTTCGGAAGGATTTACGCTTAATTCGGGTGGAGTTGGTCCACCAACGTAGAAGATATGTGGATCTGGTGCACCTATAAACGGGTGGCTAAAATTGTCATCCGAACCATCAACTGCATTGATGTAATATGCAATTTCACTTCCCGCCGTTTGAGCTGGAATAGTAGCAGAATAGATATTTTCTCCTATTTCACTCATCTGAATTGTTGTATAATTTCCACCATTAATTTTGTAATAAACTGTTGCTGAATTGATTGCTTCATTACTGTAAGAAGTAAGTTCAGCTTCAATTTCGTAAGCCACTCCAACCGGTGCATTTTGTTCCATCGGAATGTGACGAATGTAGAGCATTTCGCGATCTGCTACTCCTTTTGTTCTACAATGAAGTGCATCGGTAGATTCCCAACTGCCGGTAAATCCCAAAACTTCATAACCTGGCATTGCCTCTTCGTAAGTTTGCAGAGCATCAGCATCCCAACTGGAACCAGTAATCGGCACGAGAACTTTATTATTCAAAATAAGTGAGTTTGTGTAAGGTTGGTCTTGCGGAGTATAAACGCGATGGATTTCGTAAGGCGTGCCGTAGGAAGAAGTCTGGTTTGCAAAGTAAGTAACAACTGCTTCAATTTCGTCGTATTGCGCATGACTTGCTGAAACTGAACGAATGAGAATCTTGTCCACATCGAGAAATTTTGCCCAGCAATCAATATGATCAATGTAGGTGTTATTTGGATCGGCGACAACATGGTATTCAGTAATACCCAAATAATCTTCCATTTTTTGCAAAATTTGTGCTTGAGATTGGGATTCTTCTTCCCAAACTAAATCTGTTGAGGCACTCTTCCCCATACCGTCTGTCATATAATTTCCACCTGTGTGGATAACATCCATTCCATAAAGATCGATGTTCAAAAAATTTGCCATCTCAATCGGAATATCGTTGTCATTTGGTCGCGGACGATTGTACGGAAAATTTACGATGCTCACATCACCGCCGGTCGCAATGTACCATGGACCATAATCTCGCGTCCAATATGAATCGGAAGCTGCATACAAAAAATTACAATTCGCTAAGTTCACTCCATTTGATTGATAAGAAGCAGTAACCGTATTTTGCTGGCTTTGTCCTGTAACAACAGTTGTTACCATTACATTTTCAGACATTTCAGCAATTACATCATAATTGATACCAAAAGAATAGCGAATGAGAACTCCTTCCATCGGCTCAAATTCAGCAATGTTACGCACCATTCCAGTTGGTGGATTTGTCTCATAAAAATTTCTTCCGATTTCATCTTTTCGTGCTTCCTCTGCTGGTGTCATTTGGTGAGTAAGCTGATTTGCAAACAAACTTAATGACATCACAATTGCCAAAATTAAACTAATTTTTTTCATTTTGAATCTCCTATTTTTTTATTTTATTATTATTTTTTGCAAACGCACTTTCCGTTCCATTTAAAACATTATTTTGCCTTTTATTTAATGATAGAAACATTTAAAGCATCACTTTTTTAGGAAATGTTATTGTCAACTAAATTATTAAATTTCATATTATTAGCATAATTTCCCATTTCATTTTGATAAACCATTTGACCTAATTACCGAAAAAGAGATTTTAGCATTCATGAAAAAAATTATTGTAACGGGTGCAAATGGATTTGTCGGTAGCTCTTTGATGAAAGAGTTGCAGATGCAAAATTTTGAACCAATTGGATTGGTCAGAAAAGGAGCAAATACAGAATTTTTACCCGAAAATGCAAGCATTATTTTTGTCGATTATAATGATGAAAAACAGTTAAAAACCATTTTAACGCAAGGAGAAATACTGGTTCACATTGCGGCACGCACAAAAGCGAAAAATTGGCAACAAATGCAAAGTGCAAATGTAGATTTAACTAATAAATTAATTAATATTTTTAACGCATCTACAAATTTGAAACAATTCGTTTTTATTAGTAGCCAAGCTGCTTCGGGACCAGCAATCGACATAAAATCTCCCCAAAAAGAGAGTGATGCTAACTCACCAAAAACCATTTACGGTAAAAGTAAACTTTTGGCAGAAAATTTAATCCAAACTAAAATTAAGAAAAATTGGACAATTATTCGTCCTGTCTCTGTTTTTGGTCCAAATGATAAAGCTTTTCTCCAATTTTTCAAAATGATAAAATCACATTTCACAATATCAATTGGCTTTCGTGAAAAACATTTTAATCTAATTTACATTGATGATTTAGTGAATATTATTATCAAAAGTTTGGGTAATAACAACGCGTTTAGTGAAATTTTCTTTGCAGCGAATAGTAGATTTTTGTCACAAAATGAATTTGCCAAAACTGTGGCAAAACAGCTTAGCTCAAATTATATTACAATTAAAATCCCAATTTTTGTTTTACAAGTTTTTGCGTTTTTCAATCAGTTTTTCCAGCGAAAGCTTCCAATCATAAATTTAGAAAAATGTAAAGAATTACGCGAAAATTTTTGGCTTGTAAATTCACAAAAAACAGAAAACATCTTGGAAATCAAAACAGAAAATAATCTCAATGAACAGATAGCTCTGACGATAAAAGAACAAAAAAAGAAAGGTTGGTTATGAAAATTATTTTAGCAGTTTTTCTCATCGTTTTTTCCATCAATATTTTTGCAAATAATCCACAAAATTTTGTTGATAGTTTGCAAATTTCAAATTTCAGTGAATTTGATTTTCTTAATTTAATTTTTCGCGAAAATTTTCACTTATTTTCGCCAAATAAGAATTTATATTTTCATAAAAATGGATTTTCTATAATTCCGTTTAAAACACAAAGCATTCAGATTTTACAAGACTTTGCACCGCATTATCGAACTGATATTTCAAGAAACTTTGTCGATTTCCGCAAATCAAATTATGACAATAATATCCCGATTACCGAAACTTTTTTGGGGCTCGGTGATGAAGAGATGAAACACGCTTTTGTAAAATTTTCGAAAGGTAATGTTTTCGGTTTAAAAAACAGCGGGATCGAAATTAGTTATTTGGCACAAAGTGGAAATTGGTTCAATAAAAATGAAAAATCGAAAAATTTTGATTTGCACTTATTTTACCATTTTGATTTTGGTAATTTACATTTTTATAATTCTACTTTTGATCAAAATATTGCCGAAATCAAATTTCTTCAAAATAGCATTTTGGACACAATTAAATTTGCTGAAAATGCCATAATTTGGGAAAATGATTTTGTTAATTTTGGGGTACATTCTGAATTTTATAAAGTAGATTCAGAACGAAGACAACTTTACGAAATGATGATAAATAAAGAAGTTACAACGAATAAACATTTATTAAATGCAACTTTTGAACAATTTTGGGGAGACTCACTTTTTTCAATTTTTAGTTTAAATCACAAATCCAAATTTTCAAATTTCAAATTTTCAAATTTTGGTTATTTCAACAATGAAAATGACTATCAAGCTACTTCAAAATTTACAATACATATCAACGAAAAAATTTCGACAAATGTTGGCTATTTTACCGATTATGCGTTTTGTGGAATTAATTTATGGAACAACCAATTTTCGATTGGCTACAAAAATAAGAATTATTTTTACGAATTTAAAAATAAATTCAAAATGAAGTTTTTTATTTTACAATTAAAAATAAACAATTACCTTATTTTGGATGAAAAAAATATCAAATTCGCCAGTTTAACGGAAACATTCCAAACGCAAAATAAAATTGAAATTACTTATCTAATGAAACATAACAATAATATAACACTCGATTTAAATCACATTCGTCTTTCTGGAGACTCACACTTAAACGCTGCTTTGAAATTTCAAATCACAAAGTTTTTTGAATTAAGTACAACCGCCATAAATTTGACAAATTCCTCTCAATTATTTGGTGAAAAAATCACTGGAAGGCATTTCAATTTCAATGTTCGGTGGATTTTCCTAAATTAATATTCAAAAATTCCACCACCAATAAATTCGCGCAAAATAGAATTTGAAGGCACCAAATCATCTTGAATATTGTAAAAATGTCCTAAAATTTCAATCAATCTTTGCACCTCTGAATAATTTTCCGATTCGTCCGAAACGCTTTTGAGAAGTGGCAAAATGTACTTTTTCAAAACTGCCAATTCGTAAGTAAGTATGCTATTGAACATATAATCCGCATTTTCTTGAAATGGAAAAATATTCACATCTTCCCCACTTCGCACCGATCTCCACATATTTAGAGTTATTTCTGGTTTGTGTCCACGAAATTTAAAATCGCGTACTAAACGACGAAATTTACGCGAATCCGTAGTGGCAATGCGGTTATGGCAATCAATATTCAAATTATTAAGTGCACTTACATAAATTTTTATTTTTTGATTAAACGGAATCGAATAGGTTAATTTGTCGTTCAAACCGTGAATTCCTTCCATAATAACAATCTCATTTTCACCAATTTGCATTTTGCGATAATTATCATTTCGAGTCCCCGTCAAAAAATCATATTTTGGAATGTTCACCTCTTCACCGTTCATCAAACCCATCAAATTTTGATTTAGAAGTTTTAAGTCAAGTGCTTGAATGCTCTCAAAATCATACTCACCATTTTTCTTTTTTGGTGTCCATTTTCGTGGTAAAAAATAGTCGTCCATACCAATAATTTTGGGAATTACTCCATTCACTTGAAGTTGAATAGACAATCTTTTCGCAAAAGTTGTTTTTCCAGATGAAGAAGGCCCAGCAATTAAAATCAATTTTGCATCTTTTTTTTGAGAAATGTCATTTGCAATATTGACGATTTTTTTTTCGTGAAGAGCCTCTTCCACTTGAATTAAGTTTTTCGCTGTATAGTCGTTTATTGCATCGTTAAGCGAGCTTACATAATGCATATTTAGTATATCTAACCATTTATCGTGCTCTTGATGAGCTGCAAATAATTTACGCGGAAAAGTACGATTTTTGTTGATTTGCAAATCATTTGTTTTGGGGAATCTCAAAATCAAACCAGGTGAATGATATTCCAATTTTATCGCCGAAATCAAAGATGTATTTTGGGCTAATTTACGCAAAAAATAATCATAATATTCGCCACATTTCACAAATTTCATTTTGTTAAAACGAATATTCTTCAACACTCTTTTGCGGTTAAATTTTTGAAAAATCTCAGTTGCTTTTTGTGGATCCAATAGAATTTCTTCAATTTCCAATTTTTCAGCAACTATTTTGGACATTTCAATTTGCAAATTTTGGACATCATTTTCTGAAAATGTTTTACTGAAATTCTCCATATAAACGCCGTCACCAATCGAATGTTCTATTACTAATTTATTACCCATAAAGAGCTTATGAAATGCACAACAAAGTATAAAAATTGCTGTATCTTGATAAATAAATAGACCTTCGGCAGAGTGCGAATTAATAAAATCTATTTTTGTATCAGTGTTGATTTCATCGTTAAAATTTGCGTATTTGTTTTTCTTTTTTACTGCAATGTAGTTCGGCGATAAACCAATATCTACTTCAATTTCTTTAATTGTTTTTGATGTCGCATAAATCATCTTTTTTCGATGAATTCCATCAATTTTAATTTCCACTTCAAACATAAAATTCTCCTAATTACCAGCAATATTCTTTATTATATTTTAAGGTTTTTAACTTTTAATCATTCTCATTTTCTGTCAAATCATAACACAAAATGGCGGAGACGTAGGGATTTGAACCCTGAAGGTTTATTTGCATTTCACCCCTTTTTACATATAGGCTTATCTCTTGCTATTTAGTGAGTTAGCTAATATTCGTTTTTACTCACTTTATTTCTTTTTTGAAAAAATTAGCCACATATTTAGCCACAAATTCATTTGACATAACTTCACTCTCTATTTCATTGACACTGAATTTTATCTACATTATATGTCAATTGTTTTACTTTAATTTTAGGAGTTGAGAATGGATAAGAGAACAAAAGCAAAAATCGATGCGTGTAATTCATCAGTTAATCCTTTCAAATTAAGATATCGCAAAAATAAAGATTTCTATACTCTTTTTTATGAAATCAACAGGCAAAATGGAGAACGCAAACGCGCATCTTTGAATTTACAAATAAAAGGTAGCTCTGGTTCATATCAAAAAAATATCAAAATCATAAAATCAGCAAATAACCAAGTTGATGCTCTTAATAGAAAATTGGCAATATCAAATAACTTAGACTTCTTAAATGAAAATGAGAAAAAAGAACAAATACAAAAAGCAAATTTCATTAAAATATTTGAAGCTTATGCTCGTGAAAAATATTCGAATAAATCTACGCTGAAAACTTTCCACAACTCACTTCAACATCTAAAATTATTCTTAAATAATAAACCAGTTCAGTTAAATGAAATTAATCGCCAATTTTGTTTTCGATTTAAAAATTATTTTGAAAAATTAGAGTTAAAAAATAGCTCCAAAAATTCTTATTTACAAAAATTTATTGAGGTCGTTTCGTATCTTGTCGAAAATAAATTCATTAAAGAGAACCCAATTCCCAAAAAATTCACATTCAAAGAAAATGTTCCTGACAGGCAATATTTAACTCCGAAAGAGTTAAATAAGCTTGCATCTACCCCATTTCCAGAATATTCATTTTTCGTTTGTAATGCTTTTCTCTTTGGGTGTTTTAGCGGATTTAGATGGGCAGATTTAAAGAAACTTAAGTTTGCTGATATTTCTAATAATGAAGTGAAGATTCTTCAAGGTAAAACCAAAGAATATGTTGAATTTAAGTTGCCAACACCTGCAATTGAAATTTTGAATAAATTAAGAGTTTTTAGTAATGAATCTGTGTTTGTTGATCTCGGTTCAAACCATCGCGGAAACATAAAAATCAAAGAATGGGTCAAGAATGCAGAGATAAAAAAAACGATAACTTGGCATGTTGCAAGACATACTTTTGCTTGTTTACTTTTGTTAAAAGGTGTTGACATCTATCATGTTAGCAAACTTCTTGGGCACACTGACATAAAATCAACAATGAAATATTTGCATGTTTTGAAAGAACATAAAACTAAAGCTACGGAAGCATTATCTGATATTTTATTTTGAACAATACGAGGATACTCTTCAGTAAATTTTTATCAAAAAAACTAATTTTGAAATTATAAATTAATACATATAGATATAAATAAAAGAGAGGTTCGTATGAAAAAAATATTAGTAAAGTTAGAAATATCTATTATAAATAACTATTGATGAATAAAACCATTATGAGAGTTATTTGTAAATACTTTTATTAATTAAAAGAGGGGGTTATAACACCCCCTCTAATTTACTGTTTTGTATCCTTAACGATTTTGAACGTATTCTTATTTAATCAAAATCATCTTCTGGGTATCGATAGCTTTATCACCAACAATAAGTTTGTAGAAGTAGACACCTGATGCTACAGTTTTACTGTGTTTATCCTTACCGTTCCAAACAACTGAGTGGTTACCCTTGTCAAATTTTGAGTTTTCGATAGTGTTTATCTTTTGACCTTTGATGTTATAGACTTCAATCTTTACTCTATTTTCATTAGGAATTGAGAAAGATATTGTTGTACTGTGATTGAATGGATTTGGAAAGTTAGGATATAGCATTGTGGTAACAATCTGATCTTCTTCCTCATCTTCATTCTCACTCATTGGCACTTCTAAAAGATTATTAATCTCTTGCCAAATTGATTGCTGATTTGCATTGTATTCACTAATAGATTTTGAAGCAAAACAACTGTAGGCTGTATTTACTGGTGTACACCTATCAGTAGAATCTAATTCAGATATCTTATAAATTGTTTGTAGTTGCATTACTGCAAAAAGGGAATCTATTTGAGAAATAGGATCATCAATTCTTTCGGTAACGATATTTGCTGCTTGTTGATACTCTCTTTTTTCAATACAACACTTTTTAACGTAGTTCTTGATTAACACCTCAAGCTCTTTTTGTTCTTCCAAAGTTAAATATGTAGGTATTGTTAAAATTAAGTTATTGAAGTAATCTTGAATAGTTTCTACATTACTGTTTACTACATAAGATAAAGTATATAATTTATCAATGCATTTTGCCCAATCATTTTTCTCAGACTCAATAAACTCATCTAAAATTAATTGGTATAAGTTATAAGCATCTTGATCGTAACCTTCAATTTCCATGCTTAATGCAGCTTGGAACCTACTTGATGGGTTAAATCCGTCAAGGGAATTTGGGAATGGATCCATGTGGTCTTCGATTATTGTTGGCAATATCCCAAAATTCATAGTCCTAAAACTTTCAGCTTGTCTATAATTACCATTTGCATTAATTCTTATCCGTGACCCATCATAATCAGATGAAAATAAAAAATCACATACTGAGTTAATGTAAAAATCATTATGACCGTTATAAAGGAGTATGCCAGAAGAATATGTGCAGTCATTAATAAAGAAACTTAAATGTGTCAAAAAATAAATTACTTTATTGTGCGCCCGTAGTTCAATTGGATA
>JABGOP010000050.1 GCA_018645365.1 Candidatus Cloacimonadota bacterium
AAAGTGGATTCCTCTCCTCGCAAATGCGGTTTATCAGCAGATAAAGTGGATTCCCCTCTCGGAGAGATGATTAGATTAACCCCCTGCTTCAGCTGGGGGAATAAAGACAGAAAAGAACAAAGAACCGTTTTTTAATTCCCCTCTAATAAGAGGGGTGGATTGCGAAGCAAGACGGGGTGTGTAAAATTGCAAATTATTCATTAAAATGAAAATAATACTTGCAAAGATTAACTTATTAAATAAATTGTACTCAAATATTCATTAAAATGAAAAGAAGGAAAAATGGAGACGATAGAAATAGGTATAATTATCAAAAACAGACGCAAAATTTTGGCGATTACTCAAAAAGATTTGAGTGAAATAACCGAAGTTGCTCTGCATACTGTTAGCGATATTGAATCTGGCAAAGGCAATCCAACCATTGCAGTGTTATCCAAAATCTGCGATGTACTTGGTTTGGATATTCAAGTTGCTGTGAAAGGTGAATAGCAGTGCGTGTAAAAGTTCTCCAAGATAAGATATTTGTTGGCATTCTGGAAAAACAAGCTGATGAATATATTTTTAGTTATAATGAAGGATTTATGAATGATGAAACTTCAAAATCTATTAGTTTAACCCTACCCAAAAAACAGCAAAGATTCCGTTCTAAATATCTATTTCCATTTTTTTATGGTCTTTTGGCAGAAGGTGTAATGCGAAAGATGCAATGTCAAAAGATGAAAATAGATGAAAACGATTATTTCAAACTTCTTATTAAAACTGCAAATTACGATACAATTGGCAATGTTACGGTGGAGTTATTTTGATGAATAGATGCCAAAGTTGTTTCAAAGAAATCTCAAAAAATGAATATTGTCCAGCGTGTTTACGGAAAATGTTTAATGGAAAAACTCCTAAATTGAATTTTGTCAAAAAAGATTTTTTTGCAATTCAGAGTGAATATGTAAATCATTTTTCAATTTCTGGTGTGCAAGCTAAGATTTCACTCAAACTGCGAGGTAATGAATTGGTCGTAACCGAGACCGATGGCGAATATTTATTGAAGCCAACGCCACTTAATATGGATTTTAATTTTCGGAATGAAGTTCCTGCGAATGAACATCTCACAATGCAAATTGCCAAACAGGTTTTTAGAATGAAAGTTGCCGAAAATGCTCTGATAAAATTTACTGATGGTGAACTTGCTTACATCACCAAACGGTTTGATAGAGTGAAAAAGGACAAATTACGCCAAGAAGATTTTTGCCAATTATCGAATCGTTCTCCCGAAACTAAAGGCAAAAATTTCAAGTATGATGGTAGCTACGAAGAGGTCGGCGAGATAGTTTATAAATATTGTTCGGCTAGCAAAATCGAGATTGAAAAACTGTATAAACAGATAATTTTCTGTTATATTTTTGGAAATGGTGATGCTCATTTTAAAAATTTTTCACTATTGGAAAGTCTCAATAACGATTTTTTACTTTCGCCTGTTTATGATGTTTTGAATACTGCTTTGCATTTGCCTATTGGTCATCGTATGGCACTTGATATGTTCAAAGTTTTTGAAAGTGAAAGCTTTAAGGTTAATGGTTTTTATGGTTACGAGGACTTTTTGAAATTAGCAGAATTATATCGAATCAAAGAGAATAGAGCAGAAAAAATAATTATCGAATTTATCGAGAAGAGAGAGAAAGTAGTAGAATTTGTAAAGAGCTCATTTCTAAATGATAAAGCAAAAAGACAATATTTAGAAATTTTTGAAGATAGGTTGAAAACAATAAAAAAAATAGGGACATAAAAATGAAAAAAATAATTATATTACTATTAGTTTGTGGTGCTTTGTGGCTAAACGCAATAACCGTAAGCGAGATAAAACAAAATTATATGTATGGAATGGCAAAATCTTCCACTTTGCAAAAGGCAGATAAGCGTGCTATCAATGACCTTATAAGTCAAATTTCCATTCAAGTGGAGAGCAATTTCACCAACATTATGGAAGAAGAAGATGGCAATTTGCACGAATTTACACAGTCGATTGTGAAGACATATTCCAATTCTACCTTGCACAATGCGGAGCGGAAAGTTTTGGAAGAAGGTGGTAAAACAATAGTTTATCGCTACATCAAGAAATCGGAGATGAATAAAATATTTGCCAACCGTGAAAAAAAGATTTTGGATTATACCAGTTCGGCGGTTTATGCAGAGCAGGAGTTACGCATTGCCGATGCTCTTCGAAATTACTATTGGGCTTTGGTTTTGTTACGAAGCCACCCCGCTCACGATGAGATAAAATATACTTTTGGAAATAGTGAACAATTGCTAATTACCACACTTCCAGAACGGATTGAACGCATCTTTGCAGATGTGGACATTGCTGTTTCCGATGTTCAAGATAATGCTTTAACATTAAATATGCACTATCAAAATTTACCACTTCAAAATTTGGAGTATGATTATTGGACGGGTGATGCTCGCAGTAGAATGCACTCTGCCCGTAATGGGATTGGTACTGCCGAATTACAGCAGGATTTTACGAATTTGAAGTTACGAGTTGAATATATTTATCAGAACAAGAGCCGTATGGATATCGAACTTTGGCAAGTTTTGGAAGAGACCAATATTCCCACTTTCAGCTCTGCAAATTTCATTGTACCTATCAAAGTTTCTGCAAATAGGGTGCAAATACCCAAAGTGAAAGAACCAATTAAATTAGTTTATAAAAGTGTTTTGGATAAAACAAAAGAGGTGATGGATTGCATCGATAATGGCAAATCTGCTAATCAGTTTTTTACCGAAGCTGGTTTTGAAATGTACGAAAAATTGATAGATTATGGTAATGCCAAAGTGCTTTCGCAAAATCCAGATTTACAAACTGCAAAAATAGGTGGGAAAGAGGTCGTGCGTGGTATTCCAATGAGTTTTTCTTTTCCCAAGAACGATCGTGATTTTGTGGAAAATGTGGTTTTTACTTTTGATGACACTGGTAAAATTGAGGCAGTCTCTTTTGCACTTTCCGACATTGCTGTTGCCGATATAATGGATAAAAATGAGCAGTTTGGTTCGCTGGAAGATAAATACCAAATTGTGCAGTTTATGGAGCAATATAAGACGGCGTACTGTCTAAAAAATATTGATTATATCGAACAAGTTTTTTCCGAGAATGCTTTAATTATCGTGGGAACGATTTTGAAACAAGATAAACCTATTGAAAATATGTACAAAAATCTCGGTGATAAAATAGAGTATGTGAAATATTCTAAACAAGAATATGTGGAACGGTTAAAAATGGTTTTTGGGAATAACGAGTTTGTTAACATTCATTTTGAAGATAATAAAGTGCAGAAGAGCAATAAAAATGATAAAGTTTACGGCATTCAGATTTCACAATATTACTATTCGGAAAATTATGCAGATAGCGGTTATCTTTTTTTGATGTTTGATTTGACGGATTCTACTAAGCCACAAATTTATGTGCGAACTTGGCAACCCGAAAAAGATGAAGCTGGTAAGATGTTTGAACTTTCGGATTTTAAATATTAGAAAAATATAAAAATGAGGGGAAATGAAAGAGATAATTAAGATTGCACAATTGAAAAAAGAATACACGATGGGGAAGATAAAAGTCCCAGCATTGAACGGTATAAATTTCAATATTAATAAAGGTGAATTTGTGGCGATTATGGGACCTTCTGGTTCTGGGAAATCAACTTTAATGCACATTTTGGGTTGTCTCGATACTGCTACCGAAGGTGAATATTTTCTTAATGCAAAAAATGTGAGCAATTTACAGAAAAAGAATTTAGCCACGATTCGCAATAAGCAGATTGGCTTTGTTTTTCAAACTTTCAATTTATTGCCGAACTTGAATATTCAGAAAAATGTGGAATTACCTTTGATGTACGCTGGTATGAGTGCTAAACGCCGCGAAAAAATTGCAAAAAAAGTTTTGGCAGATGTTGGGCTGAGCGATAGATTGCGTCATAAACCAGCTGAATTATCGGGTGGACAGCGTCAGCGAGTAGCGATTGCACGTGCGATTGTGAATGATCCAGCCATCATTTTAGCAGATGAGCCAACTGGAAATTTGGACACAAATTCAGGAAACGATATTCTATCTATTTTTTCCGATTTAAATGCAAAAGGGCACACCGTGATAATGGTTACACACGATCCAGTTGTTGCCAAAAAAGCACACCGCATTATCCACATTGTAGATGGGTTAATTCAAAATGGCGATAACAGTTAGCGAACATTTCAAAGTAGGATTTTCCGATTTTTGGTCGCGGAAAGTTCGTAGCTTGGTAACGGTGATTGGCATTATTCTGGGCACGATGTCGGTGATTGTGATACTCTCATTGATGAACGGTATTAATAAAAATACGCTGAAATGGATGATGGAAAGAGGTGGCTTGAGCAAAATTACGGTTCGGAAGAATTGGAGTTATGAAAACCCAGGCAATGTGAAAGAACATTTTGTTTGGAAAGAGCTTAAATTAATTCGCTCCTTAATTCCAGAGGCGGAATATTTTAATCCTCAAATTCAAAATTGGCTAAGATTTTCTTATGGTAAAAAAGAATTTCATACTCGAATGTATGGAGTTGTTCCAGATTTCACAAAAATTGAAGAGTGGGATGTTGAATCTGGTAGATTTATCAGCGAGTTTGACATCGAACAATCGAATAATGTCGTTGTTATCGGCACCACCTTGCGAGATGAGCTTTTTGGTAACAAAAATCCAATCGGTAAAATTATCACGATGGATAGAAGTAGGTTAATTGTCATCGGTGTAATGCAACATCGATTTATGAAAAATAATGATGTAGTTGGCAATGATAACGCACTTGCATATATGAATCGGCGTGCGTTTATGCCAATTAGCACGATGATACATAAAGGTCGTGCCAAAGATAATATTTCCAGTTTCACAGTAAAGGCAAAAAGTCCAGAAGCTGCTCTAAAATTACGAGATAAATTGGAAGCAATTATTTTGAATTTACGACATCGTGAACGAGTTTTTGATGTAAATTCAGCAAAACAGCAGGCCGAAGATATGATGAAAAATCAAAAAGTTTTTCAGATAGTTTTCTTTTTTATCAGCATAATTTCTCTTTTGGTGGGTGGCATCGTGATTGCAAACATAATGTTAGCATCCATTCAAGAGAGAACACGAGAGATTGGAATTCGTATTGCAGTTGGTGCGAGACGATTCGATATTTTTGCGCAATTTCTGACGCAAACCATTTTGGTTACTACAATCGGTGGAATTTTAGGCATTGCTTTTGGACTTTCTTTACTTGACGTAATTGGTGGATATTTGGAAATTGAACTCATCGCTGGCTTGAATGTGATTATTATTTCATTGATGGTCTCAGCTGGTGTTGGTTTTATTTTTGGGATTGTACCGGCTATTATCGCCAGTAAATTAAATCCAGTAAAGGCATTGAGATATGAATAGTAAAAAAATATTTGTTTTTATAAAGGCGTTCAGAAAGAAGTTCAATGAGGTCGGAATTTACAAAGAGTCCGCTGCGTTGACTTTTGTTACACTTTTGGGATTTATCCCGTTTATCATATTTTTGTTATTTTTTTTGCCAGAGTTACCGTTTTTGAAAATGGGGTCAAAATTTGGTTCCATTTTGGAGACAATATTTATCCCTGAATCAGCTCAACAAATTGCTCAGTATATTAGTGAAATTGCTAACCAGAAAATATCATTTAATCTCTTTAGTTTCACGGTTTTATTGGTGACTTCTTATTCGCTTTTCAAAATTATTAACAGCTCATTCGATGATATTTTGAATGTTCACGAAACTAGAAAACGCGGCATTCTCTACAATTTTGTAAAATTTTTTGGGATGACAATTTTTGGGTCGCTTTTGATTTTAATTTTGCTTTCCACTGCATCTATGCCGATTTTTTCAAAATTTATAAAATTTCCGTTACTTCAAGGTGTTTTTCTTTATCTTACACCATTTTTGATTTTATTCATCATTTTTAGTTTAGGATTTGCTTTTATTCCAACGATAAAGATAAATAGTCGTTCCATTTTTATTGGATCAGCGGTTTCGGCTATTTTTTGGATTTTTTTCAAATTGATTTTCAATTGGTACATTTTCACTTTTACCAATACAGCACTAATTTTTGGACTTTTTGCATCCATTCCGATTTTCTTTTTTTGGATTTACGCAAATTGGATAATTATGTTGTGCGGTGTTATCATCGTCTCTATTTTAGAGGGTCGAGACAAAATACCAGAATTTGCAGACCAAGATTTGCAAACTGTGAAAATAACCTTTGAAAAATTGGTGAATAACGAAAATGTGAATGGTTTTCAAAAAACGACACTTGAGCGTACAGAATTGAAAGAGATTATCAAAGAGATTCTGGAAGGCGATAAAGAAGAATCCCAAGAGGAAGACAAAAAAGAGTTTACAGAAATAGAAGAATAAAATTTTCGTACCCAAATGGAGACGTGTCCGAGTGGCTTAAGGAGCACGCTTGGAAAGCGTGTATGCGGCAACGTATCTAGGGTTCAAATCCCTACGTCTCCGCCATTTATATTTTGATGGTAATTCCAACCGCACAACCATCATTACAATTTTATCTGCAATCTTCTTGTTTTAATAAGTTCTATTAATTCTTCTTTTTTATTTTCCGACAGAAAACTTCTACTTATGAAATCAAGTGCAGCTGGTATTATTCTTTCAAATTTCTCAAATACATTATTAAACTGTTTTTCACTCATATTAATATTATTTGAATAAATTTTAAAATCTTTTTGCTTTAAATTACTTTTTTTACCATTTATTGGTAAAGCCAATTCTTCCGGGTCATTTTTTTTAGGGATTACTAACCTTGTTGAAAGAAGGTCATAAGCGGGAGAAAGCATATTTAAATTGTGCTCGAAAATCAAAGAAAAATTTTTAAGATGCATATCAGCATTACCGGTAAGAAAAGAAAATAAGGTAATTTCAAACAAAGTGAGAGCATCAAACATTGGATTAGAAGAATATTTTTTTACGACTTTTGTAACCTGTTCCATCGAACCTTTATATTTATCTTCAGTCAATCTTTCTGAAAGTTGGCAGAGATCTTCCATTTGAATTTTTTCATTTTTTTTGGTTCTATCAATTCTCTTTGTAATATATGCAAGCTCACCTGATTTCAAGGGTATGAGAGCATGGGGAACTGTTTTTATACCAAATAATTCTGCAAGATGCATAATTAAATCTTCATTTTGAGGAAGTTCAGGATATTGTGCGACAGGAGGTTTTAGAATGTAACTTCCCCATAGTCCCACTAAGGTAAAACGATTGCCTTCTTTCCGATTTTTTTCGATTTGCAAGGAAAGTTTTGTCTGAACTCCAGGAACTGTGACACTTTTCCTAATTATATTTTTTGCTAATTCACTTAGATCAGATTTTGCATAAGATAAAGTTGGAGCGACTTCAAATCCAAAAAACTTTTTACTACATTTTTTATGATATAAAATATCATTTCCTTCACTAATCTCAGTATAGCAATATAAGCATTTAGTCATTTGTAATTACCTCAATAGGAATGATACTGACTGCACCAATACAGTCTTTACAGCAGGTTAAAAGTAAGCCCATTCTATCCCTAATATTTAGATTCCATACGTCTTTCGCTATATTCAGAAGCCATCCCTCAGGAATAAGTCCGTCAAAAAAGGGGAATAAAGTTTTGTTTTTGTAAGGCTCTTTTCTTAGCGGTAAAGTAAGACTTACAGGTTTTGCCTTTTCTTTTTGTAAATAATCCTCTTCATATCTGAATAAATATCCTTCATCTGTTTCAGAAATAATTCCTGCAAACTGGTCTTGATAAAAAACTTTTGCCATTCTACTCATCTTTGTACTCATTTTTTATTGGACCCATTTGGTAACCGAAAAGCACTAATACACGATTTACTTTATCTAAACGTAGTGTTTTTTTACCTTGTTCTAAATCGCGAACAAAACGCAACCCAACACCTGCTTTCTCTGCCAAGTCCCTCTGTGTCATTTTAAGAAGTTTTCGTCTTTCCTTTACAAATGAGATTAGTTTATTTTTCATTTTATACCCCTTCTAGTATAATATTAATAATATGATGTCTTTTTATACTCTTACGGGTATATTGTCAAGGCAAAATATGTTCGATATACCCGCAAAGGTATAGAAAATGTGTAGTGTGTGCGTTTTATACCTTTATGGGTATAGTTTCAATAAAAAACAATAGGGAACAGGATCACTATTTGCGATGTATCCATTGTTGAGGCTGCATAAATTGACTATTATGAGTACATTAACTGAAGTCTGGCAAGGCTAAAATAAGAGGGATAAACGCCCTCTTTTTTTAGCTATTAGCCGAATGATAAACAGAAGATAGAATAAAAGAAATTGACAACAACAGAGCATTATCTCTTTTGGGCAAATGATGAGAGGAAGAAGTATATAGATGAATTATTAGGAGATTTAATGAAGTATATTTCAAAAACAGATGTTGGTAAAAAATATGAACACAACGAAGATTACATTGTTATCCCATCCAAAGAAACAAACAATTCAGAGTTTTTTGTACTATGCGATGGAATGGGTGGAAGAAATGCTGGTGAAGTTGCAAGTAAGCTCAGTGCCAACTGGTTAGTTAAAGATTTTCTAAATTCAGAAAAACCATTTTTCCAAAAATTAAGAAAGAATAATTATAAAAAAATAATTTCAAATCTGATTGAAGACATTAACCGAAAGATATTTAACTTAGCCAATAAACACGAACAATACGATGGAATGGGAACTACACTCGTATCTGCTCTTTTCAAAAAAGACAAATTATTTATTCATTCTGTTGGCGATAGCAGATGTTATAGGTTGCGAGATAATGAATTAGAACAACTAACAGAAGACCAATCTGAAGTTTGGAAATTATTTGAAATTGGTGCAATTTCAAAAGATGAAATTCGTTCTCACCCGCGTAGGAATATAATTACTATGGCAATTGGCACAGGTAACAAGGTGAACATAAATAAATATCAATATAAAACAAAGAAAAATGATCTATATCTTTTATGTAGTGATGGTCTTACTGATATGATTTCCGAGATGGACATTAAAAATATTTTTACTTCAAATAATAATCTTGAAAAAATATCAAATCAATTAATTGAGGCAGCAAATGTTGCAGGTGGAAAAGATAATATTAGCGTTATCTTGATTTTAATAGATTAAAGGAGAAGTTATGCAATTTTGTGGTGAATGTGGTAAAAAGTATAAAGAAAATTTAAAATTTTGCCCGCACTGTGGTACGCCGAGTGAGCTTTTGGATGATTCATCTACTACTCAACCAGCATCGACAGACGATTATAAAACGCAGATTCGTGGTGGT
>JABGOP010000059.1 GCA_018645365.1 Candidatus Cloacimonadota bacterium
TTTTACATCAATATATGGACGATTTAATGGAATCCCATTTTCATCTGATTCTGTAATGAGTGATTGAACTTTCCCTGATTTCACAATTGCTTCATCAAAAATAAAATAATACTCTCCTAATTCGGAAGAATCACAATTATTAGAAATTTGATAAAAGCTTGCCCCTCTTCTAAAATTAGCACATAGTTTTCGTATCATAAATATTTTTTTCTTCAGCGACATATCAAATATACTCATCAAATATTTCAGACAATTTTTGAGTCATTTTTTCTCGACTATAATTCGAAGTATCCATCTCTTTTCGCATTTTCTTTTCAAGGAAAATAGATTCTAAACCTTTTAAATTGTTATATTCAAATACAAAGCCGGATTGACTTTGTGAAATAATTTTAGCCGCATCTGATTGAATGGGCCCTAACATTATTATGGTGCTTCCAGAGCGAACATACTCAAACAATTTCCCTGTAACAATCCCTTCATTTTTCGGAAGATTTGGAATCAACAAAAGTAAGTAATCCGATTGAACCATAAATTGAATCGCTTCAAAATGAGGAACATACGGTTTGCGTGTGATAAAATGTGATAATCCTCGAGATTCTATTTCATCCCAGACATCAGGATGGATATGCCCAACAAAATTGACTACTATTTTTTTTTCATCCCTTTGAGACAAGGTATCGATTAATGAAAGAAATTCGATGGGATTCTGTGATTTTGACATATTTCCAACATAAGAAATCGTTAAACAATCCAATTTTGTTTTATGAAGGACACCATTAAAATCACTTTCATCGAATCCATTCATAATGGTGTAAAACTGATTTTTATTGCTCATATGCTTAGACATTAATTGGGAAACCGAATCACTTACAGTAGTCAAACCATTTGCTTTATTTAATACAGATTTTTCCAAGATTGAATCCACAGATTTCGTAAGCCAAGATCGTTTTGATTCTTCATAATAAAATCTATCCGTCCACGGATCCCGAAAATCTGCCACCCAGGGGATTTTTGTATTTTTTGCAATTTTTTTAGCAATCAATTGAACCGTTTGGGGTGGGCTACTTGAAAAAATAAGATCAATATTATTTTCATCAATCAACCTTTTCCCTTTTTTGACAGCATTGAAATACCAACCAATCCGCCCGTCAGGAATAAAAATATTAAATCGTATCCATCGTGCAATTTTAGAAAAAAATGATTCATCATTTTGAGGACTCAACTGATGGATAGGAATTTGCTTTTTTCCAGTTATTTTTCTAAAAAGCCTAAGAAAAGAAATTTCTTTTGATTTTTCCACATGAATCGATTTTACTTCCTCCAACAAACTCGAGTCTATAGCAGGATATTCTCCATTTCTCACTGTTAGCACAATGGGTTCCCAACCATATTTAGGAAGATATTTGCAAAATTTCATAACGCGCTGAACGGCAGGACCACCACTAGGAGGCCAATAATATGTAATCACGAGCACTTTTTTCATTATTGATAATACCTTTTAGTAAATCCACGCCACGCTTCCATGCC
>JABGOP010000008.1:0-1700 GCA_018645365.1 Candidatus Cloacimonadota bacterium
TTTCCTAGGAAAGTTTCCAACTATCCTAGGAAAGTTCTCAACTATCCTAGGAAATATATTAATATTCTAATGGTTAATTATCTGTCAAGTGGGAAAAAACAATAAAAAGTATGATGTAGAAAGATTTGGGTGGGAAATTAACTATTTTTTTAGTTTTTTATTGGATAAAATTCAAAATTGTGGTAGTTTATTTATTGGGGTAGCACAGCAGGTGGCTATGCTATTGCTTATTTAGTTTTTTGATTAATCCCATAAATAGAATTAGTGTTAGCAATGCTGAAAGAAATTCTGAAATCGGGATTGAAACCCAAACGCCATTAATTCCCAAAAATTTTGGTAGAATCATCACTAATGGGATGAGAATGATAATTTGTCTTGTGAGGGTGAGAAATAGTGCCGGAAGTGGTTTTCCAAGTGATTGAAATACAGTTGAACCCATTATTTGGAAACCAGCTAATGGCAAAATGAGTATTATCATACGAGTTGCTTGTACACCTTTTTCGATTACTTCTACATCAGTAGTGAAAATAGTGAATAGTTGGCGTGCAAAAAAGTATAAAAACCCAAATCCCAATAATGCAACAATGCTAGAATAGAGAATTGCGTGTTTAATGGTTTTTTTTGCTAAATTATTTCTTTCGGCACCATAATTGTAACCCACTATTGGCTGCATTCCCTGTGCAATTCCAAAAATAGGCATGTAAACAAAGCGTAAAATACGGTTGATAATTGCATAAACTGCAACATAAATTCCACCAAACACAACGAGAATGTTATTGAAAATGATCATGAGAATACTAGTAGCTATTTGGCGTGCAAATGATGCCATTCCAATTGTGAAAATCTCTTTTTGAACATTTGGATTAAACTGTAATTTTTGCATTTTTAGAATACTTTTGCCCGATTTGTAGAAATAGATATGATAAATAACTGTGATGAGTTGTGCAAGAACGGTGGCAATGGCAGCACCACGAATTCCCATTTTGAAAACAAAGATAAAAATTGGATCGAAGATGATATTTAGAATAGCAGAAATTACCATTGAGCCCATTGCTGTTTTGGCGTGTCCTTCCGAACGAATAATGTTGTTACTAGTGATGGCAAAAACGAAAAATGTGGTGCCGATAACGATGATTTCTAAGTACTCTTTTGCATATGGCAAAATTTCTGGTGATGCACCAAATAATTTTATAATTGGATTTATGAAAATAAGTGATGTAATGGTAATGAAAATGGAAAGTACAATTACAGAAAACATTGCATTAGCAAAAGTAGCGTCTGCTTTCATGAATTTTTTTGCACCAAATGCACGCGAAATAATAGATGCCGAACCAATTCCAAGAGTTGTACCAATTCCCAAAACCATCATTTGCATTGGAAAGCAAATAGCAAGTCCTGCAATGCCGAGAGTTCCTACTCCTCTACCGATGAAAATGGTATCTACAATGTTATAAAGTGCCATTGTCAACATTCCAAGCATGGCAGGTAAAGAAAGTTTCAACAAAAGTTTATCTATTCTTTCGTCTGCTAAGATATGATTTTTTTTCATTATTTCTCCATAGATTAATGCCATGATGTGTTTGTTGAATTCAAAAAGAAAATCCCGCAGAATAATCTGCGGGAAGTGGTTGGGCCGAGAGGATTCGAACCCCTGAATGCATGGACCAAAACCATGTGACTTACCGCTTGTCGACGGCCCA
>JABGOP010000008.1:1800-51915 GCA_018645365.1 Candidatus Cloacimonadota bacterium
GAACCCCTGAATGCATGGACCAAAACCATGTGACTTACCGCTTGTCGACGGCCCAGAAAGCCTATTATAACTGGCGGAGAGGGAGGGATTCGAACCCTCGGTGAAGTGTAAACCCCACACACGCTTAGCAGGCGCGCACCTTCAGCCAGCTCGGTCACCTCTCCAGTGTTAAAAAGATCAAAATGGCGGAGGATGAGGGACTCGAACCCCCAAGGGCAAAGCCCGGCGGTTTTCAAGACCGCTGTCTTACCAATTAGAACTAATCCTCCAAGTGATGAGCTGAACAAATAATTTTTTTGAGTTTAGCGTGTCAAATGGTTTTTTGTGAAATTAATAGCCGAATTCTTTTAAGGCGTTTTTTTTCTTTCGCCATTCTGGTTTAATTTTTATCCAAAGCTGTAAAGATACGCGTTTTTTGAGAATTTTATGAATCTCTTTTTCGGCATTTTTCTTGATTAATTTGATTTGACTACCGTTTTTCCCGAGAATAATTGGTTTTTGCGATTTGCGTTCTATCCAAATGTTTGCGTAAATTTTGACGCTGTTTTCCAACTCGTGATATTCTTCTACAATTGCGGTTGATGAATATGGAATTTCATCTCGAAAATTCAGAAAAATTTGTTCACGAATTATTTCTTGAACGAAGAATCGCATTGGTAAATCTGAAATTTCATCGGGATTATAGAAGGGGGGACTAAGTGGTAGATAATTCGTTAGTGTATCCAAAAAATCATCGAAATTAACTTTATTCAGCGCGGAGAAAGAGATAACTTTTTCAAAATCTAATTTTTCTAAATTTACTACTTTCTCAGCTTCAATTTTGGCATCGACTAAATCAATTTTATTCAAAACTGCAATTTTTGGAACGGAAAACTTTTTCAACATTCTACAAATTTTTAAATCATAATCGGTCGGATATTTGTGTGCATCTGTGATGAAAATTATCAAATCCGAATCTTTGAGCGCATTGGTGAGGTAGCTCAACATTTTATTATGAAGTTCGTAACGTGCTTCCAAAAAGCCAGGTGTGTCGAGAAAGACAATTTGCCTATTTTCACTGTTTAAAATGCCTTTTACTTGTTGTCTGGTTGTCTGTGGTTTTGGCGAAATTATCGAAATTTTTTCGCCTAAAAGTTTGTTTAACAAAGTGGATTTCCCCACATTTGGTTTGCCTACAATCGAAACGAAGCCTGCTTTATGATTTTTATCCATTTTTTGATATCCTACAAATGTTGATGATTAGTGGTTCTAAAATTATTTTTTCGGTTAATGGCAATGATTTTAATTCGGCATCAGCTTTCAAAAGAAGCGAAAAAATTTGCTTAACTTCGGTACGTGAAAAGTGGCTCGCGTAGTCGATGTAATCACCGCGGAATTTATAAAATACTTCGTTCAAATGGCGCGAAGTAATTTCAGAGTTACTTAAATTATGAAGTTGTAACGCATTTACTTTCCAGATAGTTAAAAAAAATCTGGTTAACATTGAGATAACGAAAATACCAATTTTATCATCTGTGCTACTGAACATATTTTCGATGATAGTGAGTGCTTTTTTTAGATTTTTTTGACCCAACGAATTTTGTAACTCGAAGACAGTATTTGTTTTTGTTTTGCCGATAACATTTTCCACATCTTCGACGGTGATATTTCTAGCGTTTTTGGTGTAAATTAGTAATTTTTCCAATTCATTATTGGCGACAAAATAATTTGTTTCAATGCTGTTTGCAAAAAGGTTCACAGCACTGTTTTCCATTGTGAATTTTCTCGCCCTTTGCTCGTCGCGCAACCATCTGACGAGTTCACTCGAGTTGTATGGTTGTTTACATTCGATGTTCAAACAATGTTGTGAAATCAATTTTCCAGCAGATTTTCGTTTATCTATTTTTTCTGCGACGATAATGAGAATAGAAGTTTGCATTTGATTTTGCAGATATGTCGCAATTAAATCTGCTTTTTGAGCAATCATTTTATCGTAATTTTTGATGACTACCACTTTTGTTTCTGCTAAAAATGGCAGAGATTCTAATTGCTCAACGATTTCAGTTCCAGAGCATTCATCGCCGTAAAAAGTGATGTGATCAAAATCTCGGGAAGTTTCATCTGTAAAATGATTTTCGATTTTAGAGAGTATTTTATCTTTGTAAAAATTTTCTGGACCGTAAATGAGAAACGCGTTTGTCGATTCTATTTTTTGCGGATTTTTCAGAAATTCGTAATGTCGCAAATTAAGTTGTTTCATATTTTCCCAATTTTGATTTCGGCGAAAAGTGAACCAATTGTCGTAAACACGGAATAGATGAAAAAGCGCCAGAAAAATTCGACGAAAATCTCGTCCTCAAAACCTAATTTTAGTGAGATGAAAATATGCATAATGCTCAACAAAATACCGCTGCATAGAGCCAAAATAACTCTTTTCCCAAACGGTGTTCCGCGTCCAAAAGCAGTTGTGAAAATGCCCAATAAAATTGGAATTGTAAAAGTGAGATACCAAAAAGTTCTAACTTTAAAATTTGTTATGTTAGGAAGATACTTTTCGCAAATACCCAAAATTACAGCAAACAAAACTATGAAAACTGGAATGTGCCAAAATCGCTTTTGTAAAGATTTTCGAAGTTGTTTTCGCTCGTCCATTTGGCGACGAATGGTAAGTGGCTTGTTGTAAAAGAGGTTGAAAACCCAATGTTCCAAAAGAGCACCTCGTTCGCCAAAAATAGGCACAATGTGAACGACATCTGTTGCCCAATGTCCAGCCATAAAACGCGCCATTGCGGGATATTTGTAAGTCATCTGAATCGGAAAAGCGAGGTAGCCAATGTATTTGAAAAAGCCCAAAAATACAGCAATATTGTAGTTTTTGAAATCGCGTTCTTTGATGACAAGATAGAGTACATAAAGTCCACGCGTTAAAGAACCTGGTGAGATTGGGATAATTTGGAATAAAACTAAAATTCCAGCAACTGCGAGACTTTTTTCTTCTATTGGTAACTCAGGGTGTGTCCATGCAAAAATGGTGGCAACAATCACTGAAACGATTTGCGTAATCGGCAATGTGCAGATGTGAACAGCCATGCTTTTTAAATATTTTTGAATGAATGGTTCATTCATTTTAGATTCGATGATTTCCGCATCTTCGTCTGATAAAATGTGTTTTTTCTTGCCATCTTCCACCATCTCTAACAGCCATTTTTTGCGTAAATTTACGTCAAAATAGAGTCTGATTGGTCTTATAAAAATGAACCACAATTTTTCTTTGAAATAGTTGGAATTAGTTAAAAATTTGTGTAATCCAATCGGCAAAAATGAAAAGATAAAATAGCGTAAAAATGTGAAATTTGAATTTACAATTTTAAGAGCATTATCTGCTTCAATTCTTTCATTTTGTAACCAAATAATTGCTTTTTCAGCAGCAATTGCTTTGAATGATTTTGCTAAATATTTCCAGTTATAGATGATTTTTAAATAGTGTTTTCGCCAATCTGAATTACCTAAAAATTTGATAATATATTTGCCTAAAAAAGGGATAAAACTGATGATAAATAAAATGAAGGTGAAAAATTTATTTTTGTCCAATTTTGTTTTAAAATTTGGTGAAATTAAATTGCGAATTTGCCAACCTATTTTTGCACTCGATAAAAGATGATGCCATAAATTTTTGCTGTACAAACCGCGAAAATAATTGTGTGAAATATCAGGCATTGAGTTACGATAAATATCTTCCATCTTTCGTAATTCTTCAAATTTATTTTTCATGTCCTCAAATTCAGAAGGATATCGTTCAATAAATTTCTTCAGTGTTTTTAGATTTCCACGATCAAATTGAACAAAACTAAGTCGTAAAATTCCTTTCAAAATTAACTTAAAATCAGCAGGGCTCATCGGTAAAAATGGTAGCAATGCCAAACCAGCACGGAAATCTACAGCAACAAGCTCGCCAGTTTTATCGGTGCGTTTTAAACAGTTTGGTTGGCTTTTGCAGGTAGACCATTCGTATTGTCTAGCGAATTCATGACCGCCAATTTGATGAAGTAATTTTACGAAATCGTGCATAAATATGCTTTTTTCGCGATATTCAGTAGAACCAAGTTTTTGGGAATCGAAATTTTTCTTTTTGGACCACAATTTTAATTGATCCAAATTTTCATCAACCTCGAGCCGCCAAGTTCTACCTTCGATCCATTCGCTAATTTCGCCACAACTTCCCAAATTTTCATCGATAAAAGTGGCGTGGATATCGACGACGGCATTTTCGTTTCCGAAATTTATTTTGGCAGCACGACGAATGAATTTTTGCCAAAGAGCCCCAGCGCGTGAGGCTGCAGGATTTACTTGAAGTTGAAATGGTGCTTGAAAAGCAACCCAAAAAATAAAATCGCGGAAAATTTTGGAGAAATTTGAAGGTGGAATCAAAATCTTGATAGCGTAAAAATTATCAATTTCCAACCCTGAAAAATCATGTTCAGCTTCGATTAATTTGACTTTGTAAACTTGTCCGGCAAAACCGCCACCCACAAATTTTTCTATTTTTATAGTTATTTTTCCTTGTTTATTTTCAAAATCTTCAATCTTGTAAACGAGTTCATCACCGTTATTATAACGATTTACTCGCATTTTCCGCAAAACTTTCGTTTCGGTAAAACGCTGTTTTAATTTTTTGAATATATAATTTTGTGACAAAATATCTCCAATCTATAAAATTTCCGGTAGCTCATTTTTCAAAAGCTTTGAAACCGGTACTAATTCAAAATTCAAACCCTCAATTTCAACGAGGAATTTCTTCAAATATTTATATTTTTCTGCGGTACAATGGGTGATTACCAAAATTTTATCTCTATTTTTTGCAAGCGATTTTAGTTGTGAAATTTTGTTTTTCATTGTCTCATTTGAAGTGTCTGGTGTATCCAAAAACAGATTCGTTTCAAAAGTTAACATACCCATTTTACTCGCTGTTTTGTAAGCGATAGATGCTGCTGATGTGCGGCTGTCGATGAAGTATAAACCATTATTTTGCAGTACACTCAGGACATTATCCATCACCTTTTGGTCGGTAGTGGCAAGTGATCCCATATGGTTATTTGCACCGACGCAAAGTGGCAATTGTTCAATATAATGTTGCATTCTTTGGCGAATTGTTTTTTCTTCCAAATGGACATAAATTGCGTTTTTACCAGGATTATTTTTGGGGTAACTAATTGGTTCCATTGGAATGTGAATCATCGTTTCGTGATTTTTTTCGACTGCTCTTTGCATGGCAAAAGTTGAATGATTTAAATCTGGTAAAATCGCAAAAGTGATATTTTTGTTTAAACTGCAAAATTTTTCCAAAAGATTACCTTTGAAATTGCCAAAATCATCGATTACGATGGCGAGTTGTGTTTTATTTTCGTCATTTTTGGTGTTTCTATAACGAAAAATAACAACATATTTTTGGGAATGATTTTTATCTAAAATAGTGATGATTTGCTTATTTTTAGAATCATTTTCTGTACCATTCAAAATTTTTCCATCGTACAATTCTATTTGCCCAGAAAGGATGATGTTGGCAAAATTCAAGTCCATTTCATCTGAACTTATGTACAGGGTAGCAGTGATGGCATTGTTTTCTGTTTTGTGCCTTTTGAAATTATTATCTGAAATGCCTAGAAGTTTTTTTGTTTCGATGATTGCATCCCAAACTGATTTTTTAGATGCAGATTTTCTTATCGATATCTTTGATGAATTGTTGCGGAAATCATTAATTGCATTTTTAATGTTTCCAAAATTGAGAGCAATAATTATGATTATCACAAAAAAAATGAGATAAAATATTTTGTGATTTTTCTTCTTCTTTTTCTTTGAAGTCATGATATTCTCCTTTTGAAAGTTGTCTATTTTTCACGGTAAAATGAGTCAAGAATTTTGTTCAGTAAAATAAAAAAAGTCACACAAAATTGTATGACTGGAAAATGGTGGGCGCGGAGGGACTTGAACCCCCGACCACCTGCTTGTAAGGCAGGCGCTCTCCCAACTGAGCTACGCGCCCATTTTCAAAATCACTCTATAAAAACTGGTCGGGATGAGAGGATTCGAACCTCCGATCTCCGCATCCCAAATGCGGCGCCCTAAGCCGAACTAGGCTACATCCCGAAAAGCGATTTACAAAAAAAAAAATGAGGCTATTGAGTCAAGAAAATTTATTAAATAAAGTTGGTAATTGTGACTAACTAACCTTAACACAACAAAATAGACATTAAAACTTTTACCATTTTCCTAAGATTTTACGAGAAAGTAAGAGGTTTATAGATTGTCTAATTTTTAAAAGTGAGTATATTTTCTGATTTTTCGTAACTTGCGAATTTTGGTGTTCAATCTTGATACGGTCTAACTCGATTAAACCAAGATTACCAAAGGTAAATTGTTTTTCTGCCATTTGCAGATTTTCGGTCGCAAGCTGTAATTTTTGTTCGTATAAAACGAGTGTCTTTTGTGCGGTAACCAAGTCATTATGCAGATTTTGGAGTTTATTTTTTTCATTAGTCAATAAATTGTCGTATTGTAATTTACGCACTCTTAAATCTCTTTTAGCACGCAAATATGTTTCTCGTTTTCCCAAAAGATTAAAAATATTATAGCTTGCTGAAATGCTGATAGAATTTGAATTACGCTGATAATTTTCAAATTCGTAAACGCTATTTTCATCATTAAAAGCGAGAGAATAACTCAAGGAAAGAGAAGGTAGAAAATCAATTTTATTTTGCAAAAGTGAAAGTTCACTAATTTTCAAATTATTCTGATTTTGTAGAAGTGTTAAATTCGTGTTAAATTCAATGTCTATTTCATTGAAATCTATCTGTAATTCCGAAAAAAGCTTGTTATCATCTTCAATTTTCAATAATGAAAAGAAGGTGTTTCTCAGCTGGTGGATGTGATTTTTTGTTTCGGTAATGGCAATTTCGTAATTTATCAAATCAATTTTACTCTGTTGAAATTCGAGTTTAGATTTTTCGCCGATTTCAAATTGTGCTTTAATAAAATTGAAAATTTTTGTTTGCATTTTAAAATTTTCTTGCTGAATTTGTAAATTTTCTTGAGTTTCTAAAATCATTAAATAGTCGGAAAAAATATTGAAAGCAATTTGTTTGCGGTTTTGCTGCAAGCTTAACTCCGCGCTTTTCATGTTCCAAATAGCAGTTTTGATGCTGTAAAAATTCGGTTCATTTAGCTGAAAAGTTTTGCTGATTTGTAAACTCGCACTGTTGGAAAAATTGTCATTATCATCAAAATTTTTACTACTATTGAGCGATGCGGAAAATGAGGGTAGTAGATTGAAATAATTACTATTTAAACTGCTTTTTTCATTTTTAAGATTTCGGTTTGCATCTTGAATGTCGAGCGAATTTTCCAAACCAATTTCGATGAATTCGGACAATAAATCTGCATTTAAAAATAGGTTTACACATGAAACTACTAAACAAATTAAAATCATTTTTTTCATATTAAACATCCTTTTTTATAAATTTTACCCAAAAAAAAGGATTGGCATTTTTGAGCAATATTTTTCTGATAAATTTATAATTTAAAAAAATACTTTACGAAAAAAAGCGGAAAATAATTTTGAGAATAATTTTCGGAGGAATGGATGAAAAAAATAATTATCACAATAATTTTAGTGGGTTTTGCTTTTTTATTGGTAGCACAAAACAGTATGGTGCTCGACATCAAAGTGGTTGGAAACAGTAATATCGAGGTCGATTTGATTAAATCTTTGTTGAGCTTGGAAATTGGTGAAGAATTAACGCGGGACGATGTTTCCAAATCGATTAAAAATCTTTATCAATTAGGCGTTTTTGACGATGTTCAAATTGATGTGCAGGCGATTCAAAATGGTGTTAAAATTGAAGTTTTGGTGGATGAATTTCCTGTAATGAATACTTTCAAATTTGACGGAAATAAAAAGATAAAAGAGAACAGATTTGAAGAAATTTTAGATATCCAAGAGGGAATGTATTGGTCGCCATTTTTGCAGTCCGAAATCGCCAACGCTATTTCTGAGGAGTATAAAACGAAAGGTTATCATCTTGTAGAAATTGAATTTTTTACCGAAAAAACTGCAAATAATGAATTGAGTTTAATTATTCAAATTAAAGAAAACACAAAAGTGTTTGTACGAAAAATTAATCTATTTGGCAATAAATTGATGCGTGAAAAAAAGATTTTAAAGAAGATGAAAACAAAGAAAAAAGCTCTTTTCCATTCTGGTAAATTCGAGCAAGAAACTTTTGATGAAGATTTAATTGAAATGATTTCACATTACAACAGAAAAGGATTTATCGATGCGCGTATCTTGTCTTGGGACAAGAGGTTAGTGAATGGCGAATTCGTCATAGATATTTATCTTTTTGAAGGTGGAATTTTTCATTTTGGCGAAATTGAAGTTCTTGGAAATGAATATTTTACGCAAGAAAGCATTGTGGAAAAATTTACTTTTGATGAAAATGATATTTTTGATTTAGAGAAATTCAACGAACAATTAGGTGCCGCAAATTCAATGTACTACGAAGAAGGTTTTATTTACGCCAATTTTGAACATGAAATGGAAAAATCTGCCAACAAAGTGAACATAAAAATTAAGGTAAAAGAAAATAATCGTGCTAAAGTAAGAAAAATAAATATCGTGGGAAATCGCAAAACGAAAGAAAAAATTATTCGTCATCAATTAGCGATTTCACCAGGTAACTATTTTCAACAATCAAAGATTATGAAAACCCAACAAAACATCTACAATCTTGGTTTTTTTGAGCCAGATTTACATCTCGAAAATCCAGAAGTTATCAATCAAAATGGTGATGTCGATTTGACTTTTGTGGTTAACGATAAAACTTTGGGAAGTGCAAATGGTGGTGTTTCTTATAATGTTCAAGACGGCATCGTGGGAAATCTTTCTGTGGGACACAATAACCTTTTTGGGAACGCGTGGCAAAGTACTGTAAAGTGGGAATTTGGCGGAAAAACTCAAAATTTCACACTAAATTTTACCAATCCGTATTTCAAAGACACAAACTCCCTCATTGGTTTTGATGTTTATCACACAACCCGCGAATCTGAAGCTGGTGGCTATAAAGTTGCCACACGCGGTGGCTCATTCAGATTTGGTCGCCCGCTCTCTTTTTTGAATCGTGCTAAACTTGTAATGGGCTACTCTCTTTATAATAAAAAATATGACCTTTTGGAAAATTCAACTGTTGATGTTTCAGAGTCTTTAACTGAACTTGCTGAGAAAAGTTGGCAAAATACAAGTTCACTTTCACTCACATTTTCGCGAGATAGTCGCAACAATATTTTTTTCCCAACGGCTGGTTCAAATTTTACCATTTATTCGGAAATTGCCGGTGGTTTGCTTCAGGGTGATTTCAATTATTATAAGCAAGTAGCGCAAGTGAGTTGGTATGTTCGCACGATTTGGAAATTGGCATTACGCACAAAATGGCGTGCTGGTTATGTTACTCATTTTGGTGAAAGTAATGATGTTCCAGTTGATGAACGCTTCTATCTTGGTGGAACAGGAATTGACGGCATTCGCGGTTGGGCAGATAGATCGGTTGGACCAGTAACTGGTAGTTTGCGTGAAGTGATATTTTCCACCGAGTATGCTGCTCCAATTGGTAGTGACCAAATAATCGGACTCATCTTTTTTGATGCTGGAAACGGTTACGAAAAATTTGAGAAGTTTAATTTTTGGGATATGAAAACGGGGGCTGGGGCTGGGATTCGCGTGAACAGTCCGTTTGGTTTAATTGGTTTTGATTATGCTTGGAATTTTGAGACAGGTGAATGGGTGCCACATTTCCAATTTGGGACAACATTTTAGGTTTTTTTTAAAAAAATGAAAAATAAAAAGCAAGATGGAACGCAAATTGCGTTCTATTTTGGAAAATAAAAACGGAGGACAGAAAATGTTCAAAAAAGTAAAAAATGCAAAAGGGTTTAGTTTAATTGAGTTGTTGGTTGTGGTTGTTATTATTGCGGTTCTTGCCGCTATAGCGGTTCCTATTTATATGCAATATGTGAAGCAAGCGCGTGCAACAGAAGCTCAAAGTGCTATCGCTGCAATTCGTAGTTCGTACAGAATCCACTATCAAACATTTGCAACAACAGAAGGTTACACTATCGAAGATGCAATGTCAAGTGCAAAGCTTGGTAAAAGAACTGAGAAAAATTGGGAATTTGAAGTTGTTGGTAATCCACCAACTAAATACATCGCTACTTCAACTGCCGATTTTCCACAAGGTGAAGGAAAGCAAGTTTGGTACGATGTGGAAGATGCTGAATATCACGGATATGGCATTGACGAAGAACTTGACGAAGACGAAATTATTGAATAATAGTAACGACTGTAAACTTGGAGGATATTTTGACAATTAGAGAGTTACTACAATTCACCACAGATGCAGGTGCGTCTGACCTTCATATTAGTGCAGGTTCAATACCGATGGTGCGTGTGCACGGTCAGATGAAAAAACTGAACTTGCCAAAATCTACTGTAAACGAAGTTGACACTTTAATTTTTAGTGTGATGAACGATTCGCAAAAAACAATCTTCAAAGAAAAATTGGAGATTGACTTTTCGACTAAACTTGATGACAATACGCGTTTTCGTGTAAATGCTTTTCACCAAGTAAACGGAAAAGGTGTAGCGTTTCGTGTGATTCCAAATGAAATTAAAGCATTCGAAGAATTGAATTTACCAGAAGTTCTTAGCCAATTGGCGATGCGTCAAAAAGGGCTAATTTTGGTAACAGGACCAACAGGTAGTGGGAAATCTACTACACTCGCAACAATGATTGATTACATTAATGATCACAAGCATTGTCACATTCTCACGATTGAAGACCCGATTGAATTTGTTCACTCGAGTAAAAATTCAATGTTGAATCAGCGTGAAATTGGTCATGACACTTGGTCATTTACAGCGGCATTGCGTTCTGCACTGCGTGAAGATCCAGATGTGATTTTGGTGGGTGAGATGCGAGATTTGGAAACAGTTTCACTCGCGTTAACAGCTGCCGAAACTGGACACCTCGTTTTGGCTACACTTCACACAAGTAGTGCAACCAAATCGATTGATCGTATTATCGATATGTTCCCGAAAGAGCAACAAGCACAAGTTCGTTCAATGCTTTCAGAATCACTTCAAGCGGTAGTTGCACAAACACTTTTACCACTAAAAGAGGGTAATGGTCGTGTGCCGGCACTCGAAATTATGATTGCCAACGCAGCTGTGAAGAACTTAATTCGTGAAGAGAAAACATATCAAATTCCATCTGTAATTCAGTCTGGCACAAAAGAGGGAATGCAATCTCTCGATCAGTCGCTTTACAATCATGTGATGAATGGAATGTTAGACAGAGTTGTTGCTGAAAAAGTTGCAGATAATCCCAAGATGTTTATCTCTGGTGCTGGATTTTAGGTTTTAGAAAATGTTGAAAAATCAGAAAGGATTCACCGTTTTGGAAATTTTAATCGCTTTTGTAGTTGCGGTGGTTGCCATTGTGGGAATTTACACATCTGTATTGTATGCAGAAGCACAATTAAAACGCAATCATCATCATCGTGCGGCAATACTTTTGGCTTCTGGGGAATGCGATAAACAAATTTATTATCTGAAATCTTACGGTGTTTTACAACAGTTTGCGGAAAAAACGGTAACGATTGAAAAATATGACGATGGTTCATATTTGAATGGAAAAATGTATCTCACTTCACATACCGAAACGGATTATTCTTTCGGGAGTGGAGTGGAATATTTGATAATTGAAATAAAAGTAGAGTGGACGGAAGGCGAAGATGAAATTTTGGATATCGTCGTTCGTGAAGATTTTTACCATTAAGGATGAATAATGAAATCTTTCCTAAAAAATAATCGAGGTTACACTTTAATCGAAATGTTAATTTCGATAATTATTGCTGGTTTGTTGGTGGCGATGGTTATTGGTGCGGTTATCACATTTTTTGTGAAATTCAGTGAACTTAGTTATTATGCTACTTTGCAACGAGATGCTTTCAATACAATAAATAGTATGAAATACGGTGAGCCAGTCGGTCCAAATAATGCGAAAGAATTTTTTGGATTGGCAGCGGCAGATTCTGTAACTTTTGCGGGAGAATCAAATGGTAAATTCACATCTGTAACTTGCCATTTTTCCAGCACGAGTTCAATTCATGCGAATGATTATATCAACTTTTTTTGGGATAGTTACGATAAGTGTATAAAATACAATTATATGATTGGCTATGACCACCCATCCAATCCGATTCGTCTTTTTCCAGATGAACATCGCGATAAGATAGATGTAACAAAACTACATTTTATCAATGTGTTGGGTAATAAAAGAGTTGTTAAAATTGAATTGGAAGCTGAGATTACGATTAGTGATAATCAAAAGAAAAAAATTAATTACGAAACGCAAGTTGTCATTCCGCGTTTGAATTGATGAATAAATTTTGGAGGATAAAATGTTGGAAATTCTGAAAAATGAAAAAGGAAATTTGGCGATTGCAATGTTAATTGTGATTATTGCTACCATTTCTGGTTTTGCACTGGCGGCAGTTGCAAATAACGATGCTGTGATTGCAGACATTCAGCTAAGTTCGGTTCAAGAAACGCATTTCTTGAGGTCAGAAATTGGTAGAGGTTATACTGCAATTGGTCACAATGCTTCTTCTACGGGTACACTGATTTTGCCGGTTAGAAAGATAGAAGTAAGCAGTAGAGCTGGTAAAACTACCTACGCAATGAAAACTAAAATTGCTCAAACTTTTGAACAAGGTTCAGATGTAAGTCAGGCGTCAAGACGAACAATATCTTCCAAAATAAAAGCTTTCAAAAAACCAGCTTCGAGTATTTCATACAATTCAACTGATAAAAAAGTGCCAATTGAAAAATATGGCGAAAAAATTATCCAGAAAGATACATTTGCAGGTTTTATGTATTTGACAGATTCAGATATTTCTGTAAACGGAGATGAGGTGTTCTTTATTGGTGCCGATGAAATTTGGGGTCGCGTTCACAGTAATACCGAAATTTGGTTAAAGGATGTGGGAGGTTGGCCAACTTTTCATGATTTCGTCACAACACACGAGACAGTGGAATCTTGGCCTGGTGATTATCCAGAAGATCAAGTTTTTTTGGGTGGTTTAGAAGAGGAAGTTGGCGAAATATATTTTAACCCAAACGCAGATTTAATTCAACAGAATGGTATGCGTCCATTCGACAACAACAAAGAAATTGTGTTGGTAGAATTATTAGCTACAGGTTTCTCATCTTGGTATTGTGACATTATTGAAACAGGTGAGATTGATACGCTCATAATTTATGATAGTTATCCACCTTATGGCCCAGTAGGAGATTCTATCGGTGTGAATTATGTGCCCATAATAGATTCTGTTTGGGCTAGGGGCCCAAGTGGTAATGTAAGTGAACAATCTGTGTATGTGGAGAGTGAACTTTGGATTAAGGGTGAAGTGAGCGGTAAACAAACTTGGGGTTGTGCGGAAGATATTTATATTATTGATGATATTTGGTATTCAAATACTGTGAAAGGTGAAAACCCAGACGGTGCCGAAGGTGATCCAGAAAATACAACTGATTTTTTGGGAATAGTTTCGGAAGGGCAGATTATTATTCAATACGGTTATATGGATCCAGCCGATTCACTTCGTAAAAAACCAAATTGTAATGATATTTACATTTATGGTGCGTTGTGTGCACTTGGCGATGGCGGTGGTGAAGGTTGGGAAGATGGAATATTTACTTTCCAATATCAATATCCGCATCCATCAACTCCAGCAGTATGGACTGGTGGTGAATTCTATGATAAAGTAGATTTACACCGCTTTAAATTTCCCACATCTGCATTTGAGCCGTGGCCAAATTGTTCATCGACAAATCCACAAGATTGTCCAGATTACCCGTTTTATAACCCCATTTGGCCGGAACTTAATCCAACTGCATTCCGCGGATTCATCTATTTGTATGGTGCAGTTTCACAAAGACGCAGAGGCTTTGTACGGAGAAGTGGGCAGGATCCATTAGACACTGGTTACTGGGATTTAGACAATTATGTGTTCGGTGGAGTTTGTCCATACGGTCTAACGGGCTACGATAAACGCTATCACTATGATCATCGATTTATGCACACTCCGCCCCCAGATTTTCCCGAAGTTCATGTAAAAGGTGGAACAACACCGTTTCAAGGTTTAGCGTTGCGTTTCAAAACTCCACCATCAATGTATTAAATTAGAAAAAGATAAAAAGAGGAAGTATGGCAAAAAAGAAATTGAAATTCAAGGAATCGGTCGGTATCGATATTGGGTCTCATAGCATAAAGTTAGTCCACTTGAAGAAATTGCATCAAGGGTTCAAACTTTTGAATTATGAGATAAAATCTACCGTACCGGAAGGTGTGGAATACACCCTTTCCGATTTGTCTTCAGATCGATACATTCCCATTTTAAGTGGAATGATGCGAACAATGAAGATAAATCCGAAAAAAATCAAACACATTGTCTCTTCAATTGGTGGAGAGAACACAAGTTTGAAGCAAATTAAGACGATATTCTTACCAGATGAAGAGCTCGAATCTGCACTGTTTTTTGAAGCAAAAAAACATCTGCCAATTGGCGGTTCAGAAATGGTTCTCGATTATCAAGTTTTGAGTATCGAAGAGAAGACAAATAATATGAACATCTTACTCGCAGCTACTACAAAAGATGTTTTGACGGAACATTCAAACATTTTGAGTGGTGCCGAAATCACACCCGGAATTGTCGATGTGGAATCTTTGGCAGTTGCCAATAGTTTTGCACTAAACACAGTGATGGAAGAGGGTGTCTATGTTATTTTGAACTTGGGAGCGCACAAGACCAATATGGTTATTTACGGTCCAAAAGCGAAATTTTTCGCTCGCGATATAAGTTGGGGCGGATTTAATATTACCAAAGATTTGATGAAAAAGCACAATATTTCTTTTGAGGAAGCGGATAAAATGAAATTAGAAGCTGGTATCGTCGAAGAGAAAAAAACAGAAGAAAAATCGATGTTGGCTCTTGATATTAGTGAAAAGTCTACCCATGAGCAGATTGCTTTGGAAGTGAAACGCTCACTTAGATTTTATGTGAAAGAAGCTGGAAATAGCGATTTCAGAAAAATCTTATTGATTGGTGGCACCGCAAAATTGAATGGATTAGTTGAATATTTTGCCGAACAGTTGAATATTCCAACAGAAATTTATAATCCTTATGCAAATCTTGAAATGCCAGAAAAATTTAAAAACAAACAAGATCCGCAACTTGCTCTCGCCTTAGGTTTGGCGATGAGAACAGAATAGGGAGCGAGATATGACACCGACATTTTTTAAGATAAACTTAAATAAATTTGGCGAACTAAAACAGCAAATTGCGCGTGAAAAAAAGAATTTCTTCAAAACTGCTATCGTTTTTTTGGTGGGGTTAGTTATTTTCACATCTTTTGTTGCTTTTGTAAATGTTACTTTGAATCAGAAAATTGACAACCGTAGAGATTTGTTAAATCAGATTAAAAGTGAGATTAAAAAATATCAAGTGAGTGGCGACTACCTTTCTTCAAATGATTTGGCAAGATTGGCAAAAACCAGTACAGAACGAATTTTTTGGGCGAAAAAATTGGTCGCACTTTCAGAAAAAACAGATGATAAAATTGCAATTACCCATTTTTCTTTCAAAGATAAAACTTTGACGCTTTATGGTATCACCAAAATGGATAGAGACCAGCAAGAGCATGATTTGATTTATAATTTTATCGGGAAACTGAAAGATAATGCTGAAATTAGCGATGATTTTCCAGAAATAAAATTTATCAAATCTCGTCGAGATTTTGAGAAAGATGTAGAAATTATCAGATTTCAAATTGATTGCATAAAATCAGATAAGGGAGGAAAATAATGAATTCAAAACAAAAATATCTGCTCCTTTTGATGGTCGTGATTCTCTTATCTGCAAGTTTTTTCTATTTTAGTACGAAGTTGATTGATAAAAAAATAGTCAAAATTGAAAAATATGATAAAGCGATTAAAAACAGACAAGAACAGTTAAATAGTGCAAAAGTTTTTAGCGAAAAACTCGGAGAAGTTTCCAAAGTTATCCATCAAACAATGACAGATAACAAAAAATATACCGCCGATGAAGTGAACAGTTTTGTGAAGCAACTCGGCGATCTTGCCAATAAACACGAAATTGCGATTCATTCTAACATTCCAAAACTTGTGAGCTCAAAAAGCAGAAATCTCATCGAGCAAGAATACACTTTGGAATTGAAATGCACTTTTGTGCAGATGGGTCAATTTCTCGCCGAATTGGAAGCACTCGACCGCATCGTAAAAGTGAAAACTTTGGATGTGCGTCCACTCGATATTGATACGAAAAATGTGGAAGAAAACTTGGTTACAAGTTATATGGTAACTTTAGAAATTTCGACATTTAAAATTAAGAAGGAGGCATAAATGGAAAATAAGTATTTACGAGATTTTGTGGTTGCAGCAGTCGTGATATTGATTATTGCATTTGGCATAAAAGATTACTATCTTTTTATGGAAACAATCGACATTCCAACTGAATCTGTTTATGCGAAAAGTGCGTTGAGCGAGAATCTTTTGAAACAAATTCAGAATATTGAAAACTCGATTAAGAATAGGAAAAAATTCAGATTTACCGTTACGAAAGATCCACTCGAACAGAACTTGATTGTGAAAACTAGACAAGATTTGGAGAAACAATGGCGTGCTGAGATTGAGAGTATGATTAGGTTAGAATCAACCATAATTCCGAAAAATGGAGATAAACTTGCTTCCATTTCGTATGACGGGAAAACTACTCTATACAAAATTGGCGATTCATTTGAAAATGGCAAAATTACCGATATTCAAAAAGGTAAAATAACCTATTTATACAAAGGCACAACCGGTGTTTTGAAGGTGAAACCATTGCCACCAAAACCAGTTGCGATTAAAAGCAAAAAAACAAAAAAAAATAGAGAATTAAATTGGTAGGAGAGATTATGAAATTAGTTAAAATCACGCTTCTCACAATCTTGTTTGTGATGAGTTTTACAAGTCTATTTGCGAATGACGAATTACTGAATGCAAAAATTAGTATTGATGCAGAAGATGCAAAAGTTTCTAGCATCATCGCGACAATGGCAAAACTGAGCGGTTGTAATATTGTTCTCGCTTTAGAAACCGAAAATGATGACAAAGAGAGCAGCACAGAGAAACAAATTACCATTCATTTGAAAGATGTTCCTATCGAACAAGCTCTTTCACTTGTGGTAAAATCAGTGGGACTTTCTTATCGTTTAATTGGCGAAAAGACGTTTTTGGTAGGAGATAGAGCACGCATCAACGAAGAGATTGGTGAAAGAAGTTATATTGTTCACCTCAATTATGTTGATGTCGAAAAAGTTGTCAAAGCTTTTGAAATTATCCCGGGTGAATGTGTGGCAATCGAAGGACAAAATGCTCTTTTGATTCATGCAAATCCAGGAACTTTTGCTGAAATTAGTAAAAAGATTGAACAAATTGATGTTCCTCAAAAACAGATTGAAATTCAAGCAAGATTGATTGAAGTTTCTGTAAGCGAAGCTGAAAAATATGGTATTGATTGGTCAAAAATCAATAGCCTTACCACGATTTTTGCAGAAAATAATTACACACCTGAGCTGGGTGCAATAGCTTATAATGGTGGTGACGAATCAACTCTTGGTTCTGTTCCAGAAGACCAAAATTGGCAAATTATCCAAAATTTAACAGACGCGATTCCACGCTATTTTGGGCGTCAACTCACAGCTTTTGATGTAACTATCGATTGGCTTTTGGAAAACAATGCTGCTCAACTTCTTACTGACACTAGAATTACCGTTTTAAACGGTGAAGATGCTGAAATTCACATTGGTGAAGTTGTACCATTTGTAGTGGAAAACAATGATAAACAAATTCAAGTGGAAAGAGAAGAAGTTGGCATCAAACTTAAAGTTACCGCGAAAGTGAATAAAGATCGCCAAATTACTGCTACTATCGAACCGGAAGTTAGCTCTGTGATGGAACTTGTGGGTGGTTATGTGCCGCGTACAAAAGTGAGAAGAATTACTTCAACTGTAACAGTTTCCGACGGCAAAAAAATTATTGTGGGTGGTCTTTTGAACACAAGTACCATCAACACAATAAACAAAGTGCCGCTTTTATGGCGTATTCCATTCATCGGAAAACTTTTTACACACCAAGTTAAAACTATGAATAAAACTGATTTGATCATTGAGATCACACCAAAAATTGTTGATTACAAAGGTAATGTAGAGTTTGAAATTGACGAAAAATTGGAGAAAAGATTACTACAAGAAAAATCTCAAGAAATTGAGAAAAAGTAGGGGGAAAGATGAAAAAGATTTTATTGAGTTTAACATCGTTACTAATCCTTGTAGCGATGGTATTAGTTATCACTTCGTGTGATGATAGAACAACAGATCTTCCAATATATTCAATTGATGGCATATTTGTAAGTTCAGAGACAATTTACGCAGACAATAACAATGAAACTTATGCCGAAGTTAGTGTAAAAATAGTTGATGATAGTGATATTCCAGTAGAGGGTGAAGTTGTTACTTTTAGTTGTAATGTTGGTAACATAGAAGGTAGTGCAACGACTAATTCGCAAGGTTTAGCAATTGTAAAATTCTATGATGTTGGCGTTATTGAAACAGCCAATATTGTAGCTACTTACAATGAAGAATCTGCAACAACACAGATTGAAATTATTGCAATACCAATATATTCAATTGATGGCATATTTGTAAGTTCAGAGACAATTTACGCAGACAATAACAATGAAACTTATGCCGAAGTTAGTGTAAAAATAGTTGATGATAGTGATATTCCAGTAGAGGGTGAAGTTGTTACTTTTAGTTGTAATGTTGGTAACATAGAAGGTAGTGCAACGACTAATTCGCAAGGTTTAGCAATTGTAAAATTCTATGATGTTGGCGTTATTGAAACAGCCAATATTGTAGCTACTTACAATGAAGAATCTGCAACAACACAGATTGAAATTATTGCAATACCAAGCTATTATATTGACCAGATGATAGCAACACCAGACACTATTTTTGCGGATGATAATATAACATATTCCACAATTAGTGTAATCGTAAAGGATAATGATGGGTTTAATGTTGCAGATGAACAGGTTAGCTTTTTATCTGATATTGGTAATCTAATAACATTGGCTACTACAAATGAAAACGGGATAGCAGAAACCACTTTTTGGGATGTTGGTGATTTGGGAACAGCTACCATCGAAGCATTTGTGGGTGATCAATCGGCATCTGTAAATGTTGAAATTATCGAAACACCTGCCATCGAATCGGTTGATCTTACGGTTGTACCGATGATTTTGGTTAATCAAGTTACACAAATTCGTGCTGAATGCTTGAATAATTTAGGTGAAATTCCATCAGATGGAACACTCATCAATTTTAGTACAAATATGGGCTATTTTGTAGATGCAGAAGGAAATGCAATCGGCACGCTTTACCAAACAACTATTCAAAATGGAATTGCTACCTTGAATATGAATGCTGGTACAGAAAGTGGTGTTTGTAATGTAAGTGCTTACATTGGCGAAGTAATTGCCACAGAAAGCATTACTGTTTTACCGGGAAATCCAGTTAATATGATTTTAGTGCCAAGTACAGATACAGTTCCTGTAAATGGCGAAGATGTATTAATTACAGCTGAAGTTTTTGATAGATACTACAATCATGTGGCTGATGGTGTAGATGTAGCTTTCACAACTACAATTGGTTCAATCGGTGAATTGACTTACACAACTGGTGGTTTTACCGAAACAACTTTTTCACCGGGCATCAGTTCAGGTATTGCCATTATAGAAGCTGTCGCAGATTCTGCTCAAACTTCAACGGCTATTTCGGTAGTTTCAGATGCAGTTCATCACATTGAATTTGCTAGCACGAATCTTCTCGAAATGAGTGTTCAAGGTACAGGTGGACTCGAATCGGTTGACCTTCAAGTTAATTTATTCGATATGAATGGAAATTTTGTTTCTGAACCCTATACAGTTTATTTTGAATTAGTAAGTGCTCCCAATGGAACTACTATCAGTGAATCTGCTGCTTCTGTAAATGGAATCGCAAATGTAGCTGTGAATAGCGGCATCGAGCCGGGCACTATTATTGTGCGAGCTTACATAGATGAATATATTTTTGCTACCAGATCACAAATTGTAATTCACGCTGGACCAGCTGCATCAGTGGATTTTGGTATTGGTGAATTCAATTCTGGCGAAGAGTTTGGTAGTGGTTTGTGGCGTGTCGGCGTTTCCGCACTTGTGAACGATATTTACGGAAATCCAGTTGCAAACGGAACTGGCGTTTGGTTCTCCGTTTATGGTGATGCTGGCGAAACAGAAATCAGTTGGGCAAACATTATAGCACAAGCTGGCGTTGGGAATGTGAGCGTAGATGGCGATTCATTGCCTGGCGTTGCATTTACTGCCTTAACTTATGATGGTAGCCACACAAACGACGAAATTTATGTGAAAGCAAATATTGGTGATGACGATTTTTACGGTTGGCTTGCACTTCCTTTGAATCAACCAGTTATAGATATGGTACCAGTTCCAGCTCATGTGGATTTCTATCTTAACGGAAATAATGGACAAGATTTAACTGCTGAAATTGACATTGTAGTGACAGATTCTCAAGGTAACTTCATTCACGATGCACTTATCCAACTTTATGGCGATAGAGGGATTTTCCAATATTCTGCTGGTTATACGCAAGGTAGTGATTACCACATAGTGAAAACTGATGCAGCTGGTTATGCAAAAGCTATTATAGAATTTCAGGTAGAAGAAGTTGCTCCTGCTGTTCCACCGCCAGGCCAGCAAACTGTGCAACTTAACGGCACAATTTTGGGTACAGAAACAATGGATCAAACAACGATAATTCTTTTAAATTATCAGCAGTAGGAGAAATGAATGTCTTTTAATCCTCAATTTGCCAGAATTGGCGAGATTTTGCTTCATAATAATGTGGTCTCGGAAGATCAAATAAAAGAAGCAATTATAAAACAAAATAATTTTGGGCTGAAGCTTGGTGAAACTCTCATCAAGCTCGGCTATCTTACCGAAAAAGATTTGCTGACTACCCTGCACGAACAGCTTGAATGTCAGCTTATTGACGAAAATGAATTGATGGATTTAGATGAAAGTATCGTCAAATTAATTCCTGAACCTTTTGCGACTGAAAACAGGGTAATCGCAATAAAAGAGGAAGCTGGGAAAATAGTTGTGGCGATGACAGATCCAGAAAATATCATCATTCAAGATAGTTTGAAAAAAATTATTGGAAAGCCGATAATCCCAATTTTAATTGGCGAAAATACGTTAACCGATACACTCGAAAGATATTACAAAAGTATTCGAACCACCTCTCAAGTGGAAGATGCGGTCGATAATTTTGATTTTGTAGCTGTAGATGATGATGAAAACGAGATTTCCATCGATTCGCAAGCTGATGCAGATGCACCAGTTGTGAAGTTGATAAATCTCATCATTACCGAAGCGATAAAATCCAATACGACCGATATTCACATTGAGCCTTTGACGAAAGAGACACGCGTTCGTTTCCGTATTGATGGTGCTTTACGTGAAGTGATGTCGCCACCAATCGGGATGCACGCTGGCTTGGTTTCCATTGTAAAGGTGATGTCGAAATTGAATATTGCAGAACGAAGATTACCACAAGATGGTCATATTTCACTAAAAACAGCAATCAAAAGTGTCGATGTGCGTGTTTCCATCACACCTACCGTAACTGGTGAAAAAATAGTGATGCGTCTTTTGGATAAAGGTGATTTCGGATTTGATTTAGCAACTTTGGGTTTCAATGATGAAAACTCTACGATGTTTGCAAAATGGATTCGTCGTCCTTACGGGATTATCATCGTTTCTGGCCCTACTGGTAGCGGTAAATCGACGACTCTTCACGCCGCTCTCAAAGAGATTAAAGATGTGGAAACGAACATCGTAACGGTGGAAGACCCAGTTGAATATCGTTTAGATGGAATTACTCAAATCGAGACAAATTCTAAAATTGGTCTCACTTTTGGGAAATCACTTCGTTCGGTATTACGTCAGGACCCAGATATTGTTTTGATTGGTGAGATTCGTGATGAAGAAACAGCTGATATTGCGATTAAATTTTCATTAACGGGTCATTTGGTTTTTTCTACTTTACACGCTAACGATGCATCTTCGACTGTGACTCGTCTCATTGACATTGGCATCAAACCGTATTTAGTGGCATCTTCCCTAAATCTTGTGATTGCCCAGCGTTTGGTTCGTAAAATCTGTGAACATTGTAAGGCAGATTACACGCCAACTGCGGTAGAACTTGACGAAGCTGGCATTAACTCGGAAGAAGCAAAAGATATTAATTTCAAAATAGGAACAGGTTGTGTTCACTGTGATAACACCGGCTATTCTGGCAGAACGGGTATTTTCGAAATATTGGAAGTAAACGCAGAAATCAGAAAACTTATCTTTGAAGGTGCAAATCAAGACTTGATTTACGATGCCGCAATGAAAAATAATATGCACACTTTGAATGAGAGTGCAATTCAAAAAATGAAACACGGTTTGACCACGATTAAAGAAGTGATTAAACTTACAGTTTCTGATTAAAAAGGGAAATTATGGCTAATTTTCAATACACGATAAAAGATGTAAAAGGTATTCGCGTTGAAGGTTCTATCAAGGCGAATACAATGGACGAAGCGATAGATAAATTGTCGAACGAAGGTGCTACAATTATCTCGATTAAATCGATGGATGAAGGTGCCTTTAAAGGTAATTTGTCGTTGTTCGATAAATTTATGCTAGCTGTTTACAAGATTAGAACAAGCGTTAGTTTGAAAACATTAGTGTTTTTTACGCGTCAGCTTTCGACAATGTTTTCGGCCGGTCTCACTATTGAAAAATCACTTACAAACCTTGCTAGCGAAGAAAAAAACAAGAAATTCCAAAAAGTTTTAATAAAATTATCTGACGATATTCGTAAAGGTTTCAGTTTATCGGAAGCGATGGAGCAACATCCAGGTGTATTCAATCCGCTTTATGTTTCACTCGTGAAAGCTGGTGAAAAATCTGGAACGCTTCACACAGTTTTGGATAAACTTTCAGAATATTTGGAAAAAGTGGAAGACACACGCCGAAAAGTTGGTTCAGCAATGATGTACCCAGTATTTATTTTGGCATTTACGCTTTTGGTAGTGTGGGGATTATTCTATTTTGTAATTCCAATGTTTTCTGATGTTTATGCAAGTTTTGGGGCAGAATTACCAATTCCAACCAAAATTGCTATTGCCGTCAGTAATTTTATCACAAACAATGTTTTCTTTGCGGTGCTTATTCTTGTTGCGATAGCATTTTCAATTTTCATATTCTATCTTTCGGATAAAGGTCGATATATGATTGATAAATTTTTGATAAATTTACCAGTCATTGGTACGCTTTTACGCAATTCTATTATGAGTAAATTTTCCAGAACTTTCAGTATTCTAATGTTTTCTGGTGTTCCCATTATGGAAACAATGGAATTGGTGGAAAATGTGGTGCAAAATGCAGTTGTGGAAAATGCGGTTAGAAAAGCGCGCATTATGGTAAAAGAAGGTTATAGTGTTGCTGGGGCTTTCAAAAAAACTGGCGTATTTCCATCTACTCTTTTACAATTGATGGCAACGGGTGAAGAGACGGGAGATATGGATAGGTTGCTTGGTAAAGCGGCTGATTTCTTTGAGAAATTGGTGGATTCAGTGGTAGATCGTTTAACATCGCTCATCGAACCAATTCTCATCATCATTATGGCAGCTTTAGTTGGTACAATTATTGTGGTTATTTACTTGCCGATTTTTAATCTCGGTTTGGCGATGACTTCTGGCATGAAATAAAAAACAAAAGCCCAAATTGATTGTCAGTTTGGGCTTTTTTTATAATGATATACTTTTTTATTTTTCTTTTTGCACTTGCATTTGGCAGTTTTTTCAATGTTTGCATTGTTCGCCTTCCGCAAAAACAATCGTTAATCCCACCATCACACTGTCCAAAATGTAATTATAAAATCACGAAATTACAGAATATTCCCATTTTTAGTTATTTATTTTTGAGAGGAAAATGTAAAAATTGTGGTTTGAAAATTGCGATTCACTATTTTTTAGTAGAACTAATCACGCCCATAATTTTTATTTTGCTTTATTTGAAATTTGGTTTAACTCTCGAATTTGCAAAACACATCATTTTTTTTTCTTTTGGAATCATTATTTTTTTTATCGATTATTTTCACCAAATAATTCCTGATAAATTATCGTTACCGCTAATTTTGATTGGTATTATTTTTGCAATTTTAGCAAAAAATTACACACTAATTTATGGTGCTGTTTTTGGCTTTAGTTTTTTTTACATTCTTGGTTATTTTTTTCAATATTTTACCAAAAAAGATGGCATTGGTGGCGGTGATATTAAGTTAACTACTGCAATTGGTGCATTTTTTGGTTTGAGTGGTGTTGTTTTCACGATTGTAGTTGCCGCGGTGATAGCGCTCATTTTTTTGATCGCCATTGGTCATGCTAAACGCACCTATTTTCCTTTCGGACCTTTCTTGATTTTTGCTTCATTTTTGTATCTGTTTTTTGGTGATCTAATCACTTATCATTACTGGAAATTATTTCTTTAAAAGCTGTAAAAATAACCTGCAATTTTCACAAATTCAAAAAATAAGTTGACGGTAAGCTGACATTTTTTTTGTTTACCGAATAAAGAGTTATCGGATTTTTCAGAAACAGAAACTTTTAAAAAGTGGAGGTGTTATGAAAACGAAAGATTTTTTGAGTGCAATCATAAAAAACAGCATCGTTGGAATTGGCGTGGTGGACAGCAATGGAAAATACACTTTGGTAAATTCAATTTGGAAAACGATGTTTGGCTACACAACTGAAGAAGCGTATCAACTGAATTTAAATAATGTAACCCCTTTTGAAGATTTTGAGCGAAGCCAGTTTAATTTTGAAAAATTAATTAAAGGTGAGATTAAAAATTTTCATCTTGAACGAGAATACATTCGTAAAGATGGTTCCACTTTTTGGGCAGCAGTATCTGTTTCACCAATTTATGAAGAAGATGGTTCTGTCGAGTCTGTAATTGCTTTTATTGTCAATATTGACGAACAAAAAATGGCCGAACATAAACTGAAAAAATCTTATGAACAATTAAAAAACTATAGCAATGAAATTACCAGAAATAATAAAGAATTAGAGATTTTAGCACGCATAGATCCACTCACCGAAATTTACAACCGTAGAGGTATCAAAAATGAAATTGAAAAAGAAGCATATCGTGCTCATCGTAATAAAACGCCACTTTTGGTAGCATTTGGTGATTTGGATAACTTTAAAAATATAAATGATGAATTTGGTCACGATGCCGGTGATTTTGTACTGAAAGAGATTGCCAAAATCATGTTGCGTGTAATTCGTGAAACTGATGCAATTGGCAGGTGGGGTGGAGAGGAATTTATTCTTGTTTTGCCAGAAACAAATTGTATTATTGGTCGTCATATTTTGGAGAGAATCAGACGCATAATTGATGAAACTATTTTTGAATTTAAAGGAAGTAAAATGCGAATGACAATTACTTTTGGTTTTTGTGAATACGATACCGAAGGTGATGTAGAAAATTGCATTAAAAAAGCTGATATTGCTTTATATAAAGGTAAAAAAAGTACCAAAAATTGCGTTGTTAGCGGAGAATAATTGGAGGGGACTTCGATGGAAAATTACACAAAACTTAGTCGTGAAGAGCTGATTGCAGAATTGCAAAAATTTGATAATGAAAGAGAACAATGTCATCACCAAATTGAAGAATTGACTCGCACAAAAAATGAGCTGAATGAATCTCGACAGCATTTTAAGAATTTATTTAACACGATGGTAGATCCAGTTGTAATCGTTGATGGAAAAGGAAAATTTCTGGATATAACCGAAAAAGTAGCACAAATTACAGGTTTCAAAAAAGAAGAACTAATTGGTAAAAATTTTCTCAAAACAGACATAGTCAGTGCCAAAAGCAAAAAAATCCTTCTGAAAAATCTGGTAAAGCGAATGATGGGATTCAAAATAAAACCTTATACCGTCGATATTCTTACCAAAGAAGGTTTGAAAATTCCACACGAAGTGAATGCTGCTAAAATTATTTACAAAAATAAGCCTGCTGATATGGTCATTTTTCGAGAAGTTGTAGCACGCGAAGAAGCCAAAAATAAGTTAATCGAGCGCGACGAATATATCACAACTATTTTGAACACAACGCAAGCGGGTATTGTTGTTATCGAAGAAGATACGCACAAAATAATTGACATAAATCCTAAAGCGGCAGAGATGATTGGGGCAAAAGAGAAAAAAATTGTGGGGCAAATTTGCCATAATTTTATTTGCCCAGCGGAAGAGAAAAATTGTCCAATTTCTGATTTAGAACAGAATATTGATAATGATGAAAGAATTTTAATTCGTGCCGATAAAACTCAAATTAAAATTCTCAAAACAGTGAAAAGAAGCATTTTGAATGGTCGAGAATGCTTAGTGGAAAGTTTTGTGGATATTAGCGAATTGAAACAAACTGAAGTAAATTTGCAAAAGAGCCAAACAGAATACAAAAACTTGTTTGAATATTCGCCAATTTCAATGTGGTTGGAAGATTTTTCTGAAATTAAGAAAAAAGTAGATTTATTGAAAAAAGATGGAATTGATGACGTTGAAAAGTATCTACATGACCATCCTGAAAAATTATTACAGTGTATTCAGAATGTTAAAGTTATTGATGTAAATAAAGCTACCTTAACATCCGTTGGTGCACACAATAAGCAAGAACTTTTTGATAATATTCATAAAGTATTTCGAGAAGAATCACGCGATGTTTTCATCAAAGAAGTGGGAGCAATTGCACGCGGTGAAACATTTTTTCGTGGCATTGGCATCAATCATACATTGAATGGTGAAAAACGAATTGTGAGCGTAAGCTGGACGGTTGCCGATGTAAATGGGAAAAGTAATTATGAAGCAGTTCATGTGGCGATTAATGATATTACTGTTCAAAAACAAGCAGAGAAATTAAAAATTCGTAACATTAAATTAATGCAACAAAAGAAAGAAATTGAAAAGGCAAATCAACTGAAAAGTGAATTTTTATCGAATATGAGTCATGAACTTAGAACGCCACTAAATTCAGTAATTGCTCTTTCTCGCGTTCTTTTGATGCAATCGAAAGAAAAATTAAACTCCGATGAATTAAATTATTTAGAAGTAATCGAGCGTAACGGCAAAAGTCTGCTTGCATTAATTAATGATATTTTGGATATTTCTAAAATTGAAGCTGGAAAATTGGAAGTTAATCCTCAAAAAATCTCAGTAAAATCTACCATCGAAACGATTTGCGAAAATTTAATGCCAATCGCAGAAGGTAAAGGAATTAAGTTAAAGATTGATGTTCCTCAAAATTTACCACTTTTGGAAAGTGATAGTGAAAGATTGTTTCACATTTTGCAAAATTTGGCGAGCAATGCGGTTAAATTTACCCAAAAAGGGGAGGTGATAATTTCCGCAAAAACCGCAAAAAATAAAATGATGATTGAAATAATAGATGATGGAATTGGAATTCACACCGATGATATTCCACATCTTTTTGAAAAGTTTAAACAAATAGATAGCAGTTCAACACGAAATTTTGAAGGAAGTGGACTCGGATTAACGATTGTACATGAATCATTGAAACTAATTGGTGGTAAAATTGAGGTTGATAGCAAGGTGGCAAAAGGTTCAGTTTTCAAAATAAGTTTACCGTTAAAGTGGCAATTTGGCACAATTAAAGAAGCTGAATTCAAATTAAAAAAGATAAGATCTGATCGCAAAACTATTCTCATTGTCGATGATGAGCCTTATATGATTCAATTGATTGCAGATGTTTTGGAAGCCGAAGGTTATAATTCCATTGCGGCATTATCTGGCAGAGAAGCTCTTTTGTTAGCAGAAAAATATAAGCCTTACGCTATCACGCTCGATATTGTGATGCCAGAAATTGACGGTTGGGAAGTGCTTCAAAAACTGAAGCAAAATCCCGTAACATCTTTAATTCCGGTGGTGATAGTTTCCAAAATGGAAGACCAACATACCGGCCACGCTTTGGGTGCTGTGGGCTATGTTTCCAAACCGGTTCATCGTGTGAATTTGATGTCTGAAATTCGGAAAATAAATAGTGCACCACACTCTATTATGGTAGTTGATGATGATGAATTTGATCGGGCGACAATGCGGGAAATCATCGAAAGTGAGCAGATTGAAACGATAAGTGCTGACGGTGGTTTGAAATGTTTGAAATTGCTCGAAAACAATAAACCGGATATTTTAGTTTTGGATTTAATGATGCCAGATTTAAGTGGATTTGGCGTTATCGAAAAATTGCAGAAAAATCCAGAAACGATGAAGCTACCAGTAATTATTGTGACTGCGAAGGATTTAACGAAAGAGGATAAAAATCGCTTGAATGGTAATGTAGCTTCTATCCTTTCTAAAGATGAAAATACTTCTGTGAATTTAGCCGCAGAAATCAGGCGTATTTTACAACAATTGGATAGTCGGAAAAATAAGGTTTTAAAATTTGAAGCTGTGCAAAAAATAATTCTAAAACAGCTTACAAATGTCTTAGTGGTGGAAGATAATCCAGATAATATGACTACGATAAAAGCAGTGTTGAACAATCGTTATGAAATTTTGGAAGCGATTGATGGCGAGATTGGATTAGAGCTGGCACAAACCAAAAATCCAGCGTTAATTTTATTAGATATCAATCTACCAAAAATGGACGGATTCGAAGTTTTACAGAAATTAAAAATGAATGAAAAAACAAAAAATATTCCAACGATAGCTTTGACGGCAATGGCAATGAAAGGCGACAAAGAAAAAATCCTGTCTGCTGGGTTTGATGGTTATATGTCCAAGCCGATTGATCCTGTTCTGTTGATCGAAAAAATCGCAAACCGTTTGAAGGAGAAGTGATGCCAAAAATTTTAGTAATCGATGATAATATAGATAATCTTATCACTGTAAATGCAGTTTTGAAGAGCTTAATGCCGAATTCTAAAATATCCACATCTATTTCTGGGAAAGAAGGAATAGAAAAAATAAGAAGAGATGAACCCGATGTGATTTTACTTGATATTCAAATGCCAGAAATGGATGGATTTGAAGTTTGTAAAATTATCAAATCAGATGAAAAAATTAGGCATATTCCGATAATTTTGATTACTGCTTCCCAAAGTAGTTCACAAGATAGAGCAAATGGGCTGAAATTAGGTGCCGATGCTTTTATCTCGAAACCGATTGATGAAGTGGAATTGATTGCCCAAATTAAAGTGGCTTTACGCATTAAAAAATCGGAAGATTTGTTGCGGAATGAAAAAAACATTTTGGAAGATAAAGTGCGTGAAAAAACGGAACATTTACGCAAAAGTTATGATAAATTGATGGTTTTATTCGATGGGATAATTAACACTCTTGTCGCAGTAGTAGAGGCACGAGATCCTTATACCGCTGGTCATCAGCAGAATGTTAATAAACTTGCAGTTGCCATTGCAAACGAACTAAATTTAGAGGGAAAGGTAGTTGAATCCATTCATATTGCTTCCATTTTGCACGATATTGGAAAAATATACATTCCTACAGAAATTTTGAGCAAACCAGGAATGTTGACTGATATTGAATTTGAAATGTTAAAAAAACATCCAGAATTTGGCTATGAAATCTTGAAAAATATAAATTTTGAATTACCAATCGCCGAAATTGTTCATCAACATCATGAAAAGATTGATGGTTCTGGATATCCACGGAAATTGAAAGGTGATGATATTTACATTGAAGCAAAAATATTGAGTGTAGCAGATGTGGTTGAAGCAATTATGTCGCACCGACCGTATCGTGCTTCATTAGGTGTAAATGTTGCTTTGAATGAAATAGTGGAAAATCGAGGCATTTTATATGATGCCAAAGTGGTAGATGCTTGCGTCAAAATTGTGCGCGGAAATAATATTTTTGAGAAAAAATAAAAAAATCCCCACAAAGTGGGGATTTTTTATTTTGAGTAATTTTGTTTAGATGTAAGTACCTTGCATGTAATCTGTTAGATACTTTATTTTCATTTTTGAATCTTTCAGTAAAACACGCACGATATCTCGCATTGAAATTAACTGAATTAAGTTACATCCTTTGATGACGATTGGAATGTGACGGATTTGTTTTTCGGTCATTACATTCATTAAATATTCAACTGTATCTTCAGGATTTCCAACGATTAGCTCATCACGCTGTGTCATTACATCACTTACTTTCAATTGATGGATATTTTCACTTGTGTTGGTTTTGCCGAGTTTTGCCAAGATATCTCGTTCCGAAATAATTCCCATAATACATTCTTCATTCATCACAACTACGCAACCAATTTGATGGTGATTGAGTAAACTTACCACTTCACTAATTGTGCTTTCTGGTTTAATTGTAACAGGTTTATTGTGCTTTTTAAAAACTTCACTAACTCTTTCTTTCATTAACTTTGTCCTCCATTTTTTTATTTACTTAACCAGCTTGCAAAGTTGATGATTTTGTGTCAAATGATTTTTGCGTAATTTTGAGAATCACTTTGCAAAATCAATTTCTGCTTGACAAGAAAAAAGTGTTTTTCAGAATGATTTTTTCCATAAACTATGTTAATTTTTTGAATAAAATAATGCTAAAAAAGAGAGATGGAACGGAAATTGTGGCTAAATTCGTTAGATATTTTAGGAGAAGGTAAATGAAAAAAATATTAATTTTGACACTAAGTTTGTTTTTGTTATTTTTCATGATTCATCTGTTTTCTGAAGCTGAAAAAACAGTGGAGGTTACAAAATATAATGGAAAATTGAAGCAAATTGGCGATAATTGGTTTTTAAATACAGGTGAAGATTTTTTTGAATTATCTTTAGCACCTTCATCATTTTTGGCAGAAAATAAAATTGAGTTAGTATCGAAATCAAAAGTTTATTTGAATGGAAATTTCAAAGAAGATGTAATTGATGTTTTTACAATTTTCACCGAAAAAGACAGCGTCAATTTACGTGATGAGTTTGGTAATAAATTGTGGGAAATGTCTAAAATTAAACCGTATTTAGTTAATGCAAAAAGATGTATTGGATGTCGTTTGTGCACCTTTAACTGTCCCACAAATGCCATCGAGATGGTGAATGGTGTTGCCGTCATCGATGCTGATAATTGCATTGCTTGTGGTATTTGTGCAGATGGAAATGGTAAAAAATATCGTGGTTGTCCAGTTGGAGCAATCTCGCAAATAGAATGAATTTTTTTCTGTTTTTAACTCTTTTATTGACTTTAATGAGTTGCTCAGATACAATCACAAAAAGCGATTTTTCGCCAGTTGAATCAATGAATGAGCTTTCATTAACAGTGGATATTCCATTTTCTGAGATGGCAGATTCGCTCATTATCAAATATCATTTTTTAGAAAAAATTACAGAAACAAACTGGGAAACTGTTTTTGATTTTGAGACTATAGAATATGCACCAAGAATTATTTTTGAATTTTCCAAAATTGATTCAAATTTTTTACCAATGAATTTTACCGATTACTATTTTTGTTTCGGTATTAAAACAAAAAATAGAGAAGTTATTTCTGATTCAATTTTTACAGTTGATGGCAATGTGAAAACAAAAGTTATTTCGCCAAAATGCATCGGTTGTTGGGAGTGTGTTTCAGCTTGCGATTATGATGCAATTTTCCAAAATGCTAACAAAGCGGTGATAGATTTAGAAAAATGCGTGCGGTGTGGTAAGTGCATTACAGCATGTAATTTAGACGGGAATAAAGCAATAGAATTTTACATTAAATAAGGAGATTTTATGAAAAAACAAATATATTTAGCATTAATTGGTATCATTATTTTGGGGTCATTATTTGCAATTTCAAGATTAGTTTATCAAATTGATCCTGGACCTTGCGTGAATTGTGGTCATTGTGTAAACCCTTGTCCGAATGACGCTATTTATTATGACACAACGATTTACAATTATCAAATTGATACTGACCTTTGTGATGGTTGTGGGACTTGCGTAAATTATTGTAACCGGAATGCCATTCATCCAGTTGAAGTTAGTTCTGATGATAACGAAATTCAAAGTATAGATGAAATGATTAGCAATTATCCTAACCCATTTAAAAATTCAACAACTATTTCATTTGCATTGAAAAATAATAATTCTGATGTGTCTATTGAAATTTATAATTTAAAGGGGCAGATGATTGAAAAATTAGATGTTCAAAATTCGCAAACAGAAATTACTTGGAATGCTGATAAACTACCTTCAGGAACTTATTTTTATAAATTACGAGCAAACGGTAAATTTAGCTCAATGAAAAAAATGACTTTGATTAAATAATGAGAAGAAATCTAATTGTAATTTTACTGGTAATAATTTCAACACTGTTTGCAGTCGCAAATTGGAAGATTATTGTCGATAAATCTGAATGTGTCGGTTGTTCGGATTGCGTAAAAGTATGTCCAGTTGATGCAATTCAAATAATTGATGGCAAGGCAATAATCAATGTTGAAGAATGTATTAGTTGCGAAATTTGTGTAAAATCTTGCACTTATGATGCGATTTTAAAAGTAAAATGAAAAAAGTCATATTATCAGCTTTATTGGTTGTTATTTTTCTGATTGCATGCGATAAAATTAGTAAGGCTCAATTTTTTGTGGATAGCTCAGCTTGTAATTCTTGTGGTATTTGCATTTCAGTTTGTCCAGCCGATGCAATCGAATTTGATGAAAATAATAAAGCAATTATTGACCAAACTAAATGTACTCAATGTGGCGAATGCATTCTAGTTTGTCCTCAAGATGCAATCTACTAAATGAAACGGATAATTTTAGCAGTTTTATTGTTGCCTTTTGTTTTGAATGCTGATATTTCGCATTTATTTAAAACAGACTTTAGGCAAATTTCAATATCAGATTCATCAGCTTTGAATACAAAAGTATTATACCAGTTAGAGAGCGAAATTGCACCAAATATATTTTTGCAAATTTATAATAAATATTACCAATCTGAAAAAATAATGAGTATGCGTAACGTAGATAAATATAATGAGGTAAAGCTGAAGCTAGAGTTTATTGGGAACATGTTTTACGGTAAATTGCAAATAGGCGATAGACGCTTCGATGCAGATTACAAAGAGGATACTTTTAGTGCCAATATTTACCAAAAGATAAAACAAAAAAATGTGCAAAATGTTGATGTGAGAATAAAAAATAATTGGCGTAATTTACAGATATCATTCTTTAGTAAATATCGAAATTTGGCATTTGATTCTTATTTAAATGATGATATGAGTTCTGAATTTGACCGAGATTTATATCTGAAATCAGGGATTATTTATAAAATTAATGATGAGTTTAATTTTTTTTGTGATGGTTATTTCAAAGACGATTTGAATATCTCAAACTTATTAAATCAGACTATTTTTAACAGTGGAATTCAATTTCAAAAAAGGATAAATTATTCCAGTTTTTTAGAAGCGAAAACTGAGTATCAATATGATAGCTTTAGTCAATTTGATCATAATTATTTTAGTCAGTTGCGTCTTACAAAAAAGCTTAGCAATAATGTTGCTGGATTTGTCTCATACTTGAATAGGTCGTGCTTTGAACAGAATAAATTTTACCGTATTTCGACAGTTTTACGCACTCATGTTAAATTTAGCGATTTTACGAAATTTTCGCAAGATTCATTTTATATTCTGGGATGCAAATATAATCCAGAAAATTTAGGAACAAACGCATTCGTGGAATTTAAACAGATATTTAAATCAAGAATATTTTTTTTTGGTGGATTAAAAATTGCTCCAGAATTATTTAAAAAATATGATTTTGGTATTGAATATTTATTTTCATCAACCAAAAATATTTGGTTAAAAGCAGAAGAAATAGTTTATAAAAATAGATTTTCAAAAAATGTGATTTCAGCTGGAACTTCGCTGAGGTTTTAGGAGATAGAATGTTCGAAACTTTACTAAATGGTGCTGCCTTGGGGTTAGCTACTGGCACTTCATGCCTTGCAACTTGTTCCCCAATTTACCTTCCTTACCTTATTTCGGAAGATAGAAAATTAAGTAAAAGTTTATTGGCGGTAATGGAAATATCTGCTGGTAGATTTGTTTCATATTTGGCTTTTGGCGCATTAGCTGGTTTTGCGGGTGCAAAAATAGCGACTACAAACCGAGAAATATTTACCTCGATTGCCTACATTTTACTATCAATTTATTTAGTCTTTTCGGCGGTACGAACAAATCGAAAATCTAAAGGTTGTAATATCCCTAAAATGACAAAATTTACTCAAAATGGAATATTTTTAGGTATTTTAACGGGAATTAACTTTTGTCCTTCTTTTCTTATTGCACTTTCTAAAGCGGTAGATTTGGGCGGTGTAACAAGTGGCATGATGCTTTTTCTTGGCTTCTTCTTTGGAACATCTGTCTTTCTGATTCCACTCGCTTTTATCGGCCAACTATCGAAAGTTTCTATCATTAAGACCGTTGCTCAATATGCTTCAATTCTTGTTGCAATCTGGTTTACATTCGCTGGCGTGAATGGCTTGAAACATTATTATGAACACCAAAAATCCGCTGAGAATACACGCTATGTGGAAGTTTTTAAACAAGAAAACAATATAATCATCATTAGTTCGCAAGATAATTGGGAATATTTTAGCATTTTGCGTGATTCTTTGCAAAAATATTCGGCTAACAAAATAACGATTGCAGAAGGGAATATTGGTATTTTAAAAAATATTCCATCCCCCAAAATTTTGTTTTTAGATGCTGAAATACCAGTAAATGAACTTAATGAATTTGATTATTTTGTAGTTGAAAATAACCATGATATTTCAAAAATAATTAAGTTTGTACAACAATATACATTTAAAACGAGCACGAATTTGCATTGGGAATTCAAAAAAAAATAACATAGAAAAAACTATTTCTAAATGAAATAGTCACAAAAATACAACAAGTAAAAACCATACTAACTTACTTTAAAATAGTGAGATACTATGGCTTATTATTCTGGTAGCAAAAATATTTTCAAAATACTTGACATATCTTTTTGATAAAAAATAAAAGTCAGCAAATAAAAAAGGATAGGTGTATTATGACTTTCAAAGAATTTATGGCAAAAGTAGAAGCTAAAAATCCGGCGCAACCGGAATTTATTCAAGCAGTTGATGAAGTAGTAGAGACTCTTTGGGATTTTGTAGAAGCAACTCCCAAATACAAAGAAGCAAAAATTCTCGAGCGTGTCGTTGAACCAGAACGCGTTTTAATGTTCCGTGTACCATGGGCATTGGATAATGGTGAAGTTCAAGTAAACCGCGGTTATCGTGTTGAATTTAACAGTGCAATTGGTCCTTATAAAGGTGGACTTCGTTTTCACCCAACCGTAACATTAGGAATTTTGAAATTTCTCGGATTCGAACAAGTATTCAAAAATAGTTTAACAACACTCCCAATGGGTGGTGGAAAAGGTGGAGCTGACTTTGATCCTAAAGGTAAATCTGATGCTGAAGTTATGCGTTTCTGCCAAGCTTTCATGAGCGAATTATTCCGTCATATTGGTGCAAATACTGATGTTCCAGCTGGTGACATTGGTGTGGGTGGACGCGAGATTGGTTTCATGTTTGGACAGTACAAAAAACTTAGAAATGAGTTTGTTGGCGTTCTTACAGGAAAAGGCCGCAATTGGGGTGGAAGTTTAATCAGACCAGAAGCTACAGGTTACGGTCAAGTTTACTTCGCAAAAGAAATGTTAAAAACTAAAGGCGATTCTTTTGAAGGAAAAACAGTTGTAGTTTCAGGTGCTGGAAATGTGGCTCAATATGCTACAGAAAAAGCAACTCAACTCGGTGGAAAAGTTGTAACACTTTCAGATTCAGGTGGATACATTTATGATCCAGCAGGAATCGATGCAGAAAAACTCGCTTATGTAATGGAACTCAAAAATGTTAAGCGTGGCAGAATCAAAGAATACGCTGACAAATATGGTGTTGAATACTTCGAAGGTAAAAAACCTTGGGAAGTTAAATGTGATGTGGCTCTTCCAAGTGCTACTCAAAATGAAATTAACGGCGAAGCTGCTCAAATGCTCATTGATAACGGTTGTTTCTGCGTTTCTGAAGGTGCAAATATGCCTTCAACTCCAGAAGCTATTGAAATTTATCTTAAAGCTAAAATTCTTTACGGACCAGGAAAAGCTGCAAACGCTGGTGGCGTTGCTACTTCTGGTTTAGAAATGTCTCAAAACAGCTTGCGTCTTAGCTGGACACGTGAAGAAGTTGATGAAAAACTTCATAACATTATGGTTGCAATTCACGACCAGTGCGTTCAGTATGGTAAAGAAGGTGATTTCATTAATTATGTGAAAGGTGCGAATATTGCTGGATTTATCAAAATTGCTGATGCAATGTTAGATCAAGGTTTAGTATAAATTTAGCATGATATAAAAAACCCCGATTTTTCGGGGTTTTTTATTTTATTAATTTTTGATATTTTTTGACTAAATCTGGGAACTCTTTCAAAACAGTTTCCCCTTTTATGGTGATGCCATAAATGCCATGCTCAATTCGTTCGAACCATCCGTAAAAATTATTGTACAAAATGGAGAGAGTTTTGGGACCACAATTTAATTTTCGCAAGTTTTTGGGCGTTGTGGAACCAAAGTGCTGCAAATATATCGCAATTTGAATAGCATTTTCTTTGTAAGCTGTCACTATCTTTTTTCGGTTAATGCCACCTGTATTGAGATTTGCAGAACGATTTTCAATTTCTTTCAAAACTGCTCTTCTTCGCTTTGAAATTTTCTTTTTTTGAAATTTGATGGGGTGGAATACAATTTCAATTGGGTTTTCTATATTTTCGGAATCAACGAGTAAAAGTCCTAACTCTAATCGTCGCAAAATATGTTTGATTCCTTGCCACCTTTTTCTGTTTTTTATGGCAGATTTTGGGATTGCCACATAGACTGAATCGGTGATGCGTTGTCTATCTGTTGCTTGAATTAGTAATTGGATGTTAATGCTCAATTTTAGTTCGATAATGATAAGTTCATCATCTTTTGTTGCAGTAATGTCACAGTTTTTTACTTCTGCTCGTACGGTGTAGTTAGCTTTTTCTAAATATTCTTTTATCGGCACAAAAAGATCAGATTCTTTCATTTTAGATGTGCTTTTCCATTTTGAAATGAGGGATATTTATCTCCAAAAATTCATTGCCGATAATATTATAGCTCAATCTTTGATAAAATTTCAAAGCAATTTTACGTGAGTGTAAAATCATTTTTGAAAACCCTCTTTCTTTCGAAAAAGATTCTGCAAATTTGACTAATTGGGTGCCAACTTTACGATTTTGCCAATTCTCATTAACTGCAACTTGTCGCATTCGGATGGTATTTTCATCTATTTTCGTGAGAAATAAAACAGCAATAATGGTGTGCTCTTCAAAACAAGCCAGATGAAAATCATGTTTTTCTTTTGCTAAATTGGCAATTTCAAATTGCATATTGAGTGGCTTGCGTAAAATATCATCGCGTAGTTTAACTGCACTTTGATAATCTTGCGAACCGAAAATAATTTCCTTAAAATTCATAACAAAAATTTACTTGGTTCAAACTAACTGAGACATTAAAATTGTCCGATTGATGATATTTGCAAATTCCATAACTAATAGCACTACCAGCAATTGCGCCGATGGTGACATCACTGGGAAAATGTTGAGCGGATGCAACGCGTAGGTAAGCGGTTGCAGATGCACCACCAAAAAGCAGGGTTGCGATCCAAGCATTTTTCCCATATTTCTGCGAATAGTAATAATAGCCAAAGGTGGCTGCTGCAAAAGCGGTAGAACTGTGTCCAGAATAGAATGAATGCTGAGCATTTCGGCTTTGTTTGGTTGCGTCAGAGACGGTGTTGTCATAGACGAAGGGACGTTTTCTGTGGGTTGCGGCTTTGCTCAATTTTGTGATAACATCTTGGGTCAAAAGAACTTTGCCGAGAATAATAAAATTATCTACAAAATTTTTATCGGCAATAATGAAAGCAGAAGATGCCATAGTAAGATAGATGGTGTTGTTGCTCCATTCTTTCAAATTACCATCGTATTTTGTGGGAGAAGAACTGTCAAAAAAGGGGATGTCATTTTTATCTATTTTTGCTAAATTTAACGCTGAAACATCAATGTGATTTATGCTGAAAGTAGTAGCTGTCATCCCTGCAAGGTAGAAAAAAGATTCAGTTTTATCTACTTCAAAAACTTGGCAATGCACAAAAGTTGAGAATGATAATAGTAAAATTAGAATGAGATATTTCATAAAAAAATGCGGAAGCTTTCACTTCCGCAAAAGATTGATTTAACCTAAAGTTGCTACCATTACTGCTTTAATGGTGTGCATTCTATTCTCGGCTTCCACGAAAACTTTGGAAGCGTCACTTTCAAAAATCTCGTCGGAAACTTCCATCTCTTTCAAACCAAATTTATCAAAAATATCTTTGCCAACGACTGTATCTGTGTTGTGGAATGATGGTAGGCAGTGGAGGAAAATGGCGTTATTCGTTTTAGTCATCATCGCTTTGTTGACCTGGTAGGGGAGAAGTAGCTCGATTCGTTTTTTCCAAACTTCTTTCGGTTCACCCATAGAAACCCAAACATCGGTATAGACTACATCACTGTTTTGCACGCCTGCATCGATGTCGTCCGTAATGGTGATTTTCGCACCAGTTTCGGAAGCAATCGCACGGCATTGTACAACTAATTCAGCATCTGGCTGTACCTCTTTTGGTGCTACAATGCGAAAGTCCATTCCCATTTTGGCACCACCAATAAGGAGTGAGTTCGCCACATTATTGCGTCCATCGCCCACATAAGTGAAGACCATTTCGTTGTATGGTTTGTTCAAAAATTCTTTTGCAGTGAGGAAATCTGCCAAAACTTGGGTTGGGTGATATTCGGTAGTGAGTCCATTCCAAACAGGAACGCCAGCGAATTCACCGAGTTCTGCCACTATTTTCTGTCCGAAGCCGCGATATTCGATACCGTCGTACATTCCGCCCAAAACACGAGCAGTGTCTTTCATAGTTTCCTTGTGTCCTATTTGGCTACCAGAAGGTCCCAAGTAGGTAACGTGTGCACCTTGGTCGTAAGCTGCTACTTCGAATGCACAGCGTGTGCGCGTGGAAGCTTTTTCGAAAATAAGGGCGATGTTTTTGCCAACTAATTTTTGTTCTTCAACGCCATCATATTTTGCTTTTTTTAAATTTTCGGAAAGTTCCAAAAGATAGTTCATCTCTGCTGATGAAAAATCTAAAAGTGTTAAAAAATTTCGATTCTTAAGATTCATCTTATTCTCCCTTTGTTCAATTAATTTGAAGTCAGATTTTAAATTTAGAAATTTATGACAAGAAAAAAACCGCACTGAAAATTTTCGGAGCGGTTTTTTTTTGTCTTTAGATAAAAATGAGATATTCCTTCCAGGAAAGGTCTCTCCCAGTCGTTGGGAGAGTCCCCCGAACAACCTGGGGGCATTGCCAGACATCCTGGGGGCATTGCCGAACATCCTGGGGGCATTGCCGAATTAATGGGTGAGAACGCCGTAGATGCTGATGGTTACTTTAAGTAGCTATTTTTTATGGGAAATAGTGTGGGGGAGGTGGGTGGTGAGAAGAAAATAGCCCCACTCTTTCGAGTGGAGCTATTTGATTGTGTTTAGAGTAGATTACTTAAGCAATTTGAAATAGTTGCTCCTTGATGGAGCGAAATGTCACTATTTCAATAACAACATTTTATTGCAACCTACTTCTTTGTTGTCGACAATGAGTTTGTAGAAGTAGATGCCACTTGAGTAATTATTTGCGTCCCAAGTAACTTGTTGGTCTGGTGAATTCGCTATTTGGAGATTTGAGAAAGTTTCCACTTTCTGACCTTTAATGTTGTAAATTTCCAATTCAGCGCTTTCGGCACTTTCAGTGTTTAAACTAAATGAAATAGTTGTTTCAGCAGTGAACGGATTGGGGAAGTTGCTTAATTGATAATTATTGGTTTCCAATTGGTAGTTATCTTCTGCATTTACGGGGATTTGTAAAGCATCAGGACCACCGTAAGCACCCATATCATTAATAGTTCCATCTAAATCATTGTAAATAGCATCTGGATTTCCAGCATCGATGCAGGGTGAATTTGAAGTAGTCCACCACGATGCAGTTAAGCCGTCAAATTCCGTACCATAACCTGCGGAAGGCGATGCGAAAAGTGGATCAGCATCGATATTGCCAATTCCTTCAAAACCACCATAAATACAACTGTAAGTAGCATCTACATCACTACCTACATTCATATAAAAGTTATTATAAAAACTGAAAATAGAATTTACAATGTTTATGTTAGAATTGAAAATTAACATTTCATTCAGGCTGTTGTTGTTGGCGATGGTGTTGTTGATGAGATTAACATCAGAACCACTCTTCAAACTAAATGAACCGAAATTACCACTATTATTGACGATGATATTGTTTATGATGGCTGGTGTAGAAGCCACGCAACCAATACCACCCGTTGCACTTGAACTTGTGTTATTGGCGATGATGTTACGCTGGATGATGACATCATCTGAGCTGTCAACATTGATGCCAGCTGCGAGTGATGAGCTGGAATTATTGTAAATTAAGCAGTCAGAAACTTCAACACGAGAATCCAAATCTATGGCAATTGCGGAACTATTTGCATTGGAAATTTCGCAATTTTTCAAAACATTATTCTGTTGAGTATTTGTGAAACGAATACCTTCCCAGTTATTTTCAGATGTGAAGATAATTGGTTCATCTTCGAATGCATCTGCAAAAAGTAAACCGCTAACGAGAAGTTGAGCATCTTCTTCAAATAAAATTTCTACGCCAGGATTGATGTAAAGTTGGTTATTGTTAGTAATGCTTATATCACCTGTAATGATGTATGGATTGTAGCTTTCATCCCAGATTCCAGAAAGATTACCCGAAATATTGGAGCCGTCGGTAACTGTAATGTAATTCTCAAAAGTATTTTCCACATATTCACCGTTTGCAAAGATGCGCAAAGTAATGTCGTAAGTTCCAACTTCACTATAAAGATAAAATGGGTTTTGAGAAGTGTTGTCAAACTCACCATCGCCGTCTAAATCCCATTCCCAACTTTCGATTGCACTAGCTGGAAGGGAAAGGTCTGTAAATTGGACGGAAAGATTGGAGGGTCCAGTTTGTACATTTGCAGAAACGAGTGGAACTGTACCAGTAAATCCCGTTTGAGCGGCTTGTAAAATTTGTTTGTTTCCAGAAAAAGATTGTACGATGACAATAGCTTTTAAATTGCTTAAATTCCAACCTTCATCCATTGGCAATGCTTCTTCAAAAACAGCAGTTTCACCAACTGAACTTAGAGTAAAATTTTGGTCATCATAAGCAGCTACTGAACAAAAATATTCATTATTTATGTATCTCGAAATCATGAAGAGTATTTTGTTGTTTGTAGTTGTGATGTTATCCATTAATTCTACATCGGCAGTAACCACAAGTTCATTTTGTCCATTCAAGTTTAAAGATAATTCAATTGCGAGTGGACTATCTTGATTGATGACTTGGTTGTATTTTGAAAGGTAAGTAGGATACATATTTCCACCACCGCCAACGGAAGATAAGTATCCACCAAATTGTGCGTGTGGAATTCCACCAACTCCGTATAAAGACTTTCTAGATGAATTACCAGGGCTTGGATTAGAACCGTCACCTTGCCATAATAATGGGATAAAATTATCTAGATTTTCATTCATTTGAGACAACCCGTCCCGGGCGTCTGGGCAGTAACCTCACCAAGTTTCCGTAAAGACTTCTCCCACCACAACCATCTGCGTTGCAAAAGCAGAAATAGCAGTAACTAACAATAATGTAGCAATGAGTAATTTTTTCATTTTTTCTCCTTTTTATTTTACTAAAATCATTTTATTAAGTTCTGAACTTTTGCCATCTACATTTAATTGGTAGAAATAAACACCACTTGAGAAATTATGTGCGTCCCAAGTAACTTGTTGGTCTGGCGAATTAATGATTTGGATATTTGAGAAAGTTTCCACTTTCTGACCTTTAATATTGTAGATTTTCAATTCAGCGCTTTCGGTGCTTTCAGTGTTTAAACTAAATGAAATAGTCGTTTCACCAGTAAATGGGTTGGGAAAATTCTGTAATTTGTAGTTTGCTAATTCGTGGTCCTCTGTGCCAACATTGTCAGCAGTGTTAAATGTGAAATTATAAGTTAAAGGCTCAGTCAAATCGCCTTCATCAAAAGTAATTTCAAATGGAAAGCCATCACAGCTACTTACATTAATTGAGAGATGAATATTCATTGATGCATTTGCTTCTAATTCAATCGGAATAGGCCAATTTGGCATATAGCAAACGCCTAAGTCATTACAAGCTGTTAGCGACCAACCATCTGGTACTTCCACAGTTGTATATTTGAAAGTATAAGTCTGTGTTTCGCTACTGGTGTTTGTCATTATCATCCATTCTGAAACAAACTCATAGTCTCCTTCTTCAGCGTAAGAATCTCCCACAATATCCAAATCGAACGGGATATTTACTACCAGCTCTGCAAATAATGCCGATAACATTGTAACCATAAAAACTAAATTAACTATTTTTTTCATCATTTCTCCTTATTTTTTAATTTATTAGAATCTAGTTGAAACAGTTAGTCGCATTCCATCGAATGCTGCCTGATTCTTACAAACACCATTTCGGCAGACTACACCACCTTTTTCTTTTCCATAAAATAATCGTACATCAGTATTATTGAATATCGTTGTAGCAAGTTCTCCACCTATCCAGAATTCACTGTCATCTCCATCTTCCGATTCTCCGATCTGATTTTCAACAGCAACAGACAGTGAATAGTTTCCAATTGAAATATCTGTCTGCAAACGTGGTTCAAGATGCGAATGACTGTCTGTTACCTTATCTTCTTCCTTATATTGATATTCAGCTTTTACCAGAACCGGATTATCCTTAATTAGAAAATCGAAAGTAAGTGTAGGTGTTATTTCTTTATACCAGTGATTGGAATTTTCATTGAATTGTTCAAGGATTTCATTTTCAACTTTGAATGACCAGTCTTCAAAATCATGTTTGAATTCGGTATAAAGATTTGAGAGTCTGACTTTGTAATTACTGTTCCAGCCTTCTGCATAATTTATCACAAATTCATTTTCGTAGTTAGGAAGGAAGCGGATCTCTCCCATAACTCCTTCTTCATCCTTTCCCGCATCCCAACTGTGTTCCAATTGTTGACCGCTATGATTTACCATGGGAAGATCAGAAATTCTCACATCAAAATTCTCATAATTTTTATATGTACTCGTCAGAGTAAATTTATCGAGATAAGTTGTAATGTTGGAATAAATTGCTGTTCCATTTTCATCTAAATCATCTTTGCTTGTCGCATATTCAGCCATTAGGTCAAATAGGGAAGATGAATAATTAAATTTTCCAGCATAAATTATTCTATTGTTGAAATCATCTTCATCAGCATCGATAAGTTCTCTATGCAGAACGTAACTTCCTCCAATAGTTAAATTAGCTATTATGTTGAAATCCGCATCAAATGCACCGACTTGATCATATTCATCATCGAAGTCAGGATTGGGGTTATCACATTCCATCAAACCGCCGAATAATTGTAGCTGCCATTTATCGTAAACAGGATTTAAATAACCACCGATTAATCTGGAATTGAGATCGAAATCGTTATCATAGAAATTGTGTAAAACTATACCGGAACCGATAACTGCCTCGAAAGTTCCAACTTGAGCAAACCAGTGATCTGATTCAAACTGCAAATAGTATTCATCAAAGTAATTTTCATTTTCTTCTAAACTAGTTGCAAATTTATCAAACTTAGGTTTGTAGTAATCATATTTTACTCCAGCAAGGAAGTTATTATAATGCAATTGTAACTGAAACTTATCTGAGAAGTAATTATTTGTTTCATTAAATCTATCGGAGCGGATATATTGAAATTCGTTTAATCCTGAAAAACTCAGCTCGGAATAGAGTAGATTTGTAGTTAGACATATTAAAATAATTAATAAGAAAGTTTTTTTCATATTCTCACCATTAATTTTCTGACGCTTCAGTTTTCAAAGTGTCTATTTTGGTTTCGCTAACTTCCTGTTCTTCAAACCATCTCACAATCACTTCTTCATAATGTTTTTCATCACCTCTCTGATAACCGGTATGATCGTAAATAATTGTTCCATCTTGATCAATGATCAGAGTACGTGGGATATTTGTAACGTTAAATTGTTTTTGAACAATTTTCTTTGGGTCGAATAGCGTATGAAATTTAAAACGATTCGATTTAATATGAGAAACAGCAGCAGATTTTTTTCGTGGTTTATCAACATTGATTGCCACAACATTAACATTCGGATATTTTTCATGTAATTCATTTACTTTAGGAAGTCCGTTTTTACAAGGAACACACCATGTTGCCCAAAAGTCTAAGATTACTAAACCTTCTTTTTGAAAATCTGATAATTTAACCTGTTTACCTTCAATATTTTCCAATTTAAATTCACCGGCTTTTTCAGCAGCAAATATTTGTACTGCTAAAAGCATGATCAGTATAGTTACAAAAACATTTTTCATTATATATCTCCTTAATTATTTAATGAAACTTCGATAGTATTGTATGCAGTGCATGTGTTTTGATTATATGGTGTCTCTAAAGTTTGAACCCAGATCACCAGAGTAATATCTTCGGGTAAACCGGTTGCATTATCCATATACCATTGTGGGAGAACATCAAGTTCATTGATTTCAAAATTAACAGGATCATCCAAATTCAAAGCTGAAATATCTATAGTTACTCGCTTTAAAGCAATGTTGTGATGCGGGTCGCCATGATGATTCGGGTATTCCTCATTATAATCTTCCATCAAAACAGCAACCAATGTTAGATTATTAGTTGATATAGCAGTATCAACTTCAATCTGGACAGAACCAGTAAGTAAAGAATCAGTAAGATTAGTTTGTATATCAGTTAATGAAATTAAGGGTGGTTCCTGTAGAAGTGGAATGATGGCTGTCTCAATTTCAGTTTGAACTTCCTCAGCGCTTGGTGCAGAATAAATTATGTTTGCATTTCCATTAACAATTCCAAGAGGTAATGTACCAGTATTTGGATAGTAACCAAATACATCAGCAAAATCACCGGCGAGCTGATCACCAACATGATATTCCACATAAGAGAATCTACTACCGTACTGCATTCTGAGGTTATGCAAAGCTTCTTCTGCACTTGGGCAATTGGAACACCATTGTCCTGTAAATAGCTCTATAACAACATTTCTCATATCAGCCTGGTTGCCATAAAACTGGTATGAATCTTCAGTTTCTATTAAAACATCAGACATTAAAGTATCCATAAATGTGGTTTCTGAATCAAGACTTGTAACCAATAATCTCCAATCTATTGTAAAAGCGTTTGTATCAATTATTGTGGCTTCAAAGGTCAAAGGCATATTTATATAAGAAAAAGCTTTATAAAATATTTCAACATCAGATTTAATTAAGCCATTATTACTATAATCATTATGAAAGAAATTCATAATGTCGGAAACATCTTCGGTTGGCAATATGGTTTCAATTGAATCTGCAAAAGTAGTGAAGAAATCGATTATGTAATTTTCATCCACAATCTCTGGTTCGAATTTATGTTCAAATCGGTCACAAGCAAAGATAGAGAGAAATATTAAGCCCAAGACAAATATTTTATTCATTATTTATCTCCTAAATTTTCTTTTAATTTGTTTAGAATCATCTCTTTTGTGATAATTTCTGGGAAGACAATTGGTGCTTTTCCGTCGATGAAAAGTACATAAAGAGGAACACCAGCTCTGTCAAATTTTGCTAACCATTCATTAATGATATCGTTTTTCTTCGTATTGTCACCGCGTAACATTTGCACATCATATTTTTTGAAAGCACTTTCTATTTTATCTGTGAAAAGAACGCTGGTTTCGTTTGTTTTGCAAGTAAGACACCATTCAGCTCCAAAATCTAAAAATACAGATTTCCCATTATTTTGATATTCAGCTAAAAGTTCTGGTGAGAACTTTTGCCAATCGCGTGGATAGTGGGCGTTATCTTCTGTTTGATGTGCATCAGCAGGAGCGTAATCCAAGAGGACAAATCCCAAACTGACAGCTAATAAAATAGCTGAAATAGTAGCAATCCACTGTTTTCTTTTGGAAAATTCTGGACGAGCAAATCTACCGTAAATCCAAGCTGACATTCCCAAAACGATAAGGTAAAGGAGTAGATTCAGAAAATCGCTATTATTAACCAAAAATGAGAGTGAACGAATGAGATAGAATGCGGTGAGGAAGAGCAAAAATCCCATAATTTCTTTGAAAATATTCATCCATTCGCCGGGTTTTGGAATGATTTTTATTGCTTTTGGCCATATTCCTAGTAGGATAAATGGAAAAGCAAGTCCAAGACCGATAAGAATGAAAATCGCGAAAATCATTATGGCAGATTGTGAAAATGCGAATCCAAGAGCCGCTCCCAAAAATGGGGCAGTGCAGGGTGTAGCTAAAAGTACTGCGAAAATTCCACTCAAAAATGAACCGGTTAATCCGCCTTTCATTGAAGCTTTGGTTGCAGTTTGCATTCCCGGTGCACGGATGATAAATACATCAAAAAGTGAAAGTGCAAAAACGAAAATTAAAATGAGCAGACCAGTTACAAAACCTGCATTTTGGAATTGGAAGCCCCAACCAACATTTTCACCAGCCATTTTCAAAATAACGATTGCAGTCGCCATGACAATGAACGAAACTACGATGCCAGCTGTGTAGGCAAATGAACTTCGCAAAATTTGTTTTTGGTCTTGCTGGCTTTGCTTTACTAAGCTCATCGCTTTGATGGAAAGCACTGGTAAAACGCAAGGCATAATGTTGAGGATAAGTCCACCAACGAAAGCCATTAATAAAAATTTAATTAATTCTTTTGTATTTGACTTTTCGGTAGGAATCTGATTTCCAAGAGGCAGTTCAATTTCCACCTCTTCTGGAAACATGCAAGTGCCAGATTCTAAACACATTTGGTAGCTGGCGTAAATTTTTATGTTGTCTATTTTTGCATTTTCACCAACTGAAAATTTCTTTATTAAAAGCACATTGCCATTGTATTGCACCAAACCGTCTGCTGATTTATGACCTTCAGGATAGATGGTTTCTTCGAAATTTAGGCCATCAATCTCATCAGTTTCCACATAAAAGAAATCTTTTTGCAGGTTGATGTGCATTTTCTCTGGAATAGAAAATGTTACCTCTATTTGCGAATCGTTTATGATTGCTGAAACTACTTCATTTGTGTTTTGAGCAAAAAGGAAAACGCTCATCAACAATACTACCGCTAAACTAATTTTCTTAAAACCCATTTATCCTCCAAAATTTCATTATTTAGAACGCAATTTCCATTCCAAAGTTAATAATATTTTAAACTCATTTTTTTTGAAACAGCATTCTGTCTATAAAAAATTAAAGTTATTTCTTTAAAATGCCAAAAAATAAAAAAAGCCCCGAAACTTTCGGGGCTTTAACTTATCAACTCTTTTTTATTTCAAAAGAATCATTTTCTTTGTTGAAGTGTATCTACCATTAGATTTCATTTTGTAAAGATAAACTCCAGAAGCTTGATTGCTTGCATCCCATTCAACTGAAGTGCTATTTGCATTCAAAGTAAGTGTTTTCACAAGTTGCCCTTTCAAATTGAAGATTTCAAGCGATGCGTCTGCATTGTCTTTAATTGAGAAACTGATAGTAGTTGCATTGCTAAATGGATTTGGATAATTACCCATCAAGCTTGCATTATTGAAGATAACCTCTTCGTTTACATTAACTGGCTGAACCATAATTGGATCTTCCAGAAGTTGGAAACCATCTGTTGTGAGAACGATTTCTGCAATACCTACATAACCTGTTGTAACTTCGGTAACTACGATGTGAAGAGTTTCACCTGCGTTCCACTGTGATTCAAAACTACCACATTGAACCACCAAATATCCTGGTAAAGCAAGAGGATCACCGTAACCACAACCAACTGTGGTTTCAGTAACAACTTCTGCTGGTCTTTCCAAAATCCACGCGTTGAATGTAATGTCAGCAGGGTTATTTCCCGCATCTACAGTAAGTGTCACAGGGATTATAACATCATCACCACCGTTACTTGTAACTGTGATTTCTGCATGATAGTCACCATCTTCCAGGTCAGCATCGTTGAAAGCAAGAATAATTTCATCAGTTGCACCGAAAGCCAATTCACCGAAAGCAGGTTCAATTGTTAACCACTCTTCGTCTCTTCCATCGAAATAAACAACTTCTGCATAGACTGGGTGTGGTGTGGGGCGACCGAAAACGGGTTCTACATATTCGGAAGTGATAACATAAGAAAGAACAGATTCAGTTGCGCCAACATTTGAAATTTCGAATGTTTGAGTACCAGGTCCAACTTGGATAATGTCTGAAACACTTACATCGATAATTGGATCTTCGCTTCCGCCACCAGCTGCTTCGATTTGAACATTATCGATAGCCCAGCCAGAAGCCCACGCACCGTTATCATTTGAGTGGAAAAGAATTTGAACATCAGGTACACCAGCATAATCGCCGAGTGCAATTTCGACAGTTTCCCAATTTGTGCTAGCAGAAAGATCGAGAAGATTATCCCAGGCTCCACCATTCTCACGAATTAAAACATGAGCAGTTTGAGAGTACTCTGCTGTGAAATAGCTATCAAAAGAGAGAATAGCGCCATCTATTGCTGAAAAATCCATTGAAGGAGTGATGAGATAATCTACCCCACCATCGTCGTTTGCTTCATCGTCATTTGAACAAGCGTAGTTTCCATCGCCCGTTGGAACAGCCCAATAGGCACTTGAACCGTCTGCTGTAATCCACCAACCTTGTGCTGAATTTGTGGTCATTTCCCAACCTGCTGGAATATCTCCACCAGAAAAATCTTCCGAGAAAATAATTTCGAGACTTGGGTCACGCACATCAACAACAAATGTGTCAGTTCCATTTTCGCCATCATTGGCAATTGCACGAAGTGTAACTTCGGTTGAACTCATAATGTTGTTGGCTGTAACTGTGAGAATATCACCGTCAATTGTAACATCACAAATAGAAGGGTTTGCAACATCATCAACGATAATTGTGAAATCAACACCATCAGCGTGTGCGAAAACACCGCTTACATCAAAAGTTGCAGTTTCGCCAAATTCAAGTGTGAGATCCGCAACCGGATTTATCACATTGATGCCGGTAAATGACGCGATTGCAGCTGGAACTGCAGCTACTGCTCCAGTTTGATAATTATCTCCGTACATCAAAATATTTGAAGCTCCAATTACACCAAAGAAAGGTACATAGCCGTTACCAAAAGCATTGTAATAACCATAAACTTCGGTAGCAAATGGCATATTTACGCCAATTCCTGACCAATCAAATGTCGCAATGTAATAAACTTCTTCTGAATTTTGATTATTCCACCAAGCTTCCATAAGAGGCGCCGCCTCTGTACAGCCATCTCACCAATCTTCTCCCCAAAAAATTACAACTGCTTTGCCGTTGGCTGTAAGTTCATGAATAGAGTGGTTTTCACCGTTACTGTCTGTCCAAGCATAATCTTGGTCAATTACATCGCCAACCTCATAAGCTCTTGATAAATCTGTCTCAACATGACACGCTGTTTTATTTGCAAACAACGAGAATGAGAGCACAATTAACAAAAATACTAAAACTTTTTTCAT
>JABGOP010000009.1 GCA_018645365.1 Candidatus Cloacimonadota bacterium
TGCTGCATAAACACCTTCTTGAGATTCGCTTGAAATTTCCCAATTGGTTACCCAAGCGTAATTGGTGAAACCACCACTCTCGAAATCTTCAAAACATAAACCTACGGTTAAAGAAAAAGTTTCATTAACCGAGTAGTCGTTCTCACCAGCAAGTTCTATCAAAAATTGTCCAACATGACCAACAGGTGTATCTGCAGTTGCGGAAATTGTGAAAGTAAAAATGCCTGTAGAACTTGCTCCAATTCCTGCAACTTCATCAGTTCCTTCAATTACCTGCATATATGTATCATACTGATTGTAACTCAATACAGCGGCTACATCATCAATATTTGCACCACCATTATTTTTGATGTAAACACTAATTTGAACTGTTTCATCAGGATCAACTTGCCCATTTGCATCGTTCACAATAACATTTTCGAAAACGAGTTCAGGAGCATAGGCCACTAAATTCATAGCACTTTCCCAAGTTTCTGCTCCCGCTGAAATAAGTGCATCAAGTGCAATATTGTGTGCATTTGGAACATTGGTATCAACTAAGAATGTGTAAGCATTTGTACGAGTTACCATTCCATCTGGTACTATATTTCCAAAATTTTCGGAAGCATCGGAAAGTCCCACATAGCCATCATTTTCAGAAAGATTCATATTCACATTGGAAGCTGTTTCTGTCCCAACATTTTTCAAAGTAACGGTAAGGTAAACAGTTTCGCCAAATTCAATAATATCATCACTACCAGCATTAACAATAATTTCTTCAATTGTTACAAATGGGCCAGAAAGTGGTGCCACTTGAACTTGCTCGATAACTGGTTGATATTGTGGTCTTGTAATCACGATATCGGCCATTCCACTATTGTTAATCGGCGTGATAGCAATTTCAGTAGTTCCGTCTGCATCAATAAGTCCTGCTCCGTGAAGAACACCTTCAAAAGAAATAGCTACATAAGAACCAGGCTCTGCAGTAACTTCAAAATAATCCACACCAAGTGGTAAAATATCCATATAACTAACACTATTCACATAACCTTGTGTGTTATACATCACGAGTGAAGCATCGCCCAGAACGTTGTAAGCTTGCCAATAATATTCCACCAAACCACCACCATCTTCAGTTACGGCAAGGTTTCCAATTGTCATTAAACCAGCAAGTGACACATAATCTGTCAAAGATGCGGCATCATAAACACCCCAAGTTGTATCGTCGATATTAATATCTCCGCTACCTACATAACTAAATGAACCAACTGACCAATAAACATCTTCATCCCAATATGATGATGGAGCTGAACCAATGTAACCAACTGCCCCACCGTTTGCTTTTCGAAGCCAAGTTTCGCCAAAACACTCTGCGTAACCAAAGTCAGCAGCAAGACAACAGTTTCCAATTGCAACTGGATATTCATTGTTGTTTGTAAAAGAATTTACGCCACCTTGTGAAAGAGATGGGTCTGCCCAAGAAGTTTGACTTCCGTGTGCAGTATAATTAATAAATCCAATACCTTCATCAACGGTATCGTAACAACCACCGTAAGATGTGAGATAAAGATTCACATCATTGTAACCGTGTGCTGTGTTATAATAATAATCTGTTCCGTAAAGCACAGTAGGCTGTCCGTGAGTAGGATTAAAACTGCCATCTGCACCCGCAATGAGAGTTGCGTTATCGAGGTAAGAAGGATTTGCAAATTCATAACGTTCATAATATAAAATTTTATTCAATTGAGCATTCAGTTGGGTATCGTTAGTTGCTGAAAGACGGCTATAATAAATATCTGGGAACATATCGCCATCTACCGAACCGTAATAAAGGTCTGTCGCTTTATTCGATTGTGAACCATTTGTAGATGCTGGAATTTGACCTGTATCACCAACGATAACAATAAAACTTGGTACAACATCTTGACTATATTGTGTCTCTATCCAACTTTGAATTGCGCTTGAAGAAGTTAAATCGTAATTTTCTACAACTTCAAAACCTTTCTGTTTTTTCCAATCTACATATTCATTAAGAAGTGCATTATTTTCAAACATATCATCTGCAATAACAAGCATTTTCAAAGGATAAGTCGTTAAATCTGGATGATCTTCATAATCGCGATTATTAACTACACTTCTGTAAACTGCTTCAAAATAAGGTGAATATGTTGAAATTCGTTTTGCTTCTGTTAAGTCAGCATCGCTACCGCTAAATGTAACTGCCACTTCGATGTTGTTATAAACTTCGATTGTACCATTTGAAGCATCGTAAGTTACTGGGTTCACGGTTAAACGAGCAAGGCGAACACCACGCATCACACCCAAAATTTCCACACTTACCATCTCAGGACGATATGACTGCATATATGTTTCTTCGTTATACGCAAATTCTACATCATCCACATTTTGACTTTTGGAAAGTGAAGGCTGAGCCGGCATTACAAAATTCGTAATACCAAAATCACTCAACTTATATTCCGTAACTTCATAATTTGAAACCTGAACATAAACTTCAGCACCGAATGGAATTTCAATCAATTCGTTTGCTTGCGGAAGTTTCGGAGCACCAATCTCTTTCGTGAAATAAGTTCCCTGAATTGTCAACTCATTAAAAACACCTTTTGAGGTCTCAACTTCAAAAGAGTTAATTTTTTCAAAGTTAAATTCCATTGCTAATTTCTGATAACTATTCTCAGAAATCTCCACAGCACTTCCATTTTCCGAAAGTGTAATTTCGTAACCTTGTACCAAAGTTACGGCCAAAACAAAAATAATAAATAAGATTTTTTTCATCTTATCCTCCTTTTTCTATAAAATTTATTTTCATTAAATCTGTTTTACATTAAATGCAATTCGCGTTCCATTCAAGCATTTATTTTATTTTATTTTACATTTATCTCTTTTGAAAATTATAATCTATTTTAAAATTGACAAAAAAGCCAACAAAAAAATATAAACTAACATTCGGAGGTTATTATGGATAAATCGGAGGTTATTATGGATAAAAAAGAATTTTTTGAGAGCATTAGAAAAGAGGCAAATGAGGTTTTATCAAGGGTATTCGACAAAGTTGAAGAAGTGAGCAAGGTATCTGTATTGAAGCTGAAAATAGGCAATCTTAAGTCACGAATTAAAACCCAAAAAATGGAAATTGGTGAATTTATTTTTACGCATAAAGGCGACTTTGAAAATTTTGAGGAATTACAAAAATATCTCCTAAAAATTGAAGATTTGGATAAAGTTATCGAAGAAAAGGAAAAACTTCTCGCAGATTTAAAAGAAAATGAAGAAACTGAATAACGAATTTTTCCCTTTCGACAGATGAACTGTCAACAAAGTTTACACTTGATGGAAAATTTCAGATTAATGGGAATGGATTACGGTGAAGTCCGCATTGGCATTGCGATTAGCGATCCTTTACAGATTTTTTCTAAACCCTATAAAGTACTGCAAAACAACGAAAATGATGTTTTTGGAGAAATTTCTGAAATCATCGAAAAAGAAAATGTAGAGAAAATCATTTTGGGTTTACCTGTAAATTTTGATGGAAATGATACTCAAAAAACAAAAGAAGTACGCGAATTTGCCAAAATTTTACAAACTAAAATTAAAGTCCCCCTCGAATTTTCTGACGAACGATACACTTCGGCAGACGCAAATGACCTACTCAAAAAAATGGGCTATTCCCCGCAAGAAGGCAGAAAACACATCGACAAAATCGCCGCTGCATTAATTCTAAAAAATTATTTGGAAACTAGATGAAAAGATTAATCGCTCATATTTCGCTAATTTTATTCTTTACCGTTCTCATTTTTCTGTTTGGAATAATATTTTCTACCACGCAACTTGATGAAAAAATAATCACCATCGAAAAAGGTGATAATGCCATGCAAATTGCCACAACTCTCCAGAATGAAAAAATCATCAAAAATAAGCATTTTTTTTACTATTATGTCCTAATTTTCGGAAATGATAAAAAGTTAGATTTTGGCAGCTATCTTTTTGACGGTAAATTTTCCATGTTCGATGTAGCTAAAAAAATTGAAGATGGGAAAGTGAAATTACGAAAAATCACCATTCCAGAAGGTTTGACACTAAAAAAGACTTGTCGCCTCCTTTCCAAAAATGATTTCGGGACATACTACGACTTCATAACAATCTGTAACGATAGTGTTTTCATCCAGAAAATCACTAATTTTTCACATAAAAACATAGAAGGGTTCCTTTTTCCCGAAACATATCATTTTCCCGAAAATGTGAGTGAAAAATTCATCATATCACACCTCGTTAAGTCATTTTTAAGGCAAACAAAAAACAAAAAATCAAATGAGAATCTCAATTTTTACGACACACTAATTTTGGCTTCAATCGTCGAAAAAGAAGCGCGTTTAGAATCAGAAAAACCCCTAATTGCCAGCGTTTACCTGAATCGCTTGGAAGATAATCATAAACTTCAAGCCGATCCAACAGTTGCTTATATTTTGGAAAATTTGGGGAAAACGCGAAAGAAAATCTATTATAAAGATTTAGAAATTAAATCACCATTCAACACTTATTTGAATAATGGCTTGCCGCCAACACCCATTTGTAGCCCATCTTTAAGCTCCATTAATGCCGTCATAAATCCGCAAATATCCGATTATTATTTCTTTTTTGCAGATGGAACCGGTGGGCATAATTTTTCCAAAACATATACTGAACACTCCAGAAAATTACAACTAATAAGGTCGCAAAATGGAAAATAACATTTTATTGTCTCTCGCCATCACCATTATTTTATCCAAAATTTTGGGTGCAATTTCCCGCAAATTTAAACAGCCTCCCGTTATCGGAATGTTATTTTTGGGAATTATCTTAGGGCCAACCCTTTTCAATCTAATTAATCCGAACGAAATAATTAGTTGGATTGCAGAAATTGGTGTACTATTTTTACTTTTTGAAGCTGGTTTGGAAACAAATTTAAAAAAAATAAAAGAAGATTCAAGACAAGCAATTTTACCAGCACTTGGTGGAATTTTACTACCATTTATTTTGGGATTTTCACTCGGTTTCTGGATGTTAAATAGCATCATCAACGCTTTGATAATCGGTGTTATTTTCACCGCAACGAGCGTTAGCGTTAGCGTTATGAGTCTCATTGATATGGATAAATTACGCAGTTTGGAGGGACGCTGTATCGTTAATTCCGCCATCATTGATGACGTAATTGGCATTCTTTTGCTTACCTTTATTTTTGGGATTTTTGGTAGCACTGACGGTTCTTCAACTTTGGTTTTTTCTTTGTTAAAAATCGGTATATTTTTTGTAGGCTCAATTATTTTCGGACTATTTATCGTTCGCCCATTTTTCATGAGTTTACGTAAATTTCTATTGGAAAATGCCGTTATCTCGCTCGCTATCGCCACCATTTTAATTTACGCTTGGTTTGCTGAAATGACTGGTCTTGCAGCCATCACGGGTGCATACATCGCCGGATTATTCATCGGGCAAACTCGCTACAAACACAAAATCCAAACAGGCATCACCAACATTGGAAAATCATTTTTTGTCGATATTTTTTTCGTAAATATCGGTCTTCATTTCAATTTAGCCGAAACAAGTGCAAATCCGCTATTTTTGGTTGCATTTGTGCTTTTTGCTATCGTTGGAAAAATCGTTGGAAGTGGCTTGGGAGCACGGCTCACGAATTTTGACACAACCCGCTCTTTCCGAATTGGAGTAGGAATGGTGCCACGCGGTGAAGTTGCATTAATTATCGCCAATATGGCTTTCACGAAAGAATTAATTCAAAAAGATGTGCTTTCTGCCACTATTTTGATGGTGGTGGGAACAGCGGTAATTACGCCAATTTTACTGAATATTGGCTTCCAAAAAATGGGACAAAGTAATTTCAAAACATTTGAAAATACTCATAAAAATTAAAGGAGCATTTATGTGGAATAATATTATTGATAAAAACCTAATCATCGTAAACCCTGATGTAAACAGCAAACAAGAGCTTTTTGATGGAATGGTTGACTTAGTTTATAAACACGATTATGTGTGCAATAAAAAACAGTTTTTGAAGGCATTATACGAACGAGAAGAGATGGCAAATACCGAGTTAATCCCAGGAATTGCACTTCCACACGCACGTACAAATGCGGTTGCAAAATTGTTCGTTAGTATAATTATTTTGAAAAATGGCATCAATTTTGAAAATGAAGAGATGGGTAATGCAAAAATCATCTTTTTCTTCGGTTGCAATGAATCTCAAAACAAAGAATATTTACAGCTTTTAGCAAAATCAAATAGACTTTTACGCAATAAAGGTTTCGCTGAAAAATTATTAAATTGTGTGAATTCAGATGAAGTTATGGAGCTTCTTAATGAATTCGACGATGAAATTGACACTGAAAATGATGGACAGCGAAGATTGATGATTTTGTCGATCAACGATCCAAATTTAACCATCGACGTAATGAATGCGATGGTGGAAGTCGGCATTACCAATGCGTCTATCGTGGAAGCTACTTCAATGGCACGAAAATTAGCATACGAAATTCCCATCTTTGCCGGATTGAGCTATATGTCTGCTGGAAAATCGAAAGAATCAAGTTTGATTTTTGCTCACATTGAAAATCATAAAATCGTGCCAAAATTAGTAAAAACATTGCAACAAAATGGCATTGATTTACATAAAAAAGGGGTCGGGTTTTTGCAAACTATTAAGGTGGAAAATGTCATCGGTGAGTTTGAAGAACAAATTGAATTGTAATAAATTCTTGACAAAAAGAGTTGCTAAAAATTCGCTTTGTTTCATAAATCAATTAAGGAGAATGTTATGAAAAAATTAGTTTTGGGAACACTTGTAGGAATTTTACTGTTTTCTGTTTTCGGCTGTGCTGGAAATAAAAAAGTAAAAAAAGGTTTGCCTGATTCAGATTTCAAAAATTGGCCAGAATGGTATATGGGAATTTTACCGGTAGAAGATGGAAAAATCTTTGCGAAAGCTACCGAAACTTCTCTCAAAGCAGAGCTTGCAGAAAGTAAAGCAACAGCAGAAGCTCGAAAAAAGATAGCTCAAACAATTGAAACTAAAGTGCAAAATTTAGAGAAGAAATTTGATGAAGAAATTGGTCTCGGTGAAGATGCCGAATTGAACTCATTTTTCAACAGCACAACAAAAGTGATTACATCACAAGTTTTAAATGGTTCTCGACTTTATAAAAATGGTTATGCACGAGAAGGGCAGCTCTTTCGTTCTTTTGTGATAATGCTGATGGACGATTCTTTCGCAGAACAATTCGTCAATAAAGTTAAAAATAACCAGCAAATTTATCAACGATTTCGTGCTTCAGAAGCCTTCAACGATATGGAAGCTGACATTGAGAAGTTCGAAAATTTCAAAGAAGAACAAGGTTACTAAATTTTCTACATGGAAAAACAGCAGATTTAAATCTGCTGTTTTTTTATATTTCTAACTTTTCCCGTTCCATTATTTTGTAAAAATCAGTTGCATTATTTTTGGAAACATTCCCTTTTGGAATTTGAATAATCTTGATTTTATTTTTGTAGCCATAAAGCTGAAATTTAATCACATCATTTTCGCAAATATTGGCACTTGCTTTTGCTATTTTTTCATTGATTCGCACCAAGTTTTTATCACACGCTTTCTTGGCAATAGTCCGTGTTTTCACTAAACATAACTTATTCAATAGCTGATCTACTCTCATTTTTTCAATCCTTTTTGAAAATATTTACACTGTTTAATTCCAGTAAAACTATAAAGCGAAATTCCACCAAAATTATGATTTTGAATTTTTTGAATTTTTTCGTTGATTTGAGAAACTGGATAACTGCAATCGTCGCTCCACGCCCGTAAACCAAACACGATTTTTTTGCTTTGAAAAACATTTTCATATCGGCTTAAATGTGTCTCGATTACATCGTTTGAAGTAGAATAATCCATCAAATAGACATTATCAATTATCCCTTTTTCGAGCCAATTTATCCAATTTTGGGAATATAACAATTTAGCTGTCTCGATATTTGCAAAAACAGCAGCGGAAAGCTTGACGAAAGGTGCTTCAATTTTAATTTTTTGATAAATATTTTCAATAAAATTTGTAATTTGTTCCTCTTTCCAATTTTGCCAATTTTCGACATCGTTATTTTCGGAGAAATATCTTTTCAAAGCTAAATTACTGTAGCCAAATTCAATGTCTGGATAACGAATATAATCGAGATGAATGCCGTCTATATCATAATTTACAGCAATATCCATAATTAAGTTCTCGGCATATTTTTGTGCCTCCAAAATACCTGGATCCAAAAATGCACCAGAATGCGAAAGGTAATTCATTTTCTGACCAGTTGAATCTGCCGTAATCCATTCTGGTTTCGTAAAATACAAATTTTGGGAGGTTAATTTTTCCAATTTATGCCCGGTAATTACAAAAACTGGAACCCACGCGTGAACTTCGATATTTTGCTTTCGCGCAACTTCGATGAGATATGCAAATGGGTCTAAAATCGAATCGGAAAGTGCGTGATATCGCATCTCTTTGTTATTGTAAAAACCGTTAGCTCTGTTTGGAATGTAGGCGGCATCGCCACGATAACGAATCTGTACCAAAACTTGATTGAAATTATTTTCCGCGATTTCTTGCATTGCATCATCAATTTTCTGATAAGTCGTCAATTCCCAAATTGGTAACCAAATTGCACGAATCTCGGCATTCAATGACGAAAAAACAAAAATGAAAAATACTAAAATTTTACAAACTATTTTCATTTTGTGTCACCTTTTTCACGATTGTTTCGCACTTTCCGTCCGACAAAATCACTTCTAATTTTTCATTCTCACTAATTTGTGCAACCGAATTTATCATTTTTTTCTCTTGCCGCAATAAACTGTAACCACGTTTTAATGCAGCATGAGGTGATAACTCGCGTAATTCATTCGAGAGAATTTCAACCTGTTTTTTTAAAAATTCGATTCGTTTTTGCGATACATTTGCCAATCTCACCGTTGCCATTTGCAACCGCTGTTGGAAATTTAACAAAACATTTTTAGGGTGAAATGCAATCAAACAATTCTCCAATTCTTGAATCTCGATTTTTTTGGAAAAGAAAAAATGTTTTATTGCAGAATTCATGACATTCATTTGCGTATCAATATTTTGCAAAATCTCGTTTTTATCAGGCACTGCCAATTCCGCTGCCGCAGATGGAGTTGGTGCACGTAAATCCGCTACAAAATCTGAAATCGTAAAATCAATTTCGTGACCAACAGCCGAAATAATTGGAATTTTTGATGCAAAAATAGAGCGCGCTAAATCTTCATCATTGAAACAAAATAAATCTTCTTGTGAACCACCACCACGACCGATTATCAAAGTATCTACTGGAAATTTTTGATTGAAATATTCTATTCCTGCAACAATTTTTTGTGCTGCTTTTTCACCTTGAACAACAGTAGAATAAAGAAAAATTTTAGCTGGAAATCGACGCGAGATTACATTTTTTATATCTTGAATGGCAGCACCCGTTGCAGAAGTTATCACGCCAATTTTTTCGGGAAATTTTGGAATTTGTTTTTTGTAAATTTCGTCAAAAAGCCCCTCGCTCACTAATTTTTTCTTCAATTCTTCAAAACGAAACTGTAATTCACCAATGCCAGCTGGCAACATTTTACTCACATTAAGTTGATAATTTCCACCTTTTTCGTAAACTGTTATTTTGGCAGTACACACTACTTTATCACCCTCTTTGGGAGAAAAATTCAGCAATTTATTGGCAAATTTAAAAAACACACAACGAATCGAACTGTTCTCATCTTTCAAAGAAAAATAGATGTGTCCCGAGCGATGGTGCGTAAAATTAGCAATTTCACCTTCCACCAATAAATTGGGAATATTGCCTTCAATCACATTCTTCAAATGGCGATTAACTTCCGTTACACTAAAAATATTTTCTGCTTCATTATTCATAAATTTATGAAAAATAATTGCTCCTATTTTGTCAATGCAATAAAAAGCTTGCCAATAAAATAAATATTATAGAAGAAGTAAAAAAACATCCAACAAAACAAATAAACAGATACGCTGAAACAATATCAGGGTACCCTTGTTTTACTTTAGGATACCTTAAAGTAAAATATAAGAACCATAAAGTAATATAATAGTACTTATTAATTATTTCACAGAACATACTTTCAGCATAATGGTATCATTACATAAAATCATAGTACCTAAAAACTATATAATGGTTCTATTATATTATATCTCGGAACTCATTAAGATTATAACGGTATTTTAAAATAATATCTTGACAAAGAGATAAATAAACATATCATCGTTTTATTGATAGATTACAGGAGGATTAATATGGGACGACTAAGGAAAACTAATTCGAACACACTGAAGCTTGCAAAGGCTCGCTTGGCTGGTTTAACATCCATTGAACCTACTTTAGATCTCGGTGGAAACAAAAGTATTGCCACCTACAAAGAGAAAATAGAAGATTACGAGACAAAGATGTCAAACTACAATCAATTGTTAGCAAAATTAGATGGCGTTTACAACTCTTTGTTAGCTTCCGAGCAAGAGCTGGCGGCATACAACACGGAAATGTTGGCAGCCATCAAAGGTATTTACGGTCGAGATAGCAACGAATATGAAAAAAGCGGTGGAACACGATATTCAGAACGAAAGAGGAGAAAAATCTAACTTCTTTAAAAAATAATTTGACAAAAATAGAGTTTTTTTGATTTTTAAAACTAATAGGAGGGTTTTATGAAAAAGTTGATTATTTTATTCTTTTTAGTTACTGTTTTTTTGCATGCACAGGATTTATCTTTTTGGCAAGACATCCGTAATAGCTCGGTTACAGAAGATAACGAGATTTTTATCCATTGCGAAATGCCCACTGAAATTTTGAATTACACTTCCGTTAGCACCGTCGAATATTCTTGCGAGAATAATTGGCAAACTGCAAATTTAGACTTTCTCTGGTTAGATGATTTTGGTATTCCTACTTGGCAAACCACAATTGAAGCAGATATTTTCCAAACACAAACCTACTACTTCAAAACGGAACAAGATTCTGCTGTTATTTTAATGCCAAAGTTTTGTAACCCACCCCAAAATTTAGCAGATTACAGTTTAGTTACAACCGATCCTATCGGAGATTGTGAAATTTTAAATAAACCAAATTTGGACATTATCTCCGAACATTTTGCCTATTCTGATGATCGTTTTTATGCTGTAATTCAAAATAATGGCGATGAATTTCCAACTGATAATGGCGGTTTTTTCCCAGATGAATACTACATTTACGGAGCTGGCTTCGTAAATATAGAAACCGCTCTCATCGATACAACCGTTTACGCGATGATTTATCTTGATGTTTTGGGGTTTTTCAACCCAGGTTTGTACAAATTTAGCGGAACAGACATCGAAGATATGGAACAAATTGGCGAAATTGAATACGAAATTGACGGCGATTTGCTCTATCTTAGTTGCAATATTTCCGACCTTACGGAAGATGAAAACTTTGGTGAATGGCCAAACGAATCAAACAGTTTAGGTTTTGAAAGTGTTACCCAAATGGTTAGTTTAGAAGGAATGGAACCATCTTTTAGCTTTGGCGATATGACCAAACCTGCTGTCCTTGTTTTTGATGATTATAAAATCGAATCTTTCCAAAATGTGCTACCAGAAATTACTAATATCTCGGTTGAAAGCGATGATTACTACACAACAGTTTGGTTGGAATATTTTGATGCAAACGGGCATTTCCCACTTGTCCACGAAATTATTGTTCAACCTGGCAATATCACCTTCCCGATGATTGAGCTTTCGCACGATTTTTCAGAAACAGTTGAATTTGTTACAAATATGCCAGCTTATTGGTCATCTTTCGAAATTGTGTTTAGTGATAATAATAGTGACTTCGTTAGTGAATTTTATGGAAACGAACCAGAATTAGAGTTTTCGGTAGACTCATTATCTATTCTAACGGTTGCTGATGCTGCTGAAGGAAAACCGCTTACAATCTACAATAATTACCAAACAAGCATTAACATTAATTCATTAAATTTTTCAGACGGTTATCTTGATTATTTTCCTTATGACTTAGAGTTTCCCATTACTTTAAATGCTGATTCTTTAGAATTGACTATTTATATGCCTTTACCTGTTTTTGGAAATCGAGAAATTATTATAAATACTTTTTTTGTAGAAACTGACTTTAATCTTTATTCAATTCCAATAGCTGTTGATACATCAATTATTGATAGCGTTTCAGTCGAAAATAACGAACTAGAAATTACGAATTACAACTTATCGAATCATCCAAACCCCTTCACTCTCACCACTACGATAAGTTTTAATCTCACCCCAGAGAATGCCCATAACGCAAAAATAGAAATTTACAACATGAAGGGTCAGAAGGTTAAAGCTCTCTCAAATCTCCAAATCAATAATTCAGCAATTCAGCAAATTATTTGGGATGCAAAAAATCAGGCATCTGGAATTTATTTTGTTCAACTTGTGGTTGATAAAAAAACGGTCGCCTCCCAAAAAATGATTTTATTAAAATAACTTGAGGAGAAATAATGAAACATCTCATTTTGATAACCGTTTTATTCTTTTCAATTTATATGGTAATCGATGCTTGCACAATAGGCGTTGCAGCTGGCTCTGCCACATCAGATGGACGACCAATTATTTGGAAAAACCGCGATATGATGGCAGAAGTCGTCGTTCACTATTTTGAAGAATTTCCGCATAAATTTATCGGAGTCGGCAACGAAAATAGCGATTACATTTGGATGGGCGTAAACGAATACGGATTTGCCATTCTCAATTCGACTGCTAATTTTCCAGACGAAGGATATTCCGAACCAGGAAATGGTGACACGATGAAACACGCTTTAGCAAATTTTTCCACCGTCGTAGAATTTGAAGCTTTTTTAGATTCCACCAATATTACCGGTCGAGACACGCATGCCAACATGGCAGTTTTAGACAGCACCGGTGCGGCAATTCTTTACGAAGTTGCCAACACCGAATATTGGAAATTTGACACTGCCGACGAAGAAGATGGTTTTCTCGTGAGAGGTGTTTTCGCCTTTAATGAAGGTATCTCGACATCAGCAAATTACGAAAGAAGTTACGAAATTATTAGTGGAGTTGCTTCCAACAACAACCTAAATGTTAGCACAATTTTACACCATCAAATGAGAGAATTTAATGATACAAATAGTGAACACATTCCCATTCCATTTGACGGAAACTGGGATGACAGCTACCCCTATGGCTATACCCCACTACTAGGCATCAATAATGCCGGCACTGGTTCTGGCGTTGTAATTCAGGGAATTTTACCAGAAGAACCGGTCGATTTTACCACAATGTGGACGCTGCTCGGTCAGCCGGCTCTCACAATGGCATTCCCACTTTTTCCGGTTGGCACACCGCCATTACTCGCCAACGATAATAACAATTCTGCTCTTTACGATGAATATCTTCACATTAAGAGTATCATCAGTAATCACATGCCGTTTTCAGTTGATTCTTTCAAACTTTTGAATGAAAATAATTTAGGTTTTTGGACTCAAATTTATCCGCAAGAAGATTATTTGATTGCACAAATTGAATCGCTCAAAAATGATTGGCTGACTAATTCTTATGAAATTTCTGACATCATAAATACACAAAATGAATTTGCTAATTTCACACTAAATACCCTTTCAAATGTAAATTTGGAAACAGAAATAATTCCAAATTTTTCTGTTAATCTTTCGGAAACTATCGCCGAAATTCCGATTCAATTTTTCGATAATTCGCTTCACAATCCAAATGGCGAAAATTGGGAATGGGATTTTGATAATAACGGCAACATCGATTCAAATGAGCAAAATCCAATTTTCACTTATGAAAATGTAGGAAATTACACCGTTTCGTTGACCGTTAACAATGAATTTACAGAGATAAAAGAAGATTTTATCTCAATTGTAGAAATTTTGTTTGGCGATGTGGACGAAAATGGACAAGTTCAAGCGATGGATGTTTCGCTCACTTTGCAAAATGCAATTGGACTCATCGATTTTATGGAAGAACAAATAAATTTGGCTGATGTAGATGGAAACGGACAAGTTCAAGCATTCGATGCATCTTTAATTTTGCAATTTGTGGTCGGCTTGATTGACGAATTTCCAGTTGAATAAAAAATAAAATAAAAGGAAAATAGATGTTTATAGATTATGCAAGGATCAAAATAGAATCAGGTAAAGGTGGAGACGGTTGCATCAGTTTCCGTCGTGAAAAATGTGTGGCAAAAGGTGGACCAGACGGTGGTGATGGCGGCAAAGGTGGTAGCATCATTGCAGTTGGCAGTGAAAACATCAACACGCTCGTTGCTTACCGCTACAACAAATTATTCAAAGCAAAACGCGGTGCAAATGGCAAAGGCAGCAACCAAACTGGCGGTGGCGGTGAAAATAGATTTTTGGAACTTCCGCTCGGTACAGAAATTTTTGATATTACCGACGGAAAACGCGAAAAAATTGGTGAAGTTACAACACACAGTCAAGAATTATTTTTGGCAGAAGGTGGAAACGGCGGGCGAGGCAATACGCGATTCAAAACTTCAACAAACAAGGCTCCAAGATACGCAAAACCTGGTGGAGACAGTATCTACCTTGAGCTTGAACTTGTTTTAAAATTAATGGCGGATGTTGGATTAGTTGGCTTCCCAAACGCTGGGAAATCGACCCTACTTAGCAATATTTCGGCAGCTCACCCCAAAATCGCTGATTACGAATTTACCACACTCGAACCATCTTTAGGGGTCGTTCAAATCAACGAATATGAGTCTTTTGTGATGGCAGATATTCCGGGTATTATCGAAGGTGCACATGCGGGTAAAGGCTTGGGAGGACAATTTTTAAGACACATTCAACGCACTAAAGTTTTGCTTTTTCTCATTGATATGAACTCCAACAATCCACTCAAAGATTATCAAATTTTACAAAAAGAGCTGCATCTTTATGACCCGCATTTAGACAAAAAACCTCACCTAATTGCGTTGAGTAAGTTGGATACCATCAATGAAAAAGATGAGCTATTGACACTTTTGAAAGATGAATTTGAAGACAAATTACACGAAAATATCATCCCTATTTCTGCTATTTCAAATGAAAATTTAGCGGAATTAAAATTTACTTTACATAAGATTATCAAATCAACTTTATAGCTTATGAAAAAAATAAAAGCGTGGCTCCAATTGCTCTCTGTAAACGGAATTGGCAATACAAAAGCAATAAAATTAGCACAACTTTGGGGCGAACCACACACTTTTATCCACACCAATAAATTACAAGATGTAGATTTTATCACCGAAAATGCAAAGCGCGAATTATTTCAAAATAACGAAGTTGAAAATTGGACAAATATTGTAAAACTCATCGCTAATTTTCAGATAAAATTCGTTTCAATTCTGGATGAAAATTATCCAGAATCTCTCAAAAATATTTTCGACCCACCTCCATTTTTATTCTATCGTGGAACTCTTAAAAAAGAAGATTTCAGACGATCATTAGCTATCGTTGGCACGCGCAAAGCCAGTAACTACGGCAAATTAATGACCAAAAAAATTGGTTCTAAATTAGCTCAAGCTGGTTTTACACTCGTAAGTGGACTGGCTTATGGCATCGATACTTTAGCACATTTTTCGGCACTTGAAAATAGCGGACGCACCATCGCGGTAATGGGAACTGGCGTCGATCAAATATATCCACCTCGCAATCGTGAACTCGCTGAAATGATTATCCAAAACGGTGCTTTAATTTCTGAATTTGTGCCAGGTAGTAAAGCCGAACGCTGGAATTTTCCCATCCGAAATCGCATCATTAGCGGAATTTCTATCGGATCTTTCATCGTGGAAGGTTCCAAAAAAAGTGGTGCACTGCTCACCGCAAAATATGCTCTCGACCAAAATCGCGACATTTTTGCACTGCCCGGAGATGTAAATAGAGAAACTTCTACAGGTCCAAATTATTTGATAAAACTTGGTGCAAAAATTGTTTGTTCAGTAAATGATATTTTGGAAGAATACGATTTTATCGTAGAACAAACGGAAAAACCTGTGCCAAAACTTTCTGAAACGGAAGAAATTATCTACCAAATTTTATTGCAAAATAAACCAGAAATGCTTTTTGATAATCTTATTTTAAAAAGTAAAATGACCGTTAGTCAGCTTTCCACAATCCTGCTTTCATTAGAATTAAAAGGTATTATCAAGAAAGTACCAGGCAATAAAATAGTTCCGTTAATTTAAGGAGAAAAAATGAAAATTACCAAAAAACGCATAGTGGTTTAATGTTGGCACTTCCAACATCACTTGGTGTAGTAATATTCATTTCTTGAGAAATTTATTGTGTCGCTACTAATTTTCGCAAAACATAACTTGCGACCCACATCCCCATAATTGCAGGCAAATAAACCACCGAACCAAGCGTACCACGCTTACGACCACGTCCACCTTGCCATTCTGCTTCCGAGCCAGATGCAAAGGGAAATTGAGGAATTGGAGATTCGGTAGAATAGACAACTGGAATCCCTTCATAAATGCCACGACGATGCAAATATTTGCGTAATTTTCTGGCAAGCGGACACACTTTTGTTTTGGAAATATCGCAAAGTTCAATTTTAGCTGGGTCTATTCTACTGGCAGCCCCCATCGAGGAAATTACTGGAATTTTTTTGTGATAAACACTTTCTAAAAGACTTGCTTTTTGTCCTAAACTATCAATTGCATCCACAACAAAATCGACATTTTCCAGTAAAAATTCGCGTGATTCATCAGCACAAAAATCACTGTAAATCTCAATCTCTAATTTTGGATTTATATCCAACATGCGGTCACGCACAACTTCTGTTTTCAATTTGCCAAGTGTACTGTGTAGAGCTGGAATTTGGCGATTCAAATTGGAAAATCCGACCGTATCAAAATCTACCAAAAGTATCTTGCCAATGCCACTTCTAACGAGTGCTTCAGCGGCAAACGAACCGACGCCACCAAGTCCCATTACCACCACTCTTGTCTGTTGAAATTTTGTAATCGCATCTCCACCAAACAGTAATTCTGTCCGATTAAATTGAGTAATTTTATTCTCCAAAATCCACATCTCCAAAAATATTTTTAAATGATTTTTTCTGTTTATTTTTCAGTTCTTCGAATGACATTAAATCAATCTTTTTCACCGTTAAAATTAAATTTTTTAGATGATTAAATTCATCTTTTGACTTTGATGATTTTTGGTAGAGTGCATCTGTTTCAAAAAGAAAAAAACCGCGTTTCAAAATGTGTTGTATTACTTCGTTTTTCGGTAAAATAGAGCCAATCGAAAAAGCCAAATCAAACTCTGAAAATTTTTCAGCAATCTCTTTCGACGCTTTAAACCCGTGCAAAAAACCAAAAACTTTCGGAAAATTATTTTTCAATAATTCATAAAGTTCATAATGTTTTTTGACACAATGAAAAACGACTGGCAAATTATAATTTTGTGCTAAATCAAGCTGTTCTAATAACATTTTCTCTTGAAAATCTGCGTTATTTTTACGACCATCTAAACCAACTTCACCAATTGCAATTATCTTTTTTTCATCACATAACTTAACCAAATCATCAAAATAATTTACCGCATTTTCCTCATAAATTGGATGAATCCCGGCACTCCACCTTATGCAATTTTCAAATTGTGTAAATGCTGAACCTCCAATTGCTTCAAACTCTTTTTTGCAAAGAGCGGAAGAGATAAAACCCTCAATTCCACATTTTCTGGCAGAAGAAATTTCTGCTTCCAAATTGTCGAAAATTCGCGATTCAGTGAGATGGCAGTGAACATCAATCAAAATTTGAATTCAACTCCGATATTTGTGGTGGTAATAATTTCACCTTCACCCTTAATCTCAAAATCTCCATTCAAATCGATATATCGCTGTTGATAGGTTGCCACTAAAACGCTATTTTCGGAAAGCAAATAATTGATTTTTCCTTCAATAAAAGCAGCTGGTGCTTTGAACTCAAATTTTTCCCATTCAAATTGCGTTTGCGAATAGGTAATTTCAGCACTACTCAATTTTGGAATAAAACTTTTTTTGAGAAGCAATGTACCAGAAAGCGATTTATTTGATTCGCCCTCACTCGCATCTGCATACATATCTTGATAAATAACAGAAAATTCGGCGATGTTAAAAATATTTGAAGTAATGCTTCCAAACCAACCTTTTGATTTTGGGTAATTTGTTACATTTAGGGTCTCTTCTTTTGTTTTGATTGAATCTCCCGCAACAGTGGCACGTTGTTCGTCGTAAAGTTGGTCAAAGTAGGCAGGTGCAAATCCTTCGTTGAAATGACGCAATTCTAAATTTGCTTTGAAAATTAAAAATTCGGCGTAAAATCCTGGAAAAATGAAACCAGAATTCTCGAAGAATGGTTGGTCTTTATTTTTTCTAATTTCAGCAATTTCACCATAGTGATAAAGTGAAAATAATTTATTGGTAAGAAGTGGAAGTTCATAATTTAAACCCCACGCACCCACATCATTTTCAGGAAAATCTTTAATAGATGGGTTTCTTTTCAAATTTCCAGAAGTTTCAAACCAATCGTTAAATCCAATTGAGTCACCATTAATATCCACATAAATTTCTTCCCAATATGATGCGTTAGCGTCAACTTCATTATGCTCATTTTCATCAAACGGGAAATCATCAAAATAATCATAATAACCATCGTTATCGGTATCTAACAACCCATTATTTTGATTATTGTCAATTGCACTAATTAATCCCAATTTTATGTTTTTCACAAATGGAATATCGGTTTTTTGCAAAGGTCGAAAAGAAAGTTGTCCCGCTAAAATATCGTTTTCAGTCACATCTGAAGTAAACAATTCAGTTTCTATTCCTGCAATTGGTAATTTTCCACCAATTTGCAAACCCATTTGTTTCATTTCTGGGTATTTCAACATATTTGAATAATTATTCATAATTAGTCCGTGACCAAGCGTATAGCTTGGGAAACCACCGAGTTTACCGTAAACCACATCACCACGTTGTCCATAACGCAAATAGTAAATTTTATTCACATAATCTTGCCATTCATCCCAATCTTCTTCACGCACGCTACCTTCACTATCGATCAATAGTTCGATGTCTAATCCTGCACCAAATTTACCAATTGTAAGTTCTGGCATCAAACGAATTTGCGTGTAAAATTTATCGTTAATCGAAACAGACCCCAAACCGCCACCAAAATCTAATGGTCCACTGTCCGTTGGTGAATCATTTTCTACAATATTTTCTTCAACATTTTCCTCGATTTCTACATCTTCTGGAGTGATTAGGGTAGAAGTTTTCATTTGCGGAATTGACTGCGGAGTTTGCATCTCTATCTCATTTTCTTCTAATTGTTCGTCCGGCGTAACTGGCGAAACCATTTCGTTAATAAAAGCATCTACATTTGAAGGAATTAGATCGAAATCTATCTCTGACATCACAATATTTCCAGTATTCGTAGTTTCACCCATTTGACCGGCGGAAATGTGCATAGATTCACCGCTCACTTTATCTGTCAGAAGTACCTCTCCTTCGAATGTGAAAAGTTGTGTCATCCCATTTTCCAATATATTTACGAGAAAATTTGTCCCCTTTACAGAGGCAACTGCATTCGGCGTTTCAATCATAAATTGCCCGCCACCTTTTGTTACTTTTGCCCAAATTTTTCCAAAATTGAGGATATTAATTTTCTTCTCATCTTTTACTTTGATGTTCAAACTGCTATTCGGAAATAATTTTATCATCGAATTATCCTCCGTAAAGCTGAGAGCCGCATAAGATTCGGTGAAAGTTTTCACGACATCACCGTTAAATAATTTATCCGCTCGCGATAATTGGTAGTTTTGTGCATTCCTCAATAATTGCGTATCCCCTTTTGTTTTAAGAACTTCGGCAATTGCATCAACTCCAAATAAGTTCACAAACAACAAAAATGTTACCAATAGAATAATTATATTTTTCTTCATTTATTCCTCCGATTTCTTTTTTTATGATGACAAACTTGGTGTCAAGTTTTTCGTTAAAATAAAAAAAACCCGAAATAAATCGGGTTTTCTTTTTTGGATGAGTCAATAAGTTATATTTCAGAAACTTGAACGGCTCTCGCGCCTTTCTCGCCTTCTTCAATTTCAAACTGAACTGTTGCACCCTCATTCAAAGTTTTGAAGCCATCTGTTACTATATCTGAATAATGAACGAAATAATCTTGTCCATCTTCACAAGTAACAAACCCAAAACCTTTCTGGCCGTTAAACCATTTTACTTTGCCTTGTTTCATCTTGAACTCCTATCTTTTTTTGGGATAAATCCCTTTTCAAAATGATGCGACTTTCACCGCATCGACATATACTCGCCAACTTTTATTCGAGTGAGATATCGTCAAGTTATTTTATTTTTGATTGATAATAATCAAAGAAGGGCTCGCTTTAAAAGCAAGCCCTTCAAACCAAATTTGGTGGACCCAAGAGGAATCGAACCTCTGACCGTCCGGTTATGAGCCGGAAGCTCTACCAACTGAGCTATAGGTCCTCTTTTTAATCGTGTTCAAAACAAATTTTGAAGTTTATATGTCAAGCACTTCCTATTCTTTCACATTAAAGTTATTGATGAATTTCCGAAGAATATTACTTCTGGTAGGATGGCGTAATTTATTCAATGCTTTTTCTTCTATCTGGCGAATACGCTCACGTGTTACACTAAATATGTTTCCAACTTCTTCCAAAGTTCTGTGGTAACCATCATCTATTCCAAAACGGAGACGAATTACCCTCTCTTCTCGTGATGAAAGTGTTTTTAAAACTTCATCCATTTGTTTTTGCAACAAATTTCTTTCGGCAGTTCGTTCTGGCGTAATGGTAGCTTTATCCTCGATAAAATCCCCGAGCATACTGTCATCATCGTCATCACCAATTGGTTTATCCAACGAAACAGGCTCTTTCGTAATCGTGAGAATATTTTTCACTTTATCAACCGATAAATCCATTTTATTGGCAATCTCTTCTGGATACGGTTCGCGTCCCAAAGACTGCATCAACTTCCTACTTGTCCGCTTCACTTTATTGATTGCCTCAATCATATGAACTGGAATGCGGATTGTTCTAGCTTGGTCAGCAATCGCCCGCGTGATAGCTTGCCTAATCCACCAAGTTGCGTAGGTGCTAAATTTGAAACCTTTGCGGTAATCATATTTTTCCACGGCACGCATCAAGCCAGTATTTCCCTCTTGAATGAGGTCCAAAAAATCTAAACCACGATTGTTATAGCGTTTCGCAATACTTACCACCAATCGCACATTTGCTTCAATCATTCTGTTTTTTGAACGTTCTTTTGTGTTTTCACCGAGCGAAATTTCATAAAGTAAATCGGTTAATTCGGTTGACGTCATTTTTGTCTCAAGCTCAACCCTTCTAATTTTACGGCGTGCATTTTTAATTTTTCGCAATGTTTCCACAAAAACGCTTGGTTCTATATTCGTCTCTTTGAATACTGCTTGATATTCCTCTTCCGATTTATCTGCCTTTCTACCGAAGGTGCAAATTTCATCGATGGAATATTTGCGAATTTTAGAGAGATTATCTATCGCTTTTTGACTGGTATCAATTCTATTTACCAAGCTGCGAACACGGTACACCATTCGTTTCAAGAACTTTTCGTTATATTTGAAAGATTGAAATAATTCGACCAATTCCATTCTTTTTTTCGTTAAATTTTTCAAATCAATTGGAACGCCATTTGCATCCAAATCTTCTTCATCGAGAACTTCGCCAACTTCATTCAAAATGGATTCCGCTTTGCTAATCATCTGCTCGTATTTATTTACCATCGATGATTCTTGTGCTTTATCCATCCAAGTGCCATATTCAATTTTGATGATGTGATTTATTTTGATGCGACCTTCTTTGTAACGGTGGAGAAAATTCTTCATTTCGCGAAGTGTGCTGCCACTCATAAAAATATATTTATTTATTTGTTGTTGACCGTTTTCAATTTTTTTGGCGATGCGTACTTCACCTTCTCTGTCCAAAAGCGGAACGCGACCCATTTCGCCCAAATACATTCGCACCGGATCATCGTAGTAGCGTTTATTGGTGAATTTTTTGGTCGGCTTTTCTTTTTTGATAATCTTATTTTTCTTGCTCACTTTTTTTCGTGTTTCATCTACTAATTCAATTCCTTCTTTGGATAATTCGTCAATTATGTTTTCAATTTTATCCAGAAAAATTGGGCTGTTTGGTAAAACGTCGTTGACTTCTTTGAAGGTTAATGAGCCCTGGTTTTTCTTCCCCATCTTGATTAATTTGGTTACACATTCGTTATAACTAATCATTTTTCTCCCTAATAAAGCGTTCTATTTACTACTTTTTTATTCAACTTTGCAATCTTTTTCTTCAATTCATTTTTTTGAGAATAATACTCCAAGTTCCCTGTGCCTTCTTTTATTTTTCTATTTATTTCGGCAAGCTGAAAATTCATCTTTCTTATTTTCAGTCCATTTAGCACTTTTTCACAATCCGCCTGCGGGGCTTCTAAAATTAAAAATCCAGCAATCATATTCTTAATGTTTTCGTCACCAATCTGCTCAATTTTTGAAGATAAATCATTCAACTCTGCAAAGTTGTTCATTAAAAATTCAAATATTTTTTTGTGCTCCTCTTTAAAAAAATAACTCGAATCTATTGATTGCGCAACTTTTTTCTGTTCAATTTTTGAGTCGATGATAAACATCAACACATCTTTTTCATCTTGAAATTTATCCAAATGAATTTCTGCCGATTTTTGTGGCATATTTTGCCTTTTCGGCGATTTCACTTTTGAATAAATAGCGTGCTCCGAAATCGCAAAAACTTCGCCCAATTCTTTAATGAATAGTTCTTTTGAAATTTCATCCTCAATCTCATTCATCACCTCTAATAAAAGAAATAATTTTTGCTTTTCATTTAAATTTTGTGAAATGTCATTTTTCAAAAAAACGGACAATGATTTTGCTTGCGAAATTTTAGTTTGCATTTCATCTACACCATTATCCACAATGAAGTTATCTGGGTCGGCATCATTCGGAAAATCAACAATTTTTGCAGACATACCAAACTTCAAAATATTCGAAGAAGCACGAATTGCCGCTTTTTTCCCAGCTTTATCACCATCATAAAGCATCACAATGTTGGCAGTATACCGACTCAATAAATTTATTTGACCATCTGTGAGTGATGTGCCCAAAGATGCCACCGAATTTGTGAAACCGTTTTCATATAATCGCAAAAAATCCGTGTAGCCTTCACAAACAAAAACCACATCTTTTTTGGCAATATCGTACTTGGTTATATTTAGACCATAAAGTTCATTACCTTTCGTATAAATACTTGTCGTTGGTGAATTTACATACTTTCCACCACCTTGGTTTTCGTGTAAAATTCTGCCACCAAAAGCAATAACCTTACCGATGTGATCGTAAATTGGAAACATCAATCTTTCTCGAAAAAGGTCACTATTATTCGAAGTAAAAAGACCCGTTTCTGCCAAAATCTTACTGTTAATTTGATTTTTCAGAAGATAGTTTTTCAAACCAGCAAAACTATCTAATGCGTAACCAATCTGAAATTTATTTATCGTCTCTGCCGAAATTTCCCTTTTTTGTAAGTACTCTTTCGGAAACCTCCCAAATTGGTGTAAATTTTGATGATAATAATCAACCGTAAGCTGATATATTTTATAAATTAAGTCTCGCTTCGTGTCCTTTTTTTTAGATGTGTTTTGAACGGTAATTCCGACCCGATTTGCTAATTTTTTTAACGCATCAATAAAGGAAATTTTTTCGTAATCGCGTACAAATGTAGCGGCATTACCACCTTTTCCACAACCAAAACATTTGAAAATTTGCTTCTTCTCGCTCACCACAAATGATGCCGTTTTTTCATCGTGAAATGGACAACGAGATTTGTAGTTACTCCCCGTTCTTTTCAACGGAAAATACTCACCAATAACATCGACAATATTGGTCATCTCCAAAATTCTATCTATCTGCGATTGATCCATTTAATTCCCTTTTCAAAAGAAAAATCATCTTTTTTAAATAACGCTAAACACACATCTACCACTTTTTCATCATACAGTTTACCACGATTTTTGGAAATTTCTGCCAACGCTGCATCAATGCCCAATGCTGGCCGATATGGTCTATCTAAAGCCATTGCTTCCAGCACGTCTGCCACACAAATAATTCGTGAACCGATGTCTAATTTATCGCCAGTTATCCCATTTGGATAACCAGAACCGTCCATTTTTTCGTGATGTTGCAGAACCATTTTTGCCACCGACCAATCGAAGTCAACCGCATTACTTAAAATATCAAATCCAATTTGCGAGTGTGTCTTAATGAGTGCGTATTCGAGATCTGAAATTTTTTCTATTTTTGTTAAAATTTCGGTTGGAACATTTATTTTACCAATATCATGAATCCTTGCTGCCATTTTAATATCAGCAATTTCATGTTTGGATAACTTCATTTTTTGAGCGATAGCTACTGAAATTTCTGCCACACTTTTTTGATGCGCAACAGTATATGGATCACGCAAATTTAAAGTTGAAACTAATACATTTATCGTACCGTCAAATGCTTTTTCTAGCTTATCGTAATTTATTCTCAACTCTTTTTCGGCTTTTGAAAGAACTTTTTCGTGCAAAATAAAATATAAAACCATGCCAATTATGGCAAAAATAAGGAGAGCAATCTCACTCAAAAGTGCTTCAGCACCAATTAGAGGTTCGATGATAAAATCCACGATGACAACGGCCAACGCAAACAAAAATACCATCGTCAAAAAAAGATATTCCGATTTCAAATGCCTTTCATTTGTTTGACGATATTTATTCAAATAGACAATCGAAATTGGCACCGTTCCCATAAAATAAACGATTGAGCGTAAATAATCAATATTATTAGGCAATCCCCAATCTATTCCACCACTAACTTCAAATTTAGGTTGAATATCGCTAAAAATTGAGAGAACCGTTACCACAGAACCGTATAGAAAAATTATACCAAAACCCCACCATGCCGAAATTTTCGGAAATTTCAAATGAACAAAAAGATGCCCCAATAACCCATTTGCAAAAGTGAGCAAAATTGAACTGACTATTAACATCCAAATTATACCAGTTGCACTGTGGGTGAAAATAGTGCCAGCAAATGCCCCCGAAAAACAGACCAATGTGAGCGACAAAAAAACAACAAAAATATCGCGTCCCACTGTTGTTTGACTTTTTTTCCATTCCTGATAAAATCTGTAAGTTACAAAAGAAAACACAAAACTAATCGGTGCGTAAACAATCCCTGTAAACGAAAAATAATTTTCCATAATTCCTCATTTTGTGAATAAGATCACAGTAACTCCGTCACCGCCTGCTTCTGGTGGAGGTGAGAAAAAATCGACAATATTCTTGTCGGTTCGCAAATAAGTTCTCACCTTTTGCTTCAAAATTCCGCTCCCTTTCCCGTGCACAATTCGTCCCATATTTTGTCCACTCAAGATGGCATTATCAATGAATTTCTGAAGCTTTGGCAAAGCTTCGTCAAATGTATTCCCCAAAAGCTTCAGCTCCAATTTTGCGGAATTTTGTGGCATTAAAACAGTCTTTATCTTTTCGCGTTTTTTTCTTTTTATTGTTTCATATAATTTCTCTTTCGAGGTCGCAAAAGTGATGCCATTCATATCTACTTTTACGCTGTTTTTGGCAATATCCACCACCACTACTTCCGTTTCGAAATCGGCTAACCAAGCTGTTTGACCGACTCTAATTTTCTTAAGTGATTTTCTGGTCGAATCGTTTAATTTGCCTTCAATTTCTGCAAATTCCTTATTTTTTTCTACAACTTTTTGGAACGATTTTTGGAATGATTTTTTATCCTGTTTTTTAATTTCGGAAATTTCGGCATTTAATTTTTTTTGGAGCGTTGTCAAAAAATCACGTGCTTCTTTTATCGATTTTTTTTTGATCTCTTTTGTCTCGTTTTCTTGGAATTTAATTTTATTTTCGTAATCTTTAATTTTCTGTTTTAAAAGAGCCGATTTTAATTTAAATTGATAATTCTGTCGTGCTAATTCTTTCTTTTCTTCCGACATTTTCCTTAAAATTTCGGTCAATTCTATGCTTTGTCGACCGGCAAGTTTACGCGCTCGATTAATCAACTCTACATCCATTCCTAATTGTGATGCAACCTCAATCGCAAAACTATTTCCTGGCAATCCCAAATTGAATTTATAGGTCGGCAGATGTTTTTGATGGTCAAATTGCATTGCAGCATTCACACAATTTTCATCGTTTTCGGCGAATAATTTCAGAGCTGTGTAGTGCGTTGTAATCACGCCCATTATCGAGTTTTGTGCAATCCTTTCCAAGATAGATTGAGCGAGTGCGGAGCCTTGTTCTGGGTCGGTAGCTGCACCAATTTCGTCAATCAAAACAAGCGTTTTCTCATCACCATTTTGCACCATTTCTTTAATTTTTTTTATGTGTGAAGAAAATGTACTCAACGCATTTTCAATCGATTGATGATCGCCAATATCAGCAAATACTTGTTCAAAAATTCCCACTTCACTTCCCTCTTTTACGGGAATTGGTAAGCCCGAAAGTGCCATTAGGGTAAGTAAACCAACCGTTTTTAGGGTAATCGTTTTCCCACCTGTATTCGGTCCTGAAATAATAAGTAATCTAAAATTCTTACCTAATTCCAAATCGAATGGAATTACTTTTTCCCAATTTTTGAATGCCAAAATCAAAAGAGGATGCCTTGCTTCGATCAGCTTCAAATGTGGTTTTTGCAAAATTTCTGGAATTGTGCAACGCAAGTTGTTAGCAAACCTAGCAACTGCAAAATAGTAATCCAACTTTTGTAAAATTTTTGTGTTTAATAAAATGTCGTCTTTACGATATTTTATTTCATCACTAAATACTTTGAAAATACGAAAAATTTCGCGTTTTTCTTCATTCAAAAGTAAATCCAATTCGTTGTTGCCAGCTACCACTTCTGCCGGCTCCAAAAACACAGAAGACTTGCTGTGACCGTGCGTGATGCCTTTCACAAAATGCACGGCACCCTCCTTGATCGGAATGACATATCGCCCATTTCGCTGCGTCACAATCTCGTCATACACAAATTTACGCGACTTCAAATTTTGAATTTTACTGTTTAATTCGGAAATAATGTTCTTTCGCAACCTTACTTTTCGGCGCCGAATTGTCAACAACTGTTTGGAAGCAGAATCTTTCACTTCGCCTTCGGCTGAAAAGATTTCGCTAAATCGAACCGTTAACTCTGGCAATTGGATTATTTGTCGAATTAATTTCAAATAATCAGAAAATTTCTCCGCATCATCAAAATTTTGTTCAATATTATTTGAGGCGATAACATTAAAACAAATTTGACGAAATTCAGCAAAGTTGTAAGTGTCGTGCTTAAAATTTATCAGTAATTCATCAAGCTTTGAGATATTTCCAAAATTATACGATTTTTTTTCGACAAGTAAATCTTGTAATTCTTTCGTTAAATTTAGTTTTTTTTCAATCGTATTTTTGTTTTTTAACGGATGCAATTTTACGGCAATTGCTCTACCCAATTCCGATTGACATTCAGAACTGATTTGATTTTTTATTTTGTCGAATTCAAGCTGATAAAATGTATCCATTCAATAAATTACTGCGATATTTTTTTCTGCAGTTCTTCTGTTTTTTCGTTAAGTTGGGGATATTTCATTTTCAAATCGCTTGTAATCGCCTTTACATATTTCGTGATTATCGATTTATTTGTCAAGCCATCTACTTGTTGTGCGAAAGGTGAAATTTCCAATAACATCAAAATAATAGCGAGTAAAATTCCATAATTAATGATATTAAAAATACCGCCAAGCAGCCTATCTAAACCAGATAAATTAAGAAAACTGAGTATTTTTTTCATCATCAAAACAATTAATTTTCCGATAATTGTTACTAAAACAATAATCAGAACATACGATAAAATTGTGGCTAATAACTCACTAAATTCAAATTGATTTATGAGATAAATTTTTGTGGAAACACCAAAATTTCTAATTAAAATAAAAGTAGCAATCAAGCAGACAAAACCGGTTACAATTGAGACAAATCCTTTTTTGATGCCACCAAAAAAGAACAACAATAAAACCACGCCCAAAATAATATCTAAAAAATGCATCGTATCTCCTTCATAATTTACGCCAGAAATCAAAAATGGGGAGAATTTCTCTCCCCATCATTACATAAAAATAAATTTCACTTTGTTGCAGTTAAATTAGAATCTTCTGCGTTTTCTCATCAACTTGATTTGTTTTCTAACTGCTTCTTTCTTTTTTCTGCGACGCTCAACTGTCGGCTTTTCGAAATATTTATTTTTTTTAATATCGGAAAGAAGACCTGCTCTCTCGCAAGATTTCTTGAATTTTTTCAAAAGAATTTTGAAATGTTCACCGTCTTTTGCAATTACCTTAGGCACTAAAAATCACCCCCCTTTTTTTAAACTTAAACAGAGAATGGCATTCTTTTTCACAATCTGCTAGTGTCAAGCAAAGAAAAGCTAAGGCTTCAAATTCATAAAAAACGCTACTATCAGAAAATCTTTCCAAAAAATAGCTTGAACAAATAAAGATGTTTTAAAATCTGACTTTTCATATTTAAAATTATTGGAGGAACATATGTTTGAAGGAATGAGGAGACACGCATCTTGGATAGTTTTAGTCATTGCTGGAGCTTTTATTTTATCGATGGCAATCGGTGGGATTACAACTATTTTTACGAAAACTGAATCTTTGGGAGTTATCGCAGGAGAGAAGATTAGTTTCGAAAATTATCGCACAATTTTGGAGAATGCTTTTGCAAATTATGCACGCCAAAACCCAGATGGGAAACTTGATGATGAGCAAGCAAAAAAACTTAACAATGAAACTTGGGATCAAATTATCCAAGAAATTTTACTTTCAAGAGAGATTAAGGCGCGTCGGATAAAAGTAACGCAAGAAGATATTCTCGGAAAAGTTAAAGAACCAACTGAAGACATCGAAACAATGACCGATTTTCAAACTGATGGCGAATTTGACATCAATCTTTATTTTACTGCTTTAGAAGAAAATCCAGATTTTTTTAATTATATCGAAAGACGAATTAAGGGCTCACTTCCATACGAAAAATTATACGATAATGTAAAAGCAGAAATCGTTCTAACGGAAGAAGATGTGAAACAACAATACGCCGATGCAAACAACAAAGCCAATGCAGATATCATCTATTTTGAGGCAAACAAAATGAAGGTAAATGCAACTGATTCTTTGATGAAAATCTACTATGAAGCGAATAAGGAAGATTTCAAAAAAGGACCGGCACGAAAATTGAAATATGTGAAATTAGTCTTGGAAGCAAGCGAAGAAGATAAGCAAACCTCAAAGGCAAAAGCTGACTCAATTTTCAAAGTAGTTTCAAGCGGAATGGATTTTGCGGAAGCCGCCAAAGAATTATCGGAAGGACCATCTGCGGACAAAGGTGGAGATTTGGGATATTTTGCGAAAGAACGAATGGTTACGGAATTTTCCGATGCCGCATTTTCAATGAAAAATGGCGAAATCAGTCAACCTGTTTTAACACGCTTTGGCTGGCACATCATCAAAGTTTATGACAGAAAAACTAACGAAGAAAGTGGTGCAGAAGAGGTAAAAGCAAGCCATATTCTCATCAAAAACGAACCTTCCGAAGCAACAATTGCCAATTTAGAAATCGTGGCAACTGACCTTTTCCAAACAGCCAAAAAAGATGGTTTAGAAAAAGCATCAGAAACTTTCTCTTACGAAGTTTCAGAAACTGACGAATTTTACGAAGACAGCAAATACATCAAAGGAATCGGCTCGGAAGAGGCACTTTTGAAATTTGCTTTTTCCAAAAAAGTTGGAAAAATTAGTGAACCGCTTAAAGACAGAAGTGGTAACTATTTTGTTACCGAAATTTCATTCAAAATCGGTGACCACTACCAGGATTTTGAAGCACAAAAAAAGTCGATTAAACTTAAAACTGAAAAACAGTTGAAAAGCGAAAAAGTTGAAGCGTTAGCACAAGATTTCATTAAAATTCACAAACCTTCAGATTTTTTGACCGCAGCTAAAAAATTAGATTGGAAAATCATCGAAGCAGCTGACATTACAATTGGCGGCACCATTGAAGGTTTACGCAAAAATGACGATTTAAAAAGTGCAATCCTCGCAGGTAAAGTTGGCGAAAACACCGAATTAATTTCAGATGAAAACGGTGCGTACATTGCGGTTATCAAAAATCGTGAATTGCCAGATTTGGAAAAATTTGAGACCGAAAAAGAGACATTATTAAAAGAAGCTCAAGAAAAAGAAGAGACCAAACATTTGAACGATTGGTGGCGTGAATTGCGTAACAATGCGAAAATCGAAGATAATCGAAAAAATTACTACTCACTTTAAAGTGTGACTTATGTTTTGATAAAAGCGGGCTTTATTAAGCCCGCTTTTTGTGTTTTGGAGGTAAATTTATGATATATTTAGATTACAATGCAACCACCCCGATTGACCCAAAAGTTGCAAAAGCAATTTTGCCTTTTCTATTGGAAAACTTTGGAAACCCATCAAGCTCACATTCTTTCGGTTTGACTACCCAAAGTGCTGTCGAAAAAGCACGTAAACAAGTGGCAAAACTCATTAATACAAAATCGGAAAACATCATTTTTACTAGTGGTGGTACCGAATCAAATAATTTCGCCATCAAAGGTGTAGCGTTTGCAAATCGTTCAAAAGGCAACCACATTATTATTTCTGAAATCGAACATCCTGCGGTCACTGAGGTTTGTCAATTTTTGGCAGAAAATGGATTTGAAATTTCCAAAATCCCGGCTGATAAATTTGGTCTAATCAATTTAAACAAATTGGAAAATACCATCAAGCCAACCACTATCCTCATTTCGGTGATGCACGCAAATAATGAAATTGGCACCATTCAACCGATTGACGAAATTGGTGAAATCGCCAAAAAAAATAACATTATTTTCCACACTGACGCAGCTCAATCTTTGGGTAAAATTACCGTTGATGTGCAAAAAATGAAAGTAGATTTACTCTCTATCGCTGGACACAAAATCTACGCACCGAAAGGAATTGGTGCACTTTACATTCGAGAAAACACACATTTGCAAAAACAAATTTACGGCGCTAATCAAGAAAATAATTTGCGTGCTGGTACTGAAAATGTAATGGGAATTGTCGGTTTGGGGGAAGCATGTGAATTAGTAAAAAATGATTTTACCAAAAATTATGAAAATCTGAAATTCTTGCGAAATAAATTACACAAAAATTTAGCAAAAATCACTAACCTAAAATTAAATGGCTATTTAACAAAATCTCTGCCAAATACGCTAAATGTTACTTTTGTCGAATTTTCAAATCCCCAAATTTTGGAAATTTTAGAAAAAATTGCAGTTTCCACAAAAGCGGCGTGCCATTCAAATGACCGTACAATTTCAGCTGTTTTAAAAGCGATAAAAATCACCCCCGCAGAAGCGAGTAAAACAATTCGCTTTTCAGTCGGCAAGATGACAACAGAATGCGAAATTGATGAAGTTGTAAAAATCATTATGAAAATTGCAAAAAATAATTTGACATAAAATTGAAAACTTAAAGGTTGGTAATATAGAAATAAATGAACATTTTATTCACTTAGGAGCCCAATGCGTCTTACCAAACGAAATATGTCATTTAGCAAATTGTTACAAACCTAATTCTATATCTCCCAATTTTTCAAAAAACTAAATAAATCTTCAAAATTTTCTTCAAAATTAGGAGATACATCAACCCTTAAATACGGCTCGTTTTTTGAAGGCGTAGTGTAATTACACCAACCTTCAAATGATTCCAAAAAATAGCCCAAATAAATTCTTTCCGTATTACAGACCTCTATTTCATAACGTTTTGTGCCATCTATCAGAGTGGTTTTATCCCGTAAAATCAGTTCCATTTCTAACTAATCAGCGCTTTTGCTAAAACCTCTTCAACCGTATCAACCAAAATAATTTTCAGCCCTTTTTTAATTTCTTCTGCGACCTCTTTTAAATTTGGTTCATTCTTTTTGGGAATGAGAAGTGTCTTAATTTTAGCTCGTTTTGCGGCAATCATTTTTTCGGCTAAACCACCAATTGGCAAAACTCTTCCAGAGAGGGTAATTTCACCAGTCATAGCAATATCGTGTCGCACTTTTTTGTCGGAAAGAATAGAAATAATCGCCGTGGCAATGGTTACTCCCGCTGATGGACCATCTTTTGGGATAGCTCCTTCTGGAATGTGAAGATGTAAATCGTAATCTTTGTAAAAATCTTCTTTGAAACCATATTTTTTGGCGTGCAATCTGGCGTAACTGTAAGCAGCTTGCGCAGATTCCTTCATCACATCGCCCAATTGCCCTGTCAATTTGATGGCACCTTTTCCTTTCATTTTCACGACTTCCACTTGCAGAGTTTCACCACCGAACATTGTCCACGCCAAACCAGTTACCACACCAACCGTATCGTCTCTGTTTACTTCAGAATAGAGGTGTTTGGGAACACCTAAATATTTTTCCAAATCAACAGGTTTTACGACATTTTTTTTACTGCTTTTATTTTCTAAAAATTCTTTCACAACTTTTCTGAGAATTGTGGAAATTTTTCTTTCTAAATCACGCACACCAGCTTCACGAGTGTAATCTTTAATAATACCTTCAATCGTTTTTTGCTGATAATTTAGCGTAATTGCACCTTTCAAATCATGCTCTTTTATCACTTTTGGAACGAGATGCTTAGTCGCGATGTGTGCTTTTTCGAAAGCGGTATAACCGGGAATTTCAATGATTTCCATTCTGTCTAAAAGTGGACGCGGTATAGCACTGAGTGTGTTTGCGGTTGTGATGAATATCACTTGTGAAAGATCGTATTCAAAATCAAGATAATGGTCGCGGAAACTGTGGTTTTGTTCTGGGTCCAGAACTTCCAAAAGTGCCGCCGTTGGATCACCTCGAAAATCACGACTCATTTTATCAATTTCATCCATCATAATGAGCGGATTTTTGGTACCTGCTTTTTTCATGCTTTGCATAATTACGCCCGGAAGTGCACCAATATAAGTTCGACGATGTCCGCGAATTTCTGCTTCATCACGCACTCCACCGAGTGAAAGACGCACAAATTTTCTATCCATTGAATGAGCAAGAGATTTTCCTAAAGATGTTTTTCCAACACCCGGAGGTCCCACAAAACACAAAATTTGACCTTTAACTTTTTTGGCTAATTTCACAACTGCCAAATATTCTAAAATGCGTTCTTTTACTTTTTCCAGCCCATAATGGTCGTCATCCAGAATTTGCTTGGCATCTTTCAATTCAAAATCTTTCAGTTTTGGTTCTGCCCACGGAATTTCCAAAAGCCAAGAGAGATAGTTATAAAGTACCGAATATTCGGGTGAATGGCTATTCAAGCGAGCAAATTTTTTCAGTTCTTCTTCCGCTTTTTTACGAACTTCATCACTCAAATTCAATTTTTTAATTTTATTCTTAAAATCCAAAACATCAGATTTATCATCTTTTGTGATGCCCAATTCACGATTTATCGCCTTCAACTGCTCGTGCAAATAATATTCTTTCTGCATCTTATTCAAACGCGTCGTAACGGTGTGGTCAATTTTATCTTCCAGTTTCAGAATTTGAATCTCTTCCGAGATTATTTCATAGACTCGTTCGATTGAATCAAAAAGATCTTCTACTTCAAAAAGTGCCTGTTTGACATCTGTATCTAACTGAATATTCGCAACCGAATAGTAGAAAAACTCAGCTGGATCAGTAGTTTTTTCAATTGGTTCAATGGCTTCAATCGGAATCATTTTATTCAATTTTACATAGTGATGCAATGCTTTTTTATATGACCGAAGGAGTGCTTCCATCTCTAATTCATCATGAGAAATTGTCTTTTTATAATAATAATACGAAGCTTCCAAATGAGTGGATTGGCGTATATATCGCTCTATTCTAATGCGTTTTTCACCTTCGATTAGCAATCTCATACTGCCATCTGGAAGTTTCAAAACTTGCAAAATTGTACAAACAGTTCCCACGCGATACAAATCTTTTGTGCGTGGGTCCGACTTACCATCAACTTTACTTTTCTGACTAATGCAAATAATTTTATTGTCGTTTAGCAATGCTTTTTGTGTCGCCTTTAATGACTGTTCGCGCCCCACAATAAGTGGCGTAATCGTGAAAGGTAAAATCACTGTATTGCGTAACGGAACTACAGGATGTCTCTTTTCATCTTCTAAAATAAAAGTATCACCGCCTATTTTAATTTTTGTCATCTTAACCTCCAATTTTCAACAAATTGTTTTTTTCCTAAAAAATATTTTCGCTTTTTTGGTCAATCATTATCTTTTTGAAAACTCGAAAGGGTCAAAATTGAAACCAATCGAAAAATGATATTGCACATTTGCAAAATTTTCATCTGTTCCACAGCCAACTCGAATTGGTCCCAAAATCGTTTTGTAACCAAGTTTCAAACCAAAACTTTTATATTCAAATTTTTCTGGTTGCCAAAAATCCACATCACCCAAACTAAGAAAGCCTATCTCCAAATCTGCAAAAAACTTTTTTTGCAAACAGAAACGCGTTGCTATCGTATGGATTTTGAAAATCGGTGCACTCATTTCAGCGTAATTTAAATTCATAAAGCTATCGAAACCACCAACATAAAATGGGTCAAAGTCCTCATTTGAATTTTCAAAATAAGAGCCGTATTCAAATTTGTATTCCATCGAAATATGCTCGTTAAACGGCAGTAACATTCTGATACGAGAATATGATTTTCGATTGCCTTTTTCACTAAAAACCCCGGCTTTTGCAGTGGAAAATTTGAATAACATTTGAGCTCCGCGCATCGGAAAAGTTACATCATCTAAACTTTCGTGATACGCTTTGATGCCAATTCCGGCGGAATGATATTCGCGTTCTTCAAATGTCGCAATGTCTTTGTATAAATTCACATTATAGGCATAGCCAAACCCTTCCAGAATAAAGGCTTCCGAAACAAAAATACCAACGCCTAAATTAGCATTTACCTCAAATGATTTTACCCTTTTATCAATTTCCTGATTTTCGTAAGAATAGATAAATTGCTCACTAAAATCGGTAAATATGCGAAAATAAGCACCGTAATGTTTACCATAATTTTTCACATAATCGCTGATGAAACTGCTCTTATTCCCAACTTGTGTATTGAGTAATAAAGTAGAATTTTTCTGAATTACATTAGTCAAATTTAGCGTCAAGCTTGTGGAGATTCCTTCGTCGGAATTTATCGAAATGTTTACACCCAATTTTTCGCGTTTTTCCTCTTTTGCCTTTAATTTTAAAATACTTTCTTCATTAAATTCAACAACTGGATAGATGCTCGAAAACAGTTGTGAATTATAGATTTTTCTGATTGCCAACAAAATTTCATCTTTTCCATAAACGCTATTTTCAGTTAATTTAAAATATTCTTTAATCTTTCTTGTACTCAAAAAATTATTACCCTTAATCTCAATTTTTGAAAGTTTAAATTGTGTTGAGTTGGTAAATTTTGCTCTTTTATTTTTCCTTTTTGGGAATCTACTCTCAGTGAAATATTTACGAGCTATTTTTTCGCCACGAGCTATTATTTCTTGTTTTTTGGTAAAATCGAGCAATTCAAATTCTGCTAAATTTGGTGAGATTGTGAGGTCGCAATAATTTTGCGACTCTTTCATATTTTCCGAAATATTTATGTTAACTGTCTGCTCCAAGACATCTATTAAATTTTTCAAATCTGCATCGTTTTTTAACGGTGAATTTGTTTTGATACCAATCACAAAATCTGCGCCCATTTCTTTTACGATTTCGGCTGGCAGATTAGACACAATTCCCCCATCAATGTAACGCTGTTCATCCAATTCAAATGGCAAAAACACGGTTGGGAATGACATCGAAGCACGCATTGCTTCATGAAGTGCACCCGATGCAAAAACTTTTTTCTCGCCGGTTAAAACATTAGTCGCTACACATCGGAATGGAATTTGAAAATCATCAAAATCATGGGCAGATTGATGAGTTAAATCAAATAAAAAATTGATTAAATTATTTCCTGAAATAAATGAAATAGGTAGTTTAGGAAAATAATTTTCGTCTAAGTCAAAAAAATAATTTGCATAAGGCAACCACCGTTTTTGTCCAATATACACATCTGCCCGCGGAATTGATTCGTCAAAAATATCTGACCAATCTAATTCTAAAAATATATTTTCAATTTCTTTTCCAGAATAACCAATTGCATAAAGTCCACCGATAACTGCGCCGGTACTGGTGCCGGCAATGTAATCTATCTGAAGTCCATATTCGTCTATTACCTTAAGTACACCTATGTGTGCTAAAGCACGTGCACCACCGCCACTAAGGGCGAGCCCAACCTTTTCTTGCGTATACAAAAAAAGTGAAATGAGGATGAATATTCCAATAATTATCTGTTTTTTCATAACGAGAAAGACGGGACAAAAAGCCCCGTCTTTTGTAAAGTTTTTTCTTTCAATATTTTAAAAAATCCCTAAAAATTTCTGAATATGGGGAGAAAAAGCCACAATTAATCCAGCAAATACAATCGAAACCATACTCATTAATTTAATCAAAATATTGATGGACGGTCCCGCAGTATCTTTGAACGGATCGCCAACTGTATCTCCAACTACGGTCGCAGTGTGAATATCGGAACCTTTGCCACCGTAATGTCCAGTTTCGACATATTTTTTGGCATTATCCCACGCACCACCAGAATTATTCATCATAATCGCAAGCACAAAACCCGTAGAAAGTCCACCAGCAAGTAACCCAAGCACGCCAGCTACGCCGAGAATCATGCCGACTACAATAGGAGCAAGAATTCCGAGAAGTGCTGGAGCAACCATCTCTTTTTGAGCACCAATCGTGGAAATTTTTACACACTTGGCATATTCTGGTTCAGTAGTTCCTTCCAAAATACCTGGAAGTTCTTTGAATTGACGACGCACTTCCGCTACCATATCACCAGCAGCACGACCAACCGCTTTCATCGCAAAAGCTGCAAATACAAATGTTACCATCGCACCAAAAAAAATGCCAATGAGAAATTTTGGATTCATCAAATTAACTTGAAAATAATTCATAAAATCAGCAATCGTAGCTTCATTGACAGCTACTTTAAACTTTTCACCGTTAACCATCATCATTTCGATAAATTCTTGCCCGTTGAGGATAAGTCCCGTTCGCACCTCTTCGAGATAAGCAGCAAGAAGAGCCATCGCGGTAAGTGCCGCAGAACCAATAGCGAAACCTTTACCTGTCGCAGCCGTAGTATTTCCAACGCTATCAAGTGCATCTGTTCTTTGACGAACTTCTTTGGAAAGTTTAGACATTTCGGCATTTCCACCAGCATTATCTGCAATCGGGCCAAATGCGTCCATCGCAAGAGTTACACCGAGAGTTGCCAGCATTCCAACTGCGCCAAAACCGATGCCATAAAGTCCCATTTCTGGGAATGTAAATCCCTTACTCACACTAAAGGCAGCCAAAATGGCAATACCTATTATGATAACTGGTGCAGCGGTAGATTTCATTCCAACAGCAAGTCCATCTATGATGACTGTAGCTGGTCCATATTCTCCTTGTTTGGCAATTCCTCTGGTAGGAGCATACGCATCAGAAGTAGATCTTTCGGTAAAATAACCAATGAGAATTCCAGCAAAAAGTCCAATCACACTCGCTAAAAATACACCGAATGCATATTCAGCAGGAAGCATTATTTTCGTAACAAAATAAGCCGCAATCGCGATGAGAATTGAGCTGCCATAAACACCTTTATTGAGCGCAAACATCAACTCTTTTGTACCAGCATTTTCTTTGGTAGAAACCAAATAAATTCCAATAATAGACAAAAATGCACCCACTCCTGCAAGCACCATTGGAGCAGTTACAAATTTGATTGCCCAGTCGTGCATGATGTCAGTTCCGTGACCAAAAATTTGCGTTACAGCCGCCATACCAAGTGCAGCAGTAGCAAGAATTGAGCCTGCATAAGATTCATATAAATCTGCGCCCATACCGGCAACATCACCCACATTATCACCCACATTATCGGCAATTGTAGCAGGATTTCGCGGATCATCTTCTGGAATTCCAGCTTCTACTTTTCCAACTAAATCCGCACCAACATCGGCAGCTTTTGTGTAAATCCCACCACCGAGACGAGCAAATAAAGCCTGCGTCGAAGCACCCATTCCAAAACTGAGCATAATTACGGTAATTGTGTGAAGTGTCATTTCTGGGTGAGTTTTCCCCCACCAAATCAAAATATAAAACCAAGCTGAAATATCTATGAGAGCAAGCCCAACTACAACAAGTCCCATCACACCACCAGCACGGAAAGCAACTTTAAGACCTTTGTTCAAACTAACGGAAGCACCTTGTGCAGTACGATTTGAAGCGAGCGTGGCCGTATTCATACCTATGAAACCTGCCAAACCACTGAAAATTCCGCCAGTAAGGAAAGCCCACGGAATGAGTGGATGAAGTACATGCAAAACATGTGCCATCACATTGAACAAAATAAAAGCAATCGCGAAGAAAATGCCAACGCCTTTATATTGCTGCCAAAGATATGCAAAAGCACCGTCACGAACGTGTTTCGCAATTTTTTGCATTTGTTCATTTCCTGGGTCTTCTTTTTTCACACCTCGATAAAAAATAAAAGCAAAAATCAAGGCAATTACCGCACCAACTGGTGCCACAAACCAAATATTTGGTATAATCATTTTATACCCTCCATCTATTTTTTGATAAACACCGAATATTTTAAAAGCAGTTATTTTGTCAAGAATAGCAGTTTTGTCTAATGTTTTAAAACTCTACTTTCACACCACCAACAATCATTCTTAAATATTGATAATTTTCCTCTTTTGTACCATCATCTAAATAGCTATAGTCCCAAATATTCTTCGTATTGAAGACATTATTAACCTCGAGATAACTAACTATGTTGATATTTTTGTAAAACCAACGGTGGTTTACGTGGACATCAAATCTTTGATACGCTGGTAATCTGCTTGCATTAAGCTCTTGCGATTCTACCTCTACCCACCTTTTCAGTTCTGGAAGATAAGTTTTTTCTGTGTATGGTTTTCCTCCCAGATAACGATATTTAATGGAAATTTGAGATTCATCAGCAGGAGTTAGATTTGTGAAAGCAAAAACAGAAAAAAGAGTTCTATATTTTTGAAACCAATTATATTCCATAAAATTAATTTGATAACCTAAAATACCAGTAAACACATTACGATAATCAAAATCCCACGAATATTCTTTATCTTCCGAGCGTGGATCAAAAGCATTTGCAATCGAATAGGAGTAGCTGAGCGTTCCCCAAAAATTATCTTTCACTTTTTTCTGCAAAAACAGTTCAATTCCCTTTGCATAACCTTTTCCAACATTAACTGAATGTTGTGACCAATCGAGAGAATCAGCAGTCGTAAGCGAATATGGAATTGGAACATCATAATATTTTTTGTAATAAGTTTCAGCGATAAATTTTATATCTTCCGCAAAAAGCTGGTCGAAGCCAAACACAATTTGGTCTGTATATTTTGGTTTTAATTCTATATTTAGGTCATCACGGTACAAAGTAAAGTAATCAGGGTTTTGAAAATGTCTTCCTAATCCAAAATTAATTTTAGCATTATTGGAAACAATATATTTAATCCCAAATCTAGGAGATATTGATGATTTTTCGGTATAATCAAGGTAATTATAGCGAACACCTGCATTCATTTGAATTCGTTTAAATGCTTTATCCCACTGCAAATAACCATAATATCTATGAGTATCAATTGATTTTTCTGTATCATAGCCATAAGTTAATGGATCTCCATTTTCATCAGGAACAAAACCATTGATTTCATCAGTTTCCAAGTCGTAAGTAAACACGGTATCGGCTCTACTAAAGCCATCAAAATCTACATCATCATACCTTACTTGACCACCTAATTCAATTTTTCCAAACTTTGTATTTGGCATAGTTTGGGAAAATTTTAGAGCGTGATAATTATCATTTGCTTGCAAATCAAATACTTTATTTTCATCGTTTTCGCTACCAGCATCATAGCCATAATTATTCCACCAATTATAATTTATATACGCTGTTAAAAGTGAATAGCTGTTTCGGTGAATTTTTTTGAGATTAGCACCAAAGGCATATCTTCCCGAATAAGAAAAAATATCTTGCTGACCTGCTCCATTTGTATAACCATCGTTTCCCTCTTCTTCATCATAGATAAACACAATATCATCATCGCCCCAAAATTGGACTAATGATAACTTGGTGAAAGGTGAAAAATTTATAACTTGCTTTCCAATTACAGATTGATACTCTGGAACTGCTGTAATACCAATACTTTCTTTAATCAAACTAAGAAAACTTTTATGATATGAAAAGAGGTAATTGCCCTTACTGTTTAGCATTGGTCCTTCGATAATTGCACCATAACCAGACATCCCCATATCAAAAGAAGATGCAAATTTATTATCGTTTCCTTCTCGTAAAGATACATCGAGCACAGAAGAAGCCTTATCTCCATATTTTGCAGGGAAAGCACCTGCAAAAAAATCTACTTTTTCCACAAATTCAGGAGAAATCATACTAACTGGACCACCACCTTTGGTAGGGTCAGAAAAATGGTTAGGATTTTCTAATTCCATATTATCGAGCACAAAGAGATTTTCACCATAATTTCCGCCACGCACAATAATTTCATTTTCCGAATCTGTAGCAGCCACTACCGCAGGAATTGCTTGAATCGCTCTTTGAATATCATAGCTTCCACCTGGTTGAGATTTTATCTCTTCCACATCAAGTGTTTTGGAACTTACAGGTGCATCTTCTGTTTCTGTAAAATAGTGCTCATCTACCACCGAAATCCCCGAAATAATAACAGCTTGAATATTCAATTCCACATTCACAATCTTAAATTCATTGGGTTGAATCACAATTCCCAATTTTGTGCGAGGTTCGTAGCCAACACGATTGAAAGTTACTTTATGGCTACCAATCGGAATATTTTTCAAGATATATTGACCCTTTTCATTAGAAATTCCTCTCGCTTCGCCATCAATGTAAATATTCACTTTTCCAACTGGCTTTTGGGTGTTTTTATCGATGATGCGTCCTGCTAAATTACCAACCTTTTGCGTTGCAAAAAGTCCATTTGAAATTACAAATAAAACCAAAATTACCATTAACTTTTTCATTATTTTCTCCTTTTTGAATAAAAACATTTAATAAGCTATACTTATTTTATTTGACATTTTCTTGTAAAGAAAAAATTTGTTTCCAGTATTTAATAAAAGGAATTTAATGTGAAAAATATATTTTCAGGAAATATTATTGATGTCATAAATAGCAGGATTTTTCCTGGCATCATCGAAGTAAAAAATAGTAGAATTATCAAAATTACGGAGAATAATGAAGTTTATGATAATTTCATTATCCCCGGCTTTATCGATGCTCACCTCCACATCGAAAGCTCGATGCTCACCCCAGCCGAATTTGCCCAAATTGCCGTGAAGCACGGTACTGTTGCCGCAGTTTGTGATGCTCATGAAATTGCCAATATACTCGGCATAGAAGGCATTAAATTTATGGTAGATAACGCCGAAAATGTCCCTTTCAAATTTTACTTTTCTGCTCCATCTGGCGTACCTACTACAGTGTTTGAAACAAATGGTGCAACCATTAATGCGACTGAGATTGAGACACTCTTCCAAAATTTACCACAAATTAAAGTTTTGGGTGAAGTGATGAATTATTCTGCAGTCATCAATGAAAATCCCGAAATTTTAGCAAAGATTATTGTTGCCCATAAATATGGAAAATTAGTCGATGGTCACGCTCCTGGCTTAAGTGGAAAAGATTTGCAAAAATACGCATCTTACGGTATCTCCACCGACCACGAATGTTTTACCCAAAAAGAGGCTTTGGAAAAAATTAATCTCGGTATGAAAATTCAAATTCGCGAAGGTTCCGCTGTTAAAAATTTCGATGAGCTAATTCCAATTGCTAACGAGCATTTTGCAAACTGTATGCTCTGCTCCGACGATAAGCACCCAGATGATTTAGTGAAAGGACACATCAATGAACTCGTCAAACGCGGACTAAAAGCGGGGATAAATCTTTTCAAAATATTACAAATAGCGTGTGTAAATCCAGTTTTACACTACAATTTAGATGTGGGACTACTCCGCGAAAATGACTTTGCTGATTTTTTAATTATAGATAATTTAACCGATTTTAACATTATGCAAACTGTGATAAATGGCAACATTGTTGACGAAAATGAAAAAACACTTTTCACGCGCCAACCGACAGAATTAATTAATAAATTTTACACAGATCCAAAAACAATTACCGATTTTGAAATTACCAAAAATTCAAACAAAATTGATATAATTGAAGCAATAGACGGACAATTAATTACAAACAAATTGAAAGTTTCACCCAAAATCATCAAGCATAAAATCGTTGCAGACACCGAAAATGACATCCTTAAAATTGCGGTTATAAACCGTTACAAAAACGAAAAACCAGCAGTGGCATTCATAAAAAACTTTGGGCTGAAAAAAGGAGCAATCGCATCTTCCGTGGCCCACGATTCACACAACATTATCGCAGTAGGCACCACCGATAAAGAACTTTGCGATGCAGTGAACCTCATCATCAAAAACAAAGGAGGAATTTGCGTTGTTTCACAAAATGAAAGCGAAATTTTACCTTTGCCAATTGCCGGTTTGATGAGCGACAAACCTTTCCTGTTTGTTGCTGAAAAATACATTGAACTGGATGCACTTGCCAAAGAATTTGGCTCCAAATTAACCGCCCCGTTTATGACACTTTCCTTTATGGCACTCCTTGTAATTCCAGAAATTAAAATTAGCGACAAAGGAATTTTTGACAGTGCAAATTTCACATTGATGTAAACAATAACTTAATCAGATCACCACGCTTTTGAACGGAACTTTTTGATAATCTACATACACTAAAAATCGTACTTTAATTTCATGTAAAGCATCTCATTTTCATTGTATTGTCCAAAATTACCTTCATCGCCGATAAAAATATTTGCACCGAGCAAAACATTAAATCCATCGATGAAATCGTAACTGATTTTTGGGCGTAAAAGTGCATCATTATTGTTGACTCCGTAATATCCAAAAATATCAAATTGGAGAGTTTCACGCAGAAAAGTTTTCGAAGCGAGAAAAGTTGCTGTATTAGAAAATTCATCATTTTTAAAATCATTTTCGTAACCCAGAATGTACTCCTGAATAAATTGAAAACTAACATTCACACCAAACAAATTGTGGTCGTATCCTACTAAATAATGAGCATAATCCTTTTCTTTCACACCATTTACAGAAAAATCTTCTACCATGAATTTTTTATCAAAATAGTAAGCACCTTCCCCACGTAAAACTGCACCAAAAATAGATTTTCCAAAACTTGCACCCACAAGCGGAAGACGGTGATATTCTGGTTTAATAATTAGTGATTCTTGTTGCGGATAGATGTGCATTGTCGGATTATCATCCCACATATAGGCAGCCATCAATTCAAAATCAATTGCACTGCCAAGATAGGAATATTTTATGGCGAGTTCACTTTCGGAAAGCTTTTTCTCTGGTTCTTTCGCATCTTCTACAATTGATTGAGTGAAAATATCAGGCATTTCTGGAAACCAAATCGAATTTGCATCGGGAATAATTGTAGGTTGAAAAATGGGAATCCAAACTGCTTCGAGAGTAGAATTTCCAAGATAATAATCCAGTTTAACGGCATTAATTCCAATTCGTATTTCATCAAAATCGGGCAGAATAAATTCGGAAATATCGCGCGGTGAAATAACGTCAGTAATGAAAACGCCATCTGCTTTTCCCCAAATGATTTGTTGTTTTCCCACGCGTAAATCAAAATTATCAAAATAAATATCGAAATACGCCTGACGCAAATTTAGCTCCAAATTTTCATTCAAACCATCATAATTGAAAACAGGATTTACATAAAGCTCTACATCGCCTTTACCGTAATCCAATCGCCAATCAAATGTGTTTTGTAGAACGGAATATCCACCGTCTTCTATTAAAGCACCAACATGAGTGCGGACAAATCCGCGTTGTTCGAGCTGTGCATTCAACATAAAAGCAAAGGATAGAATCACAACTAATAATATTATTTTTCTCATTTTTTACATTCCTCGTTTCATCATTCGTTCGGTGAATTTATTATCGGAAATTCCAGTATTTACTTTCACATTTTTCAATTCCATTTTTGTGGTATGATCTTTTTGAACATTATGCATTTCAGAAATTGTGATAACAAGATAATCTTTGATATTTTCAACTTCTTTCACGGTAAGTATTTTCAGCAGATCTTCATCTTCATCATAAAATTCTTTTTTCTTACCGATCCATTTATCTTTCACAACCCAACTAATCGTTTTAGAATACATCTGTTCTTCTTCATTTGGAATGGATTCCACCACAAAACACATCTCGCCATCAAGCTCTTCTTCACGCAAGATTGTGTGTGAATCTGCATTTGGCTGACGGTCACCCAAATCATCATAAGTGAAATCTGAACCCATAAAATAATCGCTTTTAGTGTCGCTGGAAATCCTCTTAACTCTTTTCAGGGCTGGAAGATAAATCCATTGATCGTCATTTTTACCGTCTGCGGAGTAGCTCCAATTCATAAATGCAGTATTATGGACATCTGCGGGTGAAACGAAGAACATAATTTTCTTCTCCATTTCACCAAAATCTTTCACAAATTGTTTGATTATACGCACGCGTTGATCTCCGCGAGAATTTTCTAAAGTCATTGTCAAATCCGCCGTTTGGTCATTTCCAGTTGGACGACTATAGACATTTTCAATAACCTGTAAACCGGTGATTTCCTGTGCAAAAAGCACCGTTCCCATTACCAACAATACGAGTAACATTAGTGTTAATTTTTTCATTTTTTCTCCCTTTAACTATTTTTTTTTATTATCTTATTTATTTTGTCAATCTGCTCGGCATTAATTTTTCCCGAAGATTGATATAAAATTTGATTTTCATCATTCAAGATTAACACATTCGCACTATTATCCAACAAATTCCAATTTTGTACCAGAACTTTTTCGTTATCCAAAACATAAGAAATCGTTGCTGTTTTTTTGGCTTTCTTTTTAATTTTTTTGCGGATTAAAAAAGTTGGAATCAAGGTTGCTTTTGTGTTTACAATGTAAGTAATTGTGAAACTATCATTTTCCACTTTCTCTACTTCCAAAGTTGAAATCAAGTTTTTCACATCGATGATTTTATCTGGATCTACATAAAAAACCACATTTGTTTTACCAATTAGAGAATCACTTTTCCAGCTATTTCCATTAGCATATCCACCTACTTTTCCTGCCAATTCAATCGGTTTCAACTGGACTAAATCCGCATGCAAATTTACCAACCAACTGACCACTAACAAGATAATTATTTTATTTTTCATTTTTCAATAGTTTATTTATGACCACGCCCATTATTGTGATAAATACAATAGTCATTCCCAAGCGAGCAAGCATAAATTTTGCACCTAAAAATTGTAGTTCAATCAGTTCTTGTGGGATTTTGATGCAGGCCCAAGCAGACAAGAAAATCACAATATTGGTGTAACTTGCACCTTTTTTTCGCAATGCCTGTGCCATCGGAAAAGCCACAAAAATTGGTCCCGTTGGAATTGCACCCAAGAAAAAGGCAACAACTATGCCTTTTAAAGCCGAATTTTCACCAAGATGAGTCATCACAAATTCTTTGGAAACCCAAACGGTAAATAATCCCATCAAAATGAGAATTGCAGGAAATATCAGTGCCATTTGTTTGAAATAGCTGAGAGATGTTTCTATTATTTCTGGTGATTTTTCTGGCATTAACATAAGAATCAAAATTGTCGTAATCAGCGTTAAACCCAATAATATGAAACTTTTCTTACCATTTTTTTTGTTTTTTTGCATCATCGTGTTTTTCATAAAATCACTCCCATCAAAACAGCTATAACCAGAGCAATTACAAAACTGATTCCGTTACGATAAATGGCAAATTTCTTCCCCATCGTCTTGATTTCCAAAGGCAAGGTAACAATCCCTATCATTGTAAGCGTAGTGATAAACGCTGCTACAGAACTTATTGAAGCACCTTTATCTAAAAATGAGCCAGCGAGAGGAAATGCCAATAACGCTGGCATATGAACGATACTTCCGAGTAAAGCGATAGAGATAAATCCAAGTATCCCACTTTCCTGCCCGAAAAGAATTGCGATTTTATCAATAAAAAAAGCATACATTATCCCAATTAATAAAATTATCGAGATGATTGTAGGTGCCATTTTTCCTAATGATTTCAACGCAATTAACAACGATTTTTTTGTTTTTTGCCTATCTTTGATAAGTGAAAATATTAATAAAATAAGCACTAAACCATTTATGAAAATTATGTTTTTCATTTTTCTCCTTTAAATTCCAAACGAATCCGTCATTAAACCAATTCTAAATTCGCTTAGTGTGTTTTCAAAATGGATATTATAATAATCCTGACCGTAATAATATTGTGCAAATATCCGCACGTCTTCCAAATATTTTGGATTATAGGAGAGCGTAATTGACCCACCAATTCTCTTTGAAAAATCGAAATCACCTACATTTTCCATTTCTCCAAAAATAATGGTAGTGTTGAAAATAGCTCTAATATTTGGGCGTATTTTCGCATCATTTTCAGATTTATCTTTTCCAGAAAAAATAGCGGTAAAGTTTTCTTTGCTAAATTTAAAAATTTGAATATCGTTGTGCCACCGCAAATTTCCATATATCTTTATTAAATCATCATTGTCTTGCATAAATCGAGGATGATATTCGATGTATGAACGAAAAAATTCTGTGGTATTTTCTTGAAATTTCAATAATTTCGTTAGAAAAAAGCCAACTTCAAAATAATTCGTAGAAAAAGAACCGTCATCTGTATTTATCGTTCCGTCTAGATTAAAAAAATCTCCATCTTGTCCGTTGGAATGATGCACAATGCTCCCGAACAGATAAAAAATATGAGCTCTGTTTGGATGAAAATTTTTCAATTGATGATAGAAAGTTATTTGTGGCATATAACTCGGTGTAGCAACAGGTTGAGAGTCTCGCTGATACATTCGTAAAATCATTTTTGGAGTTATCACTGCACCTGTGGAAGAATTTTTTCTTACTCGAAGCAGATAATTTGAAGTCAATTTAGCTTCAAACCATAACGGTTCTAAATTACCAATGCCATCTAAAAAAGTGATGTAGCCAACCTCGCTATTTGCCAAAATGTATCTAGAAAATCTTTGCTGATTGTTTTGAGCAAAAAGAGGCAATATGTTTATCACAATCAGCAAAATAATTAGATGTTTTTTCATTTTTTCTCCTATTTATTTTTTGAACTTTTCCCAAAAAACAAATTTGTCTTATAGAGCAACAAATACATAATTGTTACCGTTCCTAAAAAGCTGGTAAACATATTTAAAGAAACTAATGCACCGAGACTGCGATTTGGTGGGAATACAGAAGCTAATAAAACTAAAAATCCGGCAATCACAACCGTAGCATTAAAAATAATTGCACGCCCAGAATGATGCATTGTCCCTTCCATTGTTCTTTGTTTATCACCCGTTTCGAGTGCGTAAATTTTGTAACGCTCGATAAAATGCACCGCGTAATCTATCCCAATTCCAATCGCAATACTAGAGATGAGAGCGGTAGTTGTGCTAAGAGGAATGTTTAGTAATCCCATTGTTCCAAAACCAATAATGGCAGTAATTACAATAGGAACAGAACCTATTAAGCCTGCCCAAAAGCTTTTGAACATCAAAGTTAGCAAAATTATGATAATAAATAATGACATCACTAAACTTTTGATTTGTCCTTCCAAAATAAGATCGGTGAAAATAAGTGCTTTGTAGCCGGAGCCAGCATAATTCACACTAATTCCAAGTTTTTCAAAATCACCCTTGAAATCTTCGACAAGAGCAATGGCACTCTTGATAGCCTTAGAATTATCACTTTTCAATTGGATCGTAACATTAGCAATTTTGTAATCATAATCTACCACTTTCCAAAGATTTTCTGGATTACCACTCATTTCATAAAGCAATAAATATTGTGCGTTTAATTCTTGCGAATTAGGAATAGAATTAAAATCTTCTTTATCTGCATTCATCACCTTATTCATCCGTTTCAGATAATCTGCAAGAGAAAAAGTATTACCTACAATCTCTAAATTTGCGTCAATTTTATGTTGCATTTTATCGATTAATCGAAGCACTTCTGGAGATTTCATTTTTCCACTTTCGTCAGCTTCCAAAATTATGTTCAATTTACTCGTTCCACCAAAATGGTCATTTATAAATTTATCGGTGAGAACTATGTCACTATCTTTTTCAAATTTCTCCAAAAAACTGGAATTTATCCAAACTTTTGTCATACCAAATAGTGAAACTGCTACAATTGCAATCGTGAGGAAAAGGGTAACTGCTTTGTATTTTATCACGCCATTAGCAAATTTAAAAGCGAATGAATTTGATTGTTTTCCATTTTTAGTCGTATTTTTTGGTTTCCTTTTAGTATAGCCAAATACCAAAATCCCAGCAGGAATAAGCAAAAGTGAAAACAACATCGCAGCGGTTACACCAAACGCTGTAAACATTCCAAAATATTTGATGGGGAAAACTTCCGAAGTTAACAATGAGAAAAAGCCTACTGAAGTAGTTACGGAAGTCATTACAACTGGTTTCCACATTCCTTTCAGCATATCCGCAACTGCCTCTTTTCTGGTGGCATTTGGATGTGTTCGCAAAAATAGATCAAGGTGACTATAAAGATGAATTCCGTCCGCCACACCAATGGCAATCAACATTACAGGTAGCATTGTGGAAACTGCATAAACTGGAATTTTAAACGCTGCCATCAAACCAAACGCCCAAACAACACTAAAAATAACAACCAATAATGTAAAAATTGTATTTTTGACACTTCGCAACACAAACAGTAAAATAAGCACAATTACAAGCATCACAATCGGCACCATTTTTTTCATATCTCGTGGTCCCAAAAACGCCATTGTCCCTTCCACGATTGGGCTTCCAGCAACATAAAATTTTTCTGGACCTTCAAATGATTTTACTAATCCCAATATTTCATGATAAAACTTTTGACTGAATACATCGTCTTCAAGCTCAGCAATAATCACGGTTACCGTTTCATCTTCCGAAACCAATCTACCAAAAACCATCTCGTTATTTCTAACTTTTTGAGCTAATTCTTGCAACTGTTCTTCCGTTTTGGGAACTTTTTTGAAAAACGCTTTCACATCCATCCCATCTTCCGTTCCAATGATGTTGTCGGCAGTGTAAAGCGAAGTCACATCAGCTTTTTCAATCTCTTTCATTTTACCGAGTTTTTTGGTTAAATCCTTAACTTTCTGCAAAGTAGCGGTTTGATAAATCCCGTTTGAATTTTCAATCGCAATGATAATCCCATCTTTCATTGCAAAAACTTCTTCCATATCGTTGCTGTAAACAAAAGCGGGATGATTTTGAGGCATATATTTATCTAAATCTGTCTCCATCTCCGTATTTTGTTTCATTACTCTGAAAAATAGGGCTGTAATAATGAATATTACCAACAACACTATTTTAGGTGATTTGAGCATTTTCCTTAAAACTTTTCCCATTTTCATTCTCCTTTTCATTAGCATTCACTAACTTTATTATTAAAAAAATTTATCTCATTATTTTCTTTAAATCTTCGCAAAGCAATTTCCCTTCTGCCTCTATATCAAAAATCATTCCAGACATACTCCACTGAATTATCATAAAACGCATCGATCCAATAATCATGCGAGTTAGATTTTTTGCGGTTACTGCTGTATTTATCTCATCATTCTCTTGAGCTTGCTGAATTATACCTTGCATTAATCTTTGCGAATTATTCATCATCAATAACAGCGAATCTTTCAATGTTTCATCATTTTGAAAGTTAGCTTCTGCAAAAATTATTTTAGCAAGATTTTGTTTCTGATTTAAGATTTCATAGTGTTTAAAAATAAAATCATTAATTTTATCTATCGCCTTACCTTCTTTTTTTAATTCAAGCATCGAAGGCTGCATTGTTAATTGAAAATACTTCAAAATACTCTTCATAATTTCTAATTTATTTTTGAAATGGCGATACAGGGCAGGTTCGCTAATGCCAATCTGCAATGCCAAATTCTTAATTGTCAGATTTTGGATACCTTTATGCGCAATTAAACCAATCGCAGTTTCGACAATTTGCTGCTGTCTTTTTGTGAACATTCTTTATTCTCCTTTTTTAAAGTTAGCAAACACTAACCAAAAAATAACCGCAACTTATTTTGTCAAATGATTTTTTATGAATTCAAGAATAATCTCTCTTAGTTGAATAAAAAGTAAAAAAATCAGAATTATATCCAGCAACTGGTAAAAAAAAATGAAAGAAGATAAACTCTCCACAATGCATAACTACTTTCGGAAAATTGATACTGACAAAATTCCCCAACTCGACATTGTGAAAACATTCCCCTATAACATCCATCTACTTATAAATGATAGCTATGACATCTATATCCCCTATAAAAATTCCCAAGGTTCTATCGATTGTTACTGTGTCGATTTTAAACTCAATAAATTCAATGAAATTATGATTACCAAGTTTTACTAAAAATCATCAGAAATCTTAGTAAGCAACAATATTACATTAATGGATGAATTTAAACTAAAACGAAAAAGATTACATGTAAAAAGCAAAAAAGAGGCGAAAATAATCTTCAATTCCCACGAGGATAACACATAGCAAAATAACAAGTTAACCCAAAGTACGCACTAAAAATAACATCTTTTCAGTCTAATAAATAGAAAGTTTATTAGGAGGGAGAGATGTTTTTTAGTTTAAAGAAAAAAGAGATGGTTGGCTTGTTGGTTGGTTTGTTGTGTTCCTCTTTCTAATTAACCAAAAATGAGAAAGAGATACAATCACCTCTATTTGTTGCACCATTTGTGACGAGATAACTAACTATTTCAGTCAAAAAGGGATGTTCCCCAACGACTGGGGGGCATTACCAGATATCCTGAGGGCATTATCCAATATCCTGAGGGCATTATCCGAATAATTTAAAAAGGAGAAATTATTATGGCTAATAAAGATTATATACCAAATGCTGACGCGGATTTCAAAGAGTTCAGCACAAATTTCGCTAAACAGATTGCCACGCATCAAGCTGAGCTACCCGTTA
>JABGOP010000051.1 GCA_018645365.1 Candidatus Cloacimonadota bacterium
TATCTTATTAAAATACAAAATTATACAAATTATAATATATTTTGAAAATAATCTAAACCACCCAAATAAGGTCGTAAAACTTCAGGTATTTCAATTGAACCATCTGCATTTTGATATGCTTCAATAAGGGCAATAAAAGTTCGCGGTGTCGCCAAGCCAGATCCATTCAAAGTATGTAGAAATCTCACTTTCCCATTTTCATCTCGATAGCGTAATGAAGCACGTCTAGACTGAAAATCCATAAAATTACTAATCGACGAAACCTCCAAATATTTCTGAGATGCAGGTGCCCATACTTCCAAATCATAAGTTTTGGCAGATGCGAAACTAAGGTCGCCGGTCGCCAAAGTTAAAACGCGATAATGCAAACCCAAAGCCTGCAAAATGGCTTCCGCCTCTCCAACCATTTCATCTAAAATTTCATACGATTTTTCTGGTTCTACCAAACGAACCATCTCAACCTTATTAAATTGGTGAATTCGCTGTAATCCTTTTGTGTCCTGTCCATAAGAGCCAGCTTCACGACGAAAACATGGACTGTAAGAAATAAATTTTTTAGGTAAATCATCATTCGCTAAAATTTCACCACCATAAAAATTGGTCACAGAAACTTCCGCAGTCGGCACCAAAAACAAGTCATCTTGCTCAACATGATACATATCGTCTGCTAATTTCGGTAATTGTCCAGTGCCAATCATCGTTTTACGGTTTACCAAAATAGGCAACGAAATCTCTTCGTAATTATGCTTCCTAACATGAAAGTCCAACATAAAATTTATGAGGGCACGCTCTAGCATCGCACCTTTATGAGTAAAGGCCACAAATCCGCTACCAGAAAGCTTTGTAGCACGTTTCAAATCCAAAAGATTGTTTTGTTCACAAAGCTCTAAATGCTCTTTTGAATCGAACGCAAACTCAGTTTTCTTGCCCCATTCACGCACAAAAACATTATCGCTTTCGTCATTACCGATTGGCACATCGGCATGCGGAATATTCGGAACTGTCAACAAAAGTTGCTCCAAATTTTCGGATATTTCAGTGAGTTTTGATGAAATTGATTTCACTTCAACTGAAACATTTTTCATCTTCGCCAAAATTCCTGAAACATCCTCTCCCTTCTTTTTTAAGGTTGGAATCTGTTGAGAAATTTTGTTTTGTTCTGCTCGCAAATTATCAAATTCAAATTGCAATTTGCGTTTTTTTTCGTCTAACTCCAAAATGGCATCGACATCAGCTTTTTCGTTTTTATTTTTGACAGCAATGCGAACTTTTTCTGCATTTTCACGAATGAATTTCAAATCCAGCATCAATTATTCCTCAACGCAATTGCCACATCAATCATGTCGTTAAATTTGCCAGTTTCCAAAGACGCACCACCAATCAAACCACCATCAATATCTGGTTGTTGAAGTAGATTTTCCACATTCCCAGGATTCATACTACCACCGTAAAGAATATGGGTTTTTCCTGCAATTTCATCTGAGTATTTTTCACTCAACCAATCTCGAATCAATTTATGAATTTCTTGTGCTTGCTGTGGTGATGCTGTTTTACCAGTTCCAATCGCCCAAATAGGTTCGTATGCAATCACGATTTCTTCGCTCATTTCAATGTTATGAAATGCACCTTCTAATTGTCCTAAAACAACCTCTTTTGTCTGCTCATTTTCGCGTTCCGCCAAACTTTCTCCCAAGCACACAATCGGTGAAATGTTGTTTTTCAGTAAATTCTGAATTTTCATATTTACTAATTCATCCGTGTCGCCAAAATATTTACGACGTTCAGAGTGACCTACAATGCAAAATTCTAAATCCATCGAGCTCAACATTGGCGCTGAAATCTCACCTGTAAATGCACCAGAATCGTGTTCACTCACATTCTGTGCGCCCATAAAAATCGCACTTTCTTGTGCTGTATCAGAAGCTAATTCCAAATATAATGAAGGTGGACAAACCACAATTTCAACTCCAAAAAGTTCTTTATCTTCTATATTTTCAACAAGATTGGCAAAAAAATCATCAGCTTCCAAAAATGTTTTGTTCATTTTCCAATTTCCTGCAATAATAGTTTTTCTCATTATTCCTCCAATTATTCAGCAGATTCAATAGATTCAATAAAACCATTCGCAATGCTGCTGTATTTTACATTCGAAAGAATTATTTCAAAATCTGCTTTTGCCATTACAAGTTCACCACGATTATATTTTATCATAGCACGATAGTAGATTGCATCGGTATTCCCAGGTTTATTTTGGAGTAAAAGCTCAATTTTTTTAAGTGCTTTCGTGTACCATTCTAGATCGTAATATTTTGAAATTAACAGAAGCGTAATACTGTCGTTATAATCCAATTCGTTCGATTTTTCATAGTATTCTATTGCTTTTGAAATATTGTTCATATCTTCGTAGAGTGCACCCATATTTTTGTAGGTTTTGGTCAAAACTCTTTCGCTCGGATTTGTCTTAATAAAATCTTCGTAAGCACCGATTGCTTCAGCTTTTTTATCTAATTTCAAATACAAACTGGCAATATTTTTTATCACTTTTGCATCTTGCTTCAACTCGTAGGTTCTTTGATACCAAAAGAGTGCTTTTTCAAATTCAATTAAGTTGGCAAAAAGAGAAGCAATCTTCTTTTCTACCACATATTTGCGAGAGGTAGAATCAAAAAGTATCAAAGTTTCTATTGCTTTATCAACATCTTTTAATTTTTTCTCGTAGATTTGGGAAATCGTGCGTGCTTTTTTTGAATTTTTAGGATCAGTTGCCAATTGCGTTTGCAAAATCCCAATTGCTTTTTCGTAATTTCCAGCAAAATAATATGCTTTGAAAATTTTATCTAAAATTCTAACAATTTTTTCTTGAACAGAAATGCCATCCTGTTCACTTGCTGCTTCAAATTTTTCAAGAGCCTCGGCGTATTTAAAAGCAGCATTTACATAATCTTTTGCTTCATAAAATTCATCCGCCGCAAATTCCGCTTCATTACCTAATCTTTCCAACGATTTTTCGGCAAATAAAAAGCCAACAAAAATCAACATCAACACCATTAAAATCACATTTTTTTTATTCATAAAATCCTCCAAATTTTCAATTTTGCCATTTTTCTCTATACAGTTAGCGTGTCAAATATTCTCTTATTTTGCCACAATGCTCACCAGTTTGTTCGGTACTACAATGATTTTTTTCACATCTTTTCCTGCAAGATGACTTTTTACATTTTCCAAATTTAAAGCAATTTCCTTAATTTCATCTTGTGATGCACTTTTGGAAATAGCAAATTTACCACGAATTTTACCCATGATCTGCACAACATAAGTAGCTTCATCTTGCACAAGATATTTAGCGTTATATTCGGGTATTCCATTTTCGTGAATCAAATTTGAATTACCGATTTTTCGCCACAATTCTTCGCAAATGTGTGGTGCAAATGGATAAAGTAGTTGTGGCATTATTTTGCACGACTCGGCAAATATTGCTTTTTCAGCATCATTCAAATCTGCCACATTTGAGATGGAATAGACATTATTCAAATGCTCCATTACGGACGCAATCGCAGTATTATACTGAATTTTCACCAAACTGTCTTCCAAAACTTTTTTGATAGTCGAATGGGTACTAAACCTCAACTTCTTGATTTCAGAAGAAATTTCGCCTTCAACTAAATTCACATTTTGCAACAGATTTAAATTCTCGTCAAAAATCCGCCAAATTCGATTGAGAAAACGGAAAGCTCCTTTCACACCTTCATCACTCCACTCCACATCTTTTTCTGGAGGTGAAGCAAACAGCATAAAAACTCGGACTGTATCTGCACCATAACGATCAACAAAAGTTTGTGGATCTACCACATTACCTTTTGATTTGCTCATCTTCGCACCATCTTTCGTTACCATTCCCTGCGTGAGCAAACGCGCAAAAGGCTCATCGGATTTGACCAAACCCAAATCACGCATAAACTTATGAAAGAAACGAGCGTACATCAAATGCATCACCGCGTGCTCAATTCCACCGATATATTGATCGACTGGAAGCCAACTTTCAGCAAGTTTTTCGTCAAAAGGTTTTTCGTCATTTTTGGAATCCGTATAACGCACATAATACCACGAACTATCCACAAAAGTATCCATTGTGTCAGTTTCGCGTTTGGCTGGTTTTCCACATTTTGGACAGGAAACATTTACCCAATCTTCCACCGAAAGAAGTGGATTTTGAGTAGTTTTCCCGAGCTGAACATTTTCGGGAAGTTTTACTGGTAAATCTTCATCAGGAACAAGAACTGTCCCGCAATCTTCACAGTAGATGAGCGGAATTGGATTTCCCCAATACCGTTGTCGCGAAACACCCCAATCGCGTAATCTGTAAGTGACCGTCTCTCTTCCCATCTCATTTTCAGCCATCCATTCCGAAATTTCTTTTTGGGAAACATCACTGTTCTTTCCGTCAAAATTACCTGAATTAACCAAAATTCCTGCCTCAGTAAAAGCTTCAGACATTTCATTTAAAACTAAATTATTTTCATTATTCTGAATAACTATTTTCATTGGAATATTATATTTTTTTGCAAATTCAAAATCACGTTGATCGTGCGTTGGCACTGCCATTACAGCACCAGTACCGTAATCCATTAACACATAATTTGTAATCCAAATTTGCACTTTGTCGCCATTGACTGGATTAATCGCATATCTTCCCGAGAAAATGCCTTTTTTGGTTGTATCTTCCGCCGTTCTAGAGATTGTATCTTCATTCATAACTTCATCACAAAACTGTTGCATTTCAGAATTTGCAGACTCGCTTTTTAACCATTTTGTAACCATTGGATGCTCGGGTGGAAGTGCCATAAAAGTACATCCAAAAATTGTGTCTGGTCTGGTCGTGAACACCTTTATCAACTCTTCAGAATTTTCTAATTTGAACCAAATTTCTGTTCCAAAACTTTTGCCAATCCAATTTGTTTGCATAGTTTTGACGCGTTCTGGCCAATCTATCACGCCCGAAAAATCCAAAAGTTCTTCCGCATAATCTGTGATTTTGAAGAACCATTGTTCCAATTCTTTCTGACGCACAACGCTATGACAACGCCAACATTTTCCATCTTCAACCTGTTCATTCGCCAAGACAGTTTGGCACTCGTCGCACCAATTTTGGAAAGATGTTTTTTTGTAAGCCAACCCTCTTTCATACATTTTTTTGAAGAACCACTGTCCCCATTTGTAGTATTCCGAATGGCAAGTGCTAACTTCACGATCCCAATCTATTCCAAATCCCATCATCTCAAATTGTTTTCGCATAATTTCAATATTTTTGTCCGTAGTTATACGCGGATGTGAATTGTGTTTGATGGCAAAATTTTCAGCTGGCATTCCAAACGAATCGTAGCCCATCGGTTGCATCACATTGAAACCTTCCATCAGTTTGTAACGCGCAATTGCATCCGATATTGAATAGTTTGAAACATGTCCCATATGTAGAGCACCAGAAGGGTACGGGAACATTGAAAGCACATAGTATTTTTCTTTTTTGGAATCATTATCAGCCTTAAAAATAGCTTTTTCATCCCAAATTTTCTGCCAATTTTTCTCAATTTTCTCAAATGGATATTCCATATTTTCCTCATTCTTTCAAAGTTCAGAACAAACAATTTTTCTATCATTATCAGTCAAGCGGAAAATGATAAAGCAAAAACAACTTAATAATGATGAAGGAATTAAAGACAAAAGCAAAACACCATCATTTTCAAATTAACGCAAATTGCAAAAAAGTCACCACAAAGACTCAAAAACACTAAGAAAAACAAAAATTAGTAGGCGATGTACTATCGCCTACTAACACTAATCTACTTCAACAAGCTGGAAAAGTTGCTCCTCCCCCGAAAGGTAGGAGCTAAATTTCACTACTTCAGTAGTATCATCTTCTTTGTATCAACAGCAATACCATCGACAACAAGTTTGTAGAAGTAAACACCACTTGCTTGTTTCTCTGCATTCCAGATAATTTGCTGATTTGGTGAATTTGTGATTGGAAGATTGGCAAAAGTCTCCACCAGTTGCCCTTTCATATTATAAATCTCAACCTCCGCTTTTTCCATATTCTCGGCGGAGAGAGAGAAACTTATAGTTGTCTCACCCGTGAAGGGATTGGGATAGTTACCATTTAACCTTGTAACTACTGCAATTTCATTTTCGTCTGCATTAACTGCATTAACTGTTATGTAATCTTCTTTTAATTCTGTTATCTCTGTTACGCCATCTGTGATTTTAAGTGATACAGAGTAAACACCAGCTTCCGCGTAAATATAAGTTGGGTTTTGGATATTACTATCAATAGTACCATCATTATCAAAATCCCACATCCACGCAATAATATTCCCAGTTGATAAATCTGTAAAATTAACCTCAAGCGGTGCATCGCCATCTGTAATATCTACTTCAAAATCAGAAAATAGTGGGGCTTCAACAGTAATGTAGTCTTCTTTTAATTCTATATCAGTATTTGTGCTATCACTCACCGTTAAAGAAACAGAGTAAACTCCTGCTATAGCATAGGTGTAAGTTGGATTTTGTAAATATGAATCAATAATACCATCATTTTGGAAATCCCATTGCCAACTGGTGATATCGCCAATAAAATTGACTGAAGTATCCATAAACTGAACTTCAAAAGGCATTTCTCCACTTGCTGCATTAGCTTCAAAATCTGCAATTAATGGTTCTGCTTCAACAGTTATGTAATTTTCTTTTATTTCACCATCTGTAGTTTCTCCATCAGAAACTGATAATGAAACTGAATAATTACCAGTTTCTGTATAAACATGAATAGGGTTTTGTTCGTAACTATCTATCACACCATCATTATCAAAATCCCACGCCCAATTGATTGGACTTCCAAGTGATGCATCAGTAAACAGAACTGTAAGTGGAACATAACCAATAATAGGGTTTGCTGAGAAACCCGCAATTATATAGGAGCCTATCAACGCAGTACCATCTTCTAAGTTAACAATCATTTCAGTATTGAAAAGAAAATTAGATAAATCTAATGTGGTCACACCTTCATTTAAAGCAGAAAATTCAAGGTGAATAATGTCACCACTACCAACAAGTGGGTAAGCTCCCGCAAACCCTACCGAGATGTTGTTAGCTCCTTCTGTGTTTACTGCAGCCATACCACCGTCAGAAAGCAAGCCATCGAGATTGTAGTTGTTGTACGAAATCAAATCCCCATCGAACGCAAAGTTAAACTGGAAAGCGGTTACATTCCACTCTTCCAATAGTTCAATTGTCGAAATAGCAACGGTAAATGTTTCTCCTATACTAACAGTATGATTAGAAACAGTAACAATTACATCTTCTAAATCTGCAAACGCACATACTGTCACAAGCAGTAAGGCTAAAACTAAAATTTGTTTCTTCATTTTATTTCTCCTTTAATTAATTTTATAAGTTCTTCATCTTGTTTAATCTTCTTTTTTAAATTAACTTCTTTGCCATCAATCGTAATTAATATTTTATTCTCAATTGCAAATTTGTTAATTCTAATTCCCTCTTCAATTGATGTGATAATTATTTTTTCTTGTTCTGTTAATTTCATTTTACTCCTCCTTGTTATTGTTTAAAATCATTCATTTCAATTACCATACTTTCGATATTTACATTTCAAGTTACCCATTCACCATTTTTTCACCCTTAGTTTCTGTCAAATAGTATTTTTATTATCATCTTTATAGCTATTCCCTTTGTATCTCCCCGCCGAAGCGGGGAGAGTTTTTTTTTCTTTCAATTTTTACTCACCACTTTTTTGTGGTCTTTTACGCTCGGAATAACGCGTGCCACCTGCTTGTTCATACTCATCGCTGTCTCTACCGTAGAGACCTTTGACTGCCGCTAAAATTTCGGCATTAAAAGTTCCCAAAACTTTCTCTTTGGCAAGAAAAGCGTTGTACAATCGGTCTAACTCTGCCAATTTCTGGTTATAGACTGCCAAAGCCCCTTCGGCTTCTGTAATTTTGGTTTCATAAGCAGGAATGTTCTTGCCACTACCCAAATCTAAGGCTGGATCAATTGTTACTAAGCCAGCTAATCTTGCTTTTGCTGTTTCGATTATTTTTGAATCTTTTTTCCTTAATCTGCCCATTTTATCCTCCAAATGGTTTAAAATATGCCACTTAAGACAATGTTCGATTTCACATTAATGTACCTATTCCTTTAAACGAGGTACTCATTCCGTTAGATG
>JABGOP010000052.1 GCA_018645365.1 Candidatus Cloacimonadota bacterium
TTATTTTAAAAACAAAATACCATAAATGAAAAGCCCCTGATAAACAGGGGCTTTTCTAGTTTAAAGAGAGTAGATTTGTTAGCGATAAATTTCTATTGTTACATCACCAACTGTTTCAAAATCTAAAATTGGGAAATTGAATTTTTGCAGAATTTTTCTGAAGTTTTTTTTAGATTTAGCAGGAATTGTAATATTTGTTAATTTACTCGCAATAAGTTTGTTTGATTTTGTAAATAACCCTATTTTCAGTGTTTTAGTCAATTCAATGTTCGCACTATTTGTTCCCGAAAAAATAACATCAGCACTGATTTTTGTTAATTCTAAAATTTGAATATTGGCAATGGAAATATTTTTATCTTTATTGTTTTGCCAACAATTATGCAACAGAAAACCAAAAATAACGGCTAACATTAAAACGAATTTTATGCCAGTTGGAATGGGCCATTTTTGTTTAATGTCAATGCGTCTATCAATTGCCATATCTACCTCTTGATTAGTGTTTTACCAGTCATTTCAGTTGGGGTTTTAATGTTCAAAATATCTAAAATTGTGGGTGCAATATCACCTAGAATTCCATCTAAGATTTCAAAATCAGTTCTATTATTCAAATGAATAATAAGTGGAACTTTATTTTTAGAATGAGCAGTAAACACATTTCCACCGCATTCTTTCATCTTTTCAGCATTGCCGTGATCTGCCGTAATAATAATATTATAATTGTGTTTTCTGGCTTTTGGTATAATTTCTGCCAAGCACAAATCAACGCTCTCAACAGCTTTTACTGTTGCGTCAAAAATGCCAGTATGACCAACCATGTCGCAGTTGGCAAAATTGGTTACGATGAGTGAAAATTCGTTTTTTTTAATCGCTGAAATCAATTTATCTTTTATTTTGAAAGCACTCATTTCTGGCTGCAAATCATAAGTTGTGACCTTGGGAGAATTTACCAAAATGCGTTCTTCATTTACAAAAGCAGCTTCATTTCCACCGTTAAAAAAGAAAGTTACATGTGCATATTTTTCTGTTTCTGCAAGTCGTAATTGTTTCAATTTGTGTTTTGAAATAACTTCGCCCAAAATATTTTTCAATTTTGGAAGAGCAAATGCAATTTCTATAAAAGATTCTAATTTGATGTCGTATTTGCTGAAACCGACAAATTTTAAATTGATAAAATATTTTGTTTTAAATTCATTAAATTGTGTGTTTTTTAGACTATGAGTGAGTTGACGGATTCTGTCTGCCCGAAAGTTAAATGAGATAATTGCGTCATTGTTTTCAATTTTTGCAATTGGTTTTCCATTTTCCATAATAACTTTTGGAATGATAAATTCATCAGTGATATTTTTAGCGTAACTGCTTTCAATGGCAGAGATTGGGCTTGTAAATTCTTCACCAATTCCATGCACAATTGCATTGTATGCTTTTTCAATTCTATCCCAGCGGTTATCGCGATCCATTGCAAAATAACGTCCCGAAATGGTAGCAATTTTCCCGATGCCAATTTCTTTGCTTTTCAGCAAAAATTGTTCAATAAAATATTTGCCAGAAATAGGTGAAGTATCGCGTCCATCCATGAAAGCATGCAAATAAACTTCTCGTAAACCCTCATTTTTACACATTCTTAAAAGTGCCCAAAGTTGTTCAATATTGCTGTGAACATTACCGTCGGAGAGAAGTCCGAGTAGATGCAATTTACTATTTTTAGCATGTTGAATTGCGCTCAATAATGCTTTATTTTTGAAGAATGATTTTGTCTCTATTTTTTTCATGATAAGTGAATTTAGTTGATTTACAATTCGCCCAGCACCAATGTTGAGATGCCCAACTTCAGAGTTTCCCATATCGTCTTTCAGAAGTCCCACTTTTTCGCCGGAAGCATCAAGTTCAGATTCTTTATTTTCGGCTCTAAAATTATCCAAAAAAGGTGTGTTGGCAGTTGTTATGGCATTAAAATCATTGGCTTTAGCATTGCCAAAGCCATCTAAAATAATCAATAATAATTTTTTATTCATTTAATCTCCGAGAACCAACAGAAATATTATGAAATTAATGTCAAATGAAAAAATTAAGCTTCTTATGAAAAACAAACCACAACAAAAATTGTGGTTTGTTTTTGAAGCTGTATAATGTTTAATTATTTTTTATTACTAGTTTTTCGTCCGGTTTCTATCGGTAGTTCATCGATAATTCCAACCACATATTGTAGAATGTAAGATGCGTCCATTGCTTGAATTTCACCATTTAAGTCTACATCTCCCGCAATTATTTGCCACTCTTCAAATTCGATGAGATTAACTACATTTTGTAAAGTCAACGAAGTATCCATCGCTTGTACTATTCCATTACCATCAACATCTCCATAAATTATTTGCTCATTATCAATCGATAAAGTTATGGGAATAATGACACTGTTGCCTAAATTATTGAGAATAACTATATCAGCGGTATGGACACTGCCAGTTGGTAAATCAGTAGCGTTAATGATAAGTGTAATCTCATCTGTTTCATCACCAGAAAGGCTGCCGCTGTTTTGCATTAGACTTAGCCAGGAAACTGGCTCGGGCGTATCTATTTCAAATGTTGTAGAACCAGCCGAACCACTTTCTAAAGTGTAATTACAGTATTCGTTACCATCATCTCCCACGATTGTTAGATAATTCCCATTCCAACCATCACCGTAGTCATCGGCGGCATTGACGGTGTAAGTGTCGTTATCTAAAGAAGCACTTTGGTTAAATGGTGCACCACCAGATGCAACAACAGTTCCAAAAGAATCTAATATTTCCCACGAGATTTCGCTTTGCCAACTACCGCCATCACAAGTTATTGTTACATTTGTAGGGCGAGAATTTGGCAAATAAACAGGATTAATTATGTTTGGAATCACATCATTATTTGGAATGTAGCTACCATCTACAATGCGTTTTTTCTTGGCGATGTCTGCTTTTACATCAAATAAGGTTGTTTTATTGCAGGTAATTTCACGCGAGGTGGTAGTTTCTACGAGATAAATGCTGTAATTTATATTTCCGCCACCCGTATTAGAAAGATAAATATTTTCCGTTGAAAATGAATTTTCTTCTAAAACGATATCTAATGTTTCTGGGATTATTACGAAATTTGGCGGTTCAGGAACACCAATCGGTGGAAACACAATGAAATCTATCCAAGCGCAATCAGAACCATTTCCAACAGAACCATCTTTGCAATATTCCCATTTGAATGTATGTTCACCTATGTTAACTGCAAAATTGGCTTGTGTCCAATCAATTTCACCAGCCCATTGATCTTGCAAGTTGTCATCGATATAAAATTTTAGATAATCATAGTTTGCTTCGGACGATACTTTGTAGAAGAAACTAATTTCATCAACAGCGAGGACATCAAGTGTTATTTTTATGGTTGATGTTTGATTGTCGTTGATATTGGCAGATTGAGCAGAATAAGTTTCTTCGTAAGCTTCTGTTGAAATATACCAATTTGTGCCGACAAATTCCCACGGATATTGTGAAAATCCATCTGTTTCAAAGTCTTCAACAATAAGCCCGACTGCTTCTGCAAACGATATGCTATTACTGTAGTTGCCACAATCAACATTGTAATCGAACGAAATGATTGTTGCAAGCGGTGTGTTTGGGGCGGTTGTGATGTTGAAAATAGCATCAATTGTAGCGTGGTCATCTATTTCACCAAAATCAAAAGTTCCACTATTAATGGTAATGTATTCATCCTCACAAGTGAGAATTCCACTTGCAAATGGTGAATTTGCGTGTCCATCATTTGCAGTTGGAATGATAATGTTAACAGTTTCTCCTGGATCTAATCTGCCATTATTATTTTCGGCGGAATCATCAATTATCAGGTTTCCAATGTTAATTTCAGGAGCATTTACAGTAATGCTAAAAGTAGAATTCCAAACATCTCTGCCACTTGTGCCTGTTACTTCGAGATCAAAATCTACAGTATGTTGATCTGGAACATCATCTGCCAAATTCAGAGTAAAAGCATTGTTTTGAGTGGCTGTTGCAGATGGTTGCATTGTTCCAAAAGTTTGGTAATTATCCGTAATATTTGCATAAATATCTGATGTAGAGATAGTTGCTTCTACATCCAAAGCAAGATTTACACCGACATTTTTCAAAGTTGTGTTAAGTGTAATTTCTTCATCAAAATCAGCTTCATTATTGTTATTTCCGTTCGCATCGTTAATTGTGTATGAGTCGTGAATTACATAAGCTCCTTCTGGCGGAATAATTTGAACGACAGAAGTGTGGCGAAAATAATTTTGTTTGGTGACGGTAATAATCATCTGATAAATTGGTGTTTGAGGAGGAATGCTGATTGCAACCGGTGCACCTGTTCCTTCTCCAATTCCAATAATTTCACCATTTACTGTCAAACAAATAAGGGTACCTTCATTCGCAGTAACTTCAAAAAAAATGGTTTCAGTAAATAAAACTTCATCGTGAATAACCGTTAGATTTTGGGGAACTTCCGAATAAATAGTTGTGAATGCGTCTCCGTGATGATGGAATAACCTGTATGTTATTTGTTTGTACTCTGGAACATATGGCCAACTTGATTGCTCCAAAAAATATTTTCCCGCTACATTAGCAAAAGCCGGCATTATGTAAGAAACAGGGAATACTGTTGCATTATCTGGCATAAAATCTGGATACATATTGTCATAAACGCCCCAAACAAAAGTATCGTTTACAAAAGAGAAGGAAACTTCTGTTGCCGCTAATAAACCAAGTGCACCACTGTTTTGCCCATCATAAGTATAGCGGTGAAATTTTTCGGCAAAAGATTCTGAGCCTTCTGGGTTATGGAAAGCACCAGTTTGGCAATTTATCGAAAAAATAAAAGGGAGTTCATTGTTGATATTTGTCAAAGAATTGATGTTTGAATTTGAAAAAGCTGGTTCACCCCAGCCATTGTAGCTACCGTGATCACGATGTTGAAGCAGAAATGCTCCATCGTTGATAGCATTAATGACATCGGCGGTAGAACCGCCGGAAAATCCGCCCAATTCTTGGGGTGTTGCTGGAATATAACCAAGACCGTCAGGTCCAAAATAGTCTGTAACCATTTCTGTGTTTGTTGCAATTGACCATGGATCGACATCGGGATTACCCTCGTAAACTGTATTTATCCTGATGGGGTTTTTAGCATGAACATTTCTGAAATAACCACCAATAATTTCCGAGCAGATTTGGAACCATCGTTCCGTTTGCCAACCAAGCGCAGTGATAGGGTGATGATAGAAATCTGGGTTGGTGGATGGATTGCGTTCATAATTCATAAATTTTGTAACCATTACTTCTAATTCTTCTTCATCATTTGCGGTCATTCTTGCAAAGGCAATATCGGGAAGGTCATCGCCAGTTACATCTGCAAAATGGTTATCAGAAATGTAGTCAGGATAACCGGCAGGATGTGAAAAATATTGAGATGTAATTCCATTCGCTCCAGTGCTGAAATCTGCCATCAAAAGGACAGCGGCAGGCGGAATATCCCAGTTGTAGTAAGCATTATCAATGTAATTTTTGATTGCGGAAACTGTGTTTCCACCAATTTCTGAAGTTGTAACAACTCCAGTACGAATTCCTTGTAGTGTGCGGAATTGTTTAATGGAATCTGCCCAAGCAAGAAAAATAGGACTGTCAAGTGTGATAATCAAATATTCAAAATCTTCGGTGCGTGAGTTGGATGTGAAATGATAGTCAATTTCGGGTAGTGAGTTCTTATTTAGAATTAGATTTTTTACGGTAGAATCCCACCATCTGCTTCTTAGTCTATCTTCACCAAAATGTCCATTTCCATCAGAAAAAGTTACTTCAATTTTTAAATCTGTGAAAATCACTAAATCTTTTGTGATAGGGTTGTATTGAAATGGGGTAATTCCTAACATTACAACATTGATTCCTCTTATTTTTTGAGGGGCAGATAGCTTGATTGGATTTTTAGGATAATTCGCATTTTGAGAATAAATTGATTCATCTTTTTGATAAACAAGTGGTTCGTTATCTGTATCTAATGGAATTTTCGGAGCTGGGGCAATTTCAATATTGTGAATAGTTTCGGTGCGAGATGAAATTAGCTCATAGCTTGCAGTTGCTCCGTTTGGGATAGCGATATAACGGCTTGTTCCAGGAAGATTTGGAGCTCCTTCATCATTAGGTAGAATTGTACCATTTAGTTGGATATTTTTTGTTAAAATACCATTAATGACAATTTCTTCGAGTTTAATGTCTTCAACGGAAAAAATTATTTCCACATTTGATGGTGTTTCTTGCGTCAAATTAAAGCCATTCTTTCCCCAATTATTGGAAAAAGAAATTTGTTGTGAATTCAGATTTAAACCACAAAATAAAAAAGTGATTAGAAACATTCCTTTTTGAAAAACATTCATACAAGCTCCTTGTTTTTAAGATCATTTTTCAGATAAAAAGCAGCTTCAACTGAAGCTGCTTTCAATTTGTCTAATTCTTATTTCAGAATTATCATCTTTTTGACGCTCGTGTATTTGCTACCCTCGTCATCTGTTTTCATCTTGTAAAAATAGATGCCAGACGGCTGATTTGATGCGTTCCACTCAACTGAAGTTTCTCCATTTGCAATTGCGAAACTCTTCACCAATTGACCCTTCAAATTAAATATCTCAATCTCTGCATTTGCAGTGTTTTTATTATTGAGATTAAACGAAATTGTCGTGGTAGTGCTAAATGGATTTGGATAGTTACCAATTAGTTGTGTTATCGAATTGATATCATCGTTATCAGCATTAGTTGGAGCGAGTAAAATCGTCTTTTCCGCATTTTTAGTATTTATTACCAAATTAACAATGATTTCATCTAAATCTGTTGTTATTGGTAATCTGAATAGTTCATTGTTTTCTGAAATCATTGTACGGCAAAATGATAATTTGTAAACTCCGTTTTCTGTGTTGCTCACAAACATCATTTCTGTATCTACAAAAATCGGTTCACCAATTGTAATTGATTGCGTGTTAATTGCAATGTCACAACCAAAAAGATTTCCCGTTGTTGTGAAAATCAGTTCATTATTTTCGTGCTGAACTTCAATGCTTGCTTCGGGAGAAGTTATTTCTCTGCCAGCTTCAATTGGGAATTCGGTAATTAAACCAACCACATACTGAAGAATGTAAGATGCGTCCATTGCCTGAACTGCACCGTTACCAT
>JABGOP010000010.1:0-35993 GCA_018645365.1 Candidatus Cloacimonadota bacterium
GTAGTGACAAACTTTCATTTTCCCCATTCATTATACCATTTCCCCCCAAGGGAATTTCGTTTCCCCTTGGCATTTTTACATTAAATCTCGGGATTCTGTCGCATAATCTCGGGATTCTGTCGCATAGTCTCGGGATTCTGTCACATAGTCTCGGGGAAATAAAAAGCCCTACTCAATTGAGCAGGGCTTTTTATATCTGTTTATGGGGTGGGGACTATTCCATTTTAAGAAAAAATATTTTAATGGCAGATTTTTTTATTCCCACGGTTTATTCAGGTAGTAATTCAGGACAATTTTTGTTTTATGTTCGATTGTAATTTTGTTTTTATATTTGTCCAAAACTAAATATTTATCAAACTTCAGCGAGTGTGAATCAGCTACATTTTGGATAATTTGAATGCCATTGTTAACTATGTCTGTATCGGTAAATTCCATTAAATTTGTGTTGCAAATTAGCTCTGTAACCTTTAATTTTGAAGTTCTTTGCAGTCCTCCTAGCATTTCAATAATTCCTTTTTCATCAGCTGTGAAAGGTCTTTTTGTGTTAATTACAAAGTGCATTTCGTAACCGCGTTGTTTAATTACATTCAAATATCTAGCGAGCGTGCGACACCCAGCAGAATCTCCTCCCACATCTAGAATAACTGTATTATTCCCTGCTTTCAAAACTCCCATAATTTTTGATGAAAGCATTGGTAGATCTGCAAATCGAAATTCGCCTTCGGGTGCAATCACTTCGATGCCCTCTTTTTGAAAAACCTCTTGTACATCGCGACTGCGAAAATATGGATTTACAACATCTAAATCTACTAAATATGTATTTGCAGCCTCATTTTTTAATTTTCTTGCTAAATTTATAGAATACTCACTTTTTCCACTTCCAAAAGCACCGATTACAACAATTAACTTATTTTTCATCTTTCCTCATTTTTACATAAAATCTATGGCAAAATTTAATTTAAGTAAATATTGTCAAAATTCTTTTTGACAATTTTTGTCTATTTTTCAGATTGCAACAAATTAGTTTTGGAGAATATTTTGTATAATAAAATGGTTTTGCTTTTAATTTTGTTGGCTTCATCGCTTTTGGCAGATGATTATCTCGATTTGAATTTTTTCATTGAGCCTCAGTTTGCAGAAGATGAAATTTATCTAAAAAATTTTGCTATCTACAACATTCGCAATGATTCTATTCCGCAGACAAACATTTTTGCTGGAAAATTGATGAACACACACACTTCGGACAGTTTAGTAGTTGAATTCATCAATTTATGTAAATCGAAAATAATTGCACCAACAGATTATTGTTTTTACGATACAAATCTCGAAAAGCCGTTATTAATCTCTAACATAGAAAGTGATTCCGTTGCAATAATTAAGCATAAAATAGTTTCGGTAGATTCTTTTAAGGTTGGTATTTTTTCACTTTACACACCAGATTTTATGGTAAAAAATAAGATTGCTGCAAATGCAAAATTTGATTTTAATTTTTTGGAAATAGCCAAACAACAATTTGATTATTTAAGGGAAGAGAGTGATTTTGTGATTTTGCTTTCCAATTTTTCCAAATACATTGATAGTGATATTGTTGCAGAGATTCCCGTTGATGTGGTGGTTAGTTTTGACTATAAAGGGAAGAAAAATGGTAAATTGGCTAATGGTAAAACGATGTTTTACAGTATTTTAAGTAAATCTGAATACTATGGGAAATTGCGATTGACCTATCAAAATGGTAAAATCGCCCAGAAATGGCAAAAGGTGAAATTATGATTTTAGATGTTCTATATTTAGTTGTCGGCTTTTTGATGCTAATAAAAGGTGCAGATTTTTTGGTAGATGGTTCGTCTTCTTTAGCCAAAAAATTACGAATTTCTGAATTTGCTATTGGTATAACCATCGTAGCTTTTGGTACTTCTGCACCAGAATTAGTTGTGAATATTTTTGCTAGTATCTCGGGCCATCACGAGATAACTTTTGGTAATATTTTGGGGAGTAACATCTTTAATATCTTGATGGCGTTGGGTGTTTCTGGAATAATTGCACCGCTTATCGTCAAAAAACTTTCTGTCAAAAAAGAGATTGTTATGCTAATGTTTGCGACGGTTGTGGCATTTTTATTTGTCTTTTGGGATAACGAATTATCTACATTTGACGGTATTTTAATGCTGATATTTATCACGCTATTTTTTGTTTATATTTTCGGGATATTACGTACTAATCCACTAAATGGGGAAGAGGTGAAAATATTTTCAATGAAAACGACTGTTTTTATGGTTTTAATTGGAATGCTAGGACTATTTTGGGGCGGAAAATTAGTTGTAAATAATTCCATTTCGATTGCCCAACATTTCAATGTTAGTGAAAAGCTCATTGCCCTTACAATCGTGGCTTTTGCTACATCTTTGCCAGAATTAATTACTTCTGTAATGGCAACTAAAAAACAACGATTTGGCATTGCAATTGGTAATGTGGTCGGTTCTAATATATTTAATTTATTGCTTGTACTTGGTGTTAGCGCTACGATTAGCCCAATTAAATATAATCCAGACTTGAATATCGATTTCATCTTTTTAATTGTAATTACGCTTATTTTAGGAATTAGTTTGCTTTTCAAAAAGCACAAGATTTCCAAAGTTGAAGCAACTATTTTTATTTGCGGATATTTTGTTTATCTATTCTACATAATCTATCGAAAATAGGAGATTTTATGAGTAAATTACTCATTTTGAATTGCACCCTCGCCGAAGCTGGAATTGCCCGCTTAGATGGTCTTTTTAGCGAGATTTTAGGCAAGTTAAACATTGATTTTGAATCGATACATCTTTCCAAGGCGATTGGTAATACAGATAGATTTTCGCACCTTCTCATTACCGGTTCTGCTCTTTTTGCATCCCAAGCAAATGAATGTGATGAAAAAATCTATGAAATTGTTGGAACATTTATGAATAAACACATTTTGGGGATTTGTTATGGTCATCAAATGTTGGCAAAAGCATTGATGAAAAAAAATGTTTGCAGACAAAGTAAAACACCAGAATTGGGTTGGCGAAAGATTGAATTGAATGATAATGCACTTTTTGAAGGGATACAAAATCCAGTCTTATACGAATCTCATTTTGAAGAAGTCTTTGATTTAGATGATAATTTTCGGATAATTGCTAAAAATCAAAATTGTAATATACAAAGTTTTCAATATAAAGATTTACCCATTTGGGGCGTTCAATTTCATCCTGAAATTACTTTTGAATATGGAAAACAATCTATCAAAAATAGTAAACAACGATTTGCAGAAAAGGGTGATTTCTTCAAAATTGAATTGGAAAATAAATCTCAAATTGAGCAGAATTTCAAAATATTTAAAAATTTCTTTAAAGGAGAAAATGATGAAAAAAGAAGTTTATAGCTATTTCAAACAAACCCAGAAGGTCTATCTATCTACATTTGGCGAAAAATTTCCACGCGTAAGACCAATCACATTGATTTATCTAGAAGACGAATTTTTTATTGCTACTGGTGGGGATGATGCCAAAGTTAAACAATTGAATGAATGTAAAAATGTAGAATTTTGTTTAACTTTAAATGATTCAGAAAATGAAGGTTATATTCGTGGAGCTGGCGTTTCCGAAAGAATTGGCGCAGTTGAGACGAAACGCAAAATTATGGAAGTGATTCCCTATATTAAGCAATTTTGGGATGATCCTGCAGCACCTGGTTACGCACTTTTTAAAATTCACCTGCAAGAAATTGAATATTTAAAAGTAGGTGAATGGTTAGCAAAAAAGTTCAAAGTTTAATTTTTCTCATAAAACCTTAAAAAATAGCAACAGTCTTGTTGCTATTTTTTTTTGAATGAAATACCATTTAAATTTAATTATCGTTGCGCAAAATCGATTTTTGAAAACAAACAGTAAAGATAAACACGATCAAAACAGATAGACAAGACTAAAATCTCCATCATAAGTAAAGATTTGCGAGAAAACAACTTAGATTATCATATGGAAGTTTACATAATATCCATTATCGGTGGTTACATCTATTTTGGTGCTTTACCCTCTTTTGCTTAATCGGATATGATTATTTTATGATTTTACCTTTTAGTGTCCAACCGACCGCGTCGATAATTTTGACTTTCACAAATTGCCCAATTAAAGATTTATCGCCTTCAAAAACAGTAATTTTAAAGTCTCTGCTTTTTCCCGCAACTTCAAGGTCGGATTTTTTACTGATTTTTTCGACATAAATATCTTTAATTTTGCCAATTTGCTCTTTATATTTCTTTAAAGTAATACTTTCTTGGAGCTTTATCAATCGTTGAAGTCGCTCTAAACGAACATTTTCATCGATTTGATTGGTAAATTCAGCAGCTTTCGTTCCTTTTCGAGGTGAATATTTGAAAGTAAATGCATAATCAAATTCTACTTTTTCCATTAAATCGTAAGTTTTTTGAAATTGCTCTTCAGTTTCGCCTGGAAATCCAGCGATAATGTCGGTAGTTATTGCTATTTCTGGCATTGCTTTGCGTAATTTTTTCACAATATTCAAATAATGTTCAGCAGTGTAACCACGATTCATTTTTGCTAAGATGTCATTATCACCAGATTGCATTGCTAAGTGTAAGTGTTCACAGACTTTATTGCATTCTGCCATTGCGGAAATAACCTCGTCTGAAAGATCTTTTGGATGTGAAGTGACAAATCTTACTCGCTCTATCGTCTTGATATTATTTATGTTACGCAATAATTGTGCGAAATTAGTGCCTTCAAAGAAATATGAATTCACATTTTGTCCTAAAAGAGTTACATCTTTGAAACCATTTTTACCAGCAATTTCTACTTCTTTCAAAATATCGTTGAGTGGTCTACTGCGTTCACGACCGCGAGTGTGAGGCACGATGCAATAGCTACAAAAATTATTGCAACCACGCATAATTGTTACAAATGCATTCAACTCTCCCCCACGATGCGGATATAAATCTTTGTAAATTTCATCATTATTTACGAGAGTTGCTTCCTGAAAAGTAGTATTTTTTTCAAATAGATTTTCAATAATTTCTGGAATTTGTTTATATTGATCAACTCCGACCACAAAATCGATCTCTTTATTCATTTCGTGCAATTTATCCTGCAATCTTTGTGCCATACAACCGATTACACCAATCTTTAAATTTTGTTTTGACTTGCGACTCATTTCATTTGAAATGCGTCCCATTACGCGATCTTCCGCATTTTGACGCACTGAACAAGTATTGAAAATGATAACATCTGCTTCTTTCACATTTTTGGTAATTTGAAATTTATTATCTTGCAAAATGGTCGAAACCAATTCACTATCCGCCACATTCATTTGGCAACCGTAAGTTTCTATAAAGATTTTCATTTTTTTCCTTTTTATGTTACAACAAATAACGAAAATTTTGCAAATTGTTTTTACCTTCTTCTTTTTCCTAAAAGTACAACATCGCGGAGGGCATTTGTGGATTTTGCGTTCATCCATTTTTTTTCGAAAGTGGTATCTTGTACAATTTGAGCGATAGCTGCGAGTGAACGCAGGTGATAATGTCGTTCATCTCGCGTGCCAGCGATGACAAATACCATCTGAATTTTGGTGGCATTTTCAGAAAAATAGACACCTTTTTTACAGCGGACTAAAAGGATGTCAAATTCTTTTTCACCATCAAGAATTATGTGAGGAATTGCTAAATTATTGGTCAAAACGGTGGTACTTTCTTTTTCTCTTTCGATTAAACGCTCGTAAATAACCTCTGCTTTCATTTCCAAAGAATTTTCCATTTTGGCAGCTACTATTTTGAAAAACTCGTCTAAATTAATTTTTTCTTTAATATCTAAAATCGTGCATTTTTCAATAATTTCATCAAAACGGTCTTTTTTAATGTTGTCGCGTTCCCAAATTATCTCTTTAAGTTCTGTTTCTAAAGTATTGGAAACAAGCTCTTTATCTTTTATTTTACGAATCAAATGCAACAATGCCGAATCTTTATTTGCCCTAATTTTCCCATATAGTAAATACCAAATCATGCTAGAAAATAAGAATGTCCCCGCAATTATAAGTGGTATTTTTCCCATTTGTACAATGATAAAACCGTACGCAATTATTGCAAAAATTTGCACCCAAGGGTAGAGTGGTGATCTGAATTTTGGACGGTAATTTTGCAAACCGCTTTCTCGCATAATAATAAGTGAGAGATTTACAAAAATAAAAAGTAGAATCATAATAGTTGAAGCAGTTTTAACCAATATTTCTAAGGGCAGAAAAAGCACAATAATAATAAAAATAGAAGTGAAAATAATTGAATTATGAGGAGTTTTAAATCTGTCATTCACAGAATTAAAAAAACGGGGCAATAATCTATCTCTACTCATTGCCATTGGGTTTCGGGAAGCAGCTAAAATTCCCGCATTTGCCGTTGAAATAAATGCTAAAAGGGCAGCGATAGCTAAAGTTACTTTGCCCCAACTACCTAAGAACACTTCGGCACTATCAGAAATAGGAGTAAGTGAAAAATTTGTTTGGCTACTGGCAAGTTTATCACCGAGAACACCAACCGTTACAAAAACAGTGAAAACATAAATGATAGTAACTATTACAAAAGCCAAAAACATGCCGAGTGGTAGGTTTCTTGAAGGATTTTCCACCTCTTCTGCGACACTGGCAATTTTGGTTAAACCACCATAGGATATGAAAATCAAACCAGCGGTCATAAAAATAATTTTTGCGTCAAAATCTATTTTAGAGCTAAAGTTTTCCAATTTAATTGCAGACATTCCATTAAAAATGTAAAAAAATAAAATAACAATTAAACTGCCAACTAACCAAGTTTGCAGACGGCTAGAATGCTTCGTGCCAATTAAATTTGTGACCATAAACAAAAGACAAAAGAAAATAGCAATTAGCTTAATTTGCAACATAGATATTTCTGGAAAAAGAATAGTAGCAAATGCACCAATACCAAGCAGTGCAAAGGCACTTTTGAATGCTAATGAAAACCACGCTGAAATGCCACTCAAAGTACCAAGACCAGCACCCATGCTGCGTTCAATAAAGAAATATGCTCCACCAGATTTGGGCATTGCAGTGGCTAATTCTGCCTTACTAAATACAGATGGAATAACTAAAAATCCTGCCAATAAATAAGCCACAATTACCATAGAACCAGATTTTGCGTAAGCTAAACCTGGTAAAATGAAAAGCCCAGAACTTATCATTGCCCCAGCCGCAATACTGAATACGTCAATTAATTGCAATTCTCTTTTTAATTTTCTCATTTTGCTTTTATTGAAATATTGCGCCCCGTTCTTTTACCTTCATAAAGTGCTAAGTCAGACCTTTTTAAGCATTCGTCTATTGTCTCGGATTCTTCATAAGCAGAAACTCCAAAAGTTAAAGTGATATTCAAAATTACATCTTTAAACTCAAAAGTATGTTTCATAATCAAGTTTCTGATGTTTTCTGCTAATTTGAATCCGCCCGAAAGCGTTGTTTGGGGCAATAATAATAAAAATTCATCTCCACCCCACCTTCCAACGGTATCTTGCTTTCTCACGGTATTAAACATTAATTTTGCAATTTCTTGTAAAATAAAATCACCAGCATCGTGACCGTGGGCATCATTTATAGCTTTAAAATTATCAACATCACACAAAACAAGCGCAAATGGCTCTTTGTTTCTTTCTAAACGCACCAATTCATAATTGATTTTTTTCATCATTGAACGACGATTATTAATATTAGTAAGTCCATCAGTTGTAGATAGTAATCTCATCTTTTTTAAAGTATTACGTAACTTTCGTTCCGTTTCGATACGATCGTTTACATCTTGAATTGTAACCAAAATAACATCATTTTCGTATTTTGAAATATCTATCAAAAACATTTCCAGCGAAAGTTCTTCCCCATTCACAGTAATAAAACTTTGTAATGTGAACACATTTCTTTTAAAAGTGTCATCGCTTTCTGAAGCAATAAAATTCGTAAATTTTTCACCGATTAAATCTTTTTGTATGTAACCAAAAATTTTTTCAGCAACTTTATTAACGCGTATTATTCGCTTAGATAGTGAGTCTATTACAAGTTGTGCATTAATTGATTGCTGGAAAATTTCCTCAAAAATTAGTGATTTATTCATAGTCATCTCTTTTTCTTTTCCAAAAGATTTATCTGTTTTTCTATTTCATTATCGTCAATTTTGCGGTACAAACGCTCAACTTCATCGATTATGAAATTATGTTGGTTTTTGGCTAAATTTTGCCAAAAAAATTCTTCATTTAATCCAAGCATTTTACGCAATTTATCCATACTTTTAGGAATAACTGGTGAAGCCACAATAGAGATAATTCGCAGAATTTCCGAACAAATAAAAAGCGTTTCTTCTGCTTTTGCACTATCTGTCTTAATCTCTTTCCACGGCTGTGTTTCATTAAAATATTTATTGCCAATTCTGGCAATATCTATAAATAATTTCGTTGCTTTTCGCACTTCGTAATTTGCGTAACATTTGCCGATTTCACTTGCCAAATCGTTAACTTCTGTGAGTGTATTTTTTGCATTTGGTGAAAGCTCATTTTTTCTTGAAATGTTACCATCAAAATATTTTTTTGCGAACATGAAATTTCGATTTGCCAAATTACCCAAAACATTATTCAAATCATTATTTATTTTTAGTTGGAAATCTTTCCAATTAAAATCGCTATCGCGTGTTTCAGGTGCATTTGCCGCCAAAACAAAACGCAAATATTCGCCTTCAAAATCTTGCAAATAATCTTCCACCCAAACTGTCCAATCTCGACTTGTAGACATTTTTTGCCCTTCCAAAGTCAAGTACTCATTCGCTGGAACATTGTGCGGAAGTACGAAGTTTTCTTTCTGTTTGGAAAGCATTGCTGGCCAAATTATGGTGTGGAATGGAATATTATCTTTTCCTAAAAAATGCACCATTTTGGTATTTTTATCAAGCCAATAATCTTTCCATTTTTCTGGTTTATCAATTTTTTGGAAAAATTCTTTCGTCGAAGAGAGGTAACCAATCGGTGCATCAAACCAAACATAAAGCACTTTTCCATCGGTATTTTCGAGCGGAATTGGCACTCCCCAATCTAAATCTCGCGTGATTGCTCTTTCTTGCAAGCCTTCATTTAGCCAGCTCAAAATGAAATTACGAACATTATCTTTCCAATATGTTTTCGTTTCCAACCAATCCTTCAACTCGTTTTCGAATTTTGGTAAATCCAAATACCAATGCGTAGTTTCTTTAATGATCGGTGTTTCAGCAGAAAGTTTACTCTTGGGATCAATCAATTCCATTGCATCGATTAATTTTCCGCATTCATCACATTGATCGCCACGAGCACCATCTGCTTTACAGAATGGGCAAATTCCTTCGACGAGTCGGTCAGAGAGAAAACGATTCTTAGAAGCATCGTAAAATTGCTGTAAGCTACGTTTTTTGATATAACCTGCTTCATTCAAATTCGTGAAAAAATCTTGTGAATCTTTAATATGATTCTGGTGTGAAGTCCCAGAAAAATTATCTAATCGAATATTCAAACCTGCTAAATCTGCCCGCATACTTTTGTTGAATTTATCGACAATTGATTGTGGCGTAACGCCTTCCTCTTCCGCTTTAAGTGAAATCGGCGTACCATAATCATCGCTCCCACCGATATAAATCACATCATTTTTTAGTAATTTTTGGTATCTTACAAAAACATCTGCATTCAAATATGAACCAGCAATATGCCCGATGTGCAACTTTCCATTCGCGTATGTTAACGCACTTGTTACGAGTATTTTATCCAATTTAATTCTCCCTAATTTTCAGAAATTGTAAACTCTAAAACTTTATCTATTTTGTCAAGAATTGATTTTTTCTAAATTTTTTTTTGCCATCTCCATCTCAGGATTAATTTTTAGACATTTATGTAAGAGCAACTTTGCTTTTTCTGGTAAATTTTCATCGATGTAAATAGATGCTAAATTATTCAAAGAACGCGTTTCGGCTGCATTTTGCTCCAAGATTTCCAGATATTCTACCTTTGCTTTTGCGATCTCGTTTTCAGAGTGTAAAGTGAAAGCATAATTGTATTTTGCTTCCGTAAATCCAGAGTCAATTTCAATGGCGTTAAGGTAAAATACTTTTGCTTTTTTTGGTAGGTTAGAAAGCGAATAAAATAAACCCCAATAGTAGTGTAAATCTGCTGAATCAATATAAATAGCAGAATATTTTTTCAATAGTTCATATGCACTTGTTAGTTTTTGTTGTGATAAAAACATGGCAATTTGTTTCATTGCTTCCGTTTCACCATTCACTATTTTTGGTTCGCCAAATATTTTTGCGAAAATTTTCCATTTGTCGTTAATTTTGCGTAAAACTAATGATAAATCATACCTTTTATTAAGTTCAAAATAAACAACAGCTTCTTTCTGATTTTGTGAAATAGCCGATGAAATCAATTTAAATTCGGTTATTTTTTTTAAAATTTTATTTTTTGAGATACGATTTAGATAATTTTTTTGATATTTGCCATTCAACGAATAAGAGAGTAAATAAATCGTTTTTTGCCAATTTTGTTCGATTATTTTTTCGATAAAATTTTTGGCAATATCTTCGTGGTTTTTAGTCTGATGTAACACTTTGTGATTATCCAGTTTATACTTTGTATGTAAATAAGTTAGCGGCACTGACGATGGAAAAATAACTTTACTAAAAAAATCCTCTATCTCTTTTTTTCCAACATCATTTTGGAGCATATCTTTGGGGATTTTATTGTTAAATGTTTTTTGTGGACTCAGCATCCACTTATCAATTTGTTTTTTGATTAAATCGGCGTATTCTTCGGTCGAATCAGCGTTTGTTTTAACACCAAAAGTTACATCTGTTTTTAATGAATAACGGCAACTTTCGGAACATTTTGCATCAATTCGTTTTTCGTTACAACAATTCCAACAAATATTTTTTGCAATTCGTAAACAGAAACGATTTCCACGATTTTCTTTACAGATTTTACAACGATTATCTTTTTTTAAAAAACTCAAATTTACTCCAAAATTGGTGGCATTTTGCGTTTAAACTCACTTAAATTGTAAAGTTTCAATACTTTTTTAACATTTTCAATTCCAAAATTTTCTAACTCCGTTTCAGATTTTCCGAGTTCGAAATAACCATAAAGGATTTCATCTAATGTAGCGTATGAGATGCCCAACTCATCTTCATCTGATTGACCTTCCCAAAGATCTGCAGTTGGTTTTTTTTCGATTACAGATGCTGGTAAACCAAGAGTTTTTGCTAATTCAAATACTTCGGTTTTGTACAAATGACCGATTGGTTCGAACGCGCAAGCACTGTCGCCATATTGTGTGCAGTAACCAACCATCAGTTCAGATTTATTGCCAGTGCCAGCAACGAGAGCATTGGTTTTTGCAGAAAAATCATAAAGAATACACATTCTTTCACGCGCCATCCTGTTCCCTTTTCGTAAAATATCTGCGTCGTTTGCATAATTTGAAAAATAGGTATCTACCATCGGCGAGATGTCGATAATTTGTGATTTTATTTCTAGAATTTCAGCAACTTTTTCCGCATCGCTTAGGCTATCAGGATGGCTTTTGCGATATGGCAACATTAGTCCCAAAACATTTTCATTGCCAATTGCTTTTACGCAAAGTGCTACTGTAACTGCTGAATCTATCCCACCTGAGAGTCCAATGACAACTTTACTAAAGCCAGCACTATTCAACTCATTCCGAATGAAATCAACAATTTTTTCAATCTCTCTATTCAGATTAATTTTACGCATAACAACCTCAAAATTTAATGATTCCCATCAGGAAAAATAGGTTTAGCAGGTCAAGAAAATGTTTATAGTTTTTATTTTTAAAATCTGCTTGACACAATATGTTGATGACAATTTTTTCTGTCTAAAATAAATAAATTTTAAAATAAAAATGGAGGATTAACAATGTCTGTAAACGAAATGAAAGCGAAACACAAACTTTTGAAAGAATACTCTTATAAGTTAGGAAAAATTGACAAAGGTTACGCTAATCGCACTTTATATGTGAATTTAAGTGAGAATGAAATTAAGGAAAAACCAGTTACTCAACTGATGAAAGACAAATTTATTGGTGGAAAAGGATTCGGTTTGAAATTACTTTGGGACGCGACAAAACCAAATACAAATTGGGATGACCCCGAAAATGAAATTATTATTTCACCAGGTCCAGTTGCAGGAATCACACAATATGCGGGTGCTGGAAAATCTTTGGTGGTATCCATTTCACCACTCACCAATATCGTAATTGACAGTAATGTTGGCGGATATTTTGGACCTTTCTTAAAGTTTGCTGGATTTGATGCTCTCGAAGTTCAAGGTAAAGCGAAAGAAGATGTTATTGTCGTGATTGATGGGCGAAATGGCACAATCCGCATTGAAGAAGCTCCAACTGAAGCTATTGATAGCCATATTTTGGCAGAACAATTGACCGATATGTACGCAGAATCTGAAGCGAAGAAAAATCTCATTTCAGTTGTTTCAGCGGGAATGGCAGCAGAAAATAGCCAAATTGGTGTTCTCAATTTTAGTTTTTACGATAAAAAAAGAAAAAAAGTTCGCTTGAAACAAGCTGGTCGAGGCGGAATTGGTTCTGTTCTCAGAAATAAAAAAATTAAAGCACTCGTTGCAATTGCTACAAAAATTGAATCTGACCCAAATAATGTTGTGGATATGAAAGCAATTCAAGAATGTGGCACACGCTTCAATAAAGAGATGCGTGAACTTGACGATGATCAATGCAGAATGAGAAAAGAAGGAACTGCACATCTTGTTGAAATTATGAATGATTACGATCTTCTTCCAACAAAAAACTTTAAGTACGGTTCGCACAAAGATATTATGAATATTCATTCGAGTGTGTGGCGTTCTAAATTTACCCAAAATATTTTTGATGGATGTTGGATTGGTTGCACGATGGCTTGTGCAAAAGCAGTTGACGACTTTGAACTGCAAACTGGACATTACAAAGGTGATAAAGTTATCGTTGATGGACCAGAATATGAAACAGTTGGTGGACTCGGCTCGAATTGTGAAATCTTTGACGCAGACCACATCATAGAAGCAAATTTCTATTGCGACACTTATGGAATCGACACAATTTCGTTCGGAACTTTAACAGCATTTTTGATGGAATGTTACGAAAATGGCATTATTGACAAAGAAAAAACTGGCGGTTTGGATTTATCGTTTGGCAATAAAGATGCAGTAATGGAATTGATGCATCAAATGGCACGTGGTGAAGGTTTTGGATTAATCGCTGGACTCGGTATTCGTAAAATTAAAAAGTATTTTGTCGAAAACTTTGGAGCTGACGAAAAATTCTTAAATGACATCGGAATGGAAAACAAAGGTCTAGAATATTCGCAGTATGTTTCCAAAGAATCGTTGGCACAACAAGGCGGTTACGCAATGACAAATAAAGGTCCGCAACACGACGAAGCGTGGCTGATTTTTATGGATATGGTTAACAATCAAATTCCAACATTTGAAGACAAAGCAGAAGCACTTCATTATTTCCCAATGTTCCGAACTTGGTTTGGCTTGATGGGATTGTGTAAACTACCGTGGAACGATGTGGAACCAGCTGACAACGCTGAAACTGATGAACCAGCAAAAGTTCCAGAACATGTGCAAAATTACCTTACTGTTTTCGGAGCAGTTACTGGCATAAAAATCGATAAAGAAGAGATGATTCGTCAATCGGAACGAGTTTACAATTTCCAGCGAGTTTTCAATATCCGTCGTGGCTACGGACTTCGTAAACACGATGCACAGCCATATCGTGCGGCTGGTCCTGTGACAATGGAAGAATACGAATCTCGTGCGGATCGATACGATAAACAGCTCATCGAGAAATTCAATGAAAATATTGAAGGAAAATCTTCAATAGAAAAAGTGGCTATCTTGCGAAAGCACAAAGAAGGAATGTACGAACAACTTCTTGATTCTGTCTATTATCGACGCGGTTGGAACAAAAATGGCGTTCCCAAAATTGAACATTTGAAAGATTTAGGTATGGACCTTCCCGAAGTTTTGGAAGTAGTCTCACCACTTCAATAAATCCAAAAAGGGGCTGAAAAGCCCCTTTTACCTTATAGAATTATGAAGAAAATCAGAGTCAATGATAACGAAATAAATTGGGAAAAAAATATGACCATTAATCGCATTTTAGAAGTAATGAATTACACATTTCGCATGTTGGTGGTGAAAGTAAATGACGAATTGGTCAAAAAAGAAAATTATGATAAATTTATCGTGCCAAAAAATGCAGATGTGAAAATAATTCATCTCATTAGTGGTGGTTAAAAAGGAGAAAACTTATGTTCAAAACAAACGAATATTTTGACGGAAAAGTAAAATCAATCGCGTTCAAAGTTAAGAAAGACGCAGCTACAATCGGCGTGATGGCAAAAGGCGAATATGAATTTGGCACTTCTTCAAAAGAGATTATGACAGTTATTAGCGGTCGCTTAATCGTGAAGTTACCAAATTCTGATGAATGGCAAATTTTTGACGCAAACCAAACTTTTGAAATTGAAGCTAACCAAAAATTTCAGGTAAATGTAGAAGAAGATTCTGCATATTTGTGCGTTTACAAAGAGGAAAAGAGTTGTTGCTGTTGCGGCTGTTAACTTGAAAGTAAAAATTTGCATTAAACCGCCCCATTTCGGGGCGGTTTTTTGTTTGATAATCCTCTGAGTATCGATTCCTCTCCTCGTAAATGCGGTTTTCAGTACTTAAAAGTGGATTCCTCTCCTCGTAAACGCGGTTTTCAGTACTTAAAAGTGGATTTGCCACCTACCAAAATAACATTTGACAGAAACTTTCCCTGATTTTTATTCGAATTGTTCGTAACACCGTGTGTTAATATCGCAGTTATTGTTTGTTGTGTAGTTGATTCTTTTTATCTTTATTGAGGAGGAAACAAATTAAAAAAACATTTTTAGTTATTTTAGTATTATTTTGTACAAATTCGTGGTTAGACGCAACCATTATCAATATCCCCGCAGACTACGAGACAATCCAAGCTGGATTAAATACTGCCACAAATGGTGATACTGTATTAGTTGCTACTGGAATTTATTACGAAAATATTATTTGGCCGGCTACAAACGGCATCAAACTGATTGGTAGTAGCGAAGAAAATTGCATAATTGATGGTGATTCTCTTACTAGCGTAATACGCTTTGAAGAGGATTTAAATGGAATTATTAACACGACTACACTAATAACTGATTTTACGATACAAAATGGTTATGCGCATGGAGATTGGCCAAATGATTTTGGCGGCGGGATTTATTGTAGGAATTCAGATCCGAGTTTAGCTAATGTGATTATTACTAACAATTCAGCTTCTGTTGGCGGTGGGATTTATTGTTACTATTCCGAACCGAGTTTTGCTAATGTGATTATTACTAACAATTCAGCTTCTTCTGGTGGTGGCGGGATTTATTGCAACTATTATTCAAATCTGAATTTAATGGGTGTAAAAATTCACAACAATACAGCTTCTCGTGGTGGTGGAATTTATTGTAGCGGTTCCAGCCTGAATTTCTCAACAGAAAATAGGTGTAGCATCTACTCCAATAATACAATCAATCGTGAAATTGGGGCAGATATTTACTTTTCTGATAGTGGCACAATTGAGGTTATTTTAGATACATTTACAGTGATGAATCCTACCAATTATCACGCTTATCCGTTAGATAATTTTACTTTTGATATTGTGCATGCAGTCCATTCAGAGCAAGTAGATGCAGATTTGTATGTTTCGCCGCTGGGCGATAATAGCAATGATGGTTTAACAGCGGAAACTCCCCTTAAAACGATACAATATGCGAATACAATTATACTGGCAAACGAGACTAATCCTCACACAATTCATTTAGCAGATGGTGTCTATAATCCTTCTACTACTGGTGAATTTTTCCCCATAGAAGTAATAAATTATGTGTCATTAATAGGAGAAAGTGAAACGGGTGTAATTCTCGATGCCGAAAATGTTGCTGGTGTGATGAGGTGTGAGCACATTACATCTTCCACAATTTCAAATATGACTTTGACAAATGGTTTAGCTTCTAGTGGTGGCGGGATTCGTTCTTTTGAATCCACGCTCGATTTAGAAAATGTAACGATGAGTAGTAATGTTGCTGCTTTTTCTGGTGGAGCAATTTATTGTTATGAATCTGATCTAAATTTAACAAATGTAACAATTATTGATAATGTGGCTGCTTCTGGTGGTGGGGGAATAAACTGTCGTTACAATTCCAATTTAAGTTTAGCAAATGTAACAATCAGTAATAATACTGCTTGTTACGGCGGTGGAATTTATTGTTACTATGATTCTGAACCGTATTTTTCGGCAGAAAATAAGTGTAATATTTATTCAAATAACAGTGAAGATGAAAATGGAGCAGATATTTATGTGCATAATTGCGAGCCGATTGCTGTGATTGTAGATACATTCACAATGAAATATCCGAACGATTATCACGCTTTCCCGTTTGATAATTTTACTTTTGATATTTTGCACGGGGCGATTGAACAATTTAATGCAAATTTATATGTTTCGGCGGAGATGGGAGATGATAATAATGACGGCTTGACGGCAGAAACACCTCTAAAAACAATAGAATATGCGAATACTGTCATCTTGGCAACCGATACTAATCCTCATACAATCTACCTTGCAAACGGAATTTATAGTCTTTCTACTAATAACGAATCTTTTCCAGTAACAGTTAAAAATTATGTTTCATTGGTGGGAGAATCTGAGGTTGGCGTAATTCTCGATGCCGAAAATGATGCTAGTGTGATGGAATGTGCAGGTGTTACATCTGCCACGATTTCAAATATGACTTTAACGAATGGTTCTGCTTATAAAGGCGGTGGAATTTATTGTTTTGGTTCTAATCCAAGTTTGGAAAATGTGCTAATTTACGAAAATATGGCTTCTTTTGGTGGGGGGATTTATTTCGATGGTTCCAATTCTAATTTAGAAAATGTAACAATTAGTAATAATGTGGCTACCTCTGGTGGCGGAGTATATTTTCATGGTGGTAGTCCAAATTTGGAAAATACGCAAATTTCCGAAAATACGGCTAAAAATGGCGGTGGGTTTTATTGTTTTGCTTCCAGTTCAAGTTTAGAAAGTGTAGTAATTTACGGAAATACAGCTGAAAATGGAGGTGGTGCTTATCTTGATATCGCAAATCCGAGTTTCACAAATGTAACAATTAATAATAATATAGCTTCTTCTGTTGGTGGTGGAATTTATTCTGCTGATTATTCCAATTCTAATTTGGTAAATTGCGTTATGTGGAGTGATTTACCAGAAGAAATTTTTGGTAATGGAATAGCTGTAAATTATTCAAATATTCAAGGTGGTTACGATGGTGAGGGCAACATAGATGCCGACCCACTTTTTGTAGATGCAATTAATGGAGATTTTCATCTTACCGAGTTTTCCCCTTGCATCGATGCGGGTAATCCAAATTCACCGTTCGACCCAGATGGCACCATTGCAGATATGGGAGCGTTTTATTATCATCAAGATGTTGGAATAAATGATAACGAATTAGCAGTTACTAATTACCAACTATCCAACCACCCCAATCCTTTCACGGGTGAAACCACGATTTCTTTTTCTTTAACCACGAATTTACACGAAAAAGCGGAGATAACAATCTACAATGTGAAAGGACAGAAGGTGGAAACTCTCTCAAATCTCCAAATCACAAATTCACCAAATCAAGAAATTATTTGGAACGCAAATAATTTCGCCACGGGTGTTTATTTCTATAAACTTGTTGTCGATGGTAACCCTGTCGATACAAGGAAAATGATCCTCATTAAATAGAAAATCACAAAAAAAACCGCCCCAAAAAGGGGCGGTTTTTTTACTTTATAGTTGAATGTTACAGTAACGCTTTTACTGGTTCCAAGCCAAACGGAGATTTTTCTTTTATTGCCTTTAAAATGGTGCCACCACCCGTAAAAAAATAGAACGAATTATCTTTTTTGGCATCTTCAAACAACTCTGGCAAATTGAGTTTAAACTCTTGTAAAGTATCTCCCCCACCAAAGTACTTTTTGGCATCTTTATTATTGGCAATCGTTTTATAGAGTTCAATAGTGCCATCTGCAAAATGTGGAGTAAAACCCATCACAGCATTCACAAAAATAGTTTTTGCATTTTGAAAAATGTTTTGAACTTCTTCGTTTTGAAAAGATTTTGGGTCTGCATCTAACACAAAATGCCCAGCTACATCTTTAATGGCAGAAGTTTTGAATTTTCCACCAATTTTAGCTTCTAAAATTTCAGACTCAATGACAAAGGGCAATTCAACAATTTTTTCGGGATACTTTTCTGCAATTTTCACAAATTCTAGTGCAGATTTCACATCTTCTTCTGAAACACCACTTATTTTAACTCCATATTTTGCTGAAAGATAAGCATTGTAAATCACTCCCCCAATCACAAGATGATCCACACTTTCCAAAAGAGCGGTCAAAGGTCCTATTTTAGTGTCAAATTTAGAACCAGCAACGACTGCTAAAAATGGTCTTTTAGGCACAATTACATTCTCCAAATTAGCAATTTCTTTTTGCATCAAAAGCCCTGCAAACGATGGTAAATACTGCGTAACACCTACTGTAGAAGCATGTGGTTGCCACGAGCCGAAAGCGTCATTCACAAAAATATCTGCTAAATTTGCCAATTGCTGGGCAAATGTATCCTTGGCACTTTCTTCTCCTGTAAACCAGCGTGTATTTGGTAAATACAATCCGTCCACTTCTCCACTTTTCAATGAATCCAAATAACTGTTTTCCGCAAAATCTGGTTTATTATCAAAAGCTATTTTAAAATTCAAATTATATCTTTTTTTCAAGTAATCTACAATCGGTTTAACAGAAGTATTTTCGGAAATAATTATCTCTTTGGTTTGCTTGTTTTTCGGTCGCCCGACATGTGTCATCACGATTGGTTTTCCACCATTTTTAATGATGTATTGAATCGTTTCAATCGAAGCGTCAATGCGGTATGAATCCTTAATTAACCCTTTTTTCACAACATTGTGATCAACCCGAATCAAAATTACTTTACCTTCCAATTTTGCATCTTGAATTTTTGCTAATTCCATTAAATTCTCCATTAGATATTTTCCATTTCACGAAAAATATGTTCGCTATTTCTTGCAACTTTTTTCTTTATTTCTTTTTTTTGTTTGACATAATAATCCGTATTAATAAGTTCGCAACAATCGAAATGCTATAGAGAGTGTTCAAAGGAGATTTTATGAATATTGAGTTCCATTATTACACAATGAAGTATCTTGCCATCGAAGCTGGATTTTCACCAAAAGAGGCGGAAACTATCGCCTATTCTTCCCAATATGTTGACGATAACTCTATTATTCATCGCATCAAAAAAGAAGACGATTCTATGTATGAAAACTACATTTCTCAAACTATGAATATCTTCAAACCCAAGAAATCTTTGATGCGTATTTACCTGTTATTTCACTTTTTACCGGGCGACCCAATTCACTCTAATAGTCGTCGCAAAGATGGAAAAATGCATCTTCTGAACACGACAAAAGCAAGCACTCACGCTACTGAAATATTTTTTGATGCCACTCGTTCCGAAAATCTTTACCTTTTGGGGATTGCGTCCCACATGCTTTCCGACACATATTCACACCAAAATTTTATCGGGACTTTTGATGAGATGAATGCATTTTCGGGACTTTGGCAAAAACTTGTACCAAACATCGGACACGCAGATGCTGGACAAAAACCTGACATTCCAAATTTAATCTGGCAAGACCCTCGTTTAATCGAAGAAAATGCAGCTATTGATAACAAAAAACTGTTTCTTGCTGCTGCCAAAAAAATCTACCGAAATTTCATTTTGATTACTTCAAGTACAAATAATTGGGTTTCTATAAAAGATAATTTAGGAAAAATTATTGGCGAACCAATTGACGAAAGTAATTTAAAAAAAGAAAAAAATAATCGGATTGAAATGTTCAAATCACTACTTGCAGAATATGATAAAAACAACGATTACGACAAAAATAGTTGGTTCAAAGAAGCGGTAAATGAAGATGCAACTTTCAAAGAAAATTACACAAAATTAAATTGGTATAAATTTCAAGAAGCAATTAAACACTATCAAAAAATTGCGACTCACAAAATGAAGCCAATTTTGGAACAAATGGAAATCAAAGAGTGGTAAAAATTAGGAGGAAGTATGAAAAAATTGTTTTTTATTGGATTGTTGATGGGGGCGTTACTTTTTGCGCAAAATGTGTGGATAAACGAATTTCATTATGACAATGCGAGTACAGATGAAGGGGAATTTATCGAAATTATTTTACAAAATGCAGAAAATTTTGATTTAGCTGAATTTACTGTAACTTTTTACAATGGTAGCAATGGCACCGAATATGACACCAAAACCTTAGACCAATTTACCGTTGGCGAATCAGTTGCAAATTACACTTTTTTTTACTATTTTAAGGAAGGTATTCAAAATGGAGCACCAGATGGAATTGCAATTTCGTACCAAAATGCTCTAATCCCTGGTCAGTTCATTAGTTATGAAGGTGAACTTGAAGCAACCGAAGGCGTAGCGACCGGCATTACATCCGTTGATATTGGTGTTGCAGAAGGCGGTACTACAGAAATTGGAATGTCGCTTCAACTTTCTGGACTTGGGGCAGAATACAGCAATTTCATTTGGGTAGAACCAGCCCCAGAAACGATTGGGCAACTCAATAATAATCAAACTTTAGATGGCAATCCTGATCCAACCATTACCGTAATTTCACCAAACGGTGGCGAAGAATGGGAACAAGGTTCAATTCACAACATCAATTGGAGCTCTGTTAATTTTGAAGGTAATGTTGATGTTTATCTTTATGAAGCTTGGCGAGAAAATCGCGAGACCTTGCTTGTTGGAAATATTGAAAATGATGGAATTTGGGAATGGGAAATTCCCGTAGATTTAACTGCACACCCAAATTATACAGTTGGTATTTGTGGCGTTATCGATGGTGATCCTTGTGATGTAAGTGATGCTGATTTTAGTATCATTACTCCAGTTTTGCCAGAAGAGCTCACTATTTTCGACATTCAATACACCCAAAATGAAACTGGTGATTCCGATTATATCGACCAATATATTCAAACAAATGGCGTTGTAACTGCCAAATTTGGAAGCAGTTTTTTCATTCAAGATGGGATTGGCGAGTGGAATGGAGTTTGCATCTATCCAAATGGGTTTGATGTTACCGAAATTACAGTAGGTCAAAACATCACAATTACAGGTTACATTGCCGAATACAATGGTAAAACTGAGATTACAGATTTAACAAATATTAGCATCAACGGAACTGAAAATTTACCAGATCCTTCACCTATTTTTACTGGTTATATCTCGTTAGAAGATTACAATCCAGAAGCTTGGGAAGGCGTTCTCGTGCAAACGAGTGAAGTTACCATTACAAATCCAGATCTCGGTTATGGAACTTGGGAAATTGATGATGGTATAGATTCTTCTGGTCCTTGTGTTGTAGCTCATTCTGGTAGCTATGAATATGTTCCTGTTTTGAATGATATCTTGCCACGAGTTGTTGGCATTGTAGATTTTGCTTATGATGGTTTCCGCATCGAACCGCGTGATGATAATGATTTTTTACCTGTTTCTGCTGAAAACAGTGAACTGGAAATCACGAATTACAATTTGCAAAATTACCCAAATCCGTTTAATCCTTCTACCACGATTTCATTTGATATAATTGATGCTAATTCTTTTGTTACAATTGAAATTTTCAATGTGAAAGGACAACTAGTGAAACAATTGGGAATTACGAATTATGAATTAGGCGTTAATCAAGTAACTTGGAACGCGGAAAATTTCTCGTCTGGAATTTACTTCTATAAACTTGTCGTAGATGGAAAATTGGTTGATACCAAGAAGATGATTCTGATGAAATAAAGAGGAAAAGGAGAAAAGGATGAAAAAACACATTTGTTTTTTAGTTTTATGTATTCCACTTTTGGCATTTTCACAAATTATCATCAACACAAACGAATTGGAATACGAATTGGGAGGTTATTATAAAATGTATAATATACCTTCTGCTACAGGAGTTATCGGAATGACTGGTATTACAGAAGGACCACACATTTTTGATTTTTCAAATGGACAAGATACGCATATTCTTATGTTTGATTATGTTGATGTTTCTGAAGGTGGACACGGTGGCAATTTTCCATTAGCAGAAATAGCAGAACGCAAATCTGGTGATTTCGGTGATGCGATGATGTTTCTTAGGAGTTGGCAGAACAAATTACGGTTTTTACGATGAAGCTGGCCTTCCTGAATCACCGTCTATTGCATTCAATCCCGCTATTATTGATTTTCCAGATAACCTCACATATCAAACTTATTTCACTGGCGAAACTACTTTTGATGCAATAATGCAAAATTTAGAAATCAATATTGAATACACTTTTACGGGATTTGTAGATGCTTATGGAACTATTATTCTGCCAAACAATTTAGGCACTTTCGATTGTATCCAAGTAAATTATGAAGAAGCATATGTTTATAATTGGATGGGATCACCAATACAAAATAGTTATTTGCGATCATACTACTATTTAGTAGAGGAAATTGGAATTGCAGCTATCATCACATCAATAGAAGCTGATAATCCTGTGCCAAACACATTCAATGTAGCCAATACTATTGCACGGTGTTTTGAAACATCAAAAATCGAAGTTGATGCAGAAGAAAATTTTGAATTGGAAACTGTAGATTACAAATTGCAAAATTATCCAAATCCGTTTAATCCTTCTACCACGATTTCATTTGATATAATTGATGCTAATTCTTTTGTTACAGTTGAAATTTATAATGTGAAGGGACAGATCGTGAAGCAATTGGGAATTGCAAATTATGAATTAGGCGTTAATCAAGTAATTTGGAACGCGGAAAGTTTCTCGTCTGGCATCTATTTCTACAAACTTGTTGTCGATGGCAAATTGGTTGATACTAAGAAGATGATTTTGATGAAATAAGGTAAATATTCGTAAAAAAACACTCTGACGTTTCGGAGTGTTTTTTTATTTTACACCAATTTTTGAAATTATTCCCCGAATTTTAGCTAATTCTGTTTTTTCGAAAAAACCAAATAAGTAAAGTAAAATCGGGAACAATAAACATAAACTTAACTTAAACACTATTTGCAAAAATATTGCATTAAAATTTACGAAAAATTGAATGAGAAATAGAATAAAAGCAACTAATAAAGCAATAAATATTTTGCCAATTTCGTAATTGATTAGATAAATTTTTCGAGATGCAAAATAGAGAATTATCATAATAAATAAAGTTGATAAGACTGTTGAAAAAGCCGCTCCAGAAATTCCAGTTTGTAAAATTTTGATAAAGAAATAATTCAAACCAAAATTTATCAAAACAGCAACAGAAACGATTACCGCGATCTGTTTTGTCTTTTTCTTAAAATAAAATGCGAGAGCAAACATATTTTGCAAACCTTTGAAAACAAACGCTAAAGTTATGAATGGCACGATTTTATATGCAATAACATACTCTTGTTTTTGGGCAAATATTTCCAAAATTTCGCGTGAAAATATAGATAAAGTAAAAGCTCCAAAAAGTAAAATTACTGCAAAATATTTGAACACTTTCTTGAAAAATTCTTTTGCGTCCGGTTGTTTGAACATTTTAAACGCAATCGGCACAAAAGCCAGCTGAAATGATTGGACAACGAGCACATTCAAAACACCGGAAATTTTACCGCCCAAAGAATAAATACCAACTGCTTCGTAACCCAATAAATAGCGAATAATGTATTTATCGCCAATCGCCAAAAGTTGTACCGAAATCGCGCTAAAAATTAGAGGAACACCATAGCCCAACATCTCTTTTATCAATTTGAAATTAAAATGATAATTAAAATTTTTCAGTAAGATTGGAAGCGAAAATATAAACTGCAAAATATTAGCAATTAATTGGCTGTAGAATATACCAATTACGCCAATGTCCATTTTGACTAAGAAAAAAATATTTAGCAAAAGTACGACACTTAATTTTGATACAAAAAAAATGGTGTAAATTGCTGATTGCTCTCTAAATCGGAATAAATTCATCGGCACTTGATTGATAATTTCAAAACCAACTGTCATAAAAATTACGGTAAAATAATTTACATAATCGGTTGTTCCGAAGAGCAAATTTGAAAATATTTCACGGAATGGATTCAGTAGAACATTCAATAAAATCGCCACAAAAAATAGCATAAAATATGAGTTAAAAAGTATCGACTTGCGTTCTGTTTTGTCTTCTGTTTCTGCACTCCATCGCATCATTGATGAGACAATTCGCAAACCAAAAATCATCGCCATAAACATGGCAGTTGTTTCCAAAATTGTAAATTTACCGTAATCCAAAAGCGTTAATTTAGCGGTGTAAAGTGGCAATAAAACAAGCCCAACAACTTTTGTGGAAAAATTTCCTAAACTGTAAATGAATGTGTGTTTAGCGGTACTTTTTAATTTATTTAACATAAATATTTATCCAGGCTTGCTCGTTTAATCATATTTTTACCGTGTCTCATTTTTTCAATATCTGGTAAATTTTTCCCAAATCCAAAAACAATTCCACATTGAATTTCTAGATAGTTTGGAATTTTTAAACCTTTGTGTAAAAAATATGCTAAACTGTATCTATTTTGACGATGCATTCCAATAAGTTTCAACAATTCTTTCTCAATTTTCTGAACCAAATTCAATTTTAAATTTTTCTGATAATGCATATTTGTTAAATTGATAATACAGCTATCAAATCCATCGTTTTTTGCTTGCAAAACCATATTTTGAATTGCTAATCCAGCATCAATGAAAGACATGTTTTTTGCAGATTTTGATTTTTTGTAAAGAGCATTACTGAGAGGAATAGACATATCTCTAAAAATTAAAATTATGTGAGAAACACCTCTGAAAAAAGGTTTGAAGCAAAGCATTTTTTGAAGTTTTTCATCATCTGCAATAACCAAAAATTTTAGTTCTTGGTTATTGCAACCAGTTGGTGCCCAAACACCAGCGTCAATGATTTGTTCAATGTTTTCTTGAGAAATTTTTTCACCAGTAAACACACGAATACTACGCCTTTCTTTAATCAAATTTATTAAATCCATCTTACCTCTTTTTTTCAATCTCTGTAAATAATAAATGGATTGATTTATCAATTTCAGCAATTAATTTTTTGTGCATTTTTACTGAATAATTTTCATCAAACCAATTTCTATTTTGGTAAAATTCATCAATTTCAGCAAAAGCATCATCAATCGATTTTTTTCTACAATTAATTGCTAAGTATTTTTTATGAAACAATGACATTATATCATTGTATTTTGTGTGCCAAGATAGTGCAATTACAGGGATTTTAATCGTCAAAGCAGAAACTAAAGAATGGTACCGTCCAGTTATGTAAAAATCTAATTGTCCTATTATCGCACGAACTTCTTTGTAAGCAAGCGAGGTATCATTTAAAATGAATAATTTGTCGTTTTCTATTTCAGCATAAATTTCTTTTGCAAAAGCTAAATCACAATTTGTTAAATCTTTTCCATCACCGATTGAATGTGGAATAATCAACACACTATTTCCCTTATCAATCAATTGTTTAATAATCATTTTACTCAATATTTTATGATTTTTTCCACTACAATTTTGCCTCGAATTTTGTTTAATATTCCTAATCACAACTGATGGAGAAATGCCAACAATTTTGCCTTTTAACAACATCTTTTCGAGATATTTTTTTGCCCATGTTTTAGATTCAGCATTCAATCCAATCGAAATATCTGGAAATGAGTATAGTAAAGTTTTAAGGTTCATTTGTTCTAAATTTTTAAGATTTTCTTCACCCCTTACCATCAAAAAAGGCAATTTATTAAAATGACTTTTAATAATTCTACGGTAAAATTTTCCGATAAATGGACCATAAGATTTTGTGTACTTTAGGTAAATTTTATCATATTTTTCTGCTAATTTTTGAGTAAAAATCACATTAAGCAATTCTTTCCACTTTGTTGTTTTTGGTAAATTCCCAATAAATTCAATGCCGGCTAAATCGATGATTACATCATTTTGTTTTATTAAATTATTGTATTTTTTAAGTTGTATCCAATCATTCAAAGAAAATAATGTAGAACTTTTTAAACGAGGTTTAATGAATAATTTTAAGTTATTCTTTTTTGCAAAAATTTTATCTTCACGAATATATTTTGTATCTGATATTGTAATGGAAATTTCCGCATCTATCCTGTTTCTAATTTTTTCAATTAATGGTAATAATAAAGCCTGTGCACCATAATTATGATGAAAATATGCTAAATCTGTAATTAATATTTTCATTTTTCAAAAACTCTCTGATACATTTCAATTAATTTTTTTGAACTATTTTGCCAGTTATATTTTGTCTCAACTGCCACCTTACCATAATTCCCCATTTTTTGGCAAAGTTTATCATTTTTTAATAACAGTTTAATCTTTTTGGCTAAATCTCCAGAATCTTTATCTTTATAAACAACACCACAACCTACCTTTTTCACGATTCGTTTTACAGAATCACAATCACTCACTACAATTGGTTTTTGGGAAAACATGTACTGAAAAAGTTTATTTGGTGAAGAGTTGTTAGTCTGAATCGAGCGGAGATGCGTAATTATTGCAATTTGTGCTTTTTGTAACATCATCATCATTTCTGAATAATTTTTCCAACCGTAAAATTCTACATTATTCGATAAATTCTCAGTCATAACTTTTTGACGCAAGATCTTTTCGTAACTACCGCTACCAACAATTTGCAACCTAATTTCAGGATATTCTTCTTTAATTATTTTAATCGCATCAATCGCTATCTGCAATCCACGATGGTAATTTATACCACCCGAATAAAAAATATTAATTTTATCATCGTCTTTTTTATTTGCATTTATTATGAAGTTTTCAAGCTCAATTGTATTTTGCAAAACTGAAATTTTATTTTCTTCAATTTCAAGTTTGCAAATCCGATTTTTCATCTCCTCAACAACAGTTATAACAGCATCTGCCCTCTTTGTATATTTTTTTTCATAATTTTCCCATTGCTTATTTGAAGATAGCATTTTGCCCAAAAAAGTGTTTGTGTGAACAGCAATTTCTAGTGCAGCTGGCCAATTTTCATGCAAATCTAAAATAAAAGGAATTTGAAATTTATCTGCAAATTTATCTGCAATTTTTGAAAGCGGCAAATCGTGCAGATGAATTGCATCAAATTTATATTGTTGGAAAATTTTTGTTAACAACTTTTTCCAATACAAAAAATAAAAAGAAAATTTTAAAGCACCAACACTTGTTTTATAAATAAATTTTGACATTTTATGCTGATGTATAATTGCATCATTCCAATGTTTTATTTCATTTTCTGAATCAACAGAAGATGTTAATAAAACAATTTCATATCCTGCCGCAATTAGTGATTTTATCTCTTTTTCTACCCTTACATCTGGTGGAAAATTTCTTTCTAAAATCATTAGAATTCGCATCTACACCTCTGCTTTTACAACGAAAATAATGCCAACAAATGCGAAAACAATATTCGGTAACCACGCAGCCATAAATGGCGATAACACTTCATTATAACCCAAACTTTGACAAATTCGCAAAGCCGATAGATACAAAAAACAGACCAAAAGTCCGATGGCAAAAACCATTCCTCGCCCCTTACTACGTGACATCGTGGATACAAGCGGCACACTAAACAACAAAATAATCAAATTGGCAAACGGAAATGAAATTTTTAAGTTTAATTCAACGAGTTCTTTGCTATATTTTTCACCGATTTTTTTCAATCGCTTGATGTATTCTTTTAGTTCGAAATAATTCATTGAAATTGGTTTTTTGGCACTCTTAATAAAATCTATTGGTTTTACATCTATTTCAGCAATTGTAGTTGAATCATAGTGGATTAGTTCCTCAAATTTACCATTTTTGAAGATTCTGATATCACAATTTTCAAACTGCCATGCACCATTTTTCCAATCGGCAGAAGTGGCAGTAATTTTCTTATTCAAAACACCTCTTTTCTCATCGTAATTTGTTACATCAATAGTTTTTAGCGTATTTCTGTAACCATCAAAAAAGCCGATGTAGTAAAGATTATTATTTTGTCCCAAATAATTTATGTGCGATCGCATTTTGTTATCTTTCACTTTCATATTTTTGATTTTTTCGGTATAAATATAATTTCGATATTCTTCTGCTTTTGGTAAAACAAAATCACCAAAAAACATAATAAATATACTGAAAAATAGACCAAACCAAATGAGCGGAGTTATCATTCTAAAAATGCTGATGCCAGCAGCGCGAATAGCAATCGACTCACTATATTTAGATAAATTGTTCATTACAAAAAGCCCAGAGAGAAGGATAATCACCGGCGATGCAAGTAACATCAAATATGGAATTCGAAGTACAAAATAGGCAATAATATCGCTAATTTCTGCACTTTTTCGAAGTAATCGCGGCAATCTGTCTGAAATATCAACAACAAGAAACAGCACAAAAAATGAGAATAAAATCACCAAAAATGTGGTAATGTAAGATTTCAGAATATACTTATCTAAGATTCTCATCTGAATATTTTTCCAGTCATTTTTTTCAATTTGTTCAAATCGATAAATTTCATTTCTTTCACGGAAATTATGGTTAAATAAATTCCCACAATTCCAAAAATTATATTGGAAATCCACATTGCCAAAAATGGTGAAATAACACCTTTATCCGCAAATTCTTCGCCCAAAGTGAGAGAACCATAATAAAGTAAAAAAATGATTGAACTTACTGAAAATGCCATTCCAACGCCACTTGTTTTTGTCATCATTCCGATAGGAACACCGATCAATACGAAAAAAATGCAAGCAAATGCAATCGCATATTTTTTGTGGATTTCTACTTCATACTTACGAATGTCTCGCAACAACCCATTTTTTTTATCTTTTTTCAAGTTCAATTTATTTTTGAGTGATTTTATCTCTTTTTGTTTAATTTGCGACTGTTTTTGATTTTTCAACTTACTCAATTCAAAAGAAAAGTTTTCAATATTATCATCAAGCTCGCTGATTTTCATTTTTTTTTCTTCAACTATTTCTTTCATTGCAGCAGAGCTTAACTCGCGATCACCTCGATAATCAGATCTATTATTGTTCATTTTATAACCTAAATCGGGTAATGATAATGTAAATTTTTTGAATTTACTCAGTTTATATTTTTGTGGAAATTTTTCATCTCGTTCGTGATATTCACCGTTAAAAAGAGTTGCCTTCAAAGTGTTTCCACCATTCGATAAAAATATCTTACCTTTTTCTGCCACAATAGTTTGTGGAAATTTTGATGATTCACGATTGTAAATCACAATGCCACGTAATTCATCGCCAATGCGTTTTTTCGCGTAAATAGTGTAATCTTTCATCTGATTAAAAGAGTTCGGTATAATCGCCGTAATGGGTCTGCGATAATGTGCTTTTATCATCGTATTTTTGAGTTCATGATTTGTGTTCGGCAGAATTTCATTATTGAAATATATCATGAAAAATGAGAGAATAATCGCCGCAATTACCGTTGGCTTCATCAAATTGAAAATATTAATTCCGCAAGATTTGAAAGCAACGAGTTCATTATCAACAGAAAGACGACCAAATGACATTATCGAAGCCAATAAAACTGACATCGGCACTGTGAGTGCCAAAATAAATGGCAGACTCAATCCAAAAATTTTTACGACTGTAAAGAAATCGAGATGTTTCTCGATGATGAGATTTAGAAGGTCAATTATTTTATCCAAAAGCATGACAAATGTAGTAACTATCAGCGATACTATAAATGGTTTAAAATTTTCTTTCAAAATGTACTTTTCTAAAATTTTCACTTTTTAACCATTTCTATAAATTTTGCCTCATCAATTATTTTAATTGAGTCATTTTTTTGAGCTTTCGCCATTTTAGAACCATAGTTTTTACCAATAATTAAATAATTCAATTTTTTACTAACAACTGAAACTACCCTGCCACCGTTATTTTCAACGATTTCTTTTGCTTCGTTTCGTTTTAATTTTTCTAAAGTTCCAGTAAACAAAAATGTTTTTTCAGAAAATTTTTTACTAATATTTTCTAATTTTTCTTCAAATTTTACACCGTATTTTTTCAAGTCTGCAACCATTTGCAAATTAGTTTCACTTTGGAAAAATTCAACGACTGATTGAGCAATTTTTTCACCAATTTCATCAATTGCAATTAAATCCTCAAATTTCGCTAACATTAAATTGTCAATAGTGTGATAATTTGATGTCAAAATTTTTGAAATTCTCGCACCAACAAAGCGAATTCCTAAGCCAAACAGTAGTTTATGGAATTTTTGCGTTTTTGCTTTTTTAAGTGCGTTCTGTAAATTTTCAGAAGATTTTTTGCCTTGTTTTTCCAACTCACTAAATTTTTTAAAATCGATAACAAATATATCTTGTAATTTTTCAATTAAATTATTCCGTAAAAGTTGTTCTACAACTGCTTCTCCTAAACCTTCAATGTCAACTGCTGAGCGCGCTACAAAGTGCTCAATCCTCTTTTGTATTTGTGCTGAACAATTAATATTCGTGCAATAAGTGATGGAACCATTATCAATTTTTTGGAGGGTGGTTTGACACGCTGGACATATTTTGGGAAACTTAATTTCAGCAACATTTTGTGGGCGTTTTTGCAGATTTACTTTAATTATTTTAGGAATTATCTCGCCCGATTTGATGATGGTAACAAAATCGTTAATTTTCAGATCGAGTCGTTTTAATTCATCTGCATTGTGCAAGGTAGCATTTGAAACCATTGAACCAGCAATATAAACGGATTTTAACTCTGCAACCGGTGTAACAGCTCCCGTTCTGCCAACTTGAAATTTCACATTCAAAAGTTGCGTTTCTTTCTCTTCTGCTTTGAATTTGAAGGCTATCGCCCACTTTGGAAATTTAGAGGTAAATCCCAATTTTTGCTGAATTTCAAAATCATCTATTTTCACCACAATCCCGTCAATTTCAACATTTAATGAACTTCGTTCGTTTTCCCATGTTTGGCAATATGTTTTAATTTCCGAAAAATTATCAACAATAAAAGATTGTTTATTAACACTAAAATTGTTATCTTTCAAGAATTGTAAAAGTTCATTTTGTGATGATATTTCAAGATTTTCAGAAAATCCGACTGTGTACATAAACGAGCCTAGATTTCGTGCTGCAACTTTAGAAGAATCCTTCAATTTGATTGTTCCGGCAGCTGCATTGCGTGGATTTGCAAAGATATTTTGTCCATTTTCAGAACGCAATTTATTCAAATTTTCAAATTCTGAAATTGGCAAAAAAACTTCACCGCGAATTTCGATTTTTTTTTGGTAATAAATCTTCTGTGGAATTGACTTTATCATCTTCACATTAGCAGTTACATCTTCTCCATCAAAGCCGTCACCGCGAGTTGTAGCGTATTTCAACACGCCATTTTCGTAAAATAAATTTATTGTAAATCCATCAATTTTATGTTCTAAACTTATCTTTGGTAAAAAGCCAATTTCAGCAGAAATTTTATGCAGATATGTTTGCAATTCAGCAATCGAATAGACATTATTCAGGCTGTACATTCGGATTTTATGAGGAATAGTTTTGGCATTTTGGGAAAGGTCGGTGCTAACTTTTTGAGTTGGTGAATTTTCTGTTTTATAGTGTGGATATTTTTCTTCCAGTTGCTCTAATTTTCTCACTAAATAATCGTATTCCAAATCGGAAATTTGGGGTGTATTTTGCTCATAATACAACCGATTATGATGCTCTATTTCTTCTCGTAATTCGTTAATTTCCGCCAACACAAAAATATCGTCCAAAACTCCTCCCAAAATTTATGTCAAAAAAGCGAACTTATCTTTATCGGCAACCATTTTTTTCAAAATTAAAATTCCGCTTTAATTTCTGCACTAAATTTATGTAAATCATCTTCATTTGGATATTTTTGACCAGAATATTTGAGTGAAAACGAAGTATAATTATTTAGTGAAAAATAGACATTTGAGAACCACTTAAAGATAAAACCATCTTTTTTTTCGTTGTAATATCCACTAAAATCAGAAAAGTTTCTTTTGCAAGTTAAACTAGCTAACAACCTGTATTTACGCTTCCAAAAACAAGTCAAATGTTCGTTAATTCGCAAAGATGTGATTTGATAATTTGATGTATCAAAACCACTTTCTTCCGAAAAGTCAAAGGTCGATTGCAAAGTAAAATTACCTGTCATTTTATTGCGAATGTCTAATTGAATAGAATTTATTTCGCTTTGCACACTGTTGATTTTAGATTTTGCATTTTCAAAGATTATTTCGCTGTTTGTGTTTCGCAAAAAATTCAAATTAAATTTTGCTTCGAAAAATTGCGTTTCTCTTTTTTCCATCTCATCATTGTAGCGCGTATCTATTATTTTTTCATTTTTAATTTTGAAACGAGATGTCACTTTTTTGCCAAAATCAATCCATAAAATTTGCTGAATTTTACAGCTTCCATAAAGAGTGAAATTTTCGTTCAATAAAATATTTTGATCTAAATAATAAACTCTCATCTTCTGTGGACTTTTGGAATTTTCTGAAATCATTAAATGTGATTCTGTCCTAAAAATTTTCAAAAAAGAATTTGTTAGTAAATTCGGATTTACAAAAAATCTAAAATTAGCATTTAACTCAATTGACGGTTGTGGATTTTCATAATCAACACCTGTTATCACATAATCATATTCACCATTTTCGGCAATATTACCCAAACTATCGTAAACGCCAAAATCATCGCCAACAAATTCTAAAGCACGAGTCTTTTCATAAAATTCTACATTTTTCAAAGTATAATACGAATTAAATTTTAGCAAATTTTGGAAAAATGAATTGTGCAAATTCACATCTGCCACATCATAACTTTGTTGAATAGAATCTCTTACAATCCGTTTTGCAACATCAATTTTAACACGATGATTTTGCGAAATTAGCATTGATTTAATTCCATATGTTTCCGATAATTTTTCATATTCATTATTATTTTCAAAAAAAAGTTGAGATGAAAAATTGTTATTTTTGAGTTCAATAAAATATTTTTTTTTGCGAATTTCTGTCGTATTATTCGCCATTTTACTTAAATAATTTAAACCAAAATCAAAAAACTTAGTTTTGTAATTTGCATCTAGCGAATAAAGTTTAATGTTTATCTCATTTTGTTCGAAATTTAAAAAACGGTGGAATATTTTTGGAAAATATTTTTGTTGATTAAAATTTGAATTTAACGAAAAATATCGAGACTGATTTAGAAAAATTTTGTAAAATAATTCTGGTTTATAAAAATCGAAAATATTTGCATAAAAGTTTAGTGAATATTCATCAATTTGCGTCAAATTTTCGGTTTCGCCAATCTCATAAATTTCTGTGGAATTTTTGATGTCGGCAAGAGGTGAAATGTTTTCACCTAAATGACAATAATTAAAAATAAATTCAGAATTAAATAAATTCGGCTTGATAGCAAATTCGACATTTCCAGCGTAATCAATTGTGTCTTTATCGCTTGCAAAATATGTATAAAGCCCCTCTGCAGCAAAACGAAACACGCTTTTTTGGTAATTTAATTGCACATTAACATTCGTTCTGTTTTCTGCTATTTTGGTGGAATCAGCAGAAAGTGGATTTGCACTATCATCATTTTGCACCATTAAATGAGTATTTAATTTCAAGTTTTCAACAAATGTGATTTCTGCTGATGTTAGATAAAGATTTTGTCTAAAATTTTCGTCCGAATATTGAAAAATAACTCGAATGTGCGATGCTGAAGAGATAAAATGCAAATTTGTAAATGTAATACTTCCCTCTGTGTAATCAACGATATAATCTGCCCCACGCTCCATTTTAACGCCATTCAAAAAAACAGACTCAGAAGCGGGGACAAGTTTCACACCAATCGAATTTACAGCAATATAATAGGGACCTTGTTTCGCTTCTTCTGCCTTGATGACAGTTGTTTTATTTTTTCCTTTGGAAATTGCCATTGCACCAGAAAATTTATGTTTATCTTTCCAACCAAGTTTCACACCTTCAAATTTAGGAAAAATATTCATGAATTTTGTGTTCGAAAATTGCATCTCTGAATCACCGAAAGCAATATCGTAATTTTTACCATAAAGTTTTAAATAGATATTGTCTATTTCACTGATATATCTGGAATTACCTTCAGGCGTGATGGGCGATTTGCTGTCGGTTAATTGTGCTTTAATTTTTATATTTTCACTAATATTTCCATCAATTTTTAGAAATAAGGATTGATTGATTTGTGGCTCGCCCTCTGCTACAGAAACAAGAATTGTTTTATTCCCGCTAATGTCGATATTCGAGCCGTAACGAAAAACATTTTTGGGCTTTATCGAAGGAATATAATCCAAAGAATCTACATAATCTAGCACCAAATAGTAACTGAATTTATTCAATAATTTGGAAGGATAAATTAAAAATTCAATGGTAATTTTTCCAACTGCTTTCTTGAAAAATATTTGCCCTTTTTGATAATCAATTTGATAGTCATTATTTTTGGTAAATTGGAGAGAATCGTTAAACACTCTTTCCGAGTTGATAATGATATTTTTTTGTTGTAAATCATAAACTTGTGGATTTTTGATATAACTTTGCCTTTGCTGTACCATTGGCGAAACAAAGTTGTAACCTTCCAAAAATACAGATGCAAACAAAAACAACGCAATTATCAAATGTCTTTTTTTCATGAACTCTTTTCAATTTTATTTTGAATCGAATCCATTTTATTTGTGTTTTCAAGTCAAGCGATAAAATATTTAAACTAGTCACCTACTGGAAATTCGTCAATTAAACCAACTGCATATTGCAAAATCAAGGAAGCATCGTAAGCTTGAATTTGACCATTTCCATCTACATCGGCAACAAAAACTTGATTTTCATTAAACTCAATTAAGCCCACAGCATCTTGGAGCGTCAATGATGCATCGTAAGTTTGAATTTCGCCGTTGTAATCTACATCACCATGATTCATCTCACAATAAAATGCTCCCATTTCTACAATGCTTCCATCTGGATCGAGTGGTGAGTTTGGATTACCGGCATTTATACAAGGAGAATTAAAAGTTAAATGATAATTATCATTGGCTGCATCAACGAAAAGTGGGTCTGTAGCTATGTTACCTGCTTCCCAATAAACTGTGCCGTTATCATCTGTTACAATGCCGTATTCTCCACCTTGAATATCAGAATATGCAATTGTAATTGTATTTGCGCCAGGATATCCATAAAAATAAATCTCTTGCGGTGAATCATTCCACATAATGCAATTCAACAGGCTCGGGCTGGAAGAATTGCGACAATAAATCCCGCCGCCAGTTGTAGCCGAATTACCCGAAATCGTCACATTCAACAAATTTGGATTGGAATTAGAATAGCAATAAATTCCACCACCTCTTGAATTAGCGATATTATCACTAATTACCACATTTACCAAACTCGGGCTACTGGAAGAAGAACAAAAAATCCCACCGCCAGAACTAGCTGAACTGTTTGTTATCGTTACATTCTCTAAGCTCGGATTGGAAGAAAAGCAATAGATTCCGCCTCCAGTAGAAGCTGAGTTGGTGCTGATTGTTACATTTACCAAACTCGGACTGGAAGAAAAGCAATAGATTCCACCTCCATTATAGGTAGCTGAATTAGCGCTGATTGTTACATCCAGCAAACTTGAATTAGACTCATAGCAATAAATCCCGCCACCATAAC
>JABGOP010000010.1:36093-44104 GCA_018645365.1 Candidatus Cloacimonadota bacterium
AGACAATAAACTCCGCCGCCATAACCATTAGTCGAATTATTTGTTATCGTTACATCAACTAAATTTGGACTGGAATTATCAAGACAATAAATCCCACCACCATAACCACTAGTCAAATTATTTGTTATCGTTACATTTTCTAAACTCGGACTGGAAGAAGAACAAAAAATACCGCCGCCTTTATAAGCTGAACCATTTGTAATCGTAAAATCAGTTATTACAGTGGTGGTGTCAATAATACCCGCTAAATTTTCTTCAAACCGTAGCACAGTTCCGCTTTCACTCCCATCAATTATTGTGGTTTCCATATTTTCGCCAATTAGATTTATGCCGCTTGTAGCTGGCCAAACAATGTTTTCGTAGTAGATACCTGCTGAAACAAATACGGTAGCATTTGCCTCTACGTGGTCAATCCCTTCTTGTATTGTGTTAAAAGGACGTTCTAGGGAACCATCTTCATATCCAACATACTCACTATCTACAAATAAATTTCGCGGATAATTTAATTTAAGGGTTATATCACCCAAAAATACCATACCGTAAAACCACGACCGCTGCCAACTTATTGCTAATCCATTATATACATCCACTGATTGTTCCCACCAATTTTGCATTGCTGCGCCAAATATATTATTTTCTGAAAGATGATTGTAAAAATTTTCAAAGTGAAGCATGCTTCCAGTTTTGGAAGAACCAATTGTTCCCAAACAGTAATCATTCCCCAAAAGATATAAGCTTCCCATATTATTTGTTTGTTCATATCGAGCATTGGCACAAGCGAAAAGATTGTAAAAATAAGCAGTTGGATTAATCGAGCTTAATTCGTTATTATAGAATCCTTCATAGGCGCTACCGTTATTAAAATAAAAGTAGTGAGATGTTGGATTTGAATGAACATGAACTTGAATGAAATCATAGTCAGCTGGTAAACGATTTGCACGATAATCATGTGCAGTAGTACTGTTAGATGCATTAACTAATACAACTCCATCAAAGCAACTCTCCATATTTTCTTGATAATAATCCCCTGCATTTTGCCAATCATCATCAATGTACGCCAAAGCTCTATCGAACTGAGGGAGATTACCATTTCTAAATTGATGGTTGCGTTCAAAATAGCGATTTATCAATTCCGATTCGCTATAATCCACCAAAGTAAGGTTATCTGCCTTTATGCGACTAAACCAAATATCGGGGTGAACTTCACCGTTATGCTCATCATATTTTCCATCATCATCTACATCATTCCAAACTCCATCTAAATCGGAAAAATAGAGATCTATCGGGAAATTTACCATCAAAGTATCATCTGGAGCCCCATCACCATTAAAGTCTTCGTACATTTCGTACCAAGCAGTTGGCAAATCACCAATATGAATAGCACCAATAATATTATCACTGTTAAAATAATTTTGCATTATTGTTCGCAAATTTGTGCTTGATGTGCCAGAAAACCCCACTAAAATTGAACTTAAGTTTTCCGCAAAAAGATCTTCTTGGTAAGTAGCAATTGCATCTTGAATTAACGGATACAATTCGTTTTCCACAATAATTAAAAAATTTTCGTTTCTTGCCATAAATCGATTGATCTCTTTAAATTTTGTCTGTTTAAATGGATGTTTTTCGAGATATTCATTATAATCATCAATCGCATGTTGCCCCGCTTCAATATCACGCGTGACGGCAATATCAAGCAAATCAATCTGAGCATTAGTTAAAACACTAACTAATACAAATAAAAAAACTAAACTTTTTTTCATCTTTTTATTCTCCTTTTGGCACTTTATTTTCTAATGAATCATACTAATTTAAGCAAACATCTTTGTCAATATTTTCAATTTTTAATCAATTGGGAATTCGTCAATTATACCGACTACATACTGCAAAATGAGAGAAGCATCGTAAGCTTGAATTTGACCATTTCCATCTACATCGGCAGTGAAAATTTGGTTTTCATTAAAATCAATCAAATCGATCACATTTTGCAAAACAAGTGATGCATCATAAGTTTGAATTTCGCCGTTGTCATCTACATCACCCATAACATCTTCAAAATAAATTCTATCCCAATAAGCAAGAGGTAATTCTTGATTATTACAAGAATAATTGATAATAATTCGACGGTCTTCACCACTTTCCCAGATTGGATTATCACTCGCAATTATAAATTTATATTGTAAATTTAATAATTCAGACAAAGGAAAAAGTATATCTGTTGTATAAATTAGGTCGCCATCATTGTCGAGCATTATATTATTCTCTTGCCAAATCAGAGGTAAAATGTTCCCGCGTAAAGCAATTCCATTTGTATTAAACTCTTCGGGTTCCAAATATGACATGTCAACTGAGAAATGAACCAATGTAGGGTTAGGCTCGGTATCTTCCAAGGTATTAATATTTCCTGCAAAATCGAATAGCGTCTGGTTTTCCCATGGATTTGAACAGTTTTCCATTGACGGGTAGGCTAACCATGCAGGCTCCCAATAGAAAAACCCCAACCCATGATTATCAGGTAAATTTGTGATAATTTCTGAAATATCAAATAAAAATTGAGCCTGTCCAACTTTACTTGCAGGATAATCAGGTAAAATTTGATTTTCATTCCATACAGAATTGTTATGTTCATCAATGCCTTGTAATGTCCACGGATATGCAGTTTCCACTACAATAATATCTTTATTAAATCGAGTTGCCAAATCAATTAAGTTGTTTTGGAAATTATCTATATTTCCATGCCACCATGGATAATAAGATAAACCAATGATTTCATAATCAACATTATGTTCATTTAGCAGATTGAAATACCATACACAGGTTGAATTGTTACCTCCTTGTGAATTGTGTATCATTATTTTCACATCATCTGATTCATCTAACGCATCTCGAACTCCCAAAATTGCATGGTTAAGTAAATAGAAAAAATTATCATAATTAGGGAATTGTCCAACTGGCCATAAAAAACCGTTATCAATTTCATTACCAATTTGAATAATTTTTGGAAGTGTATTTTGCTCTTTTAACTTTTGAACAACAGTTTTAGTATATTCGTAAATAGAATCAGCCATTACTTCAACTGATAAATTTTCCCATGCTTCTGGGATATTCTGTTGTCCTGGATCTGCCCAAGTATCTGAATAGTGAAAATCAAGCAAAAATTGACAATCATGATTAAATATATTTTGAGCAGATTCAAGTATTTTTTCTAAATTCAAATAACCATTTTCAGGTGTATGCCAAATTCTCAAACGCACCCAATCCATTCCTTGATTTTGTAAGATAGAAATGCCATTATCTGCATTACAGTTTTGAAAATACTGCCCATTATTATCTTCAAATTCTGATAGAAAAGATAAATCAGCACCGACAATAAAATCATCTGGTAAACTCACATTTTCCCGAATATCGTAAAATGCAAAAATAAAGTTAATTTGAAAAATTAATAAAAAAGTAATGCATTTCATTCTGCCACCAAATTGATTATTGATATTATATCCATCATGATTTAAATCTGTTGATAAATCTAATGATTTTATTTTCAATTTTTAATCAATTGGGAATTCATCAATTATACCGACTACATACTGCAAAATCAAGGAAGCATCGTAAGCTTGGATAATGCCATTTCCATCTACATCGGCAGTGAAAATTTGGTTTTCATTAAAATCAATCAACTCGATCACATTTTGCAAAACAAGTGATGCATCATACGCCTGAACTTCACCGTTGCCATCTACATCACCATAAATTGTGTTATTAAATTCTATCTTCAGTGCAACAGGACGATGATCGGAAATATTATTTTCATATTGATTCCAGCCACCGCTCATAAATTCATCGATTTTTATTGTTTCTATTGTAGCATTTTCAAGTTCATCAAAAAGTTCATTTGTAACCAAAATATGATCGATATGAGATGGCCAAGTTGGATATGACCAATCGGCACTACTTCCTTCTGCTACTTCCATATCAGCGAACCGATAATTTGCATCATCATCAAAAAACGGTTGAAAAACATTGTCCGATGAAGCATCTGTAATTTCATCGTTCAAATCGCCCAAAACAATGACATTCTCATTTGGGAAATTTTCATCAATATATTCTTTCAATAAAACCGAAGCATCATAACGCCTTTTTTCTTCATCCCAATTGTCTCCCCAATCGATGTAGCCATCGCCACAACATTTGAAGTGATTGTTAATGAGAATGAAATTTTCATTCATAAATTGAAGTTCAACCACTAATGGCGAGCGTGGAAATGGTCGCCAATATGATTGGGTTGTGTAAATTTCATAAATTTCTGAAATCGTAACAGTATTCGGTTTGTAAATGAACGCTAACCCCGAATATTCGCTATCCACATAATAGCCATCAAAATTCGTTAAATCCTCTATCATTTGTGCAAAAGAGGAAAAATTATCTATTTCCTGAAATGCTAAAAAGTCCACATCAAGTGCTTCCACAATCTGCGAAACATAATTGATAGTTGTTTCTCCATTCAATGGAAACCACTCTGTATTCCAAGTTACTGCTTCAAAAGAAACAGCTGTTCCGAAAGATATCTCATCAATATCTCGTGCCCATAAAATCGAGCAAAATAATAAAACTACTAAAACTACAACTGAGCGCATTCTCATCTTCTCTCCTTTTTTATCAATCAAAATTCATTAATAACGCCAACTACATACTGCAAAATTAAAGAAGCGTCCATTGCTTGAATTTGACCATTTCCATCTACATCACCAGCAATGATTTGCTCTTCTGAAAAATCGATAAGTCCAACCACATTCTGCAAAACAAGCGAAACATCAAACGCTTGAACTTCACCATTCTCATCCACATCGCCCATTAAAACATCAACAAATTGAAACGCTATTTCATTCGACCAATTAGACCATTTGAGATTTTTATCACGGTAACGAGCTCGCCATTTGTATGAATGTTCAATTTGCAATAAATCTGAATTTATTGCAAGTTCTGTGAGAATAATTCCTTCATTCTGATTAATTGGTTCATAATTTGGTGAACCAGTATCCCAATAGATATTGGTAGCATCTCGTGTTTCATCAATGATTGTATTTTCCCAATTTTCATCAATTTCAACTAATTGAAATTGTGATGTCATTAGACCGAATTCGCTTTCAATCTCTGATGCTATTAAAATCACATTTTCAGAAGCATAATTTATCGGTGAAATTGGCATTGGTAATAATGGTGCAGGATTATTTCGTTTTCGAGCATATTCATCAACCAATTCGTTATCAAGCCATAAATCGGTGTGCCCCAGACTATAAGTTTTGGCAGTATAACTATTTTCTGCGATATCAATATCAACAATCGTGTAGCAATAATGGTCGAGAGATTTGTGAAGTTCTGCATAATCTTGTTGATTATCATACATTCTCCAACGGTCGAGAGCAGAACCACCACCACCATTGAGCATTAATCGAAGATTTCCATCTGCCAATGCACCGCGTTCATAATTGTGGGAATGTCCGTAAGTGAGTTGTTCTACTTTATCGTATTGATTTAATAATGGAATTACGGAATATTGCACCCAATTTGTATTGCCATCTGGCCAAATCTCTGAATGCCCTGGATGATGCAAAAATGTGAAAATCATCTGGATTTCATCATTATTTTGAGCATATTCTAGCTGATTTTCCAACCAATTGATTTGAGTATTTCCTTGTGTATTGCTATTCAAAGAGATAAATAAAATCTTTCCAAGTCGATAACTGTAGTATTTTTCACCTTCATCACCACCAAAATCTTCATACTTCATATAATTATAAAAATGTGCTGCTTCTTCTTCATGATTTCCAATACTAATCATATACGGAATATTCCGAGTGAGCGAGATTGTGGGGTTGAAATGTTCAATAATATATTGTGAAAGTGTATTTCCACTGGTTACAATATCACCCACATTGAAAATAGTGTGAACTTCGTTATGATAATCTTCACCATATAGTTCTGCAAATTTATCCTGCATTGCTAATACGACCATTGTTTGAGTTGCATAATCGGTTCTAGTATCTCCATAAACTGCAAAACGGATGTGTCCGTCATTTGTACTATTTTCAGGCAAAGTTCGAAATTTGTGAATTGGTGTTTCTGCATCTGCGGTGATACATCTGTAGAAATATTCAGTATTTGCATTTAAGCCTGTTAGGTGTGTAGTATGCCAAACTGTTTCACTATTGAATGTATGCACCGAGCCAATTTGTTGCTGACCCAGATTTTCTGTCGTGCCGTATTCTACAATAGTCTCATCTGACAAAGAAGAGTGCCAACTAATGTAAACAGAATTTGGTGTTGGACTTTGCAAATACGGATTCATATCGACTTGTGGTGGGGAGGGAATATCGTGTCCGAAACCACCCAATGCATCGATTTCAGTTGAATTCAAATCTGTATCAAATAACGCAACCTGGGCGATGTTGAAGGCATTGTCTTCGCCATCGTTATCAGCAAAAAATAATACTGTATTTCCATCATTATTTGGATAAAGTGCAAATCTACCTTCAAACTCTTGTGAACCTCCATTTTGTAATAACTGCCCATCGAGATAATAATCATAATGCACACCCAAATCTGATGAAATTACCAAGCGATACCATTCACCGGGAATTACTGTATAATTTGAATATCCTGTATCACCGACGCCAATTTGTCCACTTGCATTGATGAACGCATCACCGTCATTGGAATTCGAGTAATTGGTTTGAAAAAATGTGTACCATTGTCCAGACGATGGCATTTGGAAATCTATTAATATTGTAAACTTATTCACCCATTGTGGATTTGCTCCACCCGTTCCGTTAGGAGCGATGTCGTGGAAACATTCGTAATAGCTGTCCACACCAATGTTCACCGCACCATCGCCATCTTCTGGACCTGCAACTACTTGATGATTTCCAATTAGTTCAAGGTTATTCCCAGTCGTTGCATTAGTTAGATTTTCAGCATCATCGAATGTCCATAAACCAACCATATTTCGGGTAAGTCTCGATGCACCGTGAGTTTGATAAATCTGCGTAGGTGAATAAATTTGATCTTCAATTTTAATTTTGGAACTCAAAAGTAAAATTGGTAATAAACAAAGCAAAATAATAAACTTTAAATTCTTCATAAGATATCCTTATTTTATATTTTAACCATCTTTTTTAATCTACTCATAAACCAATCAGAATAAAATGCAGGAATATCAGTTGATCTACTGGCTGAGATTATAATTGGTGTTTGAGCTTCAACTTCAATATTTTTGTCATTTGTTATTATAATTTTATTTGCTTTTTTTACCAATTTATTCCTCCTTTATCTGTTCACCCAATGTTTGGCGTGTGCGGCGGAATCATCCCGATTTATCGGGAAGCCCGTACAAACCGCTAAACCCTGAATCGGTACGGTTCAGACCAAAGCAAACCGCCGACTGGACCGACGACACGTTTGTTAGCAGAAATTACTTACGAAAACTATTCAGGTTTTGCTTAACTTCTGACCATTTAATTTTCTCGCATGTATTATTTAATTGCTCTAAATATTCGATCTGCTCTCTACTATAATTTTTAAATGCAATTACGCGATAAAACATTTGAGGACTAAATTGAGCGACAAAATTGTGAGTATGAATTACTTCTGTTGTATAAGTCAAAAAGAAATATTCACCATCGTTCTCACTAAATTTTACAATATATCCATCAGGAATAATTTGAGAACCACATTCGGTTGTATCCACTGCAGTCCAAGAAATTATTGCGTCAGGTTGAATAATTTCCACATTTACATTGTGCGGTGAAGCAGGTGGACAATAAGATACTGTAACATGATTTTCTTTAATAAGAGAATCCACTGAAGTTCCGGTTGTGATCTTCAGTTTTACACTGTATATCCCTTCTGAAGTATAAATATGGGTTGGATATTGAACGAATGAATCATAGATTCCATCATTTTCGAAATCCCATTCCCAAGATGTTGGATTACCTATTGATGTATCGGTGAATTGGATAGG
>JABGOP010000011.1 GCA_018645365.1 Candidatus Cloacimonadota bacterium
TAACATTTTATCCTCCTTGGGATATTATACATTAAATGATTATCTCTTGATGGAACTTTCGAACAATTCGAAAAAAAACCACAAGAAATATTTGTCAAAGAATATTTAATGAATTACTCTTTATATAAAATAACCGCTCCTTTTGGAGCGGTTTTTTGTTTGTAGTTACTTCAACAAGATCATCTTCTTTGTATCGACAGCAATACCATCTACCACAAGTTTGTAGAAATAAACACCGTTGGCGAAATTATTTGCGTTCCAAATAATTTGTTGATTTGGTGAATTTGTGATTTGGAGATTTTCCACCTTCTGTCCTCTGATGTTAAAGATTTCAATTCGTGCTTTTTCGTGTAAATTCGTGGTCAAAGAAAAAGAAATCGTGGTCTCACCTGTGAATGGATTGGGATAGTTACCGAGTAGCTGCATCACCTGCGGTGGATCTGTTGGTTCACCACCTTCGAAGCGAATGGCAGAATAGTCTTGTCTGCCAGGAGTAATGTTACCCTTCACATAGTCGCCCACTTTCTCATCATAGACGGTGTAGTTGTTTAGTGGCACTGCTCCACTTCTGCCATAAACAAGTTGGAAGGTAAAGACGGTTTCGTCACGGTTCATACGGTCGGAATAGACCAAGATTTGTTCTGCGTCTTCGTCTGTGACCACCGCACCTACGCAACGGTCATCTTGATAGACACCAATCTCAACCACATCCTCGGGAATATCCAAAACATCAATCACTTCGTAATCTGCTTTCTCTTCGTACTCGAAGTATTGAGGTTCAAGACGAACGAATGGTTCTGCTTCCTGCTCGAAATTATTATCCCATTGGAAATTATCAACATCTTCATAGAAAGTAACGATGTACATTTGCTCAGGTTCGAGGGAGTGTATCGTGGAACTTGGACCATTTGTATTTGCAACATAATACCAGTCTTGGGCTTCGATAGTAATGACATTGTCCCAGTTATTGCCGAATGCATCCTCGCAACTAAATCTTTCTTCCAAGAAATAACCCATCCACTGTTCACAGTTAGCTTCAAGGGGAGGAAAATAAGTATAGGGAGATGCTAACCAGCCCGACATTTCCAGATTTGCCTCCACATTATCTTGCATGCGGAATTTATAGCCCTGTACACTAGTGAATTCGTGGGTTAGGTTAGACCATGCATTATTAAGATCATTCCGCTGGATGAAGTCATCCTCAGTATGATTAAACTCTCGCCACAGTGCGTGGTCTAAATCGGAATATTGAGGACTTTGGTTACTAATAATATCTGCCAGCATGTGTTTTGCGATATCACCATTTTTGTAAACATGGTCTAAGATAGGGAAGCAGAGCCATGTCCACCCGCTCTCTAATCGACGGTCGTAGTAATCGTGGTCTATAGTAGGGACAGCGCCCATGTCGGCAGGAGTGTCATCTATATCCCATTCACTATCTGGGTTACCCGTGTCGATACAAGGTGATTTGGTATCTGTTGTCCACATTGGTTGATAGTTTACATCAAGCAGAGGGTCGGCATCGATGTTGCCTTCTCCCTCGTAGCCACCTTCGATGTCGGAGTAGTCAATTGTGAGAGTATTTATCTCTCCAACTGGTGATAGATCGATGAAACCGTCCCAAACGATACTGTTCTCGAAGGTGGTGGTGCTACCTTCAAACAAGTATAGGGCAGTGTTTTGACTGGCAATGTTTTTGACAATAGTAGTATCGTCGCAGTTTACTTCGCAATTACCGCTACAAAGTGCCGCACCGTAAGTGAGGACGGTTACATTATTACTAGCTACATTATCACCTATTACAACTTTATTTAAGTTGGCAACATAATTATTGGATGAAGAGGCGGGTTTTCCCAAAAACATACCTGCTCCCGCCGCCGTAACGCTGTTGTTTAGAATGGTTACTTCATCTAAATTCAAATTTGATGCAAACGAAAAGATACCTCCGCCAAAACCGAGAGCCATTTGCTCTGTCGTGATGGTGTTGTTACGGATGACGGAATTGCTAATATCGAGAGTGCTATATTCGCAATAGATACCTGCTCCCAAACCGAGACCACCATCACCAATCGGAACTGATATGTCATTTTCAGCAATTGTTAGGTTAGATAGCGTAACATTAGAATTGACGCAATAAATCCCGCTACCACGAGCTGAATCAATTGCACGGCCACCATCAATAAGTCCACTTTCAACGAAGAATTCGTAAACTTCGTCTTCCGCACGACCACCAGAGTCATCTACAAAATTTAAACCATTAATGATAGTGAGGTTAGAAAGCGTTGAATTGTTGCAGTTATCAATCGTAATTACCCTACTACCTTGGTTTCCATCAATGATTACACCTGCATTTTCCGCACCAACGAGAGAGATACTCTTTCTTTTTATTTTGATGTTTTCTACATAAATACCTGCTGCTACAATGATTCTATCTCCACTTCTCGTCACATTAATTGCGGCTTGGATTGTCGTAAAATCTTTCGTACCATCTTGATTCACATAATATGTTGTGCCAAATACCCCTACTGTTACCAATAACAGCATTAAAACTACTAAAATCTTTTTCATCTAAAACTCCTTAATTTGTTTTTTATTTTTTTGCGGAGCAAAAAAACTTCTAATTTTTTAAAAAGTAACGATTTTGTTACTCTTTATACTAATAGCATGTTAAAAAAAATCACGCTCGGGCTTGCCGTTTCCACCCATGCTGTTTAGCAAAAGCTAAACAGCCCCAAGCTAAGGGAATTTTAGTTTACCAACAAAGATTACCATCTTTGCTTTTATAAAGATTAACATCTTTGCTTCTATAAAGATTAACATCTTTGCTTTTATAAAGATTAACATATTATTATTCATTTTTACATCCTCTATTATATAAGAGTCATCTGTTTGCCTTTTGTCGCCCCACATAGCAGATAAGTGCTTCTAATATAAACAAATAAAATTTATTTTTTTGCAAAACATCAACCTTAGTCTGTCGCTTGGCGGTATGGTTTGTATCCCCCCGCCAAAGCGGAGAGAGGGGGACAATTAACTGGTTTTAGGTTTCTTATGCTAAACAAAATCATCTACTACTTAAAATATTCTATGATTTCTTGAAAGGTAGTTTTAGTTAATGGGATTTCCATACCATTTTCCATGGTGAGTAGATATTTCTTCCGAGTCAAAGGTCTGATTTTCTTTATCCTCTTCATATTGATAATGTATGATTTGTGCGGTTTGATAAAGTAATTTGGTAATTCGTCTATGATGGAGCAAAGTGAACCAGTTAAGAGACAAGATCTTTTGGGATTAAAAATCCTAATGTACTCCTTTTCAGATGTTATTGCGATAATATGCTTTGTTTTGCAAAAGAGATATGAGTCATTATCCGATGCAACAATCAATTTAAGCTTTTTTGATATTTTTAAGTTTTTATTCATTTTGTTGAGTGGCTATCCTCCTGCCTTATTCTTTGGTTTGTATCTCCCCGCCGTAGCGGGGAGAGGGGGAGTTGTTTCATTAATTGTCTTCATTACCTTGTTTGTTATATTTTGGCTTAGTTCGTTTTATTATTCTGGTCTCTTTTTCTTTTGCTTCTGCGATTGAAGGCATTTGCTCAATTTCAACCTTTATACCTTTTATTTCTTCGCTATTCAGATGCTCTTTCAATCTTTCTTGAATTCTTCCTCGTTTTGCTACACCAACATAATTTGTAGTTCCTGCATTTGTTTTGATTTTATACAAAACTGGTTTATCCTTTGGTAATTTATCAATATTTGATACATTAAACTTAACTGTCTTTTTTCCCATCTTTCCTTCTCCTTTTATTGGTGGCTTTGTTTACAAAGCACCAACCGTGGTTTGTATCTCCCCGCCGTAGCGGGGAGAGGGGTTATCGCCAATCGATTGAACCGCTGATATGTTTGTTAGGGGCATTTCAAGTTATGTTATTTTTTTTAAGGAAATTGCATTTTTATGCAAAGATTCAATATCTTTGTTTGGTAAATTGCTCAATCTTCGATGAATTCTTTTTACTTGTTTCTTTATAATCTTACTTGTATCTTTCAATTTATCTCCTTCGTAATAAAAACCAAATTGAAGATTTAATGGCAAATCCGTTTTATGATTACTTATAAGATATTCAAATGAGTCTGAATTCCCAAGTTCTAAAAAAACTAAACTAGAGAAAAATAAAGCATAAAGTTTTGTATCTTGTTCTTCTGAAGATTCTTCAATTTTTAAAATGGTAGCATCAAGTGCTTTTTCGAAATATTCATAAGAGTAACTTTCTCGTAATATGTATTGAATCCACCAAAGTAATGATATTTCAGATAAAAATCCAAAAGGAGAATCAATTTTCTTTCTTATAATATCCAGATAAAGTTTAGCTGCATATATCATTAGCTTAAACAAATTATCCTCAACAATTATATAAGGAGTTGAATATCCAGCCAAGAAGTAATTTGACATATTAATCAATTTTAACCAAGCCTGAGACTCGTTTTTTGGATCAATACTGACAATATCTTGTAATAGTTCAGGACAATCCTGCTTCAGACCAATATAGAAAAAACAGATATTCATCCAATACAAATCGAAAGCTTTGTCATTGATTACTAGTGAATTTTCTTTATTTTTAGATTTGGCATAATAGTATTCTGCAAATGTTCTATGAGAGAACATAATTTCGTTTGTAATGTTATTTTTACTAAGAATATTTGATCTTTTTATAACCTTATCATATAATTGTTTAGAACTTATTTCAGTATTTCTTTCAGAGAGATAATCATCGAAATAGGAAAAACACTCAGAATCTGATATTGAAACAACATTTTCATCAATAAAATGTTCTGCTATGTTTGAAATAACTGTTTCAGATATTTGATATTCTTTTTGAGTTTCTAAATCTAAGTCTTTATCAATGTCCCATCTCCCTAACATTAACTCAAGATATTTTGAGTATAACTCAGTCATATTTGCAGGTAAATCTTTTGTGTTTTCTTGCAATAATTTAGCAAGTAATATTGCAGCAATAGGGCTTCTAGGTAATTCTTTTAATAGAGTTGATTTTTTTAAATCCTCAAAAATCCTTTGGCTAATATTGATGGATTTACAAATCTTTTCTAAAAATTCGATAGTTTTTTTTAAAGACAAAGGTGCAATTTCATATCTCTCACAAGAGCAAATTTCTGATTCTTTTTCAATAAAACCACTAAGAAATCTGGTTGTTAATATTATCTTTCTCTTTTCTGATGCTTGTTCAGAAATTTTATTCAATTCAGTTAATTTATCTTTCTCAGATAACTTTTCATCAAATCCATCAATCAGAATTACAAAATTGTTATCTAACAATTCTTTGTGTTGATAAGTATTGAGGAATGAAGTGATAGTATCATCAATTGAAGAATTGAATTTATCATAAAAATCTACATAGCTCACAAATACTGGAATTCTCTCAAATTTAACATAATTGTCGATAGATGAATAATCTAAACATACTTTTCTTAACAATTTAGATTTACCTGCACCCATACCTCCTTCTATCAACAAAAAATTATTATCTTCAATTTCTTTATTTATTATTAATTTTTTTCTTTTAGTATTTTCAGTATTATATTCATTTTCGTATTGTTTAAGTATTTCCTGCTCAATGTAAAATGAATTATTTTCAATTGTTACAAGTGATAAACTTCTATCAATATCTTGAATTTGTAAGTTTACTTTATTAATTAAATCACTTACTTCAATATCTATATCCATCCAATAATCTTGGATATGTTTATCAATTAGTTTTATTATTGAACTATCACGAATAAATTTAATGTTTTTTGTTTTAAATTTATTATTTATTATTTTCTCAGCGTTGCTTGTAAAGCCTTCATTGGTTATGACCCAAATGACATTTAAACTAATTTGCTTTTTCCCATTAATAGCGAATCTATCAATATTACATTCACGAATCTGTTTATCAATACCATTGATTCTTGATTGGTTTATATTTCCAGTTTTAACAATTACACCAATGTATTCTGTTTCACAAAGAATATCATCAAGAGAAGTTAATACGAAATCAGCTCCTAGTTCATTTGAACCGTGAGTATAATCAACATTTTGAATTTTATCCATATTCTTAAAAAGTTGCTCTAAAACAGGATGAAATTCTTTTACTTCTTTAGACAATGAATTTATTTTACTTTTTTTTTCTTGATATTTCATCTCTTCTCCTTTTATTGGTGGCTTTGTTTACAAAGCACCAACTGTGATTTGTATCTCCCCGCCGAAGCGGGGAGAGTTTTTTTCTACCCTCAGCTAAAGCAGGGGGTAATTTTTCTCAATTTTAATTAGCTTCGCTGGTTTCACTGCGTTCAGTTCCTAATTCTGTCTCTTCTCCTGGTTCGCCTATTGCAAAGCTAAAAGTAGCACCGTAGGTTCGCATAATGCGTCTTTGGCTCGGTGCATCTTTTTTTCTTAGCGTAAAGCGAAGTTCGTCCATCACCTCTTGAATGAGAGAATCTGCTGGTGCACGCAAATCAGCAATTTCTTCTTGTGCTTCATCATACTTTCTGTCTGCGATTGCCACATCGTCATATTCTGCCAAAGCAATTGTAAGCATTTCGTTAACTTCTAATGCAGTTGGGTTTTCGATGGCATCATAACCCGCCGCCACCGCCGCCACATCACCCTCAATCACTTTTTTTGCTATTGTTAACCACGCACCATTGGTGGTTAGGTTCGGCGTTACGCCGTCCAATGGCAATTGGTAGAAAGAAAATACTTCCGCTGGCTCATTAAGTCGGTACACTCTTCTTTTCAAAACAGCCCAAAGGTCGCGAGTATATGTAGATAATTTTTCGATGGCAGCTTGTTGTTCGCGTACCTCTTTGGCTCTACCACTCAATTTTTTGTTAATAGCAATAAGCTTTGTTTCAAAATTGGGCAATAGTATAGAAATCTCATCAATTAAACTTTGAGAGATATACGGGTTACCTGCGGCAATGTCTTGTTCAGCTGTAATCTTTGCTTGTCTCATAAAAGACATCCTCGCATCATCACTTCTAGGTTTCTGATAGATAGGCATAATTTATCCTCCTTGGTTTTTTTATGCACCTTACATCAATTTTAGTTGACTCAGAAATCGATACTCAGAGCTCTAGGACTACATTTCTCTGCTCGGAAATCGATACTCAGAGCTCTAGGACTACATTTCTCTGCTCGGAAATCGATACTCAGAGACATAGGACTCCATTTCTCTGCTCAGAAATCGATACTCAGAGCTCTAGGACTACATTTCTCTGCTCGGAAATCGATACTCAGAGCTCTAGGACTCCATTTCTCTGCTCAGAAATCGACACTCAGAGCAGTTAATTGCGTCATTGTTTCACTAATGTTTGATTTATGTAGATAAACACTAGATAAAACAGGCTTGTTACTTTTGCTTGGGATTAATTAGCTGGCTTCTCAACATAGTAAATTTTACCTTTGATAATGACCACAATGTAACCATCACCTTCTCCTAAACAAATAATCTCATCACCATCAGCTTCCGCTTCTGCTAATATGCTAATGTTACTCAGTGATCCACTGTACTCCGATGCGGTTAATACAGAGGCACCCATCAACAAACAACCCAACAACCCAATCAATACTTTTTTCCTTAAACTAAAAAACATCTTTTCCTCCTAAATAAGTTTCTTACTTATTTGACTGAAAAGATGTTATTTCTTGTACTGGCTTTGGGCTAATTTATTGTCTTATAGTGTTTTATCCTCCAAAAAATTGAAAATTTTTTTCGCCTCTTTTTTGCTTTGTACATGTAATCCTTTTCGTTTTACGCGAAATTCATCCATCAAAGTTACATCTTCAGATTCTAACTTTAAGGGTGGTTGTAAGTAAAACTTTGTTATCACAATTTCACTAAGCTGATTGGTCTTAAAATCTAAAAAACAAAAATTTATGGTGCCTTGGGAATTTTCATAGGGGATATAGACATCATAGCTACCATTTGCAAGTAGGTGAATGTTATAGGTGAATGTTTCCACAATGTCGAGTTGGGGAATTTTGTCAGTATCTATTTTCCGAAAGTAGTTATGCATCGAGGCGAGTCTATTTTCTTTCATTTTTTTTACTAATTTATTGATAAAAATTAGAATTTTACGGTGCATATAAAAATCAACAATTTTTCTAGAACCACCGTAGCCCTCTTTACGATATTTGGCAGCACTGAGATTTCTTTTCATACGATGCGTAGCACCATAAACATAGGATGTAGATTTATTTAGTTTCCCGGCAATTTTGCCAGAGTCATGGTTATATTTCAGTGCCAGCTGGTAGAGTTGAAAGTCTTTTGGAGAAAGCAGCTCTTTGACTTCTTTCAAATCAACCGCTTCAATGCCAATAATATCTTCTTGTTTGATGCTGTTATTATATTGTATAACTTCTATCTTTCCCATATCGCCGTAAGAGATGTTCCGTCTTTTGGCATAATCTATTGCTTCATTATGTGCAGTTCTATTTACCCATGCTTGTGAGTTTTCGATGGAGTCTATATTTTGCAGATACTTCATGCATACGGTTTGGGCTACATCTTCGGCATCATCTCTGTTTTTGAGAATTCTTTGTGCAACTCTTAAGGCAATCAGGCGTAAATCATAATAGATTTTTTCTATTTCAATGTCACTTAACTTCGATAGATTTGCCCCCATGTTATTCCTCCTGTAGTGCGTCTTGCTCTTATTACTCCTCTCTCATTCTTTCCTCATTACCGAACAAAATAATCTTTCTTTTGTTGTCAAATAGATTCTGCCAGAAAAATAGAAAGCCTAATTTGATTTAGTAGGACAGTTCTATTGTCAAAAGATGATTATTCATGAATTTTGTTGGCAGTTGTAGTTTGTTTTTGATATGCATCGATTAAATCTTTCGTTTTATTTATGTAGAACATAGGTGTTACCTCTTTCCCATAATCTTCGTAAGAGAAATTTGGGATTGTTTTTGTTATTGCAGGCTCAATTTGGGTGCCTTCGTGCCATTCATTAAATGAGGTAATAGCGATATAGTCAGGGTTTAGTTCAGCAGCACACTTGAACATATTTTCGTAGTAAACACCCTCTTCTCGCTTTTTTAGATTTTGTGCATTCCAAGGTCGAATGCGAGTATCATCGTATCCTGGTCCAACGGATGGAATAAAAATCAAATCGTTCTGGGTTGCAAATTCTGAAAGATGTTGCCAATTCGAGGTTGTGCTTCCATATACAAAGCCGTCACTTGCAAAGTATGTGTAGAATCCATCAAAGCCAGAATCAACAAAGAAGTTACCTTCGTTTGCATGCACCCACAATCCTATCATAGTTGCATCGAGGGGGGTGTTTCTTATGCTCAGTAAACCTTCTGGTTTTAATAATTTTGACCACTCTTTGCCATTTATTTTGTAAGAGTCATACAGGTAGTGAAGAGGTTTATTGTTTGATTTGAAAATAGCAGGATGGTTGCCGTATTGTGCGTGTATGTACTCTAATTGTTCCCTAAGTTCCTCTACGGATTTATAAAAAGGTTCTATGTGGAAAGCTACTTTTATCCCATATTTATGGGCAATAGTTAGATATTTTGGAATTGATCTATCCTCGAAGCTATTTTTGCCCCACCATGAAATTACGCAAACACCAATTCCCGCTTTCCGAATTAATTTGAAGTGCTCTGCAATGGTTTTTGGGTCATTGGAACTGTAGCATCCTAATTCTGGATAGAAATTGGCTCCAATATCATTACCGCCTGCATATCCGCCCGCATTGTTCCAAGTAGTGTCCGACCAATGTGGCAAAATATCATGATTCCAATGAAAATATTTTTTATCATGCTCGGGTGTCCCATACCAATTGTAATAAAAAGTGTGAACTTTTTCTGTTGTCATTTCCAAATCTCCACTATTTTGTTTGCACGAGGCAATTAGTAGCACCGAACTTAGTAATAATGAATATAAAAATTTACTTGTCATAAGAATTTTAATTGCCCTGTAGATTACCATTGTATCTCCAAATTTTCTTTTATTATTGCACGAAAGATTATTCGTGAAAAATCCTTCGAAGCTGGGAAAGAGAAAAACACGCCACCAAGCTACAGATGCATTAATTTTCTACTGCTATTTTCTCCACAACAAGGATGCAATAGACTTTTGCAGTTGCTCCTGCCAATGTGAATGTAGGTTGCACATTTGGCATTACAGAAATTACTTCACCTTTTAGTTCGTTGATAAATTGCTCTAACTTTTCTTGCATATTATTGTTTTTCACATTAACGCGATGTACTTTATACTTCATCTTGCCTCCACTTTTTTCCCTCACCACCGAACAAAATAACCTTTCTTTTGTTGTCAAATAGTTTTTTCAGTATAATTGTTGCGTATTGAAAGTGTAATGAAAGTGTTAACTATCTATTACAGCCGAAAAGTTTAGCTAGACAAACTCCATAAGGATTTCGTTCGAGATGAAATATGCACTCGGTTGGAACTTGATGTAGCCATTTTCTATGGTGAAATAATTGCGATGTTTTTTTAAGATATTAGCATACTTGTCTAAAAATGTAATTTTGAATTTTTGTTTGAATTCAGTTAAACTTATGCCTTCAGTTTTTCGTAAGCCAGTCAAAATAAAGTCAATCTCATGATTTGTTTCAGCAAAATCGTTGGTCTGCCAATTTTGTAGATTAGTCAAATTTTGGTAGCGATATTTTTTCTTGTTTTTACCAAAATAACCAGCAGCAGCTGGACCAAACCCCAAATAAGATTTATCGCTCCAATAGGCTAAATTGTGTTTTGAAGCAAAGCCCTTTTTAGAAAAGTTGGATATTTCGTACTGTTGGAAATTATTTTTCATCAATTTTTCGCGGATGAAATGGTAAAATTCAGCAACTTTTTCATCAGTCGGAATAAATTGTTTTTGAGGAAAAAGTGGCACATCTTCTTCTAAGCTCAAACAATAAATCGAAATGTGTTCTGGTTGTAAATTGATGATTTTTCCGAGAGAAAATGCGACATCCCCTTTGGTCTGATTTGGTAAACCGTAGATTAAATCTAAAGAGATATTATGGAACTGATGTTTTCGTAAAAGCTGAAAAGAATTAGAAACTTTTTGCGTATTGTGTAGTCTGCCGAGATTTTCTAGTTCCGCATTTAGAAAAGATTGCACCCCTAAACTGATTCTATTTACAGCAGTTTCGGCAAGTGCTGCGATGTAGCTTTCATCAAGCGTGGCGGGATTGCATTCCAGGGTAATCTCTTCGATTTCGGTGAGGTCAAATTTTGAGATAATTGCTTGAATTTGTTTTGCCGAAAGGAGTGAAGGAGTGCCACCACCGAAGTAAATGGTTTTTGGGATTATTTGGAATTTTTGAGAGAATAGCTCAATTTCTTTCTGTAAATTCTCCCAAAAAGCACGAACTTTGGCGAGAGAATAATTTTCCGAATAAAAAGAGCAATAGCCACACTTTTTTTTGCAAAACGGAATGTGGATGTAGATGTGTCGAACTATTTGATTATTTTGAAAGTCCGATTCCATCTAAATTTTGTTTTTTCTTTGGAACGGCGTTGCGATTGCAAGATAAATTCAGCGTAATTTTCGGCTGGTTTTTGACCGATAGAAAAAGTGACGATTGCCGGTGAACCGGTAATGTCGAATCTATCCAAAAATCCCCAATAACGACTATCCGCACTCACATCTCGGTTGTCACCCATTACAAAATATTTACCTTCTGGCACGGTAACAGGTCCCAAATTATCGCGACTTCCCATAAATTTTTTGTCCCAATAAATACGTCCTTGATATTTGGGGATTATTTTCGAATGAATGTGTTGAGCGTAATCTCGTTCAAACAATTCGTCGTTCACATAAACCTTTTTGTTGCGAATTTCAATGGTGTCGCCTGGCATTCCAATGATTCTTTTTACCACATTTTTTTTGGAATAATACGTTAACCCAAATGCAGTGAACGAACGCAGATCGAATAATTTCTCGGTATTTAAATATAAGGGTGGCAGGATTTTTTTGTATTCTCCATTTTTCAATGCGTAAGGTGCGTTAGTGGCATCGTTTGGATCCACTGGGTCATCTGGGTAACGGAAGATGACAATGTCTTCTCTTTTTGGTTCTGTAAAGTAATAGCGCATTTTATTTCCCACCAAAAAATCGCCAATTAATAGCGTTTTTTCCATCGATGAAGATGGTATTTTGAACATTGTGATGGTATAATTTCGAATAATCATCGCCACGACAAATGCGAATAAAATTGCTTCAATGTATTCCTGAATCGTACTTTTTTTTCGTTTTATTTTCTTCTCTTTTTTCTTTCCGAACATATCTTTCCTCAAAAATTTTCTATGATGCCATCAAAATTTTATAGTTTTGGTGTCAAGAAAATAGTTATTTCTGTTTTTTTTGAATTTTTATCAATTGCTTAATTCCGCGTTTTGCCAATTTTAACATTGCCTTTAATTCTGCGTCAGAAAATGGGTTTGCTTCCGCTGTTCCTTGAATCTCGATAAACTTTCCACTTTCGGTCATCACCACGTTCATATCGACTTCTGCCGTAGAATCTTCCTCGTAACAAAGATCGAGAACTGGTTCATTATCCACAATGCCAACGCTAATGGCAGCAACCCATTCTTTAAGCGGATTTTCGGTGATTTGTTTGTTTTTTATCATTGTTTGAAAAGCATCATTCACCGCAATGCACGCACCGGTAATAGCTGCAGTTCGCGTTCCACCGTCTGCTTGAATAACATCGCAATCTATCATAATGGTGTAATCTGGAATTTTTTCTAAATCTACCACAGCTCGTAACGAACGGCCGATTAATCTTTGAATTTCAGCGGTGCGACCTTTCACTTTTCCACTCACGGATTCGCGTTTCATGCGGGAATTAGTACTGCGTGGCAACATGCCATATTCGGCAGTTAACCAACCGCGATTTTCATTTACCAAAAAAAGTGGCACACCTTCTTGAATGGTAGCGGTGCAGATTACTTTTGTGTTACCCGTTTCGATGAGAACCGAACCTTCGGGATGTTGCAAATAATTGCGTGTAATGGTTGTTTTTCTTTTTTTTTGTTTCATAGATTTCCTACCTTAATGGAATTATTCCTTAAAATCAATTTCAGCTACTATTTCAGGAATATTTCTAATTTCAATTTCTTTTTTAATTTCTGTTGATTTTTCTTTTAAGTCTTTAACAGTAATCTGTTTTTTCCGTTTTTCCATAGGTGGATTTAGTTTTTCAGCTAATTCAAATTCTACTGTTGTGTTTAAAAATTTTTCTGGAAGTTGTGAATCGGCTTTGCGTAAAATGTCCAAAAATTCTGTCGCAAAAAATTGATCAATTTGGATTCGTCTTTTTGTGGTGTGGGCAAATTTTCCGATGACTCTACAAACATTATCTCTCTCTTCTGGACTTAATTTATCAGCAAATTCATAATCTTCTATTTTTTTGAGACTTAGGATGATTGGTTCGAGAGCATCTTTCGTAATGATATAAACATTATAGTCGCCAATGTTGTAAGTAAATTGAGCTATGACATGCAAAGTATTTGCTGGAATTACCAAAAATAGATCATTTTTCACATCATCGTGCTTAGCGTATTTTTTCAAATTTTCTGTTTGTAACTTGATGTATTTTGGAAAATTTTTCAAATCATCATTAGCTGGACTTTTGGCATCAAAAATGATGAACTGGTCCATGATTTCAATGGAGTTATCTGGTTTGTTGCGTGGATGGGGGAAATTTTCTTGGCTGATATACTTAATGGTGTTAGTCTTGCAAATTAATTGAATATGTTGCTCGACATCTTTTTCGTGTTCTCTCCATTTTAATTTCATCGCTTCCAATTGTGCTTTAGCTTCTTGAACCCTTTCATCATTCAGTCTTTCTTTTTCTTTTGTTAAACTTTCTCGTAGTATGTTAGACGATTCAATTGATTTTCTTAAAGTTTCATTGCGGTTGTCTTCCTCTTTTTTTAAGGATGTGTTTTCATTTTTCAATTGATTTCTTTCTTGTTCAACGGACTTTAATCTCTCTTCAATTTGGATTTTTTCTGTTTTCAACTGTCCAAAGGAGCCCATTTTTGCATCTAATACGTTTTTTTCTGATTGTAAATGTTTTATTGCTTCTTCTTTGGATGTGATGTTTTTTTCTAACTCCAAAATCTTCTGTTTGTCCTCTTTCGAAGTGTCTTCTTTTTCTTCAGTTTTCTTAAAAAAAGTGGCTAATGCGATAACAATTAACAGTCCTAATAATCCAATTTCCATAATAATCTCCCAAAATTAATCTTGCATTGGTTTGAGTGCAGTTGCTTTAATTTTCATATTCTTCAAAATAGTGTTCAAAAGGTTAATCGCTCGAATGATGTATGGACCTTTGTTTAGCATTACGCAATCGGCACGTTGAGCCATAATTGTGTCCGTGATTTCTGCTCTAGATGGGATTCCTTTTTTCGCCAAATTTTCCAAAACTTGGGTAGCCCAAACACTTGTAATGTGAGCTGATTTGCAAATTGATAAAATCTCTTCTTGGATTCTGCCAATTTTATCCCAACCAACTTCAACAGCGAGATCACCGCGTGCAATCATCACGCCAATCGGGTAGATTTTCATTGCTTCCAGAATGATTTCTGTTAAATTTTCAAAACCAGATACGGTTTCAATTTTCAAAATAATGCCAATTTGACGTTCTATATTTTCAGTTTCTAAAATGCTCAAAAGTTCGCTAACATCCTGCGAACGGTTTACGAACGACATATCGATAACATCACTATTTTGCAGGACGAAAGGTAAATTTTCCTTGTCTTTTTCTGATAAACTCGGGAGGTGTAAATCACTTTTCGGGAGGTTAATTCCTTTATCTGCTTTGAGTTTGCCACCTTTTAACGGAACGCGCGTGATGCGAATTTTCAATTCTTCGGAGGTGAGATTTTCGATGATTCCTTCAATTTCACCATCGTCAAAAAGAATTGGTTCACCGACTTTTACCATCGCGAAAATTTGCGGTGCAGTACACGAGATATAGGCGGGGTTTTCCACTTCGTTTTCGATTGAAATGGTGGCTCTTCTACCTTCAACTTGTTCTTTTTTGATGAGCAAAATATCATTTTCTTGTAGAAAAATTGGTTTTCGTTTCTCATCGAGTTCGCCGATAAAAAATTGATGAGAATTGTCTATTTTGATGGGGAATCCAGTTTCAAAAAAAGTTGTTTTTGTGATTTCACCGATAAATCCAGTTTTATCCATTTTTTTTACTTTAATTTTTCTGATTTTGAAATAAACATCCGTAAAGGTTAATTCATCATTTTCTTTGATAAAATCTGGATTGTAGTTTTGGAGTGGAATTGAGGGCAATTCAGAGTCATTTGTTTGTTCACCAAAAAATATTTGAATTGATTTTATCTCTTTACCCAAAATATTTGTGGAACGCTGTACTTTGATAACCTTTGCATCTTTCGCAATTTTTCCTGTGCGTATTTTAGGACCTCCCAAATCCATCGAAATTTTACATTTTTTTTGTAAATGTTGCGATGCCATTTTGACATTATCAACCATTTTTTGCCATTCAGTTTTGTCATCGTGCCCGCAATTTATGCGTGCACAGTTCATTCCGTTTTGAATCAAATTGTGTACAAGTTGATAGTTGTCGGCGGCTTCTGTCGGAAGTGTGACCATAATGCGAGTACGCCGACCTTTCGAGCGATAGCCCAACAGTGTTTTCGTGTTTTTGTTTTGGAGTCTGCGACTTTTTTTGAAGGAAAGTGAATGTTTTGGAAATGTAATTTTTTCATTCAACATGCTTAAAATAATAGCTCGAGTTGTTCGTAAACTTGCCATTATGTGTGCTTCTGATTCACTTAATTTTGAAAGTCCAAAATTGCCCAATCGTTTTTGCAAATTATTTAGTTTTTTTGTTTTTAGTGCTTGATAATACACAAGATTTTTGGCACTTTCTACATATTTTGGGTGAACTTGCTGGATTTTTTCGCTAAAATGTTCTTCACATTCCAAAATAAATTGGATTAATTCTTCAATTTCAGTGAGCAGGACTTTTAATTTATCTTCGCGTGTTAATTTCATATAATCTCTTCAATGATTACTTTATCATTTAGTTCATTTTTCTCTATTTCATCCATTTCGGCGAGAGCATTGTGCAGTAATTCGACCTTTTCGCGGTACGGTAAAAATGCACTTTTGAAACCGTTGATAATGATATTTTTAATTTCAGTGTAATCTAACTTAAAATTTTTTGTTGCCAGCAGAAATTCATCTGTCAAAGTAGTGCTTGAAATCAGACGATTATCAGTATTCAAGGTGACGCGTAAGCCGTAATCCAAATAGAAATGGACGGGATGATCTGCAATGCGTTTCACAGATTTTGTGTGCAAATTACTTTTGATGCAAATTTCGAGAGGAATGCGATGATCATTCACATAATTGAGTAAATCGCCATCTTCAATGAGGCGTGTTCCGTGTCCGATGCGGTGAGTACTGCAATAGTGCAAGGCTTCGTGAATGCTTTTGGGGCCGTATGCTTCCCCCGCATGAACAGTTATATTTACATTATTATTTAAGGCGAGATAAAACGCTTCCTTATGCTCTTTTGCAGGATGGTTATATTCTGCTCCAGCGAGATCAAATCCAATAACGCCTTTATTTTTGTAGGCAACTGCGAGTTCGGCGAGTTTCAAAGAAGTTTCTGGTTTCATGTTGCGTATTCCGCAAATTATTACATTTGTTTTGATGTTGAATTTTCGTTCTGCTTTTTTTAATCCTTTCAAAACTGCATCAGAAATTACCGTCAGTTTCAAACCATTTTGAGTGTGTAAAATGGGAGAATAACGCACTTCCATGTAGCGAATATTCTCTTTTGCAGCGTCTTCGGCGAGTTCATATGCCACTCTAATGAGTGCATCTTTTGTCTGAAGCACGCTCAAAGTTACCGCAAATCCTTTCAAATATTCGTCTAAACTACTGCAATTTTCATCACAACAAATTATTTTTTGCAAATCAACTTCATTGTCTGCTGGTAGTGTTATTTTGTTTTTTTGGGCGAGTTCAAGGATGGTTTTGATGCGAAGTGAACCATCAAGGTGAACATGCAAATCTGTTTTTGGTAGCTTTTCGATAAATTCTCGACTAATTTTTTTCATAATTAACTCCATTTTTCGTATGAAATGATTTCACTTAATTCTTTTCTTTTTTTACTTTTAGCAAATGTTTTTACCGCTTTTGCATAAAAACCATCCTTGTTTTTTGGATAGCCAAAGGGGCTGATTGCAACGACTTTCATCTCCTCTGGAATTGCCAAGTTTTTCTTCACTTTTCCTTCGTTGAAAGCACCGAGCCAACAACTACCGATGCCAAAATTCCAAGCTGTCAACATCATTTGTTGAAACGCAATCGCAGTGTCAACTAAATAATAATTTTGATTATTCATCATTCCACTTTTGATTGGGCTTGCACACGCCACGATGATGATTGGTGCGTCTTTGATGAAAAAATTTACGGTGCCAATAAGTCCACTTTGAAGTGCGAGCTGTTTGCGTTTTTCTTTATTTTTGATGACGATAAAATGCCAACATTGTTTATTTTGCCACGATGGAGCCAATCTGCCTGCTTCCAAAATTTGTTGTAAAATATCGTTTGAAATTGTTTTATCTTGAAAACTGCGTACGCTTTTACGCGAAAAAATTACATCCAAAAAATCCATCAGAAAGAAATCCCAAAACCGGCATTAAGCGTGTTGTATTCACTTACGGTATAATCGGTGTAAAATTTTAACAATAAAATACTGTAACGAATTCCAGCTGTCATTCGCACCTCATTTTCACCTTCGATTTCAAATTCAACAGTTTTATTGTTTTGAAAGATTGTCCCAATTTCATCAATGTCATCGTAAGTGTAATTATATTCGAAAGATACATTTGTTTTGTCGATGCCAACACCGCAATATCCTGTTAGCATCAAAAGTTTTTTACTGACTTGTAAATTTGCATTAATATTGGTCGATTTGAGAATGTCGCCAACATACAAATTTTGGTAAATTCCTTGAATTGCAATATCGATTGGAAATAGTGAAATGTACTGGTCAATGCTGTGTTTCAGACCAACTCCCCAAAAACCAAATTCTCCGAAGTCTTTATCAATTTCTGTTTTTGGAAAGCCTCGAATTAGAAGTTCATTTCCACCAGGTAAGCCTAAATTAAACTGTGGCATCGCAAATGGAACAGCTGGGATATTCAAACCGTCTGGCATTTGAAGGTCTGTGATTCCTGGATAATTTGATGTAAATCTTCCTCCATCTTCACCAAAAATTGTGGCAGTTTCAATTGTTTCTTCTTCATAAAGGTTTTGTCCTAAAAATGAAATATCCGGTCTTTTGGCGATAAAAGTTTTATCCTCATTCGGGACAAAAGCCATCATTACATTTACATTTAAACCAAAAGTAAACGGTTTCAAAACTTTGGCAGTATGATAAAAACCAGTATTCATCGTTGTTCCAAAAGCATTTACCAACGGTTGTACAAATAGTTTGGCATTTTCGCTTTCGAATTGCTCAATCTTATTTTGAATATCAGCAAAAATATTTGAAATCGTTAAGATTAACCCTAAAATAATTGTAAGTTTTTTCATTTAATTCTCCCTTTTCAACTCTGTGAAACTGAAAAAAAATAGATAATTATGTCAATAAAAAACAAAATTACTTTACAAAAAAGAGGTTAAAATTTGAATGAAGACCATATTTTTGGGAGATAGGGAAATGTTAAAAAATAAAAAGATTTTGTTAGGAATTACGGGCGGTATTGCAGCTTACAAAGCCGTTGATTTGGCAAGTAAATTGGTGAAAGAAGGTGCAATTGTCAAAACTATCATGACCAAAAATGCGTGCGAATTTATTTCACCGATAACCGTAAAATCGATTACACACCAAAGTGTATCGACCAAAATGTTCGATGCAGAAGCACAAATTGAACACATTTCATTGGCAGATTGGGCGGATATTGTGATAATTGCACCAGCAACTGCGAATATTATTGGAAAAACTGCAAATGGCATTGCCGATGATTTGTTATCCACCACGATTATGGCTTCCACAGGACCTATTTTATTCGTTCCAGCAATGAATGTCCATATGTTTGAAAATGTGATAGTTCAAAAAAATATCGCAAATTTAACGAATTCAGGTTACTATTTTATGGAACCCGAAATTGGAAAACTTGCGTGTGGTTACGAAGGAAAAGGGCGTTTCCCAAAAGTTACGGAAATAATTTATTATATCAAAACGCATTTGAATTATCCACGTAATTTTGTGGGTGAAAAAGTTTTAGTTACAGCTGGTGCTAACCGTGAAAAATTAGATCCGATGCGGTTTTTGACAAATCATTCTTCTGGAAAAATGGGGCTTTCAATTGCACGAGCTGCTGCAATTCGGGGGGCAGATGTGACGCTAATTTACGGAAATGTTGTCGCAGAAATTCCGTCGTATTTAGGCAAAGCTATTTTTGCTGAGAGTGCTGTTGAAATGGATAAAATGGTGAATTTAAAATTTTCAGAAAATAAAACAATCATAATGGTAGCTGCAGTTAGTGATTATACTCCGGCAAAAGCTGAAACACAAAAAATCAAGAAAAACGGTAATTTAAATTTGAAATTGATTCGGACAAAAGATATTTTAGCGGAACTTGGCAAACAGAAAAAAGCAGATCAAGTTTTGGTTGGTTTTGCGGCAGAATCGGAAAATATTGTTGCCAACGCACGCAAAAAGTTAAAGATAAAAAATCTCGATTTTATCGTGGCAAACAATCTTGCTGTTGCAGGAAAAAATGAAACAAATGTTACATTAATTGATTCCCAAAATGAACAAAAAATTAACGGTTGTAAATTTGAAGTAGCACACAAAATTTTGGATAAAATATTTTCAAAATAATGGGCAAAATAATGATGAATAAAGCGATTATAATAACAGGTGCAAACGGAAATATTGGGTCATTTTTTGCCAAAAGATACTTTAAAAAAGACGATAAATTAATTTTGTGTATTCACGAAAATTCGGACAGAATTGCGAATATTTTAGATAATGAAAATGTACGAATTATCAAAACAAATTTAGTTGATTTATCCAATTTTCAAACGCAATTGAACGAAATTTTAACAGAAACAAATTGGCACCTCGACCGCATGATTCACACTACCACAATTCGCAGTCACGATTTCAAGCCGCTCGCCGAAACGGATGCGAAGCTTTGGGAGAATATTATTAGGGTAAATGTGATGGGTACTTTCAACATTTTGAAGACGCTCATTCCCGTTTTTCGGAAAAATGGTGCTGGGAAAATTGTTCTTTTTGGTTCGAATGTAACACGCATTGGATTGCCATTTGGGTCTGCTTACTCCGCGTCAAAAGCGGCTTTAGCGAATATCACGCGTACAGTAGCCGCCGAAGAAGCACAAAATAATATTATTGTGAATATCATTTCGCCAGGTCCGGTGAAAATCGATGACAGTCATTTTTCGGAAAGTTATCGGAAATTTCGGGAAGAGTATTATCGCAAAAATTTACGCGAAATTCCATTGCAAAGGTGTGCTTCTTTTGAAGATCTTTTTGGACTTTGCAATTTTTTGTTGTCAGCAGAAAATTCTTACATAACTGGTGAAGAATTTTTTGTAACCGGTGGCAAAGTTTAAGCATAATTTTAATGAAAAAAATATTATTTTTATTGTTTTTAAGTATGAAACTTTTTGCTTTTCAAGTTGGCGAAGAACTAACTTTTGACCTCAATTATGGAATCATAAATGCAGGTCAATCGACCATTAAAATATCGGAAACGGTTTATCGTGATTCGATAAAATGTCTGCAGATTGTATCCGAATCACGCACGAATAATTTTTTCGATAAAATTTTTAAAGTACGCGATAAAATTGAATCAATTTGGGATTTAGAAAATTTTTCATACAAATTTTCCAAAAATCTAAAAGAGGGTAAATATCGTCAACGCCGTATCCATTTTTATTATCCCGCACAAAAGTTTAGTTTATATCTAAAAAAAGACAAAAAAGCAACAAAATTTACTGAAACAAAAATTCCAATTTTTGGAAAAACACATGATATGCTGAGTGGTTTTTATTGGATGCGATTGCAGAGATTAATCGTTGGAGATACAGTGTTTACTAATGTTACAGTAGATGGCAAAAATTATGATGCGGGAATAAAAGTTTTACGAAAAGAGAAAATTCAGAGTATTTTTGGGCAGACAGAATGTCTGGTGTTAGAACCAATTTTGAAGGGTGATTCTATTTTCAAACAGTCTGGCAAAATGTTAATTTGGGTCACAAATGATGATAATAAAATCCCATTAAAAATTGAAAGTAAAATTATTTTCGGTCATTTCCGTGCGACATTGAAAAAGGTGAAAAATGCGTTTAACTAAACGAAGTAGTTATTTTTATGATTTGCCAACTGAGCTTATTGCACAAGAACCAAAAAATCAGCGTTCTGAATCCAGATTAATGCATTTAAATAGGGAAAATGGCGAACTTTCTCATCAGAAATTTAGCAAAGTTATTGATTTTTTAAAACCAACAGATATTCTCGTTTTAAACAAAACTAAAGTAATTCCAGCTCGTCTTTTTGGTAAGAAACGAACAGGTGCAAAAGTGGAGATATTTCTATTAAACCAGCGTTCAAATTCTACTTGGGAATGCCTTGTGAAACCAGGTAGAAAATTAAAAATAGGTGTAGAAATTATTTTTTCAGAAAATTTTAAAGGAAAAATAATTGCATTTGCTGATGAAGGTGCAAGGATTATAAATTTTTTTTGGCAAGGTGATTTTTGGGAAAATATTGAAAATTTGGGTAAAGTGCCGTTACCACCCTATATCAAACGCGAATCTACAGAAAAAGATAAGCAAGCATATCAAACTGTTTATGCGAAAGACCGTGGTTCAGTTGCTGCTCCCACTGCTGGTTTGCATTTTACAGATGAATTAATTAATGAAATTAAAGCAAAAGGTGTGCAGATAGCAGAAGTTTTGTTGCATGTTGGATTAGGAACATTTCGGCCTGTGAAAACAGATGATATTTTGGAACATAAAATGCATCGCGAATTATGCACGATTTCCCCAGAAACTGCGAAAAAAATTAATTTGGCAAAACAAAATAGACAAAGAATAATTGCGGTAGGAACTACTACTACAAGGACATTAGAGAGTTTTGCGGAGAATGGAAAACTAAAATATGGCTCGCACTGGACAGAAATATTTATTTATCCTGGCAAAAAAATAGAAATGATTGATGGTCTGATAACAAATTTTCATATGCCAGAATCTACTTTGATGATGCTTGTCTCTGCTTTTGCAGGCTATGAAAATATTATGAATGCATACAAAATCGCAGTTGCCGAAAAATATCGTTTTTTTAGTTACGGTGATTCAATGCTGATTTTATAGGAATTATATGGAAAAGTTTACACACAAATTATTTGATGAAATTATTGAGCTAAAAAGTATAAATAGCACCTCAAAATTCGCTGAAAAATTAATCAAAAACAAAGAAATAAACGGCAATTTTTTGGTGATTTCAGAAACACAAACTGCCGGTAAAGGGCGTAATAAAAACAGTTGGTTTTCACCAGAAGGTGGTATCTGGATGACCGCTGCACTTTACAGTTTGCCATCTGAAATGGGATTGACAATATTTATGGGAAACTGCATTCATCGAGCAATTAGCGAGTTATTCCCTAAATTGAAATTACAGATAAAATGGCCGAACGATATTTTTTTGGAAAACGAAAAATTGTGTGGCATATTATCATCGCAAATGAGCTATTTTAACTATCATTTAATTGGCATTGGCATTAATACAAATGTAGAAAAATTTGCAGAAAATTTGAATGCCATTTCTTTGAAAAATGTAGTTGAGAAAAAAGTGCAAAATAACCTAATAATCGAAAAAATATTTGAGATATTTACAGAAGATTTCCCATTTTTTATCGAGAATGGAATTGATGTAAAATACTTTCAAAAATTTGATTATCTTAAAGGCAAAAAGGTAGTTTTGGATACAGATTTTGACAGATTTGAAGGTGTTGTAAAAGGCATCAACAAGACAGGTGCTATCTTATTAAAATTAAAATCAGGCATGATTCAGCCATTTTATGCGGGCTCAATTTTGACAGAAAATGAAATATAAATATTTAGCAGATTGGGCTACAAGTCAAACCGAAAAACTGGTTTTTAAGGAAGTGAAAAAATTCGAAGACCAAATTGCAATAATTTTCAAAAAAACAAAGAAATTTTTGCAGATAAATCTTGCATCGGAAGATAGTTTCTGTTTTTTTACCGAAAATAAAGAATTACCATTTGAGTCGGCAAAAATGTACTCAAATTTTAATATCCATCTTGCTAGTTCTCATTTGCAAAAAATTGAAATTTCAGACTCAGATCGTATCGTATTTTTCCATTTTGAAAAAGTTGATATTTATGGGCAAAAAGTGCGATATCGTCTAATTATCGAGCTTATTTCACATTATCAAAATGTGATTTTGGAGCGTGATGTTATCATTGATTGTAAGAAAAAAATTAGCTTTGCGGAAAATCGCCACCGTCAAATTTTGCCTAATTTAGAATATGCGCAGCCCAATTCAATTTACAAAAATGAAAAGGAAAAAATTAACTTTCCCGTTGCGATTAATGCACAAAATAAGCTTGTAGAAAATGCGGAAATTACGCCTAATTTTAAATGTATGAATTTATTGTTCGAGGAGCTTTACTACAACCACATTTTACAAAATAAGGTTATCAAAATAAAATCGCAAAAAATTGCTGTAATCCAAAAGCAAATCAAAAAAAAAAGTCGAAAGATTACCAAACTTGAAGCGGAATTATTGATTGCAAAAGATGAAGAAAAATGGAAGCAATTAGCCGAGCTTTTAAAAGCAAATTTTTCAAAAATAAAAAGAGGTGCTACTTCAATTTTACTGAAAAATTATTACGAAAGTGCTTTTCCAAAAATTGAAATCGTTCTCTTTGCGGATAAAAATGCACAACAAAATATTGACTATTATTTCAAAAAATATCGAAAAGCACGCGATGGAAAAGTGAAAATAGCACAACAAATTCAAGTTACGCAAAATGAAATTATCGAACTCGAAAGAGATGTTTTCGATGTTGAAGAGAGTGATATTTCATCATTAAGGTCAAGTGACTCAAAAATAGTAAAAAAACAAAAGAAAAATTATAAAAAAATTTGGATTAGCGAAGATTGGGAAATATTTATTGGCAGGACGAGTAGCGAGAATGATTTGTTGACCACAAAATTGGCGAAGCCACACGACTGGTGGTTTCATACGCGAATTTTTAGAGGTACCCACATTATTTTACGGAATTATAAAAAACAGGATTTGCCAGAAAATTTGAAGCTGATTTGTTGCAAATTGGCAGCGTATTTTAGCAAAGCAAAAAAATCTTCGAATGTGCCAGTCGATTTTACCCAAATTCGATATGTGCGTAAACCGAAGGGTAGTCCAGCGGGTTATGTGATTTATCAAAATCAAAAAACGATTTATGTGGATCCAATTTCGATGCGGGAAGCGGTAAAAATAATTGATAATTTCAAGCGATAAATTTTGAATTAAACGAGGTTAAAATGAAGGGAATTGTGTTGGTTAGTGGCGGAATGGATAGTCTGGTAGTGGCTGCTATTGCCCAAAAAGAGTGTGATGAGATTTATTTTTTACATTTGAATTACGGTCAAAAAACGGAAGTTCGAGAATTGAGAGCATTTCAGCAAATGCGGGGATTTTTCCAACCCAAAGATGTTTTGGTGGTTGATGTGAGTTATTTGAAACAAATTGGCGGTTCGAGTTTGACCGATAGGAAACTTGAAATTAAGGATTTTGCGGGTGATGACGGTGTTCCAAATTCTTATGTGCCTTTTCGTAATGCACATTTAGTCACGATTGCGACGAGCTGGGCAGAAGTTATTTGTGCCAACAGAATTTACATCGGGGCGGTGGAAGAGGATAGCTCTGGCTACCCAGATTGTCGTGAAAATTTTTATAAAGCACTCGAAAAAGCAATTGATTTAGGCACGAAAGATGAGACTAAAATCGAAATTTGCACACCGATTATTCACAAACGAAAAGCAGAAATCATCCAAATTGGCGATAAATTTGGTGCACCGCTTCATTTTAGCTGGAGTTGTTATCGCGATAACGAAATTGCGTGTGGAACTTGTGATAGCTGTGTTTTACGTATCAGTGCTTTCAAGGAAGCAGGACTTATTGACCCGATTAAATATGCAATCGAGATTGACTGGAAAAACTGAATTATGAAAAAAATCAAAATTATTGGTGGTGGTTTGGCGGGTTGTGAAGCGGCTTTGCAATTAGCAGAAAACGGTTGGAAAGTAAAACTTTTCGAAATGCGACCGGCTGTGCAAACGGAAGCGCACCAATCGGGAAATCTAGCGGAATTGGTTTGCAGCAATTCGCTAAAATCTAAATTACAAACGACAGCATCAGGTTTACTGAAGGAAGAACTGAAATTTTTAGGTTGTAAACTTTTGCCGATTGCAGAAAAGTGTAGCGTTCCGGCTGGAAATGCACTCGCGATTGATCGTGAAAAATTTGCCCAAAAAGTCACAAAAATTTGCCAGAGCCATCCAAATATTGAGGTGATTCGCGAAGAAATTTCAAAGTTAGATGATGAACTGACGATTGTGGCAACCGGTCCTCTTACTTCCGCAAAATTAACGCATGAATTGATTCAAATTATTGGCAATAAACATTTGTATTTTTTCGATGCAATTGCACCAATTGTGGCGACTGACAGTTTAGATTTTTCCAAAATTTATCGCAAAACGAGATATGACAAAGGTGATGCAGATTATTTGAATTGCCCTTTTTCAGAAGAGGAATATTATGATTTTGTGGATGCATTAAACTCTGCTGAAAAACATACTGCAAAAGAGTTTGAAACACATTTTTTTGCTGACATTAAATTCCAATTTTACGCAAATTGTACCCCAATTGAAGAATTGGCACGCCGCGGAAAAGATACGCTTCGTTTTGGCGTGATGCGCCCGGTTGGCTTGGAAGATCCAAAAACTGACAAACGACCTTTTGCGGTTATTCAGCTTCGCACCGAGAAAAATGACAAGACTTCTCACAATTTGGTGGGTTGCCAAACGATGCTCAAATACGGTGAACAAAAGCGAATTTTACGCAAAATTCCAGGTTTAGAAAACGCAGAATTTTTACGATTTGGTTCGATTCACCGTAATACATATTTGAATGGTCCACAAATTTTGAATGAAAATCTTTCGCTCAAAAATAAACCAAATATTTTCATTGCCGGTCAACTTGCCGGAGTAGAAGGTTATGTAGAATCAATTTTCGGTGGATTGTTAATTTCAAAAATTATAATCGAAAATTTCCAAAAATTACCGCAAACAACTATTGCCGGGCAACTATGGCGACATCTTGTGACAGCACAAAAGAATTTTCAACCGATGAATGCTAACTTTGGACTGTTGCCACCACTTGCGGAAAGAGAGCGCGATAAAAAAATAAAAAAACAAAAATATGCAATTCGAGCAATAAAAGATTTGACAGAAATGTGAAGTTGGTAATTTTTACCCACGCAGAGTGAGAAGTGGGGATTTCTCCTCTCGAAAAAAAAGGATTTGATCTTTAGAAATTTTAGAAACTAAATTTTTCATGAAATGTTGTGAAAATTAGTTTGCATTGTTTTTACTTTGTTCTGTTCTGAAAATTCGGCAAAATTTTTGGTACGGCGGAGCAGGTAGAAAGGAATGCGTCCAGTATGGACGCTACTTTCTGCGTCTTGCTGTACAGGTTGCCGATACCTCAGAACAGGATGTAACGAAAGTTGCGTCCCTTTTTTATTTCGAGATGGAGGTATTCTAATGAATACAATAAAGTCACACCCGCCGTAAAGTTGTTTTTGTAAACAAGTTTTGGAAAATAACCGTAAGAGTGGATTGTTCCACCTTAAATTAAATTGAATGAAAACAAACAAAAAATTAAGGAGTTGTAAATGAAAAAAATATTATTATTAGGAATGCTTGTGGTTTTATTAGGAGCATTTTTTGGATGTAGCGAAGAGACAACAGAAGTGCCAAAAGAGGCAAAATTGGAATTTGTATCCGCAAGTGTGGAAATAACAAATTGGGATACAGATGAATACACGGTTTCTTTTACTCTACAAAATACAGGCAATGCAACTGCAACTAACATTCAAGGTAGAATTGGTTTTACTTTTGAAGGCGAAACAGAGGCAACTTGGTCACCTTATGTGCCATTAGGAGTCGATATAACAGCTGGTTCAACATATTCAGAAACAATGGTGGATTATGCTGAAGATGAAGCAGAAGCATTGATAATTTTGGCTGCTGAGATTACAATGGAATTTACTTGGGAAACTGAGTAAAATTGTCTATTGCGATGAAACAAGTGTCGAGAGATAGAATGTCGAATTATTGCAAGTTAGGAACATTATTTTTTGTTTTAATGTTAAATGTTTTAGCGTGTGCAAACTCGAAAGAGTCAGCTGAATCAGTTATATTTAATGTGGATTCATTACTTATCGACGAGGTATTTATTGATAATGAAATTAATGTTTCATTTCATCCACCGATAAATTGGACAAAATTACCTAAAGAACAATTTCAAATAATTGCAGAAAAAATTTCGACACTTGATTCTTTAGAAATTGAGGTTATTCTGAAGCAAATCTTTGTTTCAAAAGAAGAACAAAATGTGTGTGTAATTTCAAATATTGTAAAAGATGATGTTTTGATTATCGCTCAATATGTCGATTTGTTGCGAAATCAACACGAAATTCTACAAGAACTTGATTTTGCCTACAATGGGTTTTTGTTCAAACAAATTTCAATAAATAACGATGAGAAAATAATGTTAAAATTTCTTATCTATAATGATAACAAAATATTTATGATAGATTATTTATTGAAAACAAATTTGTATCCAAATCAAGTTAGAGCTATTGAATCATCTATTGGTTCTTTAAGCAAAATAAATAAGGAGGAAATATGAAAAAATTAATGACACTAGCTTTATTGATTGCATTGGTGTTGATGATTGGTTGTTCAGCGAATGTGCACACTGTAGGTAACGGTCCACAAAATGGTAAAGTTACCACTGCTCGTCAATGGTATCTCATTTCAGGACTTGTCCCTATGAATGAAGTTGATATGACAGTTGCAACTACAAATTATGAAATTAAAACTGAACAGACATTTGTAGATGGATTTATCAGTTGGTTTACTGGTAATCTCATCACAGTTAGAACAGTAACAATAACAGAGTAAGAGAATAAAACCGTAGTTCTAACTAACAAAAGGCAGGAGATTATCCTGCCTTTTGTATTTACACATTTTCCTTAAAACGCACTATTTTTTGTAGCATTTTTTAGTTGCTTGAGCATTTTTTTACGGCTGTTAATTTCTTTGAGAACTGTATCAATTTGGCAGCGTTCAACTGCTTTTACCAAAAGATTTTCTGCCTCGATGAAGAGGTTGTGAGCTTCTACTTTCACAGCGTCTCTTTTTGCCACAAGTTCATCTGCTTTTGTTCCGTAATAAATTGATTTATCTTTGTATTTTTCTTCATAATCAAGATATTTTTCGTACTTCACATAACCTAAACTTTGTTTTATTAACGCCAAAATTTGGTAAGATTCGTAAAGTGTTGCGTCTAATTCAATTGCTTTATTTGTGGCTTCGATTGCTTTTGCGTAACCTTTCAAAACAATGTAAACATCTGCCAGTCGGAAATAAACTTTGGGCATTAGCGGTGCGATTTTTTTCAATTGCAAAAGAATGTCGAGTGCTTTTTCATTTTGCTCGGTAACGCGGTATGCGCCCGCCAAATTCAAATATGCAGAGACATTTTCTGGCTGTTCGGCGATTAGTTGTTGATATTGCAAAATAGCGGCGTCCAACTTTCCCGCTTTGTGATAGCATTTTGCCAATTTTTTTTGCAAATGTTCCACCTCTGCAAATGCTTTTGTGGCAAATTCAAGTGGTTCAATCGCTTCTTCAAAAAGATCTTGATTGAACAATAGCACTCCCAAAGCGTAAAATGCTTCGCTATATTCGGAATCCTCTTCGATGGCGGTTTCATACGATTCTTGTGCTTCGTCAAAATATTCAATTTCGCTGTAAATATTACCAATTTTAAGCCAAATTTCTTTACCATTTTCCGAAAAATCTGCCATTGTTTTCAGTGTTTCAACTGCATTGTCATAGTCTTCTAATTTCAAATAAGCTTTGCTCAAATAATCTAAATAATCAATATTTTCTGCATCAAATTCGAGTGTCTTTTGGAAATAATTTACCGCAGTGTCAAAATCGTTTTCGATGAATGCAATGATTCCCAAAAAGAAATAGCCATCGACATCGTTTGTGTCGAGCTGAATCAATTGTTCAAACGCTTCTTTTGCAGAAGCAATTTCTTTGTTATTAAAATATTGAATTGCGATATTTTTTATTTTTTCAATTTCCGCTCCTGCGAGCTCGGTTAATCTTGGTAAAAGCTTGTCTTTAAGCGCGTCTCGACGTTGTTCACTTTTTCCTTTCATCGTGAAATTTAATGTTGAGACATCGTTTGAATTGGCACTGAAAATTTTAGCTAAAACCTTAAAATCAGTATTGGAAATTGATGTTACATCACCCCAAACGAGAATGTTAGCTTCCATTTTAAGGGCTAATTCGGCAAGTTGTTCATTTGTGATGTAAGATAAATTCTGGATACCCGATTTTTTGATATTTTTACTCACACTTTTTGCGTCAACTAATTCGAGATTTTCTACTCCTTCAAAAATTGGTTTGAAATCGCGTTTCATCATGTTTTTCACGATGTTTCCACTTTGACGGTCTTTGCTCTCGAAATCCAAGATTGCGATTTTTTGAACGGTTCCAAAAACTAAATTTGCAATTAAAATAATCGCCAAACAAAATATAATTTTTTTCATAATTCCTCTCTTATTTTTTTATGCTTTCAATAATTTTATAATATTCTTTTGCGACAAGTGTTTTTTACAAGTTTTTGATAAAAAACAATTTTCCAGTTTTGAATTTTACCTCACAATCATTTTGTAAAATTTCATTACTTACACCGATAAAATTGTTTTGAAAAGTTTCATTTAAAAGTGGATATTTGAATCCTATCAGCGTTAATTTTTCGATTTTATCGAATGAAAAAAGTGAAATAGTTTGTCCTATTTCTTGATTTTTTAAAAAATAATTTCCAGCTTCCAAAATTATCATTTCGCTATTTTTTTCGAGAATTTTCAGTTTTGCTTTTCCTGAAAAATTTTGGAAAATTAGCAAATTTGCAATTGAATGATCTTCTCTTTTTCCAAAAGCAGAAATAACCAAAATTTCAGTTGGGTTCAATTTTTCTGCAAAATTGAGAGATTTCTGTAAATCAGTCAGATTTTGGTCAGTTATTTGGATGAGAGATTCATTCTTTATTTTGCAATTTAGCTTGATAGAATCAAGGTCCCCGATGATGAAGTCTGGCGAAATGTTGTTGTCTAAACAAAAATTAGCACCGCCATCAGCTGCGATGACGGTGTCTACATTTTTCAAGATTTCGGTTAAATTATCGATTCGTTTGCCGTTACAAACGATGGCAATTTTATGATTATTCATTTTGCGAAGAAATAATTTCCGAAGTCGTGCCGATTATTTTCAAAGTTGTACTATTTTCTGCTGAAATAAAGAGAGTATCGTCCTCTCTTTTGAGAGAGTAAATACGTTTTTTAATGGAAAAACAGTCTGTTTTTTCATTATATTCAAAATCGCAAAATTTGCCAAAATTATCAATATTGGTCGTCCACGATTTTTCACCGCCGCCGTAAATTGTTGGCTTTTTGTAAAAGGTGAGAGCATCGGCGGCGATTTTTTCTAAATCACCGATAATATTTTGTTGATGCTGAATTTTGGCTTTGTTTTTGAAATGAAAAACGGTTCCAAAAATAACAGCAATAAGAACAACAATTAACACGGTTTTGATTTTCATATTTTGATAAATTAACTCATTTCCAAGATTGTTTTTCGGATGATTTCAATTGCTTCCATCAGCTCTGTTTCTGTGATTACAAGTGGTGGAGCAAAACGAATAATGTGTTGGTGAGTCGGTTTTGCCAAAAGTCCATTTTCTTTCAATTGTATGCAAACATCCCACGCTTCTTTTCCGTTTGTAGGCTTGATAATGACAGCGTTTAAGAGCCCTTTTCCACGCACAAGTTCAACCATCTTTGAATCTATTTTTCTCATTTCAGCACGAAATATTTTACCTAGCTTTTCAGCTTTTTCAGTCAAATTTTCTTCATCGACTACTTCGAGTGCCGCTTTTGCAACTGTGCAAGCAAGTGGAAATCCACCAAAAGTGGAACCGTGTTCTCCTGGTTTGATGCAAAGCATAATTTCTTTGCTAGAAAGAACAGCTGAAACTGGCAAAACACCACCGGAAATTGCTTTTCCTAAAATCGTGATGTCTGGTTTGATACCAGCATACTCGCTACAAAGAAGGCGACCAGTTCTAGCGATGCCAGTTTGGACTTCATCTGCGACAAAAAGAACATTGTGTTTTTTGCAAATGTCAAAGCAATCTTTTAAATAATTTTCATCTGGCACGAAAACACCAGCTTCACCTTGAATTGGTTCAACGATAAAAGCAGCAATTTTTTCACCTTTTTCGGAAAGTAATCTATCGAGAGCGTTTACATCGTTATAAGTAATTATCGCAATTCCAGGTGTGAATGGGCCGAAATCTTTGCGACAATCTGGGTCTGTTGAGGCGGAGATAATTGTGGTAGTTCTGCCGTGAAAATTTCCTTCCGCAAAAACGATGATAGCTTCATTTTCTGAAATCCCTTTTTTTTCGTAACCCCATTTTCTAGCAAGTTTGAAGGCAGTTTCTACTGCTTCTGCACCTGTATTCATTGGTAGAACCATTTCATAGCCAAAAAAATCGGTTACAAATTTTTCGTATTCACCGAGCTTATTATTGTAAAATGCGCGTGATGTGAGGGTCAAAGTCTTGGCTTGTTCGATGAGAGCATTGATGATTTTTGGGTGGCAATGTCCTTGATTTACCGCCGAATATGCCGAAAGAAAATCGAAATATTCTTTTCCTTCTGGGTCCCAAACTTTGGCACCTTCGCCCTTCGCCAAAACGACTGGAAGCGGATGATAATTGTGTGCACCGTAAGTTTCTTCTAAACGCATCGCCTCTTTACTACTGATGTTTCCATAAATTAGATTCATTTTTCTACTCCAATTTTTTTCTTTTATCCTCAAATTCTGCGATAGTTTTTAATGTCAAATATTTTCTTTTTTGAATAAAAATTTAGAATAAATTCTTGACATAAGATTCCGAAAAATCCCTTTTCCATTCAAAAAAAATCTAAAGGTGAAAATGAAGGCAAATTGGCAAAATACAGCAGTTGTGATACCTGTTTTTAACTCGGTAAAATACTTGCCAGAATTACTTGATCGAATTTTGGAAAATTTTCCACAAACGCAAATTTTTGTTGTTGATGATGGTTCTGTGGATAATTCGGTGGAAATTTGTAAAAAGTATGAAGTGAATTTAATTGAGCTTTCGCAAAATTATGGCAAAGGAAAAGCACTCCAAATTGGTTTTGAAGCTGCACTTAATCAGAAATTTAAGTTTGCTTTTTCGATAGATAGTGATCTTCAGCACGAACCGGAAGATTTTGCAAAATTTATTCAAAAACAAAACGAAGTTGATGCAGATATGGTAATTGGTAATCGCACTTTTTCCATTGAGAAAATGCCATTTATGCGCATTTTGAGCAATAGAATCACAAGCGGAATTGTCTCACTTGCAAGCGGAAATAAAATCTATGATTCGCAGTCTGGTTATCGACTTTACAGTCTGCAAAAAATGGAAAATATGAAATTCAAATCAACACGTTATCAATTTGAAACTGAAATAATTTTAAAATTTGCGAAAACAGATGGAAAATTTGCATTTGTGCCAATTAAAACAATTTATGATGGACAAAAAAGCTATATTTCACATTTTCGTGACATCAAAGATTTTGTGAAAATAATTCTAAATAAAAGGAAAATATGAAGATTTTATTAACGAACGATGATGGCTTTGATGCTGATGGTATCACCATTTTGGCTGATGAATTACAAAAAAATGGACACGAAATAATAATAGCTGCACCGTTGACGCAACAAAGTGCAAAATCACATTCAATCTCACTTTTTAAACCGATGCAGATAATTGAGAAAGGCGAAAAATATTTTGCAATTAGCGGTACGCCAGCGGATTGCATGATTTTAGCTTCTCAACTTTTGGTTGATGATTCGATTGATTTAGTGATTTCTGGCATCAACGCAGGGCAAAATATGGGAGAAGATGTACTTTATTCTGGCACCGTTGCGGCGGCGATTGAAGCGATGTTTTTGGGTTTTAAATCAATTGCTATTTCGATTGCATCATATCAAAACCAAAAATTTGAAACAGCTGCAAAATATTTGTGCGAAATGCTTAAAAACGGTATCCAGCAAGAAATTGGTAAAAACGAAATTTTGAATATTAATGTGCCCAATTTGAAATATGATGAAGTAAAAGGTTTCAAAACAACTTGTATAGGGCACCGAAAATATTATAATTTTGTGCGTACCGAAAAAAGTGAAAATGGTGAAACAGTTTATTTTATTGGAGGTGATGAACCGCATTGGAGTGAAATCGAAAATTCAGATGCAAATGCCGTCAAAGAAGGATATATCTCTATCACACCAATTGCACCTGATTTCACCAAAAAAAAAATAATGCCGAAATTACAGAAATGGATTGAAAAATTATGAAAAAATTAGTGCTAATTGTTATTTTATTGGCTTGTGTTTCTCTCTTTGCTGAGCACTCTTTCAAAAAAAATATCGAAAACAAAATTGATGCAATTGAAATTTCAGCAGAAATGAAGGTATTTTTCATCTCAATGGTGCCAATTTTCGAACTTCGAGGTGCAATTCCAATCGGTATTCATCACTATAAATTGCCTTATTGGAAAGTGATTTCACTGGCGATTTTTGGTAACATGATTCCCATTTTTTTCATTCTTTTGTTTTTCGAATTGATTACGAAAATTTGTTTTAAAGTGCCAATTTTCAAAAAAATATTAGAAACTATTTTTGCGAGAACGCGGCGTAAAAGTGCAATAATAGAAAAATATGAAGAAATTGGACTGATGTTTTTTGTGGCGATTCCATTGCCGATAACTGGTGCGTGGACGGGTTCGCTCGCTGCCTATTTGATGGGTTTGAATTTTTGGAAATCAATTCTTTTTATATTTTTAGGAGTGTTGATTGCCGCGGGGGTAGTTACATTTTTAACTTCCTTAAAATGGATAGGTTTAGCGGTTGCAGTATCAGCTATAGTACTTTTAAGTATCAGGGGAATATTCAAAAAAAAGAGCAATAAAATTTAATTTGTTGACATTTTTCCAACATTTTATTTTCAAGAATCAGAATAATAATGGCGAGGTTTAAATGAGTTTATTAGATAAAGTTGGTAATTTCACAATTGCAAAAGAGTACATGGCGATGGGATATTATCCATATTTTCGCATCATCGATTCAGAACAAGATACCGAAGTTATTTGTAATGGCAAGAAGATGTTGATGATGGGTTCAAACAGTTATTTGGGACTCACAAACCATCCACGTGTTATTGAAGCAGCTAAAAAAGCAACCGATAAATATGGAACTGGCTGTGCTGGATCTCGTTTTTTGAACGGCACCTTAGATATTCACATTGAGTTAGAAGAACGGCTCGCAAAGCTCGTTGGAAAAGAGGCATCTCTTGCTTTTGCCGCTGGCTATATGGCAAATTTAGGCACGATTTCCGCAATGGTAGATCGCGGTGAATACATTGTTACAGATAAATATGATCACGCCTCTATTTTAGATGGCTGTATGCTCTCGATGGGAAAAATGGTTCGTTTTAACCACAATAACATGGAACATCTCGACTCAGTTTTGAAAAATAAAGTTTCTGGCAAGAATGCACTCATCGTTGTTGACGGGATTTTCAGTATGGAAGGTGATGTTGCTGATATTCCGAATATTTGTAAAATTGCTAAAAAATATGGTGCTAGTGTGATGGTAGATGAAGCTCATTCTTTGGGTGTTCTTCACAAAACTGGTGCTGGAGCGGCGATGCATTTTGGCTGTACCGATGAGGTGGAGTTGCTCATGGGAACTTTTAGTAAATCGCTTGCTTCTGTGGGTGGTTTCATTGCAGGCAGTAAGGAAGTTATTCATTATTTGAAGCATCACGCTCGGTCATTAATTTTTAGTGCTTCACTTCCGCCAGCTTCTGCTGCTACTGTGATTGAGGCGATGAACATAATGGCAGAAGAACCTGAACGCATTGAAAAACTTTGGGACAATACGCACTATATGGCGGAAAATTTCAAAAATATGGGCTACGATATTGGACCTTCGACGACGCCAGTTATTCCGCTTCATGTGGGCGACATGATGAATGCTTTCAAAATGTGGAAATTGTTGGATGAAGAAGGTGTGTTTATAAACCCAGTTGTACCGCCGGCTGTGCCACCAGCAGATACGCTTATTCGTACCAGTTTTATGGCGACACATACTAGAAAACAGCTTGACGAAGCACTGGAAAAATTTGAGAAAGTCGGTAAAAAAATCGGAATTATTTAAGTTATAAAACTTAACTTTCCAGCTTTTTCTAGTTCTGCGAGGTATTTTCCTAGCTCATCTTTTTGGTGTGTTTCGATGGAGATTTCTAAGCTGACTTTTTCAGCATAATCGACATTCGCGATGTTGCCATTTATTTTTTCAATTTGATATTTTAACTGTTCCGCAAAATCGTAAGTTGTGATGATTTTGAATTCAGAAAGTTTCACTAATTTGAGCAAGATATTACTGTTTATTGCAGTTTCTGTCACCGAACCGTAAGCGTCGATTAATCCGCGAACACCTAATTTTACACCGCCAAAATAGCGTGTTACGACAGCAACAATGTTGGTCATTTTGTGTTTTGATAAAGCATTTAAAATTGGTTTTCCAGCAGTTCCGGTAGGTTCACCTGCATCAGATGAATGAAAGGTTTCGCCTTTTTCACCAACAATGTAAGCCCAACAATTATGATTGGCGTTTTTGTGTTTTTCCCCGATTTGTGTAATGTATTTTTTGGCAGTTTGCATTGTTTCAACATATTGCAAATGAGCGATGAAAATCGACCTTTTAATTTTTGTTTCCTCGCAGATTTCGTTTTTGACGGAATAGAAATATTTCATCTTAATTTTCTAGGATTTTTTGAAGTTCGTTCACGTCAATTTTTTTCAAAACATTTTGTCCGTCTTCGATAATATTTTCGAACATTTCTCGTTTTTCTTTTTGTAGTGCCACAATTTTTTCTTCGATAGAATTTTTGGTAATGAGCTTGTAAATCATCACTTTTTTAGTTTGCCCGATACGGTGAGCACGGTCGATTGCTTGGTTTTCCGTCATTGGGTTCCACCAAGGATCGACGATGATGACAGTATCCGCAGCGGTTAAATTAAGTCCGTAACCACCGGTTTTTAAACTAATTAAAAAAGCTCGAATATTGTTGTTGTTATTGAAATTTTCGATTCGTTCCTGACGATTCTTGGTTGAACCGTCCATATATTCAAATTTAATTTTTTCTTTTTGAAATAGTTTTTTGATGATTTGAAGCATTTGTACAAATTGGCTAAAAATAAGTATTTTTTTGTCATTTTCGATGGCTTCTAAAACGATTTCGCGCAGAGTTTCCAATTTGCCAGAAAGCATAAAATCGTCATTCATCGTTTTTTCTAATAAAGCCGGATGATTGCAGATTTGGCGTAGCTTTGTAAGGGCAGCCAGAAGATGAATGTAGTTTTTATCACGTTGCTGTTGGAGATAATCTGTTTTGATTTTTTCCAAAAGTTGGAGATAAATTTTTTCCTGAATTTTCGCCATTTTGCAAAAAACTATTTGTTCTTGTTTATCTGGCAATTCGATGAGAACTTCGTTCTTTTTTCGGCGTAAAATAAACGGTGAAATGAACATTTTCAGCTTATTTTGTGCGTCAATTTTTCCATCGATGGATTCAATAAAACTGTTTTTGAATTTTTTGATAGGCGGTAAAAATCCAGGCATTAAAAAATCAAAAATTGACCAAAGTTCAAGTGGATGATTTTCGATAGGTGTACCAGAAAGTGCCATTTTATTTTTTGCAGTTAACTCTTTAATCGCTTTTGTACGCATTGCTGTCGCATTTTTAATGTGTTGAGCTTCGTCCAAAATAATGTATTCAAAATCTATTTTTTCGAGCTGCTTAATATCGTTTTGAATAATTGAATATGATGCAAAAAGGATGTTCGTATTCAGATTTTTCAAAATATTCGCACGCTCTTTTTTACTTCCTTCATAAATTTGATACGAAAGATTTTTACCAAATTTATCTATTTCGTTTGCCCAATTGAAAAGCAAAGTTTTGGGGCAAATCACTAAACTGACAGAAGTTGTGTTCAAGGTAGAAAGAACCGAAATGGCTTGAATGGTTTTTCCCAACCCCATATCATCCGCTAAAATTCCCGACATACCGTATTTTTTCAGCATCATTAGCCATTGAAATCCAGCTTTTTGATAGCTTCTCATAATTGGTTGCAAATTAAATGGCAACCCATACTCTGGCGTTGATTTTTGCTTCAAGATTTCGATAAACATATTTTGAAGATATTCATCACCAATAATGCTAATTCCTTTATTTACGGAATTTAGCTGATAAACGAAAGGCAAATTGTAGATGGAAAGCTTATAGCTTTCACCGTGTTCTTTTTTGCTTTTTTTCAGTAAAATATCTACTTCATCGAAAGCATCTCTGTTCTCGAAAAAGAGGAGTCGTCCATCTTTTAATTTGTGGAATTTTTCTTTTGTTTTGAAAATTTTTTTCAGTTCGGAATGGGTAAATTTAACATCTTTGTAATTGTATTCAACCTGGTATTCAAACCAATTTGTTTTACCAGTAGATTTAGTTTTGATGATGGGTTTCAACTCAACTTTATAGATGAATTCTTTTTTTAATTCATCGCAAAGTTCGATATTCCAATCTGATTTTCCAAATTCAAAAATTACTTTTTTGAGAATTTCGATGTTTTCTTTTCCTTCAAAAATTAATTGTGATTTTTTCTTTAATTCAGTTGTTGTTGCTTGTGGTAACTCTTTTGCAAACTGCCTAACTTCAAATTTAGTTTGGGGCGGAATATAAAACCAGCGTACCTTGTTTTGTTGGTCAAAACGGACCAATTCAACTGGCAATAAAATTGTTGACATTGGAATTCGCAGACCATCTTTGTAATCGAGCAGACCTTCCATAATAACGGTATCATTATTTTTTTTGAGCTGATAAGTGATGATGGGGGTGTTGTGGTGAACTTCATCAATTTCAATGTCTTCGTCAAAATCGAGAAAGCATTTTGCCAATGCCAATTGGCGTGCCACAACTGAAGAAAGATAAACTAAATCTGATTGTTTTAATAAAAATCCAGTCGAAAATATATCTGCAATTACTTTTTCTTTGAAAGGTAAAATTAGTGGAAAAACTGTGTTTTTCTTAAAAATGTAAGTGGTACTTCCAGAGTAGGCAACGGAGATATTTTCTTTGTTGGCAAGGGTTAAGCTGTATTTGTCGTCACCTATTTTATGAACCCGAAAATTTATGCGGAGCTCTTCATCTGAAAAAATGAGTTTATCTCCCGTTTCACGCACGAAAATTCTTTCGTGAAGATTTTTTAAAGTAGGTAACAGGTTGATAAAATTAGTTTTATAAATGGTAAAAAAACTATTTTTCCGACTGAAAGAACATTTGTTTTTTTGCAATAACTTGAATAATTCTAACTCGGCAGAGGAAAGTGCTTTCATCTGTCTTTCAGCTTTCGGCAAAATTTCTAGGTCTTCATTATCAATTTTATGTCCTGCCAAAATAATGGAAATTAGGCGAACTTCGAGTGGTTTATAGCTTTTTAAATAGAAGCGAATTTTATCGGAGGATTGGTTGTAAATATCGGCGATTTCAATTTTTGCATTCAGAACGGTGCGTTGCCAAAATTCATTGTAATTTAGTAAATTTGAGTGGTAAGTTTGAATTATTTTTTCGTCTAATATCTCGGTGGAGAGAAATTTGTATGCATAATTTAAGACTGAAAGATAGTGTTTACACTCTTCTTTACCACATTTTGAACAGCGGTGTTGCAGGATTTTATGGGCGTTTTTATCGTAAATTATTTCAATTTTCACATCAAAATATTTGGTGGAATTTGGTTCAAATTTGAATACGATATTTCCATTTTCATTGAGATAATTCTGTGAAGTTAACTCGTTATTTTTCAAGTGAATAATCGAGCTTTTGAAGAACCATGAATTGGAATGCCCATGAAACTCTTTGCCGAAAAGTCGTGCCATAAATTTACCCCTCAAATTTTTAAAGTTTCGACTGATATTCCAATGGTTTGAAGGTCAAGAGATATTTTGTTATTTTGATGAGTTGAATTTTTTGTAGAGTTTTTCCACCAATTTGGAAGCTTTTTGAGAAGCAACTTCTGAATTGATTTCGGTGGTCAGGAAACAAGTAAAAGCACTCGAAAACGCACAGCCAGTACCGTGTTTATATTGATAGCTCCATTTTTCCTTTTGGAAAATTTGCGTCTTGTTTTTGGTAATTAATGCCTCTTTTCGTTCGGCGAAATGTCCCCCCGTCAAATAGATGGATGAATCGTATTTTTGGACGATGTTTTTGCCGATTTTTACAGCTTCTTCAAAAGTATAAATTTTTTGGTTGGCAATTTTTTCGAGCTCATCTTTATTCGGGGTGATAAAAGTCGAAAGTGGCATCAATTCATTTTTAAATAGTTCGATATTTTTAATGAAATTGTCGCCGTTTGTAGGAGCAAAAACAGTGTCGAGAACGATTATTTTTGGCTGGTATTTTTTGAGCAACTTCACGATGATTTGTAAATTTTCATTACTACAAATTGCACCAATTTTGACACTATTAACATCAAATGATCGAAAACATTTTTCAATTTGTGCTTTTAATATTTGTGGATTTGTAGGATGAATTTTATCTAAACCATCAAAATCTTGCACCGTCAATCCAGTAATTGCGGAAAGTCCCCAAAAACCAAGTTTTTCGGCTACTCGTAAATCTTGTTGAATACCAGCACCACCGCTGTTATCAGCGGCGGCGATAGTGAGAAAACATGCTTGCATTAGTCTAGGTTTCTATCCGTTTTTACAGCACAAAGCTTACCACACATACTGCATGCGTCGTCATCTGCACCTTCCGATTCCATTTTTCTTTTGCGAGCCAGTTCAGGATTAATTGCATTTTTGTAAATTGCGTCCCAGTCAAGTTCTCGTCTTGCTTTTGAAATAGCTAAATCTCGGTCGCGTGCACCGTTCACATTTTTGACAATATCACCACTGTGAGCTGCAATTTTACTGGCAATTACACCTTCTTTGACATCATCGATATTCGGTAAACAAAGATGTTCTGCTGGCGTTACATAACAGAGGAAGTCAACGCCGTGTGAGGCAGCAATTGCACCACCAATTGCACCAACTATATGGTCGTAACCAGGTGCAATATCGGTAGTCAATGGACCTAAAACATAAAAAGGTGCATCGTGGCAAACGCGTTTCATCAGTTTCACATTCATCTCAATTTGATCGAGTGGGACATGTCCAGGACCTTCCACTAAAACCTGAATGCCGCGTGCAAAGGCGCGCTGAGTGAGTTCTCCAAGTACAAGCAATTCCGCTAATTGTCCGCGGTCAGTTGCGTCTGCACCAGCACCAGGGCGTAAGCTGTCGCCCAAACTGATGGTAATATCGTATTTCTCGCAAATATCTAAAATGCGATCATACTGTTCATAAAGTGGGTTTTCGGCATCATTATCGATCATCCATCTCTTCAAAAGTGAACCACCGCGACTGACGATTCCCCCAACCCGTTCGTGATTATCTAAAAATTCCAAAGAACGCCGTGTAACACCGCAGTGCAAAGTCATGAAATCTACGCCTTGTTTTGCTTGGGCTTCAATTTCATCAAAAAGCATATCAGCGGTCATGTTTTGGAAGCGAATATTCTTTTCAGCAAGACGGGTCATCACTGGGTAAATTGGTACGGTTCCAATCATAACGGGTGAATGTTCGATAATTAAGCGACGAATTTCATCGAGATTTCCACCGGTAGAAAGATCCATGACTGCATCTGAACCATATTTGACAGCGACATCAAGTTTTTCTAACTCTTCTTGTAAATTGCAATGTAAACCACTCGTACCTATGTTTGCATTGATCTTTGTTTTTAGTCCATTTCCGATGCCGCGTGCTTCAAAATTGTGATTGATGTTCTTGGGAATCGCAATGCGGCCGACTGCCACTTCTTGTCGAATCCATTCAACATCTAATCCCTCATAAGCAGCTACTTCGCGCATCTCTTTCGTAATTTTGCCAGCTCTTGCCATTTGCATTTGAGTCATAAAGATTACCTCATCTTTTCTTTTATTTTTTTCAATCTATTTTCAAAATCAGAAGTTTCCATAAAGTGGCGAACGAGACAAAGATTTTTCGCACCAACTTGGAGAACTTCATCTATATTTCCTGGAAAAATTCCTCCAATTGCAATAACTGGAATTTCAGCAAATTTCAAAACTGTTTGCAGATTCTTCGTACCAACGGTTGGGTCTGGAATTATCTTTGTGGTAGTTGGAAAAACTGGTCCAAAACCAATGTAATCTGGCTTTTGTGAGATTGCATCTTGTGCTTGTTGAATGGAATGAGTGGAAAGTCCTATCTTTATCTTTTTGCCGACAATTTTGCGTGCTTCCGAGATGGTTAAATCGGTTTGTCCCAAATGCAGATAGTCTGCATTGCAAAGCATCGCAATGTCGGGTCTGTCATTGATGACAAAATTTGTCTTTGTCCCTTTTGTGATACTAATAATCTCGCGTGCCGCTTGCAAAAGCTGACGGTCTGTAAGATGTTTTTCGCGGAGTTGAAGCATCGTAACTTCATTTCTAACGCAAATTTCTGCGATTTCACGGTACGACAACACCGGTTTGGTGATAATAACATAAATTCCAAAATTTTCCATTTATATCCTCAAGTTTGAGGAACTTCAAAATAGCAAAGATTTGCCTTCCTCCGCCAGCATTATCTGGATCAGGTCAAAGGGTCTAATCTCAGCCCGTCTTCGAGCACCCCACTTTTGTGCCAACTTCTTCATAAACTTTGTGACGTCAACAAAAATAGTGCAGTTTATGATTTGACAGAATTTTCGAGATTTTGTGAGTTACATTCACAGAAGGAGATTTTTGATGAAAAGTGTGTTGGTTGGCATGAGTGGGGGTGTGGATAGTGCTGTAGCCGCATTATTACTGAAAAAACAGGGATATAGAGTAGTCGGTTATACTCTGAAATTCGGAGAAGAAAACAACAAATGTTGCAAAGTAGATGACGCACGCTTAGTTTCAAACCAAATTGGGATTGAATATCTAACCATCGACATTTACGAAGAATTTGAAGAAAATATCATTCAATACTTCATTGCAGAATATTTGCATGGGAAAACACCGAGTCCGTGTCCTATCTGCAACCTTTTTAAATTTGGGGTAGGACTTCAATATGCCCAAGAAAATGGGATAGATTTTATTGCGACTGGACATTATGCAACGATTGAAAACGATAAACTTTATGCGGCACCCTCGCCGAAAGACCAAGCTTATTTTTTGAGCCGACTATCCAAAAATATTTTCGATAAAATTTTACTCCCGCTCGGTGAATATTCAAAAAATGAAATCCGTGAAATTGCGGAAAAAAACAACTTAATCGTTGCTAATAAAAAAGATAGCCAAGATATTTGTTTTGTGGAAGATGACTATCGAGACTTTTTGCAAACGCGAAATGTAAAACCAAAGACAGGTGAAATTATCAATGTGGATGGCGAGAAGATTGGCGAGCATTTGGGGGTTTGGAACTTTACGGTTGGGCAGAGATTTCGAAAGGGTGGTCTCCCTCAAAAGATGTATATAACCGCAATAAACGCTACAGAAAATCAAATTACGATTGGGGAAGAAAGCGAATTGTTCAAAGACGAGATTTACTGTTCAGACTTGAATTTACTCGTTGATGAAAGCTTCTTCAAAAAACAACTTTTCGTCAAGGTGCGCTCGCGCGATGAATATCACCCGTGTGTTGCCAAAACACTGGAATCAAATGGCGTAATTATCAAATTTGACGACCCTGTTCGCGACATTTCGGCGGGACAACTGGCAGTTTTATATCACAAAGCGTCGGACGAAAAGATGATGGTGGTGGGGAGTGGCTGGATAGAAAAAGGCAACTAACCACTCCGCACTTTCTCCAAGCAAGAAGCATTAAATAAGTTAAAACC
>JABGOP010000012.1:0-41967 GCA_018645365.1 Candidatus Cloacimonadota bacterium
CGATGGTAAGCTGCTCTGTCGTGGGGATTGTTATGTTCCCTTCAATGAAGTAGGGTGCATCTTCTGCATGCCAAACGCCAGATACATCTCCACCAGGAATGGTAGTCTCAGCGTTTAATAACGAACCAAATAAAATAATTGAAAAAGATATGAGTAAAAGTTTTTTCATAATAACCTCCTTGTTATTTCAATAACAACATCCTCTTTGTATCTACAGCTTTATCATCAACGACAAGTTTGTAGAAGTAAACACCACTTGCAAATTTATTTGCATTCCAGACAATTTGCTGATTTGGTGAATTTGTGATTGGGAGATTGGAGAGAGTTTCCACCAGTTGCCCTTTCACATTGTAGATTTCAATTCGTACATTTTCGTGTAAATTCGTGGTTAAAGAAAAAGAAATCGTGGTGGTTGGATTAAACGGGTTAGGGTAGTTTGTTAATTTCCTATTCGACATTGGTAATTCGGGTTCATCTTCAATGGAGGTCATTCCGTATTCAAAAGCACCCATATCTGGGGCAATTCCAAAATATTCCTCTATTCCCATATCTAATAAAATCACATCATTCCATTCGAAGAAAGCTGTTCCTGCATCGATGCAAGGAGAATTTTCTTGTAAGAGATAGTTATCATTTTCCGCATCTACAAATAATGGGTCAATATCGATGTTATTATCCAACCAATTTAGAGTTGCATATTGCCCATATTGTTCTACATTCGCTTCACCACCCATAATATCACAATTGGTAACCGTGAGTGTACTCGAACCATAGGTGCTGCTTCCTATACTCAGTTCTTGCGGTAAATTATTCCAACAGATGGTGTTGATCACTTCTACATCTGAATTGTATGAATAGATTGCACCACCGTGATAATCGGCTAAATTTGATGTAAAAGTAGAATTTGAGATAATGAAGTGTGAGTTTGATGTATAGATAGCTCCTGCCCAATGGGATTCATTATGATGAAAACTACATTTATTTATACTTACATTTGAATCTCTTGAATAGATTGCACCACCATAGTATTGAGCTGTATTAGCTGTAATTAACAAATTATCGAGGATAATATCTGAGTCATCAATCCACAAGCCACCGCCATAGTTATCAGTGACTCCGTTTGTAAGGGTTAAATTCTTGACAGATAATTTAACTTCGTTTGCTACAATTACACGATTTGTTTGTTCTGCATCCAAGATTGTATTTTCTCTACTTTCTCCTTCAATGTTACAATAATTACGGTTAGCAATTGGAAAAAGTTCATTTGTAAGTGATGGTGAATAGACACCGTCAGACAGAAAAATAGTGTGTGGATTTTCTGCATCAACAATAATTTTATTTAAGGCAAATAAAATATTCTGCAATGGCTCATCAGCAGAAAGTCCACTATTGTTGTTATCTCCAGTTGGGCTCACATATAAATCTGCATTTACTGGTTCGAAGAGAGCGTTTTGGATATCGAAAGTAAAATTTGCTAATGGGCTAGCATAGTGTTCAGTAGGACTCATTACTGTGAAGGTATCTAAAATAACATTACAATTGATATCTTCATGAGTCATTATATCATTCCTAGTGTTAGTTAAACTATAATTAGAATAGATGTTACAACGATTTTCTGGGTCAAAGGTTACATCGGCATTAGAATGAATATAGAGACCGCCACCACCGGCCCAATCTGAATTAGTAGCGTCTACATAATTTTCACTAATCGTTACATTCGATAATTGCAGTGATGAATTGCTAATGTATAATCCGCCTCCCCTGCTATTACAAGAATTTCTGCTAATAGTTACATTATTAAAAACAACATCGGAGTCTGAAGTGATATAACCACCGCCGCCAGAATTGAAGCAGGAATTATCATTGATTATCACATCTGTTAAAAGAGGATTTGCTCCCCAAATGGAAACACCACCACCCTGTGCACTTTCCCAATCCAAGCTGGAGTTTCTACTTATCTCTACATTTGTAATAGTGGGAGCAGAATTTGCACAACAAAATATTCCACCACCATCGTAACTAGCACGGTTGTCTGTTACCTGCACATTGTAGATATTGGGTTGAGAATTATTACGAATCACTATTCCGCCAGCATCGTGTTCAGCATAATTATCTCTAACTACGCAATTTCGCATAATTATGTCGGAATCACTAATTGCTACAGCACCGCCGTAATCTGCTTCGTTATTGTAAAATAGACAATTATCTATCAAGACATCAGAAGAGAAAAAGCAACCAACTGCACCGCCGCGTCTATCCCAACTGTCAAGTTCATAGCCAATTGCTTTGGCTCCACTGAACGAGCAGTAAACAACGCGGGAGCTATCTTGTTCGTTTGTTTGGGTGTATTTGAAGCGAACGCCCCACCAACCTTCTGTTTCATCAGCTGGATAAAAACGAATTGAATCATTTTGCGTGCCTTCTGCTGTTAAGCGTCCATTCACAGTTACTTTGTAGTGTCCTTGAAAAACCACATCTACGCCAGGCTCGATGGTAAGCTGCTCTGTCGTGGGGATTGTTATGTTCCCTTCAATGAAGTAGGGAGCATCTTCTGCATGCCAAACACCAGATACATCTCCACCAGGAATGGTAGTCTCAGCGATTAATAACGAACCAAATAAAATAATTGAAAAAGATATGAGTAAAAATGTAAGTAAATGTTTCATTGTTCCTCCTTGGGATATTATTTTTTTAAATAATTATTACTTGATAAAGCTTCCAAACAACTCGAAGAAAATTTAGAGAATGTTTTTGTCAAAGAATATTTCAGTTGGCGATTGTCCTCACAAAAAGTGAGATTGTTCTTACAAAAAGTGTAGTTGCCCTCATTTGAAACATAGTTGCTCCTACTCAAAGTGTAGTTGCCCTCACTTGAAACATAGTTGTTCTCACTCAAAGTGGGGTTGTCCTCACTTGGAACATAGTTGTTCCTACTCAAAGTGTAGTTGCCCTCATTTGAAACATAGTTGCTCCTACTCAAAGTGAGGTTGTCCTCACATGGAACATAGTTGTCCTCACAAAAAGTGCGGAGGATCTTACCTGTTTCATTCATTGAATAACTGTCCCGATAGATCATTGTTCACTATTTTATATACAAAAAGGCGATAATAATTATCTTTGTTTTTAACTTGCGACAAGATTAAAGATAGTCCTATTTCATCTGCATTTAAAATTTCAGCTGTTGAAAAGATGTGAGTTGTCCCCAATTTATTTAATTCAATAATCTTAAGTTCACAAGTTATCGTTTCTACTACATTAATTTGTTGATTAGTGTAGTTTCTGCCTATTTCATCATCAAATAGAAATAGTGCCGAACCTTTGTTATTAAAGTACTTTTTTAACTCAATTGATTTGTTTAATTCATTTTTAATAATTTCATGAAATTTTTGTTTAAATGAAAGTGGATAGTAGGAACTAAATGAGCCAATTGTACGAAATCCATTATAATTTGCAACCGCAGGGAAAAACCCAATGCAGCCAATGCGAGCGTTTTCCACATTAATAATGTTTTTTATTTCATTAAATTGAGCTGTTGATGTGAATTGTTTGAAGGATGGTTTTCCAAAAAATATTTTTCCTGAATAATTATAGCTGTTTATGGAAATTTGGAATAATGTAAAAATGGTAATAATAATTGTAATAATCCTTTTTTTATTTGAAATTTTATGGAGTGTTAGCAATAGGCAAAACCAAAGTAAATAAAATAAAAATGTATTGAATACATAAATTCTGCTAAAATTAAAGCCAAGATTTAATTTATCGTAAAAATTTAGAAAGGGTGTGTAAAAGAAGAGTGCGAAGCAAAAATAATTGAATGCTATCAAAACAATAATGAGTGAAAAAAATCGTTGCCATTCCCGTTTTATTAATAAAACAATTGAAACAACAATAGATGACGGAACAATGAGATGAATATGATAGGAATGAGCTAATTGGGGAGAGTGTAAAAAAAGATAAATTGTCTGTTTTATCACATCAATTAGATTGGTTCGAGTAAGATTTTGAGCAATTCTATTGGTAGGGATTTTCAGAAAAAACATATTAGTAAATACAGGATAATGTGAAATCACAGAACAGAAAAGAAAGAGTAAAATAGCAAATAGTAGATGTTTATTGAAGTGGTTTTTCTGGAAACTCCAAATCGCAAAAGTGAACATTATGGGTAGCAGGTAAATACCGATAAAAAAGAGATTTGAATAGAAAGAAAAGAGGATAATAATTAAGTAAGAAATAGTAATATTTTTTCTTTTTTTAAGGTAGATAAAGGCAAGTAAAAGTAGTGGCAAACCTGCAATTGAAAGATTTCCTTGTGACCAAAAAGGCAACGCAATATAGCAAAAAGCCATTAATATTTTTAAAAGCGGATGTAACTTTTTATGGATAAAACCAATGAGGAAAAAAAAACCGATAAAACCTAATAAACGGTAGAAAAATTCATTGAAAATAAACCCATTAAAATAGCCTAAACTAAAAAACAGCTTGTCTAATTTTAAATGTCCGAGGTGAAAGATTGCATGAGTTGTAGGAAGTGTGAAATCTTCTGAAATTGTAAATGGGAAAAGTGGAGCAGAAAATTTCCCATCAAAAATCCCTTGCATATTAAGTTGGTTAAGGTTGTCGTGTGTCAAAATGTAACTGCCTGTTCCTTTGAGGAAATAAGGTAAAAAATAAAGCAAAAACAGAAGAGCTGAAAAAAGGACTATTTTCTTTTTCATATTTGCTTCACAATATAATCAATTTCATCATTTTGTAAATCGTAGAAAAGTGGTAAGCGAATAATTGTATTACTAACTTTTGTTGTAATTGGTAATTTAGTATTTTTAAATTTTCCTTTCCAAATAGGGGCACTATGGAGTGGTGTGTAATGGAAAACCGCTTCGATATTAGCTTTATGTAATTTATCCAGAAGTAAATCACGCTGTTTTTTATTTTTTGTATTTAAATAAAATAAATGTCCATTATGTTGACAACTTTCAGGTAAATATGGTAAGTCTTCTTGAGGTATTTTTTTTGAAAGAGCATCATAATATCGATGCCAATGTTGCTTGCGAACATTATTGATTTTAGCTAATATTTTTAATTGCGGAAGTAAAAATGCGGTTTGTAATTCTGAAATGTGAAAATTTGAACTAAGTGTAACCCAAGCGTATTTATCAACTTCATTCTTCAAAAACTTCTTTTTATTGGTGCCATAATCATAGAGAATATCAGATTTTTCCCAGAAAATAGAATTATTAATAAAAAGGGCTCCGCCTTCACCACAATGAATATTTTTTGTTTCATGAAAACTCATTACTGCCAAATCTCCAAAGCTACCGAGTGGCTTTTCATTGTAGAAACTTCCCAAACCCATCGCATTATCTTCGATTAAAAAAATATCATGCTTTTGACAAATCGTTTTAATTTTTTCAATTTCACAGGCTATTCCAGCATAATGTACAGCAATGATTGCTTTTGTTTTGGAAGTTATCAATTTTTCAAAATCAGTAATGTTTTTTGTTTGTTTATTTATATCGCTCCAAATTGGTTTGGCACCTGCTCTCACAAAAGGATTTGCTGTGCCGATGTGTGTGAAGGAAGGCATGATGATTTCATCATTTTTTTTGATATTCAAAAGTAGTACACACATTTCTAAGGCAGCGGTACAAGATGAAGTAAGGATTACTTTTGGACTGAATCTACTTAATATTTTTACACATTGTTTATATGAATTCCCATTAGCAGAAAATTTTCCAATTTTTTGTAATTGGCTGATTTCCTCAAAACTTTCTTTTAAATTTAAAGGTTTATTAAATGGAATTTTCATTACTTCTCCAAATGTAATTGGTTGCATTTTTTCCTACACAAAAGAGTAAATCTAAAACAGAAACATCATGTTCAAATTTTCCAAATGGCTGAACATATGGTATGTATTTTGAATAATCGATAATTTCAATTGTAATGCCATTATCAGCAAATAATTTAGTGTTCAGATAATCTTTGGCAGCTGGTCCAGTAATGTAATAATCGCATTGTAATTGTTTGATAATAGAAATTAGGCGTTCATTTTTACCCGTTGCATTAATGAAGTCAGTAGCATTATAAAATTTAGTTTTTATGCCAAGTTCATTTGAAATAAATTTAATTAAATGTTGATTTAATTTAGAAAGGTTTTCCCATTTTTTGGAAAGATACTCAGCTTTAATTTTTGAATAATAATATTGGAAAAATGGTGTCTTACTGTAATTTAATCGAATAGATTTAAGATGTTTATCAATCCAACTTGAATTGATAAAAGTTACTTCGTTAATCATCATTTTCTTGTTCCCATTTGTAGGAATTGTTAGCCATTTACTACCACTTGGTGTTTTAATCCGATTCCGATTTCGCCAATCTCGAGTAGTATATTGAACATTATCTAAAAACACAAAATGGTCTGCTTTTTGAATGAGGTGAAAGTATCCTTTCCATGGAATATAATTTGATTGTAGAATTGCTACTTTTTTCATTATTTTGCGTCTCGTAATTTTCTCGCAGGATTACCAATCCAAATTTCTTTATCTGCGATATTCTTCAAAAGAACTGCTCCCATGCCGAGAGTTGAATATTTGCCAATTTTCACATTTTCTCTAATTGTCGCATTTAGTCCAATGTGTACGCCATTTGCAACTTCAACAAAGGAACCGAGACAACTTTGTGCTGCAAAATGACAATAATTTCCAATTGTACAGTTATGCCCGATGCTAGCATTTACCATTATTAAACAGCATTTGCCAAAGATAGAAGCAGATGAAAGTGAAACGTTTGGCATTACTACACAGCCAGCAGAAAGCTTCACCTTTGGTGCAACATAGGCGGTAGGATGAATAAAATTGGCTAACAATCTATCTGGAATTTGTAAATCTTCAAAAAGTTTAATTCTTTTTTGTTGTCCGTCATTGCGGTAGATTGTATTGATAAAATAGTAATTTTTTGTTATAAATTTTTTGGCATCAGCAAGTTTTCCAAGTACAGGATAACCTTCTATGGTTGTACCTATTGGCTCTCTGTCGTTAAGGTAACCGACAAATCCCCATTCGTCTGCACCTCGTTTATTTGCATCAACCATTGCACTCGCAATCACAGAACCGTTTCCAGTTCCACCAATAATTATTACCTTTTTCATAGTTTCTCCACAATTATCTCAATCTCAAAGTTTGGAATATACTTGTCTTTTATTTTTTTGGGAAATGGTACTCTACTAAAAGCAATTAAACGAGTTATTGCCAATTTTATCATTTTCATGTATGTATAATTGCTCTGACGCACAACATTAACATCGCGCGCAAGTGGCAATGTAACATATGTTGTTTTTGCTTGATAAAGTTGACTAAGTATCGAGCCAGATTGATACGGTTTTTGTAAAATATTTATTAGACAAGAACTTTTAATTATTCTAAAAACTCCTGTATTTGCTGGCACTTTTATGGTTGCAAAGAAATCTGAAAACCTAAAAAAAGTACGAGATAAAAAATTACGAATTTTATGTTCATTTGCATTTTTACGAGTTGCAATTACCATCTCTATATTTTGGGAAATTAGGGCATTATAAAGGAGCGGAATATCTTCTGGTTTGTCTTGTAAATCTGAATCCATAATCACAATATTTTCTGCTATTGCAAATGATAGTCCTGCGACAATAGCGTTAGATTGCCCAAAATTTCGCGTTAGTTTTATAATTTTAAGATGCAAATATGAAAGTTCGCTTAATATCGAAAAAGTTGTATCTGTGCTACCATCGTCAACCAAAATAATTTCATAATCTTGAAAAGAGGAAGACAATACTTTCTCTAATTTTTTCAATAGTTTTTGTACAACCATTTCATCATTATAAAGTGGAACTACAACACTTATAGCTGGTTTCATAACTCCATCATTCGTTGTAATGAATTTAAGTTATTAGCGATTATTTCATCACTTAAAATGACCTCATTTTTTTCAAATTTTAAACTTTCTATAGCTTCCGAAAGTTCTATTTCTTTCATATTTTCACAAACCATATCAGTACTAAGATATTTTAAGTTTTTCTTAGGATAATAATATTTTAGTTGCTCAAAAAGCCCCATTTCCGTACCAATAATAATTTTGTCATTTTGTTTTGTGAATTCAATCATTTGACTTGTAGAGCAAACGATATCGGCAAATCTACAAACTTCCAAACTACATTCCGGATGTACAAGGAGGGTATGATTTGGGAATGTTTCCTTTACTCTTTTTGCTGTTTTCAATGAAATATCGTGATGTACAGCACAATAACTTGTAAACATTATTAATTTCCGATTCATCTTAAATTCTACCCATGCTCCGATATTACAATCTGGCACAAAAATAATTTCTTTTTCTAACGGAATGGATTTTACTACATCGATACAATTTGCAGAGGTGCACGTAATGGTGCTTTTTGCCCTTAATTCTGCAGGAGAATTTACATATGCAACTATTTCTGCATTTGGATGTTTTTGAATTAATTTATCTAATGCACCCGGTTTTTCCATATTTGCGAGTGGGCAATCTGCATCGGAATGTACCATTAAGACTTTTTTATCTGGGTTAAGAATTTTTACACTTTCACCCATAATTTTGATACTGCAAACTAAAATTATTTCAGCATTAGATTTTTGAGCAGCTAAACCCATTTGAAGAGAATCACCTACAAAGTCAGCTATTTTTTGTAAATTCATTGCTACATAATTGTGGGCAACAATAAAACAATTCTTCTCTTTTTTTAGCTTGATTATTTCTGTTATTAATTTTTGTTCTAAATCATTTTCATTTTGCATATTAGCTCCTTGATTTAATATTTATTCCCTATTTTAGAGATAATGAATGGTGTTTTTCCACCCATGTTTTTTTCTAATTGAGTAACCATTTCAAAATCTATTTTCATTTTATTTCCTATTCGTTTTCGTAAATCTGCTTCCAACTTTTTTTCAGAAATTTCATTGTAAAATTTATCAATTACAAGTTTTATTACAAGGTGGTTTTTGCTATCCTGAATACATTGTGACACAATTACACCTTTTGCATTATCAATTGAATGTGACATTACAGCACCAAGAATTTTGCCAGCTGGAGTTTCAATATAATCGCATTGTTTACCGACAATTTCTTTCACAATTCTGAAATTTCTTTTACAATTACATTTAGATTTTTCCATCTCTACTTGATCACCAATTTTATAGCGAATAAGTGGCATCGAATAGTTGTAAAAACTTGTTCCAATTAAAGTTCCATTATCAGAATAATTGTCATTTTTATCCAAAATTTCAGTATATCCAAAATCTTCGATAATGTGTAAGTTACCATTTTCACATTCAGATATCATCGCACTGCATTCGTGCATTGAAAAAAAGTTATAAATTTTGGTTTGATAATATTTTTCTAACAACAATCGCCGTTTTAGTGAAAGTGTCTCGCCGTAAGTAATAATTGTTTTTGGTGAATGAATCGAAATATTTTTTTCAGTGGCAAATTTAGCAATCATTGTAATGTCAAAAGGAAAACCAATAATTATTTTTGGTTTGAATTTTAGCATTTTTTTTGCAATATTAATGCACGATTTTTTTGTGAGCCGATTGGAATCAAAACGAAAAACATTATAAATGTAGTTGTAAGAAAAATCTTTTTTAGCGTAGTAACTTTGTACAATAAGAGCTTTTTTCCGAATGGATTAATTTGCCCAATTAAAACTGCGTAGAAGAGCTGCAATTTTATTTGCTTGCACGGCATCACTAAGCACAAAATGGAGTGGGGTACCTGTGGAACCGCTCGTAGAATCCCAAGTTATTCCATATTTTTTAGCATTATCTGCGATAAATAATTCTTTGTTTTTTCGAATAGTTTCTTTTTCTAAGATGGGAATTTTATGTAAATCTTCCCTACCTTTAAATTTATCTACATTTAGTTTAATCTCAGCGAATAATTGTCGATAATAGGGTACATTTTTAGATGCGTGTTTGATGAGTTTGATGAGTTGTTTGTCTTGGAATTTCTCAATTTTTTGTTTACTCCAATACTGACTATTTTTATAGAAAAAATAGCGAATGAATACTTTGAAAGGTAATTTAAATATTGACTTTTCCAATTTTATTTCTGTTTTCTCCCCATTTTTCGATTAATGTGGCTCTTTCCAAAATATTTCGTGCATTTTTTAATAATGGTGGCCCAATGAAAGTATCATCTATAACCGCAACAGTTCTTCCTTCTTTTTTGCTAATTCTGATAAATAAATTATTTTTTTTGAGTTTGTGATTTCTTCTTGAGATGGTGAAAATGCAGCGTGTACAAGTTCAATTTCTTTTGGATGCAAGCACAACATCCCTTCAAATCCAAGTTTTTTCACAAAGATAAGATTTTTTTCCAAATCATCTAAGTCGTGAACGTCAATGTGAGTTGTATCTATTGGAATAACGCCCACAGCTCGTGCTGCCAGTGCAATTAATGCACGTGGAATCAACAAGCTTTCTCTATTTTTGTCATTTATACCGTGCAAGTCTGTGATGAAATCTTCACAGCCGAAAGCAATGCCGATGACACGCGAGGTTACAGTGCATATTTCTAATGCATTCAGAACTGCGGCTGCAGTTTCAATCAATGGAATAATAGCAAATTTTCCTATTTTGAATCCTTTTTGCTTTTCATATTTCGTTAATAGATTATCAACCTTAACGATATCTTTTTTGGAATAGGATTTTGGAATAACAAAACCATCTATTTGTTTTTGCATCATTGCGGAAATATCTTTTTCCTGAAAACCACTCTCCAATTCATTAATTCTAACAAATTTGTGAAATTTTTCAAAAAGTCCAATGTGCTGATTAATTAAATCTCTCGCAATTTGTTTGTTTGCAGGAATAATGGAATCTTCCAAATCGAAAATTATTGCATCCGCATTTTTCTGAGAAGCACTAAATATAAGCTTTTCTTTGTCACCAGGAACGAAGAGTAAACTGCGTAATATTATTTTTTCTTTCATTTTTTCCTCGGAATCAGCACATGTCGGCGTAAAGATAAAACTTTTTCACCGTGCTGGTTAAACGCTCTTGTTTCAACATAAATAATGCCTCTATCATCTTTTGAAGTAGATTCACGGATTTTCAAAATTTCAGTTTCAGCAGAGATTGTATCGCCAATAAAAACTGGTAAATGATGGATGATATTTTCGTAAGAAAGATTGGCGATTGCTTTACCACTAATATCTGACACGCTCAATCCAACGGCAAGAGATGCTGTAAATGTCCCCACAACAACGCATTTGCCAAAAATCGTATTTTGAGCATAATCATCGTTGGTATGAAGTGGATGCTCATTCATCGTAAGTTGGCAAAAATCGGCATTTGCTTTGGCTGTGATTTTTTTCTTTGCTTTGTGTTGAAAAATTTGTCCTAAAATAAATTCATCAAAAAATCTACCAAATCCCATATCATTATCCTTATTTCATCAAAATCATTTTTCGTGTATCAGCAACTTTACCATCAACAACCAATTTATAGAAGTAGATACCCGAAGGTGAATTTTCTGCGTTCCAAATAATTTCTTGATTTGGTGTAGTGGGAAGAGTTTTTACCAGTTGCCCTTTCAAATTATAAATTTCAATCTGAGCTTGTCCGTTTTGTTCGTTATTAAGAGAAAATGAAATAGTCGTAGCTAAATTAAAAGGATTTGGATAATTATGTAATTTATGATTCGCAATTTCTAATTCAGCATCATCATTTGAAGCTGGTGCATAGTTTAAAATCACATTTTCCAATTCCACATTTTCACTTTGATTTACATTTTCATCTAGCAAAATTGCAGTTTCATAATCAATTAATGAAAATTCCACACTATAAATGCCTGGCTTTACAAATAAAATAAAATTTCCATTTACATCGGGGCGTGCCGAAAAATGGTCAGCTTTCACAACTGTGTTCTCTATTTCTCCATCTCCCCCATTTAGTTGAAGATTACCGTTTAATACCCCATAATTTTGTGAAATGGAAACGGCTTCGATACAAAAATTATAATTGAAATTATCGGCATTCAAGTTTATCCAAGTTGTGGTTCGTAAAAATGCACCTTTATCGATAACACGCGGTCCCGCATCGTGAAATGCCAAATCAGCGGTATCAGAATTTATCCGATATCCAACATAATATTCTTTGCCACTTTCGATTTGAATAAAATTATCAAAATCTACTTCGACCCATTCTTCGGCAGAATAATTTTCTACAAATTTTTCCGAAAGCAAATTATTGCTTTCCCAAATTTGTGCGGTAATCTCACCTTCATTTGAATTCATTGGTGCTTTAAAACGCATTTTGGAAAAAAGATCACCTTCGGCGAATTCTGCATCTGTCAATTTAATGGCACAAGTCAAAGTGTAATTTGTGATGAGAGAATAAGTACCATCTTCTGATTTTGCATATGAAAGTGCTAAATCAGCTGGGTAATTTTCCATCTCAAAATCAACGGTCATATTTTGTGAATCAATCGTCACTGATTTTGTTTCAAAATAATTTTCCCAACTTGCAGTAGCAAGATAATTACCCGGTAAAATATCCGCAATGGCATAATATCCATTTTCATTTGCTGTGCCACTATATTTTAATTCATCATCTTGGTAGAAAGCAATATTGGCACCGAAAAGTTCAATTGGTGCATCAACACTTCCAGTAACTTCATCAAATTCCGTTAAATTTATTTGAACAAAATTGTTGCTTTCGCTGATATAAATTTCTTGAGTTTGGAAATAAATTCTATCATTTTTAAAAGCAGTAACTGTATAAAGACCTTCCATTATTGCTGGAATTTCAAAATTTCCATTCGTATTTTCCACATAGATTTCAGCATAGTTATCACCTTCAAATTTGATGTAGGTTCCAAGCGGAGATGTTCCGTTAACTGCAACATTTCCATAAAGATGAAGCGGTGCTGCCCCACCTTCAATATTCATTACCCCACCACTTACAATGCTGTAATTTGAGGGCATTCCTTCCGGTAAAAGATACCAACAACTGCTATTTGAAGTACCCCAACCATAGTTGAGATGGTAGTAATCATCAGTGTTATATCCATCACAAATAATAGCGTGTCCATTTTGCCAGCCTGATGTATAAATGGAAATTTCAGCAGGTTGCATATTCATCATATTGGCACTCAATCTTTCGTAAAAATCCCAACCTTCATTATCATAATGTGTGGCAGATTCAAAATCAAATTTATTTTGAAGAGCATCAGCCACCATCGCAGTCCACGCACCAGAACCTTCTGAACTATACATCATTTCCACTGAAACACCACACGCAAAAGAGAGTGCTGCTTTATTGGTGCCAGAAAGTTCAATTCCATTTTCATAATGGTCTGCGACATCATTCAGAAGCACATTCAATTCAGGAAATGGTGGGTAGTCGCGTTCTTCATAATCGTTATCTATGTGCATTTCCCCAGACCAACCACCATAATAATCGTCTGAATTGTCAAAAGAAACATCACCGACAAATTCGTGATAATCGATTATCATCGCCATCGCGGTAGCTACACAGCCAACAACAGAGCGCTCACCACTATCATCAAGTGGGCAAAATTGATTGTAAACGCCAGATTGCCCCCAACGTGTTTCGACCCAGCCGTCTGTAGCTGTTGAACCAGCTGTTGGCCATTGCTGAAAAGGTCTGTCAAAATTAATTTGGTTTGATAAATATTGTTGCCAGATTTCACGATTTTTTTCTTTTTGCGATAAAGGTAAGTGTTCTAAACGAAGCTGAATATCATCGTTTAACATTTTTATCAAAATATTTTTTTCACGATCATTTTGATACCATTTATTCTTGAAAGAATACGCTAAAATCGGAAAAACATCATTATCTTTACTCACCGCCACAAAACCAGTTGGTTTCAGTTGGAATACATAAGTATTTTCCAATTCAAAATAACTTTCGATATTTTTTGAAAATGTTTTTGAATTTAGAAAATTTTCAACTATCTTTTGAGCAGTCACAAAATTTTGTGAAACTGCAAATAAACTGCCACAAAGCACTACCATCAAAACTATTATTAGTTTTTTTTTCATTTTTTATCCTCGCGATTACCTCATTTTTCTTAATTAGCATAAACGCAATTTGTGTTCCAAACAGAAAGTTATTATTATTTATTTGGGTATGTGAGCGATTAAAAAATCAACTCATAAATTCTATAATCTTATTTTTAATCTCAAATTTGTCATCTAATTGGGCGGATTGCACATCATCCATTTCACCTAAAAATAGCGTTTTAACATTTTGTTGCCAGAATAATTCTGCCAAGTCTTCACTATCTGTAATGAAAAGATGAGTTATTTTGGCAAAATTAAAAATTTCCCACAAATTTTTATCAATTTCACAATGGACATTTTCGAAATTATCAGCTTTTATTTTTTTCCCAAAAAGGTAGATATTTACTGAAAAATTTTGTTTTAAAGTTAAAATTAATTTAGCAACATTTTTTCTTTTTAAATTCTCAGAATAGATAGAAATGTTCATTTTTTTAGGATCAGTGAACTCAATTTTTTCGACTTTTTGTTCGTCAATTTTTAAGTTACCAGAATTATATTTTAATTTAAAAATATCTGAAAATATTTTTAAAATTTCTAAGTTAGAAAAAGTTTTTGTAGCAAAAATCAAGTTTGAATTACCATTTACATCAATAATAATTGAGTTTATATTTTCCGTCAAATAGTCACTCAAATTAACTTTTTTGTCAAAATTAAAGATAATGTCTTTCGGCAAAATCTGACTATCTTGCGTCATAAATTTGATATTTTTTTTCAATTTTAATCTGCTAAAAAAATCAAACGAGTGGGCTGATGTAATAAAAACAATCTCTTCAAATATATTTTTCCAAACTGTGATATGAGAAATAATTGCAAAAGAATTTTTAATCCCAGGTGGCAAAAACACATACATAAATTTGGCATTCTGAAAAGTTTTATTAAAATTTTGCACATTTTGCTTAATTTTTTTTTTGAAAATATTTTTTATAATTTTCCTCATAAATTCATCCATTATTTTATGATTTTGGAAGTGCCACAAAAACAATAGTGCCTTCATTTTCTTTACTATTTATCCAAATTTTACCGTTATGTAAACTGACAATTTGTTTGGCGGTAGAAAGCCCCAAACCTAATCCACTTGATCTAAATTCAATCGAACCTGAACGGTGTGAAATGGTGTCATTTAACTCGTAAAATTTTTGAAAAACATTACCTACTTCATTTTTGGGAATACCGATTCCATTATCTTGAATATAAAAAACAACGCTTTCTTCACCAGCAATCTCTTCTTGTTGGAAAGCGGAATAACGAACTCCCAAAATAATCGTGCCAAAATCTTTTGTGAAACGGATTGCATTCAAAATAACATTTTTTAAAACTAATTCAATAGCATTTTTATTCACAAAAATATTTTTGATTTGACTGTCAATTTCAAGAATAAATTGCATATTGCGTTGATTAGAAATTTTTCCCATCTCGCTCTTTAAAATCGTCAAAAACTCAAACACATTTACCACATTTTTATCTATAGAATTCAGCATTTGAAATTTATTGAAGTTGATTAAATCATCGGTTATGGCATTCAATTTCGTGAGACTATTTTCCATTTCAAAAATAGTTTTTTCCGTAATTATTTTATTTTTAGAGAGAGTTCTCAGGTTGCTTTGAAGTATCGTCAATGGCGTTTTCAACTCGTGTGAGGCGATATTAATGAATTCCTGTTTTAGCGAATCAAGTGAATTTATTTCGCGATTTTTGTTATTCAATTCTTCATATTGGAAAGCATTTTTGAAAGCAATAGAAATCTGAATTAAAATTAACCTCATAAAATTTTGATTAATTTCTAAAACATTATTTGAATTAAGATTATCAATGTAAATATAGCCATAAATATTTTTATCGATGGTGATGGGAGCACAATAAATTGCCAAATTGTCTTGTTGTAAATTCGTTGTGTAATTCATCTCATTTATGTCATTTTCAGCAATAAAAATAGGTTCGCCCAATCGTTGAACATCGCTCAAGACGGTTTTGTTAATGTACTTATAATCGCTCATTAAATTGTTCGATGCATCTTGTGTAACTTTGAATTTGTAATTTTCAGATGCATCTTTTATAATTAAAAATCCACGACTACCTTTGGTAAAATCAAGTAAAAATGAAACAATTTCTTGTTCCAACTTATCAATGGTGAAAATGCTAAAAAATTTTCGCAAAACCGTTACTAATTTCGTCATTAATGCCATATCTTTATTCAAATCCTCAAACTCTGTAATGCGCATTAATATTGAAGTTAAATGTAATCTTATGATTTTAGCAATCGCAATTTCATAATCTTGAAATGGAAACTCACCATCGTCGGCAATAATGAGAGTGCCTATTTCTGCGGATTTGATTTTCAAAGGAATGAAAAGAACATTTATTTTTTCTATTTTTCTCGTAATCGGTTTGTTAATTTCAAGACATTTTTCGATGTATTTTTGATAACGAGCAGATAAATTTTTCTGCAAATTAAATTTCAAAAAATGATTATTTTCTGCATTAATTTTATTCAAAATAATCGTATAAAAACTTGGTGCAAACAAATTTTGAATCGTGCGATCAATAAAAAACTTCATTCTCTTTAAATTATGAAGCTTCAAAATATCGAAAAGATCCTCTTGCCAAACATTGGAATCTTGAACTTTTCGTGGTAAAATAGTCATCAGTTTAAAATATGAAGCTTGTGATATTTTATAACCCATTTTGGCAAAATATAGTTTTTTGTCTTTTGCGGGAATCCCAACTGTTACGCGTTTTATCGTTGTTTTATACATTTTAAAATATTTTTCTGCAACATCACTTAATTTTAAAAAAGAGTAAATTTGTATCAATAAACTTTCAGCTTCCAATTCTAAAATAAAAAGTTTATTACTTATCGTAAAATCAAGAATTTTATGTAGTTTTCTAACCAAATAACGAATGTTGATTTTTTCATCAAGAAGTTGTACTTTTATTTTCTTCAAATCTAAAACTAATTGCCAATATGCAAAATTATTTTTTTTACAAATAACATCAACATTTTGACAAATTTTGTAAGATTTTCGAAAATCTTTTTCGTAGAAAGAACACTGCAAAAGACGAATGGAATTTATCACTTTTGCGTAATCACTTTTGTTTTCGACAGAATATTGAAATGCTGTCTGAATCGTGCTTTCTGCGTCATTATCATTCAATTCTAATTTCAAAAAACCGAGCATTTGATAATAAAATTCATGCTCTTTTTTTTCAAAAAAGAGGTGCTCATAATTTTTCAACATTTGTTTTATCATCAAGAAATCACCAATCTCATAAAGGTAATAAAAAAAAGTTTTGGTGAGCGGTGTGACATCTTCAATAATACCATTCAATAATTTGGGTGTGTGTGTTTTGATGAAATCAAAATAATATGCGAAATTATTAATTTTACTTTTTGCAATGGCCAAATTAATAATTATCGATTTGTGAAATGGATTTGATTCCAATTTATTCGATAATTTCAAAGCATCATTCAAATAATGTTCTGCATCAAAAAAACGACCCAATTTTATGTAAGCTTGCCCGTGATTCAAAAGAGCTTGCACTTTCACGCGTTTGCTATTTGTCTGTTCGCAAATCGTGAGCGCTTTTTTGAAATTTTCAAATGCTTTTATGGTGTCGCCTTTCGCCAATGCAACATCGCCGATATTATTATAAATAACTCCCATTTTTTTTTTATGGTTCAAATTCATCCAAATTTTTTGCGCGAACAAAAAATGTTTTTCAGCATTATCAAGTTGCTTTTTTTTGTGATATAAAATTGCCAAAACATTGTGTAAGGAAGCTACTCTTGATAGATACTTTGCATCATTTTGTGATTTTATATTTGCGATAAAATCTTCAAGAACAACAATACTTTCATTTAATTTTCCCGTAAAACCTAAGTGTAAATATTTGAAGGTAATGTATTCAATTTTGTCCTCATCTAAAAGTTTAAATTGAGATAGTTTACGAATGCAGTTTTCCAATTTATAAAAATTATTTTTGTAAAAATAGACGGAACAAAGCTGCAATAAAACGTTAACTTTTGCTTTTCCCGTAAATACCAATTCATCAGCTTTTTGAAGCACCTTTTGGGCTTTATTGTACTTACTCATTGCGTTGTAATATACACCCATCAATAAGTATTTTTCTGAAATTTCTGGCATTTTGAGAATCATTTTTTTTATTTTTTCGGGAATTTGATCATCAGTTATCCATTCTGAGTAATCAATAAAAATAGACATATCCATTTTTAATTCACTCTCGGAAATTGATAATTTCCCAGAAATGTCTAATTCTATAACATTACACATTTCCAAAAATGCTTCGTAAAAATTATTTTTCGCGAAATGTATTTGTGCCAAAATTGTGTTGTATTTTCTGACTGCTCCATAACTCTTTAAATATTTGGCGTGCGAAATGATGTTTTCACAAAAATGAATTTCTGTAATTTTGTGTTTATCAAAGTATTGAACAATCTTTTGTGATATCTCTTTTTTTTGGTTGGTTGTTAATTCACGCATTAATCGTAATTTTGCTTCCGAAAAAGTAATGCGATAATATCTTCCAATCTTTTTGAAAAGCTCATTATTTATGCCATCTTGAAGCAAATTAAACAGTTCTTCGTTGTTAATATTAAGAATATGTTTGATTAAATCTTTTGATAAATTTACCTTTGCCCATGCTAAATACTGGAAAAATTGATAGTTTTTTTTGTGAAGATGTGCCATTCGTAAATAAATATCATCTAGCAATTCTTCTGGAAGAATGTAGTTATCAAACTTAAAATCGAAAACAAAAAATTTTTTTTTCCATATTTTTTTATTTAGCGTTAAATCAATTAAGATATTTTCAATAAACCGTGGATTTCCATTTGAGCGTTCCCATAGTTTTTGCAAAAAAATTTCAGAAGGCGTTACATTCAAAAGTTTTGCAACATATTTTTCTGCTTCAATAAAACTTAAATCGCTAATTTTTATTTTCACAGCGTGCACCAACCCTTCCAATTGACGTGGGTCATTTATGCTCAATATAATTAAAATTGGGCGGTTTAAAATACCGCGTGAAATATAATTTATAAAATCAAAAACCTCTTTTTCAAGATGTTCGGCAGAGCGAATTATAAATACAATCGGTTTTTCGGTAGAAAGATGATAGATGAAGCTTGATGCCGATTTATAGTCGAGGTCAAGTGCTTTTTTATCTTGTTTTTTCTTTGTCGCCGCTTCCTCCGAGTTAAACAAGTATTCTCGTAATTTATCTGACATTTTGGACAAATCAGATTCAATTTTTTTATTATTTTCAGCAGCAGCGTAAAACTCTTTAATTAAGGCAAAAAATGGATCTTTTTTAGTTTGGCTACATTCGTAATCGAAAACATAATATTCGTTCGTTAGAATGTGGTATTTGAAAAGCGTAAGCACATTATTTTTCCCCAAACCTTTTCCCGCCGAAAGTGAAATGATTTTGCCATTTCCAGCTGATACAATTGGCAAATAATCAAGTAGCTTATGAGAATAATCTTTACGCACGATATAATCACTAAATCTGATTCTATTTACGATTGACCACTTGCTCGATAAAGAAAATTTTTGAGATTGAGTTTTGTTTATAAAAGCAATAATTTCATCAATATTTTGAAAACGATCCTCCGAGTTTTTTTCAATTAATTTCAAAATAAGATTTTCTAATTTTTCTGGTATTTCAGAGTTTATTTCACGCGGGAATCTAGGAAATATATCAAATTTATCTCCAGCAACAACATTGGCTAATTGCTCAGCAGAGTATGGTAGTGCTCCCGTTGTGATTTTATACAAAATCATTCCAAGTGAATAAAAATCACTCGCTTCATTTACCTCTTTATTAGTGTAAATTTCTGGAGCAATGTAAGGTAAGTTTTGATTTATTTTTTGACTTTTTTTCTCACTGCCTATTTTGTAAAAACCATAATCTAAAACCTTTACCACGGGGTGATTATCTTGAACTTGATACACAATATTTGTCGGTTTTAAATCTTTATGAAGTATGTTTTGATTGTGTAAGGCACTGATTCCATAACAGGTTTGTACGATAATTTCGTAAAGTAAATCTATATTTGACTTGGAAAATTTGAATTTGCTCAGTATCTTTCCATCAAAATATTCACTAAGACAATAAATATTGTCATCAAAATTGCCAAAATCGTGCACATGTAAAAGATTTGGGTGGCGTAATTTAGTTATTTGATGCATATTTTCAGCTGAAAATTTTTGGTAAAATTCAGCATTTGTTAATTTATGAAAATGTTTCAATGCATAAGTTTTCTCACTTCTCGTATCTTGAACTTTATAAACCGTCGCCCAAATTCCTGAACCTATTTCTTCGATTATTTTGTATCTGGAATCAATTATCATTTTGCATCTCCCATTCGAAAAGGCAAACTAAAAAACGAATACTTCATTGTCAAGTAGCTAATTGAAACAAAAAAAAGTGACGCTGAAATTAGCATCACTTTTTTGTTAATATCAACATGTTATCCTATTTTTTCTTCTATCTTTTTTATCATTTTTTCAATAGCAATGGCAGATGTAGAATTTTGATTATTTTCTAAATGAGAAATACCAGAATCACCGCTTTTAACAATTTGTGGGTCAAGTGGGATTTTCCCAATAATTTCTACATCAAAATCTTTTGCTGCTTTTTCGATTCCAAGTCCAGCAAAAATATCAATTGCTTCACCACAATGTGGACACGCAAAAGTACTCATATTTTCTACAATTCCCAAAATTGGAACATCCATTTTTTGCGAAAATTTAATTGTTTTTCGTGCATCAAGAAGTGCAATATCTTGTGGCGTGGAAACGATTATCGCTCCATCTACTTTGTTCAAAGTTTGTACAACCGAAAGTGGTTCATCGCCAGTTCCGGGAGGAGAATCAATAATGAGGAAATCAAGTTCTGGCCAGTTAATGTCTTGCATAAATTGTTTGATTACACCAATTTTAATTGGACCTCGCCAGATGATTGGCTCGTCTGGATTAGAAATTAAATTTGCAATAGACATTGCATATAAATTGTCATTTACTCTTATGGGAGCTGGAAATTTTTGCGATTTAGCAACCAATAATTTTTTGTCTTCAATTCCTAACATTTTGGCAATGGACGGACCATGAATATCGACATCTAAAATACCAACTTTATACCCATTTTTTGCCAAACCTAATGCTACATTAACCGAAACTGTACTTTTGCCAACACCACCTTTTCCACTTAAAATAATTACTTTTTTCTTAATCTTGTTCAGATTATCCTGAAGTCGTTTTGCGGCTTCTATTTGTTCTGTTTTTTGTGAATTCACATTTTCCATAACTTCCTCCATTAATCTTATTTTTGAGACAACTTAATCATTTATCTCTAACTGGCAACATTTTTTTTAAATATTTTGGGAAAAATGTATTGACTAATTTCTTAAAAATCAGAATCTGAAAATATATGAAAAAAATATTATTGATTGGCATAAACGCGCGATACACTCACCAAAATTTAGCAATTCGATATTTGCGTAATTTTGTGACTGACCTTAATTTTAATGTTGTAATTTCAGAATATTCTATCAATCAAAACCAACTCGATATTTTGGAAGAGATTGCTGATAAAAAACCAGATATTGTCGCAATTTCTGTCTATATCTGGAATGTAGAAATCGTAAAATTTATCTTATCTCATTTAAATAATCTTTTACCAAAAGTAAAAATCATTTTAGGTGGACCAGAAGTAAGCTACAATTCAAATTTCTGGTTGGCTAATTTCCCACACATCGATTTTGTTGTATTGGGTGCAGGAGAAGCTAGTTTTAGATATCTTTTAGAAAACAATTTTCAAACAGAAGAAAAAATAATTAAAGTTCAAAACCCACCCTTTCATGGAATTCCATTTCCCTATTTGGCGGAAGATTTTAGAGAAAATAAATATCTCTATTACGAAGCAAGTCGCGGTTGCCAATTTCGATGTAGTTATTGCATTTCATCTCGAAATGATCAAAAATTGGAATTTCGTAAAATTGAAGATATCAAAAATGAACTGAAATTTATGCTAAAATTTAAACCAAAAATTATTAAGTTTGTTGACCGCACTTTTAACGCTAAGAATGAATTTGCACGCCAAATTTGGGAATTTATAATTTCACAAAAAATCGTCACGAAATTCCATTTTGAAATATTTCCAAATTTATTGAATAATGCTGATTTCGAAATTTTAGCAAAAGTTCCTAAAAATCTTTTCCAATTTGAAATTGGAATACAATCCACAAATCTCGCTACTTTAAAAGCGGTAAATCGTGCTTCAAAATGGAGTGAAACAAAAAAAAATATCGCCAAACTATTGAGGTTGGAAAATATCCACTTTCATCTTGATTTCATTGCTGGCTTACCTTTTGAAGATTTTGAAAGTTCCAAAAAATCGATTGACCAAATTTTATCATTAAAGCCAAACCATTTCCAGTTAGGGTTTTTGAAAATTCTACCTGGCACAGAAATGGCTGAAAAAAAGGAACTTTTTGAAATGATTACGATGCAAAATCCACCTTACCAAGTTTTGCAAAATAAATGGTTAACTTTCGCAGAATTATCGCAAATTAGACAAGTTGAAAACATGATAAATATCTTTTATAATTCTGAAAAATACGATTATTTTATCAGAAATTTATCTGCAAAATTTGACTCTGCATTTGAGATGTTTGCCAAAATGGCACGATTTAGGGTCAAACTAAACCTTGAGAAAAACACCAAAGATTGGCAAAAAAACAGCCAATTCCTACTAAATTTTGTCACCAAATACTTTCCCGAAACATATGAATTTTACGCTGATTGTCTGAGATTTGATTGGTGTCACTTCACAAAATCACACTACTATCCACCAGCTTTGGATAATAAGGTTTTGCGAAAAGCAAAAAATATTGGTTGGAATTATCTTAAAGAAAGTGAACATAATTCCAAAAAATTCATTATTTTTTCACCAAGTTCAACTGAATTTCAAAAAAAATACTTAGCAAAAAACAAATTTATTGCTTTTCTTGAAAACAAGAAAATTATCTTTTAATTTTTATTTTTTTTCTTCGACATCTTTTTGAATTTTTTCGATAATGTCAGCTAATCGAAAACTTCCTAAATCACCCTCTTGATGGCGACGAACCGAGACACTGTTTGCATCCATCTCTTTTTGACCAACAATAAACATAAATGGAATTTTCATCATTTCAGCTTCACGAATTTTATATCCAATTTTTTCATTACGAAAATCAACTTCGCTACGGATATTATTCGTTATCAATATTTCATTTATTTTTTGGGCGTAATCAATGTATTGATCTGAAATTGGTAAAACTTTTACTTGAATTGGACATAACCAAACTGGAAAATTCCCTGCATGATACTCTATGAGAGTACCAAAAAATCTTTCGATAGAACCAAGTAAGGCACGGTGAATCATAAATGGACGATGTGGTGCGTTGTCTTCGCCGATATATTCCATGCCAAATCGAGTTGGCAAGTTAAAATCAAACTGAATCGTGGAACATTGCCACGAGCGATTGAGTGCATCTTTGATTTTGATGTCTATTTTTGGACCATAAAAAGCTCCACCGCCTTCATCAACTTTATAATCCAAATTTAATTTTTGTAAGGAATTTTTCAAAGCAACGGTTGCTTTATCCCAATCTGATTTTTCCCCGACCGCTTTTTCTGGCATTGTTGAAAGGTAAATATCGAATTTTTCAAAACCAAAAGCACGTAAAGTATTGATGGAAAACTCAACCACATTTTCCACTTCAGCATCAAGTTGCTGCGGTGTACAAATAATGTGGGCATCATCTTGTGTGAAGCCTCGAACACGCATTAAACCATGAAGTGAACCAGAATTTTCATAACGATAAACAGTTCCCATTTCAGCGTATTTTATGGGCAATTCGCGATAGCTTCTGCGTTGTGATTGATAAATGGCGATATGAAATGGACAATTCATCGGTTTGAGATAATACTCTTGACCATCCACCTCGATAGCGCTGTACATACTTTCATTATAAAAGCCCAAATGACCACTTTTTTCCCAAAGTTCAGCTTTTCCTATGTGCGGAGTTTGAACCAATTTATAATCTTTAGCAAAATGACGTTTTTTCCAGTAATCTTCAACGATTGAACGCATTGTTGCACCATTTGGATGCCACAAAACTAAACCCGGTCCGATATCATCTGAAATCGAATAAAGGTCAAGTTCTTTTCCAAGCTTACGGTGGTCACGTTTTTTGGCTTCTTCCAGATTATAGAGATATTTATTCAGTTCCTTATTAGATGGAAAACTAACGCCATAAATTCGCTGAAGCATTTTATTCTTTGCGTCTCCACGCCAATATGCTCCTGAAGTTTTCAGTAATTTTATTGACTTGATTTTAGCAGTATCAGTAAGATGTGGACCACGACACAAATCAGTGAAATCGCCTTGAGTGTAGATAGAAATTATCTCATCGTTGGGAATATCTGCCAGAAGTTCTAATTTGTAATTTTCGCCCATTTTTTGAAATTTATCAATTGCTTCCTGCTTGGAAAGTTCTTCTCTTTTATAGATATTTTTCAATTTTGCAAGTTCTTTCATTTTTTGTTCAATTTTTTGTAAATCATCATCGGTAAATGGAATCTCTTTATCAAAATCGTAGTAAAATCCGTTTTCGATAGAAGGCCCAATTGTAACTTTTACATCTGGAAAAAGTGTTCTTACGGCTTGTGCTAAAAGATGTGCTGTGCTGTGCCAATAGACACTTCTCCCCTCTTCGCTATCAAATTTAAAAAACATAATTTTAGCATCTTCCACAATTTCAAAATTTAAATCCACCAATTCATCATTAACTTTTGCGACCACAATTTGCTTCGCTAAACCGTGACTAATACTCTCCGCAATTTCAATTGGTGTAATATTTTTTGGGTATTCCTTTATCGCGCCATCTGGAAATGTAATATTCATTTTTTGTCCCTTTTCTTAATTTTGTTTTCGATCATTTTTGCGGCATTATCGAGTGCTTCTTGTGGCTTTAAGATACCTCTAATTACTTTTTCAATAACATGTTCTTCGATATATTTTCGTGTCTCAAACCATTCACTAATTTGCGGCTCAAATGTGGCATAATTCAATTGGTCGTAAACTGCTGCAATTTCAGGATTATCTGCAATTCTATTTTTAATTGCATTCACTTCCATCGCACTTTCACGCACTGGCATATAATAAGTTTTTTCGCTCCAAAACGCAGTTTGTTCAGTATTGGTGAACCATTTCACAAATTCCCACGCTGCCATTTCTTTCTTTTTTTCTTCATTTCGGAAAATGACAACATTTGTTCCACTAATAATATTTTTCTTTGTTTTGAAGGTCGGGATTGCCGAAATTCCCAGATTAAAATCTATTCCAGTGCGTAACATATAAGCCATCGACACACTCGAATCTTCGTAAAATGCAACCTTTTGAGCGGTAAAATCTTTCTGACCTTCATAGCCTGGAGATAAATATCCAGTTTTGTCCACATTCAAAATATCGGTAAAATATTTCAGCACTAAATTGCCTTCTTCACTATTGAATAATGCTTTTGAATTATCGTCATTTAAAATGCTTCCACCTGCTTGTAAAAGTAAGTTTTCAAACTGCCACGCACTAATTTTCACAGTCGTGCCAAATTGATTAATTTTGCCATCGCCATTTGTATCTTGCGTCAATAATTTACACAAATCACGAAATTCTTGCCAAGTTTTGGGTGGTTTATTCGGATCTAAATCGTTCTGAAACAAAATATCTTTGTTATAATATTGCACGCGCACACTTTTGTTAAATGGGAATGATACGAGTTTTCCGTTCATCATATTGCTCTCGATAAAAACTGGATAAATATCATCAAAATCTTCTTTTGTAAAAGTTTCATCGACTGCAATAAAATCTTCAATCGGTGTAATGATGTCACCTTCCACATATTTTGCTATCCACGCTTCAAAAGATTGAGCAACATCTGGTTGATTTCCAGTTTGAATAGATGCCATTAATTTTTGCGATAACGCGTTGTAATTCCCCATATTTATAGAAGTTACATGAATATCTGAATGGGTGTCATTAAATTTTTGAACAAGTTCAGCAAGCGCATCACCAAGTGGCCCGCCCATTGCTTGCCAAAAAACAATTTCTGTCACATCGCTTGTATCCACAGTTTTCTTTGTGCAACCCGTAACGATAAAAATACTTACCAACATTAAAAGTGCTAATTTTTTCATAAAATTCTCCTTAAAATAACTTTCGGCAAATTTAATTTTTATATTTCAAAGTCAACAAAATTTTGGTGTTTTCAAAAGAATTGGAAAAATTTATTTACAATTTACGCTAAATTTTCCGTTTGCAACTTGAGGTTAAAATATTATGAAAAGAATAGATATTATGGAAGTCATTAAAGCTACCAAGCATCCTGCAAAAATTGCAATTGCAGTTGTAAAATGTGATGGAAAATTTAATTTAATCACCATCGAATGGTTTATGCGTACTTCTCAAAAATCACCAATGTTTGCTATTTCAATTGGCAAAACACGATTTTCACATAAATGTTTACAAAAATACAGATTTTTCAATTTAGTTATTTTATCTCAAAAAATGAAAAATGTCGCTGTATTATGTGGCACAAAAAGTGGAAATGAAATCGATAAACTTGAAAATGTAAACTGGTTTGCAGGAAAATTAGCCAAATTGCCAATTTTAAAAGATGCAGTTGCGAATTTCGAATGTAAAATTGTTTCGCAAATAAAATCTGGTGATCACACAATTTTTGTGGGAGAAGTGAAACACAGTTGGCTTCAAAATGAAAAAATTTTAACATATTTAGAAATGGAGAAATAAAATGAAAGTTTTTAGCGTCGCGGGTTACCACCACACTGGCAAAACAACTTTAGTTGTAAAATTAATCAAAGAGCTAAGAAATCGGGGATACAAAGTACAAACCATAAAGGATATTCATTCCGAAAAATTCACAATGGAAACCGAAAATAGCAACAGCTGGAAACATTGGCAAGCAAGTAATAATGCAGTTATAGCACGCGGATTACACGAAACTTATCAAATTTGGCACAAAAAATTATCTCTTTCACAAATGCTACAACATTTAGATGCAGATTTCGTAATTGTAGAAGGCATGAAAACTGCTTCATTGCCGCGTATTTTGTGTGCAAAAAATACAGGCCAACTCGATGAGTTATTTGATGATACGGTTTTTGCCCTTTCTGGAAAATTTCAAGATGAATCGTATAAAAACATAAAAAATCACCAAGATGTTGAAAAATTAACGGACTTAATCGAAGAAAAAGTTTTTGAAGTTTTAGCATTTTCCAAGAATGAAAAATGCGGAATTTGTGGTTTCGACTGCAAAACAATGGTTGGTAAAATCCTCAAAGGTGAAAAAAAACGAAGTGATTGCAAAAATATGTTTTCACCTAAAATAAAGGTAAAATTTAACAATCAACAAATTGACCTTGCACCGTTTATTCAAAATACTTTTTTGGATATTATCGAAGCGTATTCTAAAAACTTGAAGGGTTATAAAGTTGGCAATAAAATAGAAATTACCATCGAGAAACACAAATGAGACTATTGATTCAACGCGTTACAAATGCAGAAGTAAAAGTCGATGGCAAAACAGTTTCTGCCATCAAAAATGGATTTTTAATTTTCATTGGTATCCACAAAGATGATGACGGCTCACAAATTAAATGGCTTGCCCAAAAAGTTTGTAATTTGCGTATTTTCAACGATAAAAGCCAAAAGATGAATTTACCATTGAAAGATGTTGATGGCGAAATTCTTTTGGTTTCACAATTTACCCTTTACGGGAAATTAGAACGCGGCAATAGACCAGAATTCATGGAATCTTCCAAACCGAAAAAAGCAGAAATATTGTATTTAAGTTTTGCCGATGAATTGGCAAAAAATGGTTTCAAACCAAAAATGGGAAAATTTGGCGAAAATATGAAAATAAGCCTTTTGAACGACGGACCGGTCACACTAATCTTAGAAAAATAGTTTATTCCTCGTACTTCAACATTGCTTGCATATAAAATCTTGGGGCAGTATTTTCACCGATTAAATGTTCCGGAGTATCTAAGATAATTAAATTTTTATGAGGTACATAGCCCACTTCGATGAGCATATTTACGCGATTTTCCAATTGTTTAATGCTATCGCCAAACGCGATACGATATTTTTCTAATTTCATAAAATACTCCTATTTTTTGAAGATTTTCACTACCAGTTTCTCGCCCGGCGTAAGATTATTTTTGGCATCATTTGCATCGTTAATTTGAATAATTATTTTTGTGTAAGAATGGACAGTTTCAAATGAACCTGATAGCGATTTCACTCGATCCATTGTTGGCGAAATCGAAGCTAATTTGCCCATGATTATTTCACCATTGGAACATAAGATTTTTGTTTTCATTCCTTTTTTAAGAAATTTATTGTCCACCGCAGAACCGTATGCCACAATCCAAATATTTTCTAAATTTACAATTTTCACTACCAATTTATTGGCATTTATCCACTCGCCAAATCGGATGTTTATCTCGGCAATGCAACCGCTCGCTTTTGCATAAACTTTCAACTCTTTTGTCTCATTTTCCAATTCATTCAAGTTAGATTTCATTTTTTCTAAATCCAACAAATAATCGCCAACAATCAAGGACACATTTTCAGAAAATAATTTTTTCTGAGTTTGCAAATTTTCCAATTCAGCCTCAAAATTAATTTTTTCTGCCTGAATAAAATTCAGCTCATTTTTAGCATTCGTAAAATCATTATTTATAATCTCAAAATCAGATAGTTTTTCGTTAAATTCGGCAGAAGAAAGAATATTTTTGTCAAAAAGTTTTTTGGTAGCCGTGAAATCCTTTTTTGCAATAATCTGTTTTTCAAATAAAATTGAAATTTCATTTTTCAGTGCAGATATTTTCATGATAGCTTCGTTCAATCTATTTTGAGTTTCGCGAATATTTTCGTCTAGTTTCATCAATTTCAAATCAAGTTGATGACCACCAGATGCAGATTTAATCAAATATTCCAACTGCTCTTTTTCACGCGTCAAATTCTCAATTTGAACCGTAAGATCGTTGTTTTCCAGTTCCAAAAGTAGCTGACCTTTTTCGACGAACTCATTTTCTACCACAAAAATATTTTTCAAATAACCATCAACTCGACTCGCAATATCAATGGATTCTGACTTTACCGCACCAGGTAATTCTTGGGTATTTTTCTCATTCGTGAAAGATAAAGCTGCTATTAACATCAACAATGCTAAACTAATTATTACAATTTTAATCGATATTTTTTTTTCATTTAAATTTACCATTCTAATTCTCCAAATAATAATTTATGAGAAACTTCTCTTTTGATTCTTTCATCTTTGCTTTTCGCAACAATAATTTTGTCTCGTTAAATTTATTTTCTGCTTTTGCTAAAACAATTTCTGGATTCAATCCTAACAAACTTGGTTCAAGTTTGTACTTTTCAAGTACTATTTTTTGTTGTTTTTGTTGTAAAAGAAAAATTTCTTTCATCATTAAATAATTATCAAACTCAAAATTATAATTGAACAATTGTTTCATTTTATACTTTTCTAATTTATCTACAATTTCAGATTTACTAAGCTCTATTTTTCGATGTAACTCATTTTGTAGTCTTTGTTTACCGACATTATTTCCAACAAAATTAAATGGTAAAGAAAATTCAATTCTTGCTTCTGGATATGTTTCATCATTGCGCGTAATGCGGTTGAATATTTTCCAAATTTGATTATCTTCGTTAGTTTCAATTTTGGTAACTTCCCAATCTCGTTCTGCAAATTTTTTATTGTATGAAAGTTCCAAATTTATTTCTGGCAAATATTGAGTAAATTTAGAAATGCTCAAACTTTTCTTAATTTTTGCAACAGAATTGGCGTAATCATTTTGCTTTTTTGTGATAATTTTTTGAAAATCATTAACTTTAATTTGTTTTGCTCGATGCGTAAAAAAAAGTTGAAAACTATTGAAAAGATTAAATTCACCGTAAATTTGTTTCTTTTCAGTTTGAATAAAATTCCATTTTTTCAGTTCATTCTTCAAATCAACAATTTCTTCTAAATTATCAATAAGTTCTCTCGTTTTCAATAGATTATCAGCAAAATATCCTTCTAAAATGTTTTTTTCTCGTTGTAATATATCCAGTTTATTTTGCAAAATTTCCATTCGAGCATTTGCTTCATTCCATAAAATTAAGTCATCGATAATCTCTGCAATGCGCTCCATTTGATAAAACTCTATTTCCAACTCACTATTAAGCTCATCCAGTTGGAAATTAACTTTATCAACCACATTATCAAAATCTTTTCTAAAAAAAGTTTTACTCATTTCAAGCTTAAATTCTTTTTCATTATTATTAAGCGTGGATGATGAGTCATACTCAATAATTTCATTATTATAGTTATTAAAATCTTTTTCTAATTTTGAAACATTCGCATCAAATTTATTGCGGTAATCAAAATTTACGTCAAACCAATTTTGCGATTTTTCAATCGTATTCTGAGCTTGATCAATTTGAATAGAATTTATTTTTTGCTGATAGCTAATGTCCGTTTGCAAATACATCTCAATTGCATCTGAAAATTTTGTATTTTCAGCGAATAGAATTGTACAAATAAACAATAGAAAAAATCTAAATTTTAAATTCATGTTCCGAATAGATTTTCTTGTGATGTTTTTTCTTTTTAGCGTTTTTCTCTTTTTTACGAAGAATGTGAATTAAACCAAGAATTAGACAAATAAAAAGTGTTCCAATAAGAGCAACTAAAAATTGTCCCAAGCCACACGCCATTCCCAAAATAATAGCATAAAATACTTTAATAGTATTCATCGGTTCGCGCAAAACTGTTCTAAAGCGAATTAAACTGAGAGCACCAGCCAAACCAAATGCACGCACCAAATTATCTGCCACTACAATCCAAATCAAAGCTCCACCGACGGTCAAAAGCAAAATTGTATATTGCATGCTACGCATTTCATGTTGCAATTGTCGGCTTAATTTTCCCACTCCGTAAGTTATGGAATAAATGTAAGAATATACCAATCCTAAAACAAGCGCCATCCCCAAATTCATAATAATCGAAAATGGTGAAGTGGTAATGTTGCTTGCCGAACTACTTTGAATTGCACTAAAAAATTCGCCCATTAATCTTCTCCTTCCATTAAATCCACATCACTAAATTTGAAATATTCTTTAATTAGTTGAAGCGATTTTGCTGTATTTTTTGGTATTTTATCAGCCTCTGCAAAATTAGTATAAAAGTTGTAAGTTCCCCTTTCTGGAAAATAAACTGAATTGATACCCGTCGCATATTTAGAAAATCTTTTTTGTGGTAAAAGCGACAACTTATTTTCCATTTTCTTGAACCATTTGGCTTTTTTGCCCATTATTTTAGATTCAAAAACGATGATGCGTAATTGTTTTTCTCGATGTTTATGAAGAAGTGCAGTATGCTTGATGTGTTTATCGACCGTGATGCGAATTCTTTTCGATTTATTCTGGAATGCTATTCTGTCGTAATCAGTTGTCATTACAGGTTTTAAGCTTCCAATCTTAATTAAGTCTAAAATTAATTTATATGTTTTTTTGAGGAGTGGCACACTGGGGTTATACTCTTTTAATTTACTGTAAATATCTTCCCCAGCAAGAAAATTTTTAACTAACTCTTGGGGTATCATAAATCGTTTTTTATAAGTTGTGCGATTATACTTCACTTTTATTTCTACCCAAATCTTATCTTCAAAAATATTTTTGCAACCATAATTTCGCAATCGTATTTTAAAACGAAACTCTCTTTGCGTCAAATATTCTTTGAAAATTGACAACTTTTCATCGTCTAAATAGGTTGTTTTAATTTGTGAGACTTCATCTTCATTATAGCTAAAAACAGAGATATCTTTTTTCAATGCGGTAACAATTTCTTCGTAAGTATTGTCGATAACCACAAACTTTTTCTCTTTTCTTTTGAATGACGATATTTTTTTTTCCATTTTATTCCAATTCCAATTCAACATGATCAATGATCACAAAATTTGTATCAACTACATCAATTGTAATGAGATTATCAACTATATCCATTTTGCAAAAGTGGTATTCTTGCAGATAAAGTTGGCTGTACTGCATATCATCATCATCTGTTTCTTGAGCATATAGCGGTGCACCGCCACCAGCAGTAACAATATAATTAACATCATCAACCAAAAGTCTTTCGTAGCTGTGATTATGTCCAGAGAACACAAATTTGATATCATATTCATTTATTAACGGCACCACATGTTCTCTTAAATAAGGCTCGTGTCCCTGGTGTCGACTGGTGCCATAAGGCGGATGATGCAGGAGCATAACAATCGCTTTGATGTTGTCATCGATATTTTCCAAATTGTCTATCAACCATTCGTATTGAGCAGATTCTGGTGCTAAATCTACATTTGGGTCTGCAACATAACTATCAATTACAATGAAATGAATCTCTTTTCTATCGATTGAATACCATGTATTTATTCCGTCCCAATTTGCATCAGATGGAATGTATTCACCAACATTATCCAAAAAAATGGTAGCACTTGAATCTGTTGACTTATCATGGTTACCACGAACTCCACAAAATTCACGATTTTCCAAAACAATGCCACAATCTTCAAACCACAAATCCCACATCTCTTGCAGATAACCAGGATCACAAAAATCTCCTGTCATAAAGACATAACCAGGATCAACTACATCAATACATTCGGCAACCTTTGTTCTTTCGTAACGGTCTGTACGCGTATCGCCATAAATCACAAAAAATTCTTGAATGGGAAATATATCAATTAAATTTAAAGTATATTGTAAAATTAGGGAAGCGTCATAAGTTTGAATCATACCATTACCATCTACATCTGCAGCGTTTTGCTGCTCGTTTGACCACCCAGAAATAAGACCAATTGCGTATTGAATCACGAGCGATGCATCGTAAGCTGTGATTTCATTATTGCTATCAATATCACCGTAAAAAGTTCTCACATTTCGATGAGAAATATCTATTTTTCTACCGACTGTTGCAAAAATAGTGATGAAAATTATTGTTAACAAAACCAAAATTAAAAATATTTTTTTTATCATTAGTCTACTACCTCTTCAATGTGGTCAATGACCACAAAATTTGTATCAATTACATCGATTGTGATGATATTATCGATAATATCCATTTTACAAAAATGGTATTCTTGCAAATAAATCTGGCTATATTCCATATCTGAATCATTCATCAATTGTGGATAAAGTGGCGCACCACCACCAGCTGAAACAATGTAATGAGTGTTTTCTACAAATAATCTTTCGTAACTGTGGTTATGCCCAGAGAACACAAATTTAATCCCATATTCATTGATAAGCGGTACCAAATGTTCTCGTAAATATGGCTCGTGACTTTGATGTAAGCTAGTGCCATAAGGTGGATGATGTAAAAGTAAAACTGTTGCTTTAATGTTATCATCAATATTTTCCAAATCGTCTATTAACCATTCGTATTGAGCAGATCCTGGAACCAAATCTACATTGGGATTTGGGTCTGCAACATAACTATCAATTACAATGAAATGAATCTCTTTTCTATCGATTGAATACCATGTATTTATTCCGTCCCAATTTGCATCAGATGGAATGTATTCACCAACATTATCCAAAAAAATGGTAGCACTTGAATCTGTTGACTTATCATGGTTACCACGAACTCCACAAAATTCACGATTTTCCAAAACAATGCCACAATCTTCAAACCACAAATCCCACATCTCTTGCAGATAACCAGGATCACAAAAATCTCCTGTCATAAAGACATAACCAGGATCAACTACATCAATACATTCGGCAACCTTTGTTCTTTCGTAACGGTCTGTACGCGTATCGCCATAAATCACAAAAAATTCTTGAATGGGAAATATATCAATTAAATTGAGTGAATAAAATAGTATCAGTGAAGCATCATAAGCTTGAATCGTGCCATTTCCATCCACATCTGCAGCAATTAGTTGCTCTTCTGACCAATCATCGATTAAACCAATGATATATTGAAGCGTTAAGGAAGTATCGTGTGAAGTAACCGCATCATCGTTATTTACATCGCCGTACATTGTTCGAACATTTCGATTTTTGTTTTCATATTTTTTTCCTTTGAGAGCAAAAAGTGATAACGTAATAAGCAAAAGTATGAAAATAGTTATTGATATTTTTTTAAAACTCATCGATTATCCCCAAAACATATTGTAAAATCAAAGAAGCGTCCATCGACTGTACATAGCCGTTTTCATCAACATCGGCGTTTGTTATTTGAAACTCATCTAACTCAATTAAGCCTATTGAATATCGTAATGTCAACGATGCATCATAAGCTTGCAACATACCATTTCTATCCACATCTCCCAACAAAACAAAATCATTTGAAGCAGATGGTGTTGCCACTGACATAATTTGTAAATTTGCAGAACCATCTGGATTTCTGCCGTAAGAAACATCTGGCAATAATGCTGGATATTCAAAACAATCAATTGGAACAATCGCATCTTTATTGTAAATACCGATAAATTCTCCCTCTTGTTTTAAACCAAAATTTGCGTGTAAAATTCCAGATAAGGCATCGTTATCAGCCCAAATTATTAGATAATCATTTGCTGGAATCGTCACATCTGGAAATTGCCATTTATCCGAAGTCTGCGAGTTATCACTCAAAAATAAGCCTTCCAAATTTACAGCAACATCGTTTGAGTTGTAAATTTCTATCCAATCCGCATATTCACCAAATTCATCGGTAATAGTGCTAGTATTCATTGCCATTACTTCGTTGATGTAAATGCCCGTTTGGTAATCTTGAATGATATAATTTTGCAGTTGAGATTCGATAAATTGGTCGCGTTCCTGAATGAAATGTTTCAAACCAAAAATAACATTATTCCCAAAATTTATGTCATTCTCTAAGTTTGTTTCAAATTCTTCATTTGTGAACATTTTGTTATTATCTGCGTAAACTGCATCGCGTATTAAATCTGCAAGTTCATCGATGTGTGGTGACAAAAAGGTCTCATTCAACTCATTTTCTGCAAGATATTTATAAATCATTTTATAGATATCTTTATACTCATCTACGCCTTGCGTCGCAATAGTTTTGGTGTAAAATGGTCGAGAATAACTGTATTCCCAGAACATATCCAAGTGTAATATATCGTCAGGGTCGAGAATATTAAGTTTTAAAACACCAAACGCATAATTAAAATCCCACGGAATGTGGGTAAATTTATTTGTATCTGTGCGATGATAAAGATAATAATTGCGTGAATTACCAAAATAACTATCTAAATTAACATAATAGTTGTTTATCACTTGATAAAACAGGTAATTATGAATGTGGAAAAAACCTTTAAGATCTTCGGCAAATTCGTTCGCTGGGGTGTTATTTACAATATCAATTAAATTCAACAAATCAGACCAATTATTCAATTCTTCATTCGTTTTAATTTCGTATAAATCGTAATAATCTGCTTGATTGGGACCATACCAAACTAAATCACCGTGTGGGTCACCTTTGAAAAGATTACCGTCTTCCCCACCACCATAATGGCGGTCAACAAATTTCATATTAACCTGTTCTACATTTGTGTAAAGTCCCCAATAAATACCATTCACATACACTTTGGCAAAATTAGCACGCGAACTTGGAATGTATTCATTCATCACATCGTAAACTAATTTTTCACGCAGAAAAGATGGATCACAATAGTTGTTGTTCAGATTTAATTTATCTAAACTATAAAATTCTTGGTCTTCCACAAATGCATCAAATTTTATTTTGAATGGTTTTTTTTGAGTTGGATAGCCCATCGATTTATAACCTTTGAAACGCACGCCAACACTGTCGTAATCTACGCCATTAAAGGTAAAGGTTGCTTGCGAGTAAATCCAATCATTCTCATCTTCCGAACCTAAAAGATAATTCCCATAAAGCATATCATACCATTCGTCGTCTTCAAAAGTTATGTAAAATTCCAAAATTTGAGAATCATCGTAAATAACATCAGATTCGTCAGCAAAAACACTAACGAAAATAATTAACAACATAAAAATCAAAAAATATTTCATAAAACCTCCTGTTTACCAGCTTAAGTTTGCTCCCATATCTGCACCATTTTCACCAGTGCCAATGCAGGGCGAATTTATATCTAATGAAAAATCACCATTTTCCGCATCAATAAAAAGCGGGTCCAAATCTATGTTACCTTCACCATTATAACCATTTTGAACATCACTATAAATCACCGAAATATCACTCATCGCTTCATAGATGTCACTATCACCACCGAAAGTTTCATTTTCCCAAATAATGCTATTTTTAATGTTGATATCAGAATGATAATTACAATAAACCGCACTACCATATTGTGAATGATTAGCATAAATCGTTACATTTTCCAAAGTTGGGCAAGAATAATTTTTGCACAATATTCCGCCACCATTAACAGAACGATCGTCTCGTTGCACCGAATTATTATTACAAATGATTACATTTGTAATTTGCGGAGATGAATAATGTTCACAGTAAATTCCGCCACCACCTTCATAAGCAGAATTGTTCATTACGAGAACATTTTCGATAATTGGACTTGAATGGCTTGAACAGTAAATTCCACCACCAGAATCGTAGTAAGCAGTATTTTCTTTTACGATTAAATTTCGTAAAGTTGGACTTGAATAATTTTCACAGTAAATTCCGCCACCACGCTGGTTATAGCCGTTCATAATGGTAAAGCCATCTAAAACACTGGTGGGAAACTCACCGTCGACAAATTTCACTACACTCACATAATCTAGTGTATCGTTAGTACCGTCAATAATGGTAACCAACGGTCCATCGGTGGATTGGAGGACAATATCCTTACCATTAAAATAGATATTCTCGTTGTAAGTCCCAGGAAAAACTAATATTTCGTGTCCATCAATAGCATCATCAATAGCAAGTTGAATGCTTTCGTAATAATGACTTGTTGTGTTATTTAATACAAGCGGGAAATCAATTTCATCAACAACAATGTAATTTTCCTTAACTAAGGTGTCTATTGTGACCCCATTATCAACAGTTAATGAAACTGTAAAAACACCAAAATCTTCATAAATGTGAGTGGGTGTTTGTTCCGTTGATGTGTTGCCATCTCCAAAATTCCACTCCCAACCTACAATTGGGTTATTCTCATCTTGTAAAGAAATGTCAATAAATTGGAATTCGTCTACCACTTGGTAACCATTTGTTTGTTCAGTAAAAAATCTAGCAGTTAAAGTGAGGGGAGTTTCTTGTTGATCAAAATAGTAACAACCAACATCATTCCTTGTACCATCTGGATCTTTATATTCTTCTGCAGGATTTCCCATATCAATACACGGTGATTCAGGTTGCAAATTATAATCCGCATTAAATAATGGGTCTGAATCAATGTTTCCTTCGCCCAACCAATACCCTTCAACGTTAGAAAAACTTACATTTATAACACCGGCAATATGTTCCATATTGTTGATTTCATTAAATCCAATCACCGAATTTAATAACGATAATTCTGAATAAACTCCACTCTCTAATATTCCGCCACCTTGGTTATTTGCAATAGTTGTATTTATTATATTAGTCTCAGTATCATCCAAATAAATACCACCACCACTTAATGCTACATTTTCTGTAATTTGACAATACGATAAATCCATAGTTGAACTGAAACCAGAATAAATACCACCACCAAATCCAGAATTGGATGAACTATTGTTGGCAATTATAGAATTTTCGATTATTAAGTGTGCATTATTATAAATGTAGATACCGCCACCTTTTTCAGTGCAATTATTTTCATTAATAATCATATTTTTCATCGTAACTGTTGAATTTTCACAGAAAACACCACCCCCTTTTTCAGAATTACCATTTGTTATTGTAAAACCATCAATAATAATAGATGAATTTACCAAACTGGCAAACTTCATTACACTAGTTGTATCTCCCCATATAATAGTAGTTTCCGCACCATCAGTTGAGAGAAGTGTAATAGAATCATCATTAAAATAAATATTCTCGTTGTAAGTCCCTGGTGAAACCAAAATTGTGTGTCCATCATCGGCACTATCGATAGCAAGTTGAATGGTTTCATAATACTCGCTAATTGTGGTATTGTGAATTGGTGGATAAACTGGTGGGGTAATTTCTTCTTCACAAGCAACAAACAGCATAAATACAAAAAGTAAACCAATAAAAAATTTCATCATAAATCTCCTTTTAATTAGAAAATACTCAAACTTCATTACTGCATCACAATATTTGAAATCATTAAATTATGTCAAATGTTTTATTTTATTTGAAGAAATTGCAAGCGATAAAACAACAAGAAATATTCATTAGAAAATGAAGAAAATTAGAGTAGCATCAAAAATTTATCAAAAATAATTTTAATAAAATATTAGGATAATTTCACTTATAATTTAGTGCCTTTTTCACTTCCGTGATAGATGCAAAAAAGACAGCATCAAAAATGGGGTTTAAATAAGTATTTTTTTCATCAATAATGTTAAAAGGATACATTTTAAATCCAGTTCCATCTTCTTCATTTTGTGGTATAACATCAAATCTAACCGGGTTTAAAGTGCGAAGAAGGTTTATTGTTTTTTTAGCAACTCTCCCTGTGCCGATTGGGAAAAGGTTGTTACTTTCATTCGTGCGAAGTTCCATAAGTAGGTCTAATTTGTCTTTGAATATTTTTTTATTCCACATTACGGTACCACGCGAAAAATGAAATTCACAATCACGACTAATTAAAGGGTGCGGCGTTGTTTTTCTAATAGATTCAACAAGTTGAAGAAAAAAGTTTTTACCTCCAAAATTAATGATACAATCGTTCAATTTTTCACAATACGTTAATTTTTCTGCTTCGGTAAAATTATCAAAATAATACATCTATTCTCCTTATAATCAATTTAAGTAAAGTTGTCTAAACAAAAATGGCACGCCCGTAGGGATTCGAACCCCAAACCTCCTGATCCGTAGTCAGGTGCTCTATCCAATTGAGCCACGGGCGCACATTGACTGCACAAACAAAATCCACCCTTTTTGTGTCAAGAATTTTAACAAAAAATCATCAAGATCACATTTAAACATTTTATATTCTTGACATCAAAAAGCACCAAAAATATCTGAACTCAAAAAATTGAAGGCAAAATAATGAGAAGAAAAATATTGATTATTACAACCGGTGGCACTATCTCAATGAAACATAATAGCCCGTTCGGTGTAATTCCAAACGACGAATTTGCCGCTCACTTAAAGGAATTTCCGCAATTAGCAAAAATAGCTATCATCGATGTCTATGAACATTCAAACATTCCCAGCCCGTTTATGACGCCCCAAAAAATGGTATCATTAGCTAATTTAGTTGATGAAAAAATTTCAAATTATGACGGTGTGGTGATAACGCACGGCACCGATACTCTGGAAGAAACTGCTTATATGTTGGATTTAATCCTGCAAACGAGAAAACCAATAGTCTTTACGGCAGCAATGAGAAGCGGTTCTGAACTCGGTTTGGACGGTCCACGAAATATCGTTGGTGCAGTACGAGTTGCTGGAAGTTCAAAAGCTGCCAACAGAGGCGTTTTGGTAGTAATGAACGATGAAATAAATTCGGCACGTGATGTTACAAAAACCGATTCTTCCAAAACGGATTCATTTATCAGCCCATCTTTGGGACTTTTGGGTATCATTGACCCAGATAAAATAATTTTCTATCGTAAAACCGAAATTTACGAAAAAATTGAAACAACAAAAATCGAAACAAACATTGATTTAATCAAATGCAGTAGCGGAATGGACGGAAGATTTTTGGAAGCATCTGTTCAAAATGGAGCAAAAGCAATTGTCATCGAAGCTTTTGGCAGGGGAAATATTCCTCAAACAATGCTTTCTGCAATCGAGAAAGTATTGCTAAAAGACATATTAATTATAATCGTTTCAAGAACTTACACGGGACGTGTTTTGCCAGAATACGGTTATGAAGGTGGCGGATTATTCTTGCAAAATTTAGGTTGCATTATGGGTGAAGAGCAAAAAGGAACTAAAATGCGGATAAAATTAATGGCACTTTTCGGGAAATTTGAAAGTGCCGAAAAAGTAAGAAATTATCTTACTTCCCAAAAATGATTTTCATAAGTTTCCTCTCTATTATCCGAGATTATTTTGCCCATCACATCATTTTTAGCGCTGGACTTTTATTAATTGTCGGTTACATTTTCGGTAATCTTGTTGAAAAAATTAAACTACCAGCAATCACTGGCTATATCTTGGCTGGTGTAGTTATTGGCAGCTCTGGATTGAAGTTGATTCATGAAGGAAATATGGAAATTTTATTCATTCTTTCCGAGATAACCCTTTCATTTATTGCTGTTTTAATTGGTGGCGAATTCTCTTTTTACAAGTTAAAAATTTACGGCAAAAAAATATTATTTTTAACCATGACGCAGATGTTATTGACATTTATTTTAGTCTCATTCGGTCTTATTTTGATTGGATTTCAGCAATACATCGCTTTCATTTTGGGAGCAATTTCTGCTGCCACTGCTCCCGCTGCCACCGTCGTAATCGTGGAAAAGTTGAAAGCACGCGGGAAATTCGTTGATTATCTTTACGGCGTTGTGGCGTTAGACGATGCGGGCACGATTATCCTCTTTTCGATTGTATTTGCTATTTCTGGATCTGCCATCGGAGAAATAGAATTAAACATAAATTCCGCTATTTTTCACGCTTTGAAAGAGATATTTTACTCTATTTTAATCGGTATCATCGGTGGTTTAGCCATCCACTTTTCGACCATCAAAAAACGCAATTTAAATGAAATCAAAATCATCTCGTTTGGTCTAATTTTCCTGGCAACTTCCGTCGCTATTAGCCTCCATCTTTCACCGCTAATTTCAAATATGGTTTTGGGAATGTTGTTAATAAATATGAACAAAAAAAATATCCGCATTATGTTCTCATTTGAACCGATTACGCCTCCACTTTACGCCATATTTTTCGCAATTGCTGGAGCGGAATTGCACCTTGCTATTTTTCAAGATAAGACGATTCTCATAGCGGGTCTTGTATATATTTTGATGAGGTTTATAGGAAAATATTTTGGCATTTTGGCAAGTGGAATTTCCATCAAAATGGAAAAAAATATCCGCAATTACTTGGGGCTTGCACTTCTACCACAAGCTGGAGTTGCCATTGGACTTTTGCTTTTCGTGAAGGCTTCGCCGATAATTGCAAACGCATCTCCCGAAATCCAAAGTGAGATAAATCAAATGACAAACATCGTTTTAATGTCAGTTTTCATCAATGAAATTGTGGGACCACCCCTCGCAAAATTAGCCATTTTGAAAAACTTAAAAAGGAGAAAATAAATGGATATTTCCGAAATTGTTAAATTGGAATGTTGTGATAATGATTTTTCAGCTAAAAATAAAAATGACGTTTTGCATAATTTGACAACACTTCTAAAAAGAGATGCTAAATTACAAAATTTTGATGATACCACAATTTTTGACGCACTCAAAGAGCGTGAAGAGATGGGAAGCACTGGTTTCACAAATGGAATTGCCATTCCGCATTGCCAATTGGAGAATTTGGATTCCTTCATTATCGCACTAGCTGTCTGCAAAAGAGGAGTTAACTTTGATGCACTCGATAAAAAAAAATCACGCATTTTCGTTACCATTGTGGGACCAAAAAATGACCGCAAAACCCATTTAAAACTTTTGGCAAA
>JABGOP010000012.1:41977-43379 GCA_018645365.1 Candidatus Cloacimonadota bacterium
AGCGTTAAGGTTCCCGTTGGAAAGCAATCAATGAAAGATGAAGAAATTATTGAGGAATTAATCCATTCAAAAACAAAAATCGGCTTGTTTGAAACTTTTTTACGGAATATCAAAATAGAAAATAAAATTTACGCCGAAAAAGGGAAAGATGTTTTGATGCTTCTGACGGTGAAAGATGAAGATATCATGCAAGATATTACCGAAATTTTTGTGGAGTATGGCATTCATAATTCCACCATTATCAACTCCAATAATATGGAAAACTTACTCTCAACCGTACCACTCTTCATGGGGTTTTTCAACTTTACTGGTGAGAAAAACATCATCACAAAAACTATTCTCGTTAAACTAAATAAAACCAAATTGAACGCTTTGCTAAAAGGTTTTGAAGACCGTTTTGGCGATTTAGATAACTATTCTGCCTTGAGCTTAATCGTACTCGACATCTTCTTCTCGAAAGGAGTGTAGTTCCCCTTCATCAGTTACGGCAGGTCGAGTTTACTCATCAATGCCATTGGCATCGGCCTCATCCTCAAGTTTATCAACGAAAACAGCATTTCCATCTATCAATTTAGCAACGCCCCAGGTTGTTCGATGGACTCTTCCAATGACTGGGATAGATCTTTTATAGGCAAAATATCCCATTTTTGTCTAAAGACAAAAAAAACCGCTCCCAGAAGGAGCGGAACGAAACTCTTCTGCAATCAAATGAGAAATTGCTCCACTCCCAAAAAAGGACGGAGTTAAATTTTACTATTTCTCTTTGTATCGACAGCTTTACCATTGAAGGCAAAGATTTGACGACAATAAAGATTTTTAATATCAAAGGACAACTTATCAAGAAATACTCAATAAATAACAACCTGCACACGATTAATTTAAACGAACAATCAAAAGGAATTTATTTAGTTAAAATCTTAACAAAGAATGGTATAAGAGTAAAAAAGTGTCTATTACTCAAATAGAACGATTTAGTTCCTATCTTTTTGGGGAAAAACAGCTTTTTCTTAAAATGGAATAGTCCCCACCCCATAAACAGATATAAAAAGCCCTGCTCAATTGAGTAGGGCTTTTTATTTCCCCGAGACTATACGACAGAATCCCGAAATTTAATGACTAAATGCCAAGGGGAAACGAAATTCCCTATGGGGGAAATGAAATTCCCTTGGGGGGAAACGATATTCCCTTGGGGGGAAACGATATTCCCTTGGGGGGAAATGAAATTCCCTATGGGGGAAATGATATTCCCTATGGGGGAAATGATATTCCCTTGGGGGAAAATGGTATTCCCTTGGGGGGAAACGAAATTCCCTATGGGGGAAACGATATTCCCTTGGGGGGAAATGGTATTCCCTTGGGGGGAAATGGTATAATGAATGGGGAAAATGAAAGTTTGTTACTA
>JABGOP010000013.1:0-30860 GCA_018645365.1 Candidatus Cloacimonadota bacterium
TGTGACAGAATCCCGAGACTGTGTGACAGAATCCCGAGACTGTGTGACAGAATCCCGAAATTTAATGTAAAAATGCCAAGGGGAAATGATATTCCCTTGGGGGGAAACGATATTCCCTTGAGGGAAAATGGTATAATGAATGGGGAAAATGAAAGTTTGTCACTATTTTTTATATTTATACCAAAAATTAGAGGTGTTTTTACCTTGTAAAAAATTAAAGGCTTTTTAATTATTGACAATAAATGAGAAATTATTTCTTTCGGTGGTGAGTGGAAGAAATGAATGATAATTTCGAAAATTCAAAAAAGTTCGTATACACTCCCAAATTGGGAGTATCCACGAACTTTTTGAGAATCTAAATGGAATATACGCGAACTTGTTCGGGGATATATGCATTAAGCGAAAGAAAAAAAGAATCTACCTGAAACGGAAAAATGAAGACAGGAAACAGTTTATGAAAAAAATATCCAATATCGAACAAGGAGTATATAATGATGAAGTTAAAAGATGAATAACGATTGCTGATTGAAGAGTGATGAAAAAAAAATGAACACATCTATAACAATGCAGATGGGAAAACAATGAAATTGGAAAACATAAAAAAAGTATTAGAAAATTATAAACTCGGTTCTTTAAAAGATTGTAAAAAAATCTCGCACGGATTTGCCAACTTGAATTTCAAAATAACTACAGCCAACGGAAATTTCCTGTTTAGAATCAACAAGCATCAAGAATTAAGCACGATTCAATATGAGTTAAGAGTTTTAAACGAACTGAAGAAAATTAATTTTCCGACGGCTTATCCGATCTCTCGTCGGGATGATAGATTCATAACTGTAACTGCTGAAGATAAAATAGTAATTTACGATTTTATAGAAGGTGAAATTCCGGATATAAATATTCGAACAGTGTCCGAAATGGCAACGGCGGCAGCACGTCTTAATTCCATTCCCAATTGGCAAAAATTTACCAAGAAAAATGCTATCAATATCGACAACTGCTTTGACCTGATGGGAAAATTTGATACAGCAAAATGCAAGTATCCCGAAGTATTCAAGCATTTCAGCGAGCAGACAGAATATCTCGATAAATACGTGCGGGAGAATCTTCCGCAGGGAATAATCCATTCCGACCTTTTTCCCGATAATACAATTTTCAAAGACAATAAACTGATTGCGTTCATCGACTTTGAGGAAGTTTGCACCGATGATCTTATCTTCGAAGTAGGAATGGCAATCAACGGTTTTTGCTTTATTAATAATGAATTGGATGCCGACCTTCTCAAAATATTTGTTCAGAGCTATCACCTTGTTCGTCCTCTTTCGCAAATGGAGATGGAATTATTACCTTTTTATATTCAATGGACTGCGCACGGGATGGTTTCGTGGCATTTGCAGCATCTTTTGGAGCGTGAATACGACAGGCAGCTTGACAGAACAAACGAACTGATAAGCCGAGTAAAAAAGATTAGGAAAATAAATAAATGGGAGTTAATATAATGAATTGTGAAAGTAGTTTAAAGTTGGAAAACGGAAAATATATGATTCGGGATATTGATATTCTCGGCCTTTGCAAAAAATACGGAACACCGCTTTATGTTTATGACGCGGCTAAAATCTCAGAGCAGATTGCTTTATTCAGAAGAGCATTTAAAGGAATTGACCTGAAAATCAAATTTGCGGCAAAATCTCTTTCAAATATTAATATCCTGAAATTAATGAAGAAAGAAGGAATCGGTCTCGATACAGTTTCTTTACAGGAAATTCAGTTTGGATTGCAGGCAGGTTTCAGCCCGGAAGAAATCGTTTACACACCGAATATTGAATACTTCAGTGAAATTATAAAAGCCGCGGAAATGGGAGTTTCCATAAATATCGAGAATCTTTCAAACCTGGAAAAATTCGGGAAAGAATTCGGTAATCGGATTCCTTGCTGCATCAGGTTAAATCCGAATATTATTGCCGAAGCAGAAAGAGAAAAAGTATCGAACTGGCATAATCAATCCAAATTCGGGATTTCACTCTTTCAGTTCGATAAATTGGAAAAACTCGTTGAAAAATATCATCTTCGCATTAATGGAATTCACATCCATTCCAGTCACGCGATTATGACAACCGAGATTTTCCTGAAGGGAGCAAAGATCATTTTTGATCTGGCAAAAAAGTTTCCTGATCTGGAATATTTTGATTTTGGCGGTGGGATAAAGGTTGCCGATTTTGAGGGAGAGAATGTTATTGATATCGTTGAACTCGGTGCAGAATTCAAGGTTGTATTCGACGAATTTTGTGCAGAATACGGCAGGAAATTGCAACTTTGGTTTGAACCCGGCAGGTTTCTGGTTGGAGAAAGCGGTTATTTGCTGACGGAAGTTGTGGTGCGGAAAACAAACGGAGATGTCGAATTTGCCGGAGTTGATTCGGGATTCAATCATCTGATTCGACCGATGATGTATGGAGCTTTTCACGAAATCGTAAATATTTCCAAACCGAATGGAATTAAACAAAAATATTCCGTTGTCGGAAATCTTTGTGAGATCGATGATTTCGGCAGAGACAGAATGCTGAATGAAGTAAGCGAAGGGGATATTTTGATGATTAAAAATGCCGGTGCTTACGGTTTTGTGATGTCCTCAAATTACAATGCCAGATTTCGTCCTCCAGAAATTCTGATCATAAACGAAGAAGCAGAATTGATTCGGAAAAGAGAGACGATGGAAGACCTGCTACGGAATCAGATAGAAATTGAGATATAGGAAAAAATCTTTTCCTGATCATTATTAAGATTTACATAATTCAAAGAGAAATGGAGTAGTTAATATGATTAACAGCAAAATTGCGAAATTACGAGATTTGATGAAGAAAAACAATTTTGGTGCATATATTGTAAATAGTGCCGACCCACATCTAAGTGAATATGTTGCCGATAGATGGCAATCTCGGAAATTTATCAGCGGTTTTACCGGTTCTGCGGGAACAATTGTCATTACAGATTCTTTTGCCGGATTGTGGACAGATGGACGATATTTTATACAAGCTGAAGAACAATTAAAACACACGGAAATCAAATTATTCAAAATGTTTCAGCCTGGAGTTCCTACTTATACAGATTGGATATTCGATAATATGGAAGAAGAAAGTGTTATCGGCTTTGATGGCAGGACTTTATCTGTTAATCAAGTAGATAAAATGAAAAAGATATGGGATGCTAAGAAAGTGGAATTGGATGGCAGTATTGATTTGATAGATGAGATTTGGAAAAATCGACCACCGAGACCTCGATCTCCACTTCAAGATCACCCTATAGAATATTCCGGAAAAAGTAGAATTCAAAAAATCAATGACATTCAAAAAAAGATGAAAAGCAGCAAGGTGGATATTCTGATAATTACTGCTTTGGATGAAATTGCCTGGACATTTAATATTAGAGGTTCAGATGTAGAATATTGTCCTGTTTCCATTGCTTTTGCTGTGATATCTTCATCTTGTGCACACCTTTTTATAGACGAAGAAAAAATTGATCAAGAATTATTGAAGAAATTGGGAAATGATAATATCTCACTTCGCAGATATTCTGAATTTTATGATCAGATCAAGAATTATCCAAAAGAATATGTTATTCAGTTAGCACCTGCGAAAACCAATTATAAGATAACTTCATCAATTGAAGATAAATATGAAATTAAAAAAGACAATCATCTCATCTCCGGAATGAAAGCAAAAAAGAATGATGTGGAAATTTCAAATTTAAAAGTAATATTGGACAAAGATTGTATTGCATTAACACGTTTTCTTATTTGGTTAAAAACAAATATCAATAATTTAACAATAAATGAATTCGAAGCAGCAGAAAAATTGTTAGAATTCAGGAGAGAAAATCCTGAATTTGTGGAAGCAAGTTTCGAATCGATTTCCGCTTATGATAAAAATGCTGCAATGATGCATTATTCTGCTAATAAAACAGGTAGTACAAATTTGAAAGATAAGGGATTTTATCTTATTGATTCTGGTGGACAATACAAATCAGGAACAACCGACATCACAAGAACAATTACACTTGGACAGGTATCCGATAAGCAATGCAGAGATTTCACACTGGTGTTGAAAGGTGTTATCGATCTTTCTAATGCAAGGTTTTTAAAGGGAACGACAGGTGCAAATCTGGATATTTTGGCAAGAATACATCTTTGGAAAGCAGGTATTGATTACAAATGCGGATCAGGTCACGGTGTAGGATCTTTTCTTAATGTTCACGAAGGACCGCAAAACTTCAGTCAGGTTCTTATCAATAATCCATTTGAGCCGGGAATGGTAACAACAATTGAACCGGGTGTGTATTTAGAAAATAGATATGGAATTCGCACAGAAAATATGTTGCTGACTGTTGAAGACGGGACTACAAATCACGGTAAGTGGCTTAAGTTTGAAACAATTTCATTTTGCCCAATTGATCGTGAAGCAATTGTTGTAGATATGCTTTCTGATGAGCAATTGAAATGGATTAATAATTATCACCAACAAGTATATGCGAAAATTTCACAAAGACTTAATGCAGAAGAAAATAAAGTTTTGAAAATTATGACAGCGGAATTGGTAAGATAATGAAAAGTGGAATTGTCTTTGATCTAAAAAGATTTGCAATCCACGACGGACCCGGTATCCGCACAACTGTTTTCCTGAAAGGTTGTCCATTACGATGTATTTGGTGTCATAATCCCGAGAGTATTTCACCAGAATGTAAAACAATAAAAACTCATACAATGATTGGCAAAAACAGTTTTCCTGCAGAAAAAACTATCGGAAAAGAAATGAGTTCCGAAGAAGTTGTATTAGAAATTCTTAAGGACAGAATCTTTTATGAGGAATCGGATGGTGGAGTAACTTTTTCCGGTGGAGAACCACTAATGCAACCAGATTTTTTAAGAGAACTTCTACAAGTATCTAAAGAGAATAACATACACACAACTGTGGATACAAGCGGTTTTGCTGCAATGGAGTTTATAGAGAACACACTTTCTATTGCGGATCTTATTTTGTATGACCTTAAACTGATAGACGATGACCTTCACCGAAAATATATTAAAATGTCTAATAAAAAGATCCTGAAAAATCTACAACATTTGAACGATATAAAAGCAAATATTATTATCAGAATCCCAATAATTCCGCAGATAACTGATACAAAAAAAAATATCTCTGATATTATTCGGTTCCTCCGAAAAATGCACTTTTCCGGAAGAATAGATCTTCTACCATTTCATAAGACAGCAAACCAAAAATACAAAAATCTCAAAATGATAAATTATGTTGATAAAATAAAAGCAAAAGATGAAAATGAATTGAAAAAGATTGTATCTCAATTTACAGAAGCAGGACTTTGTGCAAAATACGAAGGATAAAAAATATGAATTTACGAATTAAAAAATTAAGAGAAGAGAGTTTGAATGCTCCAAATGTTTTATCTGCTGAACGGGCAGTTTTAGTTACAGATTTTTACAAATCGATAATCGGTAAAGATATATCTATTCCGATGCAGAGAGCATTATGCTTCCAATATATTTTACAAAATAAAACACTATGTATTAACGATGGAGAACTTATTATCGGTGAGCGTGGTCCAGCTCCCAAAGCAACACCGACTTATCCTGAAATTTGTTTGCATTCGTTAGAAGATCTGCAAATTCTGAACGATCGTGAGAAAGTTTTTTTCCAAGTAGATAATGAAACCAAAGAAATCTACAAAACCGGGATAATTCCATTTTGGAAAGGTAAAACAATGCGTGAGAAACTCCTCTCTGATATGAAAGCGGAATGGAAAGGCGCATATAAAGCGGGAGTTTTTACAGAATTTCAGGAACAACGCGCTCCGGGGCATACTGTTTTGGGAGATAAGATTTACAAATTCGGGATGAACGACATTATTATGCAAATTAATAAGAGATTAAGGACAGCATCAGATACCGAAGTTGAAGAATTGAAAGCAATGAAAATAACTGCTGAAACTTTAATAACATTTGCAGGTCGTTACGCTGATGTTTTAGAAGAAATGGCATTTATGGAAGATAATAAAAAACGAAAAACTGAGTTGAATGAGATGGCACGGATTTGTCGAAAAGTTCCTGCTGAAAAACCTGATACATTGCACGAAGCATTACAATATTATTGGTTTGTGCATCTCGGAGTTATTACAGAATTAAATCCCTGGGATTCTTTCAATCCGGGCAGATTCGATCAGCATCTTCTTCCTTATTATAAAAAAGGATTGGAGAACGGAACTTTAGACGAAGATAAAGTAAAAGAATTACTTTGCTGTTTATGGATAAAATTCAATAATCATCCGTCACCTCCCAAAATGGGTGTAACAGCACTGGAAAGTAATACTTACACAGATTTTGCTCTTATCAATTTGGGTGGATTAACGACTGATGGCAGCAATGCTGTAAACGAAATGAGTTACCTGATCTTAGATGTTATTGAAGAAATGCGTCTATTGCAACCAAGTTCAATGGTTCAGATAAGCAAACAAAATCCTGATGAATTCATTAAACGGGCACTTAAGATTATAAAAAGCGGATTCGGACAACCATCAATATTCAATACTGATGCCATCATCAAAGAACTAACACGACAAGGGAAAGCTGTAGTAGATGCAAGAAACGGAGGAGCCAGTGGTTGTGTGGAATCCGGTGCATTTGGTACGGAATGTTATGTTCTCAGCGGATATTTTAATCTGCCAAAAATATTAGAGATTACTTTAAATAACGGATTCGATCCCCGCACAAAAAGAATAATCGGATTAAAAACAGGTGAAGCAGATAATTTCAACGATTTTTCTCAATTATTTACAGCATTTGAGAAACAGCTAACTCATTTTTCCAACATCAAGTTAAAAGGAAATGATGTTATAGAAAATTTGTTCGCTACGAAACTTCCTGTCCCTTTCCTTTCTCTTCTAATTGATGACTGTATCCTAAACGCCAAAGATTACAATTCAAAAGGTGCGCGCTATAACAGTGTATATGTTCAGGGAGTCGGACTGGGAACTATAACAGATTGTCTTACTTCGATAAAATTCAATGTTTTTGATGAGAAGAAGTTTTCATTAAAGGAAATGCTAAAAGCTGTTAAAAATGATTACACCGGTTATGAAAAGTTGCAGAATGATCTGATTTACAACACGCCTAAATACGGAAATGATAATGACTATGCCGATAAAAATGCAACTGAAATCTTCGAGATTTTCTTCAATTCAATAGATGGAAGGATGAGTCCTTTAGGTGCCACGTATCGCATTAATATGCTTCCCACAACCTGTCATATTTATTTTGGAAGTGTCACCGGAGCATCTACGGACGGAAGAAATTCAGGTAAACCGTTGTCCGAAGGAATCTCACCTGTTCAGGGAGCTGATAAGTTGGGACCAACAGCTGTTCTGAAATCTGCATCGAAATTCGATCATACAAGAACCGGTGGAACTCTTCTTAATCAAAAATTCTCTCCTGATTTTTTTAAGACAGATAAAAATTTAAATAAACTAACAGCTCTCATAAGAAGTTACTTCAGAATGGATACTCATCATATTCAATTTAACGTTATCGATAAACAAACGCTTTTGGATGCTCAAAAGAATCCCCAAGATCATCAGAATCTTATAGTTCGAGTTGCCGGTTACAGTGATTATTTCAATGATCTGGGAGTAGAACTGCAAAACGAGATCATTGAGAGAACAGAACACAAAAATTTTTAGGAGATATTAGAATGAGAGCAGTTAACTTCTTACAATATACTGAAATCAAAAAGAAATTAATATCAGGTTGGAACACCTGGAATAACCGCAGCGTCTTGTCTTATGTCCACCTGCCGCAAGGTTTTGCGATCAACCTTGCATGGCATCAACATTACTGGATAGATGAGAAATATTTAGCTGAAACACTTATCGGAAAAAAGGGAAATGATGAACCGATTGTAAGAGTAGGAGATCATCCTTTTGATGCAAAATATACAAGTCTGGAACTTACTTGGAAAGAATTGCGCTGTAAAATACAAACTGCAAAAACAGATGATGATCTGGTAATTCTGATAAATCCTACTGCGAATTTTTTCCCACCTGTGAAGCTGATAATAGAAAGCGGAATGCTTTGGAACACACCCGGAGCACTTTCAAAGACTTCTGACACTTCTTTGAAAGCGGAATGCCCGGACAAATCATTTGAAATATTCTGCACAAAAGAAAGCATTTTCTTCCCAACCACACAAACAAAGACACCTTATCTCACGATTGAATTTGATGAAGTTATTGGAATAAGCACGGGAAGGAATCGCTCTATAGATGAGATCAAAGAAATTATCGAAAGCCAAAAAACTACTTCTGAAAAGGAAGCTGCAAACTACGGAGAGCTTGCTGAAGTTTATAAAGCAGTACAAGCGGGAATAGCTTGGAACACGATATTCGATCCGAAAGATGAAAGAGTTATCTCCACCGTTGGTAGGCTTTGGAATGAAGAATACGGCGGATATTGTCTATTCGGTTGGGACAATTTCTTCCTCTCATATATGATTTCTCTATTTGATAAAAACTTAGCTTTTGCGAATATTTTTGAGCATCTTAAAGGAGCAACAGTAGAAGGATTTATCTGCAATGATAATCGCGGAAACGGCTGTAAAAGCTTTGATCGTTCTCAACCGCCCGTAGGCAGCATAATGGTTTGGGAAATCTTTCAGCGACATACTGAAACAAGTTTTTTAGAGATTACTTTTGAACCTTTGTTGAAGTGGAACAGATGGTGGACTAAAAAGCGGATGAACAATGGGCTTCTCAGTTACGGATCACACAAAGCAAAGAATCCGTTCAAAGAGCCAAATACAAACACAATGATAACTGCAAAATACGAATCGGGAATGGATGACAGCCCGATGTACGAGGATGTTCCTTTCAATAAAGAAAAAAATGTGATGGAATTGCAGGATGTGGGTTTGAACAGCCTTTACATCGCAGATTGCAAAGCTCTTATCAAGATAGGGAAATTGCTGAATCGGAAAGCGGAAGTCAAAGAATTGGAAGAACGAACAGAATACTTCAGTAATGAGATCGAGAAACTTTGGTCGGAAGATACCGGTTTGTATTTAAACAAATGTACCGATACGGGAGAATTCTCCCAACGCATTTCTCCTACAATGTTCTACCCTCTTTTGGCGGAAGTAGTTTCTCAAGAAAGAGCAGAGAGGATGATAAATGAGCATTTTGAAAAACCCGAAGAATTTGCAATAAAATATTTGCTTCCCTCTATTGCCGCAAATGACAAAACTTATTCCAAACAAGCATATTGGAAGGGAGCGATCTGGCCACCGCTCAACTTCTTGGTATATTTAGGATTAACCAAGTACGACCTTCCTAAAGCACGCAAGAAATTGGCAGAAAGCTCTCTTGAACTTTTTATGAATGAGTGGAAACGAAAAGGTTCTGTTTGCGAAAATTATTCTTCCGAAACAGGAAAAGGTGATGACCCAAAATTGTATTCTGATAACTTCCACAGCTGGGGAGCGCTATTGGGATTTATTGCATTTATAGAAGAAGGATGGATGGAGAAGATATGAATCCAAAAACATTCCTCATCATCCGAGCGGAACAAAGCAGACTAGAGAAACTGGTAAAGGAAATATTATGATGGATTGGATGAATCCTAAAATCTTCAACATTAATAAGATAAAACCGCATTCACTGCTTCTGCCCGTGAATGAACAGAAAGCATCAAAAAATTACCTGTGCCTGAACGGATTATGGAAATTCAGATATTCTGAAAATCCCGCTGAACGACCAAAAGATTTCTTCAATACAAAATTCGATGTGTCAGATTGGGATGAGATAAAAGTCCCATCCAATTGGGAAATTGAAGGATACGGCATTCCTATTTATGTAGATGAACGATATGAATTTGTAAATGTAGAAAAAGATAAAAACGTAGCTTTTCAAACAAATGCTCCTAAACCCAATCCGCCTTTTGTTCCTGCCGATCGTAATCCAGTTGGCTCTTATCGAACAGAATTTACTGTTACTAAAAATATGAAAGATAAGGAAATTATTCTGCATTTCGGGGCTGTAAAAAGTGCAATATATGTTTGGATTAATGGGAAAAAAATCGGTTACAGTCAAGGCAGTAAAACTCCGGCTGAATGGAATATAACCAAATATCTTAATGATGGAACAAATATTTTGGCAGCGGAAGTTTATCGATGGAGTGACGGCAGTTATCTGGAATGTCAGGATTTTTGGCGCATCAGCGGAATAAAGCGAGATGTATTTTTGTATGCAATTCCCAAAGTAAGAATTGCAGATTTCTTTGTGAAAGCAGATTTAGACGAGAATTATAATACCGGGATTTTATCAGCTGAAATATTGTTGGAAAACCTTCCTTCCGCAAAGAATTATTACAGCAGCAAACTGGAACTCTTTGAAAAAGACAAAAAACTTCTTTCTATTTCTCAAGAAGCAGAAAACAAAGTAAATTTATCTACAACAATATCTCAACCAAATTATTGGACTGCCGAAACTCCAAATCTATATCGCGTAGAAATTTCTCTCATAAAAAACAACTCAGAAATTCATAAAGTTGCTTGTAATATTGGTTTTAGAAAGATCGAAATCATTGACAGAGTCTTTTTAATAAATGGAAAAGAAGTAACCATAAAAGGTATTAATAGACAAGAACACGATGAGAAAACAGGTCACGTAATTTCTGAAGAATCGATGATTCAAGATATTAAGATGATGAAAGAAAATAACATCAATGCTGTTCGCAACAGCCATTATCCCAATGATGCACGTTGGTATGAACTTTGCGACAAATTCGGGCTGTATGTAATGGACGAAGCGAATATCGAGTCACACGGAATGGGATATGAGTCTGATACTACTTTGGGAAACAATTCAGATTGGATAGAAGCGCATCTGGACAGAGTTGAAAGGATGTTCGAGCGAGCAAAGAATCACCCTTCTATCATTATTTGGTCTTTAGGCAATGAAGCAGGAGACGGTGTTTGTTTCAGTGAATGTTATAAATGGTTGAAACAGCGTGATCCTTCCAGACCAATCCATTATGAACAAGCAGAAGGTGGAGGTAATACGGATATTTATTGCCCGATGTATCCACCTGTTTCTTTCCTGCAAAAATATGCAGAAAAGCCGCAGAAGAAACCACTGATAATGTGTGAATACGCACACGCAATGGGAAACAGCACAGGCAATCTGCAGGATTATTGGGATGTTATCGAAAAGTATAAACAACTTCAAGGCGGATTCATCTGGGATTGGGTAGATCAGGGACTTTTGAGCAAAGACGAGAACGGAAAAGAATTTTACGCTTACGGCGGAGATTTCGGTCCAGAAGGAACTCCTACTGACGAAAACTTCTGCATCAATGGTTTGGTAAATCCCGACAGAACTCCGCATCCTGCTTTATGTGAAGTTAAGAAGGTTTATCAAAATATAAAGTTTGAATTTTCCGCTAATGATAAAGAAAATGTGAAGATCACAAATTGCTATGATTTCATTGATTTGGAGAATTTCGATTTTGTTTGGGAATTTCAAATAAATGAAGAAATCATTGCCAAAGGTAAAATTAGAAATGTGAATATTCTTCCGCAAGAATCTGAGAAATTCAAAATAGATTTACCGAAGATGGAGGAAACAGGAGAATATTTCCTGAACCTGAAAACAATTACCATGAAAACAGATAACCTTGTTCCTAAAGGTCATACAGCAGCAGCAAAACAAATCCAATTATCAAATTCTCTTTCTGCAAAGCCTGCAACAAACAGCTCCAGTAAAACTAAAATCATCGAAACAAAGAACTCCGTATTTATAAACAACGTAAATAATGAGATTGAGCTTTGCAAACATTCCGGTGAATTGAAATCGTGTATTTTTTCCGGAACAGCTTATGAATTAAATGGATTCGTTCCGAATTTTTGGCGTGCTCCCACAGATAATGATCACGGAAATCAAATGGCAAAAAGATGTGCGGTTTGGAAAGAGGCATCCCAAAAGCGAGAATTGATTTCTGTAAAAACTATCGGCACATCCATCGAAATAAAATTCGATTTGAAGATTGCGGAGTTTCACATCAAATATTCGCTACTTGATAATGAAAATCTGATGGTGAAAACCAAACTGAAACCAATTGAAAGCGACCTGTCAGAAATCCCGAGGATAGGCTTGAATATCCGTTTGGATAGAACCTTGCAGAATGTAATATGGTTCGGTAGAGGTCCACACGAAAATTATTCAGATCGTAAAACTTCTGCTTTCGTCGGAAAGTACTGCAAAACAATTGATGAACTTTATTTTCCTTACATAAGACCACAGGAAAACGGCTATCGTACAGATGTTCGCTATGTTTCTTTCACGGATGAATCGCAAAAAGGAATCAAATTTATTGCGAATCCTCTGTTTTGTTTTTCTGCTCTTCCTTACACTACCAATGAACTCGATCGTTATGAATTTTCTAAACAACGTCATCCGAATGAATTGAAAGAAGCAGGATTCATAGATTTGAATATTGATCTCGCACAAATGGGAGTTGGTGGAGATGACAGTTGGGGAGCGAGAACGCATCCTCAATATACACTTCCTGCACGGGATTATGAGTTTGAATTCTACATAATTCCTATCGGAGAAAAAAATGGATGTTAAGGCTTTGATCATGGCTGCAGGAAAAGGCAGCAGAATGAAATCGGATTTACCGAAAGTCCTAAACTCACCACAGGGATAAACACACAGGAAGAACTGATAAAGTTCAAACGAAGAATGGAGGAATTTCCAAACAAATGAAAACAATAACTGTTTCCACCCCGGGGCGCATCTGCCTTTTCGGAGAGCATCAAGATTATTTGAATCTACCCGTAATTCCTATGGCGATAAATCTGAGAGTAAAAATTACCGGAATCCCGAGAAAAGATAAGAAGTTTATATTAGATTTACCCGATATTAACAAGGTTGAGACAATCGAATTTTCCAATGACAAAGAACTTACTTATACAAACAAACGAGATTATTTCAGGAGTATCTATAATGTATTGCGTCGAAACGGGTACAAGTGGACGAACGGATGGGATTGCGAAGTAAGAGGAAAGATTCCAATCCGCTCAGGGACTTCATCTTCCAGTGCTCTGAACAATGTTTGGTGCAAATTCCTTGCGGAAGCTTCTGCAAGCGGAAATAAAAAAATCTCCAATCGAAAAATTGCTGAGTTCAGCTATCTTGCAGAAGTTGTTGAATTTGATGAAGCAGGCGGACAAATGGATCAATACAGCACGGCTTTGGGAAAAATATTGTTTCTGGAATTTGCAGAGAAACTTATGATAACACCGTTACCTGCAGATCTCGGATATTTCGTACTTGGTGATTCTCTGGAACCCAAGAATACTCAGAAGATATTATCGGAAACAAAAGCTCCTGCTCTGTCAGGAATGGCTAAACTTAAACAAAAGATTCCCAATATTAACTTCAAGGATATTGAACTTCTTCACCTGACAGAAAACAATTATGTTCTCTCCGAAAAAGAAGCAAAAGTTTTGGAAAGTGTAATCCAAAACAGACAGATAACTAAGGAAGCAAAACATGAACTACAGAAGAAAACAACAGATAAAAAGAAGATTGGTGAACTGCTGAGTAAACATCATTATTATCTGAATAACAATCTAAACATCTCTACTCCGAAAATTAATAAAATGATAAACGCAGCTCTGGACGCAGGTGCGTTTGGTGCTAAAATTAACGGTTCCGGTGGTGGTGGATGTATGTTTGCCTTTGCTCCGCATAATCCTGATGAAGTAGCTAAAGCAATTGAAAAAGCAGGTGGGAAAGCTTATATTATTCAAGTTGGAGAAGGATTAAAAATAGAGATAGATTAACTCTGTGATAATACTGAAATCAAGGTTGAAACTAGCGACTCTTGGAAAAGTAAAGTGCGTGTCAGAATCTTATTTACAAATGATGAATACGCTTAACAAACAGCTTCACGCCCAGACGGACTGGCGGGACAGCTGCCAACCATTAGACGGCATCATAAAAAAGGAGAAATAAAAAATGATTAAACAATTACACGAGCACATACTTGATGAGTTACGCACCAATATTAAAATAGATACAATATTTGTTATTACAGCCATCGTGTTCAATCTAATAACACTTGGTATCAATTCTGCCATCGCTTCTGAAAAAGAAGAACCTGTCCTGATAATGTTTATATTTGTATCACTAATAATAGTAATAAACATTGTGTCTGAAATTGGTTTAAATAAAGGCAGGCAAGCTCAAACAAAGCTTATCAATGGCTTATTAAAAATTTACAAGGATAATAATATTGACCAGTATTATGACCCATCCTTATTAAAAACATATAGAACAAGATATAATTTATTTATACTCATAGTTTTATTCACTGGTATTGTGGCAATAATTGTACCGTTTATTTCTATGTAGTTCAAAAAAGTTACTAAATACTAATTTAAGCCTATCTCTATTCTACAATGTAGCACACGCGAAGCATTAGGTGTAATAAATTTAAGGGGAAAATCAAAAAGGGTTTGAACTTGATGCTGTTGAACATTGAATTTATAAATATAATACTTCAAAATAGATTATAATATCTATTCCCTAAAAACCATTGACAACAAAAGAAAGATTATTTCTTTCGGTAGTGATGATGTGAAAAAATAAAAATGAGAGATAATATCTTGAATAAAACAATGAGAACCATTATTTTCGATTTTGATGGAACTATCGCAAATACTCTCGATGCTGTGGTGAACATCTATAACGAGATTGCACCTAAATATCGTTGTAAACTGGTAAAGTATGAAGATAGAAAAAAACTGCAAGCAAAGAGACCACAAGAATTTCTGAAAAATTATGGAGTTACTAATTTTAAATTATTCTTTTTACTCATTCATTCAAGACGAAAATTACGCAATGAAATCGAAAACATTAAACCAATTAGTGGAATTATTGAAACATTAAAAGAGCTCAAAACCGCTGGCTTTAAACTTGGAATTATGACTTCAAATTCAAAAAAAAATGTAAATATTTTTTTAGAAATGAACGACATCAAAAGCATTTTTGATTTTATCTACACGAGTAAAAATATTTTTGGAAAAGACAAAACAATAAACAAACTTCTTCAAAGTCATAAAATTGAAAAAAAATCTGTCATTTACATTGGCGATGAAACCCGTGATGTTGAAGCAGCAAAAAGACTAGGAATCCCGATGATAGCAGTAAGTTGGGGATTTAATGCGAGAGAAACCCTTACTGCTTCAAAACCAAATAAAGTTATTGATCATCCTAAAGATTTGCTCGAATGTCTGCAGAAAATAACGAAAGAAGATAAGATAGTTTACGAATTTAAAAACAAGGCGTCTCACGCTTCAAAAATCTTGACATCATAACCTGTTAAAATAGTTTGGTTTTCGGTTGCGTTTAATGATTCTAACGCATTGAAAATAAAGGATTTAAAAATAAATAAGGATGTGAAATTATGGCAGTTCCAAAAAGAAAAACTTCAAAATCTCGTCGAGATAAAAGAAGAACACATTACAAAGCAGTTGTACCAGCAATAGCAACATGTTCAAACTGTAATGAGGCTGTTCAACCACATAATGTGTGCAAAAAATGCGGACATTACAACGGTAAAAAAGTTATCGACATTAAGGAATAAATGCGCATAGCAATTGATGCATTTGGTAGTGATAATGCACCTTTCCCAGAAGTGGAAGGTGCAATTCTTGCTATAAAGGAGAACTATTGCGACAAAATTCTTCTCGTTGGCAAAGAAGAAATCTTGCAAAAAGAGTTGGAAAAATATTTTTACGACAAAGAGCGTATTGAAATTATTCCCGCTTCGGAAGTTGTAACAATGTCTGACTCCCCCGCTACCGTGGTGAAAAAGAAAAAAGATTCTTCGCTCGTGCAAGCAGTGAAGCTACATAAAGAAGGTAAAGCAGACGCTGTAGTTAGTGCTGGAAATACTGGTGCCATGATGTCAGCATCACTTTTTGGACTTGGTCGCATCAAGAATGTGTTACGTCCAGCAATCGCCCTTACTTTCCCGACAAAACGCAACCCAAAAATTGTGCTCGATGTTGGTGCAAATGTAGATTGTGTTCCCGAAAATTTAGTGCAATTTGCCAAGCTTGGCAGTTTATATTCGCGTTTTTTTTTCAACCTTGAAAAGCCGAAAGTAGCACTCCTTAATATTGGTGAAGAGAGTTCAAAAGGAAATGAACTTTCTAAAAATGTGTACGAAAAACTTTCCAACTTTGAAGACATCAATTTCGTGGGAAATATCGAAGGTAAAGAGATGATGAAGGGCATCGTTGATGTAGTTGTTTGCGATGGTTTTGTGGGTAATGTAATGCTGAAAACAGTTGAAGGTGTGGCTGTGGCGATTTTCGATATGTTAAAAGAACAATTAAAAAAAGATTGGATTGCTAAAATTGGTGCCCTTTTATCATATCCAGCTTACGCTTATTTGAAGAAAAAATTAGACCAATCGGAACACGGTGGAGCACTTCTAATTGGTTTGAATGGAGTGCCAATTGTAGCACACGGTAGTTCAAATGCAAAAGCGATAAAAAATGCGGTTAAGGTTGCGGCAAAAATTGTTGATTCTGGTTTTGTGCAACACGCAAAAGAGTATTTTGAGGGAAAATAATGATTGTGAAATATAATGCAAAAATTTCTGGAACGGGCAGATATTTACCCGAAAAAATTTTAACGAATAAAGATTTAGAAAAAATCGTGGACACTTCCGATGAGTGGATTGTAACGCGAACAGGTATGAAAGAAAGACGCATCGCTGCTGACGATCAAGCCGCTTCTGATTTGGCATACGAAGCTTCTTTGCAGGCAATTCAAAGTTCACCAATCAGATCCAAAGATATCGACATGATTATTTGTGCAACCATCTCGGCAGATCACGCTTTCCCATCTACAGCTTGCATTGTGCAACAAAAATTGGGTTTGAAAAATTTCCCAGCTTTCGATATTTCTGCTGGCTGTACCGGTTGGGTTTACGCTGCCAACATTGCTAAACAATACATCGAGAATGGTGCTGCTGAAAATATTCTTGTCATCGGCGTGGAAACTTTGAGTAAAATCACAAATTATGAAGACCGCAACACTTGCGTTCTTTTTGGTGATGGTGCTGGTGCTACTATCATTTCACGAGCAGAAGCAAAAGACATTTCACAACTTATTGATGCTGATATTTCCGCCGATGGAACTCATAATGAACTTCTCATTCAGCGAGCGGGTGGTTCGAGAATGCCAGCTTCCCAAAAAACTGTAAAAGAAAATCTACACACAGTTCAAATGGAAGGTAACAAAATATTCAAACTTGCGGTAAAATCAATGTATCAAGCTTGCCATACCGTTTTGAAACGCAACCATATGGATGTGCAATCAATCGATTGGCTCATCACACATCAAGCCAATATGCGCATCATTCAAGCACTTGGTAACAAACTTAAAATTGATGAAAAAAAGGTCATCGTTAACATTGAAAAATACGCAAATACTTCGGCTGCAACCATTCCAATTGCACTTGATGAAGCAATTCGCAACAATAAAATTCGACACGGAGACATTGTGCTTTTAGCCTCCTTTGGGGCGGGTTTAACATCTGGAAGTTTACTTTTCAGACTATAAGCTAAGTGCAATATTAAGATGATACTTTAATTAAAATATAAAGGATAGAATATGAAAAAAATAGCTTTCTTATTCCCTGGACAAGGTGCACAGTACATCGGTATGGCGATGGATTTTATTGCAGAAAATTCCGATTTTGAAAACACTTTAATCAATTTTGATAAAAAAAATAACACTGAACTTTACAAAACAATGAAAGATGGACCAGAAGATTTATTGAAAGAAACAAAATTTACTCAACCGGCAATCCTTTTTCACAGCATCGTTGCATTAAAATCTCTCCTCAAGGAGATTGAGTTAAAGCCAGACTTTGTAGCTGGTCACTCACTCGGTGAATTTTCAGCACTTGTGGCAAACGGCGTTCTCTCACTTGAAGACGCAATGTACCTCGTTCACAAACGCGGACAATTCATGATGGCCGCAAACGATGACGAACCCTTCGCGATGGCAGCAATTATTGGACCAGATTCTGTTACGGTAAAAGATTTTTGCGAAAAAGCGTCTGAAGTTGGAATCGTGGTTGCTGCAAACTTTAATACACCAGTTCAAACTGTAATCTCTGGCAGTAAAAACGGCGTTGAAAAAGCGTGTGAATTACTTACTGAGTTTGGTGCAAAAAGGGTGATACCGCTTGTTGTTGGTGGTCCTTTCCATTCACCACTTATTGAAAAAGCTGGCGTTTGGCTCGCAGATGAAATGGAAAAAATAAATTTTCAAAAAACAATAATTCCAGTAATTTCAAATGTAGATGCAAATCCAGAAACAGACACAAAAAAAATTAAAGAAAATTTGGCGAAACAGGTTACATCTTCCGTACTCTGGGTTGACTCAATTCACTATTTAATAGATAATGGCGTTGAACTTTTTATCGAGTTTGGTCCCAAAAAAGTTTTAGCTGGAATGATGAGAAAAATTGACAAAACAGCAAAGATAATCAGCGTGGATTCCATCGAAACTTTGCAAAATGTAAAAGAGGAAATAAAAAAATATGTTTAATTTTGAAGATAAAGTTGTAATCGTTACGGGTGGTGCACGCGGAATCGGTTTTGCTATCGCAAATTCTTTCGCGAAAAATGGAGCAACTGCCATAATTCTCGACCTCAATCAAGATGTAATCGATGATGCTGTCAAAAAAATCGATGATGCTGGAAATAAAGCTGTCGGATTCGTGGCAGATGTAACAAATTCAGAAAGTGTGAAAGCTATATTTAAAGATATTTTCAAACAATTTGGAAAAATTGACGCACTCATCAACAACGCCGGAATCACCAAAGACGGACTTTTGATGAAGATGAAAGAATCAGATTGGCAAATGGTTATCGATGTAAATTTGAAAGGTACTTTCAACTGCACACAAGCAGTCAGCAGATTTATGTTGAAACAACGATTTGGCTCAATTTTGAACATCGCATCTGTGATTGGAATTATGGGAAATGCCGGACAATCTAATTATGCAGCTTCAAAAGGTGGCGTCATAGCTTTCACAAAATCAGTTGCAAAAGAGTTTGCACCACGCAATGTGAGAGTAAATTCTATCGCACCGGGATTCATTCAAACCGAGATGACAGAAAAACTTCCAAAAGAAGTTGTTGACAATTATGCAAAGGCAATTCCTTTATCCCGAATGGGCGTGGCGGAAGATGTTGCAGATTTATGTATGTTCTTGGCTTCCCAAAAAGCCAATTATATAACTGGTCAAACCATCAATGTAGATGGTGGGCTAATAATGTAATCCAAAAAAGGAGGAGGAAAAAATGGATATTGAAGCAAAAGTAAAAGAAATTATTGTTGATGAATTAGGTGTTGACGCGAGTGAAATTACATTGGAAGCAAATTTTATTGATGATTTGGGTGCAGATTCTTTGGATACTGTGGAACTTATCATGAAATTTGAAGAAGAATTTGACATTGACATCGAAGATGAAGATGCTGAAAAACTCATTACGGTTGGTAAAGCAGTTGAATATTTAAAAGGAATCGTAGGTTAACAAATTACTGATAATGGTGGAGGCAAAACTGTCTCCACCATTATTTTCGAGAGGTTTTTTATGAGAAGAATTGTTGTTACAGGTTTAGGAGTTTTTACGCCTATCGGTAAAAACACAAATGAAACTTGGAAAAATTTATTAGCTGGAAAATCAGGTATTGCTAAAATTTCTAACTTTGAAATTACTGATGATTATGCAGCTCAAATCGCTGGTGAAATAAAAGATTTCGACCCGAAAAATTATTTTGACCGAAAAGCGATAAAAAAAATGGACCGCTACACAATGTTGGCTCTCATTGCAGCCAAAGAAGCGATGGAAGATTCGGGTTTATTAGAAACAGAATTTAATCATGACAAAGCTGGCGTAATGGTGGCAACTGGAATTGGTGGAATGGAATCTTTTGAGATAGAAGCAGTTAAACTTTCTCAAAAAGGACCAAAACGCATTAGTCCCTTTTTCATTCCCAAAATGATTGCCAATATTGCCTCCGCAGAAATTGCCATTAAATATAATTTTAGAGGTCTAAATTTTAACATTGCCTCCGCTTGTGCCTCCGCAAATCACGCATTGGGAACTGCTTTTCGCTCTATCCAATATGGCGATGCAGACATTATGCTCGCAGGTGGTGCCGAAGCTTCCGTAACACCACTCTCGGTGGCAGGCTTCTCCGCAATGAGAGCTCTCAGTACTAGAAATGACGAACCATTGAAAGCTTGCCGTCCGTTTGATAAAGAACGCGATGGATTCGTAATGGCGGAAGGTGCTGGGGTTTTAGTTTTGGAAGAATACGAGCACGCTAAAAAACGCGGGGCTAATATTTATGCAGAAATCGTTGGATACGGTGCAACTTGCGATGCATTTCATATTACAGCTCCTGCCGAAAATGGTGAAGGTGGTGCACGCGCAATGAAAATGGCACTTAATGACGCCAAAATTTCAGCAGACAAAATTGATTACATCAATGCACATGGCACATCTACTCCACTCAATGACAAAAACGAAACTGCTGCCATCAAAACAGTTTTTGGTGAACATGCCTATAAATTGAAAGTTAATTCCACAAAATCTATGACTGGACACACTCTCGGTGCAGCGGCTGGAATAGAAGCAATGGCTTGTTGCAAATCACTTGAAACTGGTAAAATCCATCCAACTATGAACTATGAAAACCCAGACCCAGACTGCAATCTCAATTATGTTCCAAATAAAGCAATCGAACATAAGGTTAACTATGCACTCAGTAATTCTCTCGGCTTTGGTGGACATAACGGCGTGATTATTTTCAAAAAATATTAAAAGGAAAGGCGAGAATTTTCTCGCCTTATTTCTATTTTGAAAAAATTATTTAAACACATTATTACCAAAATTTCAACATCCACTATCTCTTCCAAAAAAATACAAAAAATAGAAAAAAAAATCGGCTATTCTTTCGAAAATAAATCTGTGTTAGAAACTGCCATAACACACACATCGCACACTGCAAATCAATCTGGCGAACTAACTTTTGAACGAATGGAATTTTTGGGTGATGCTGTTTTGGGACTCATTATTTCAGAAGAATTATTCCTAAAATACCCAAATTATGCCGAAGGGCAACTATCCGAATTAAAATCCAAACTTGTTTCTCGAAAATTCCTCAAAATCAAAGCAATTGAATTGGATCTTTTACCTGATCTCAAAATAAATTCTAAAACAAAACAAATGAAAGGTGAAAAAATAAATTCCATTTTGGGAAATGCAGTTGAGAGCATTATTTGTGCAATTTTCATTGATGGTGGTCTGAATAAAGCCAGAAATTTTATTCGCAATTATATCATAAATAACTTTGAGTTATACATTGAAAATGACGATTTAACCAATTACAAAAGCATTTTGCAGGAATTTACGCAATCCCAAAATAGCACCGTGCCTGTTTACAAAATTGTTAGTGAAATCGGTCCCGAACACGAAAAAACTTTTACTGCAAAAGTTTATATTAACGATGAATTTTTCGGAATGGGAGAAGGTAAAAACAAGAAGGAAGCTCACCAAATTGCCGCTAAAAAAGCGTGTGGAAAATTGGGTGTTTGATTGAAAATTTTACCGCTTTTTATTCCGCATCTCGGCTGCCCGTTTAGCTGTGTATATTGCAATCAAAAAGCAATCACAAAAATTAGTTCTCTCGATTTGAACAAGTGGCAGTCACAAATCGATTTTTTTTGTAAAAACAACCCTGATAAAAACAAGCAAATTGCATTTTTTGGTGGAACATTTACCAATCTAAAATTTGAAACTCAACAACAGTTTTTCGATATCGTCAAACCGTTTAATAGTAAAATTTCAGGCATTAGAATTTCCACAAGACCAGATTGCATCGATGAAAACATTTTACAATTTTGTCACAAAAATAATGTGCAAACTATTGAACTTGGCATTCAAAGTTTTGACGATGTAGTTTTGCAAAAAAGCGGACGCGGTTACTCATCAAAAATAGCAATCGAAAATGCTCTTTTAATCAAAAAAAGCAATTTTGAATTAGGCATTCAGCTAATGCCTGGTTTACCAGGATTTTCAGAAAATTCACTGCAAAATACAATCGAAAAAACGCTAAAAATAAATCCTGATTTTGTACGAATTTATCCAACAATCGTCATCGAAAACACCATTTTAGCACAACAGTTTCGAGACGGTAAATTTTCACCAATAAATTTAGACAAAGCTATTTCAGTTTGTACAGAAATGGTAACTAAATTTACAAACATTAGCATTGCAAAAATTGGTTTACACTCTGATATAGAACCACAAAATATTGTTGCAGGCCCATTTCATCCAACCTTTGGTGAATTGGTGAGAGCAAATATTTTGATGCAAAAAATTGCGGAAAAATATAGTGGTCAAACTATTCTAATTTCAAAAAATGACATCTCTCTTTTCAAAGGTTTCAAGGGTAAAATGATGGAAAAATTAAAAACAAAATTAAAAATCAATCATCTCCCAATTATTATCGATAAAAATCTATCCAAAAATAAATTTTTATTAACAGAAAAAGTGCCACAACAAATTTGGTAATATGATAATTTTTGCGATGATTGTAGTGGTGACTACCACAATTTTATTCTATCAAAAAAGCGAACCACAGCTTTTTGGTTGGCGAAAATATTTACTCATTTTCTTACGATCGATTGCCTTGGTTTTTCTCGTTATTTTACTTTTAAATCCAATTTTATATTTCATTCAACATTTAAAAGAAAGACCTAAAATCATCTTTCTGGAAGATATTTCTGATAGCATGAAACAAAAAAATAAACAAGTGAGTAAAACGCAAATTTTCAAGCAAATATCAACGCAACTTGCAGAAAACATCGCGACTAAAAACTATGAGGTTATCCATTATAAATTTGCTGATGGTTTAGATAAAAATAGCAACTCGACTAATCTATCAAATTCACTTTTAGAATTATCTCAAAAATCAGACTTATCTAAAATCTCATCAATTTTTCTCTTTTCAGACGGCTGGTTTAAAGATGACGATTTTTCACTAATTTCTGCATTAAAAATTCCTATTTTTACAGTAAATCCAGATTTTAAATCAGATTATTTCGATTTAATGATTGATGGTTTGGATTATAATAAAACCGCATATAAAGGCGAATCAACGCCACTTAAAATACAAATAAACTCGCATTTTTACGAAAAAAAAGCAACTGTGAAATTGATTATAAAAAATAAAACTGTGCAAACAAAAAATGTGGATTTTGCAGATAATAATTTCGTAACAGTTAACTTTGAGCACGCGTTTCAAAATAATGGATTGCAACATTTCAAAGTTGTTGTAGGAAACGATTCGCTCGATGAAATCAATAAATTCAACAATCAATTTTCAGGTGCGATTCAAGTTAAAAATAGTCGCACCAAAATTGTGCTAATTTCTGAAAAACTAAACTGGGAAGTAAAATTCATCATCGATGCTATCAAAACAAATTCTCGTTGGAATGTTCAGTTTTTACGAAAAAGTAATGGACTCTTTAATCAGCAAAAAAGAACGACTCTAAAAAATGAGATTAACGATGCGTCTTTACTTATTTTCATCAACGAAAATAATTTAAAATTTTCACAAAATGAAAAAAAAATAATTGAAAATTTTCATAAAACTGATGGCGGTTTAATATTTTTTGGGAAACCCATTTCCACTCTTTCAAATCTAACTCCAGTCCAAAATTCAAAGATAAATTCCAGCTTTGAAACAACGTTTAGCACAACTAAAAATTGCAGTAAATATGAAACTTTTAATATTTTTAGTAAAACAAAAAATATTCCACCCGTTCGTTATTTTTATGTAAATCCCAAAGTGCAATCCGAAATTTTGGCAAAGTTTAATAACGATGAAAAAAGTGCTGCCATCATTCTAAATGATGAACGAAATATTTTGCACTTCGCTTTCACGAATTTTTGGAAATGGCAATTGTGGGATGATGGCGATAAGTACCATGATTTCATTGGAAATATTATCACTTGGTTTGCTCAAAAAAAGAGCGAGCGTTTTGTTGCTTTTACAGATAAAAATAGTTATTTCTTGAATGAAAATATCAAAATAACATTATCCGCTTTCGACGAAACGCTTTCGCCCATTTCGGATTTAAATTGTAAAATGTTGATTTTCAATAAAAACAATAACCTGATTTTAGAAAAATTCATGCTCAATAACGATGATAATTATTTTGTTAAATTCAAATTAAATAAAGCAGGAAATTACCATTATCTCATCGAAGATGAAAAAACAAATCAATCAATTAACGGTGAATTTATGGTAAATGAAGACAATCCAGAAAATTTTGACCGCGATGTAAATCTACCATTATTAGCATATATTTCTGAACAAACTGGTGGAAAACTAATTGAAAATTCAGAATTGCAAAAATTCAGTTTGCCAACTGCAAAAACAATTAAATTTTCTAAAAATCGAGCAATCCCAATTTACCAAAAATGGTTTTTCCTTTCCATTTTTTTGCTGTCATTTTGTGGGGAATTATTTTTCCGTAAAAGATGGGGTTTACTCTAAAAATTTATCCGCATTTTGGAGCTGACACCCATTCCTTTTGCATATCTGAAAAAACCGTGATAAAAGTTTGAGGAAATAGACCATTCGAATTTTCTTAATTTCAAACCTAATTTTGCTTCGTAAAATAAGTGATCTGCATAGCCACAAACCACTTGAATTGGAATAATTTTCATAAAATCATAATTTGCACCGACTGAGAGCCCATTTCTTGTTTCGTATTGGATCAATTTATATTTCGCTAAAATATCTGTATTTTTGAAAATTTCGTGTTCAAAACCAAACTCTAAACTCGGATGAAATGAAATTTTACGAGCAGAAATACGATATTCATTTTCGATAGATTCTTGAGTTATTTCGTAATCTTCATCGAAGTAGATAAGTTCATTCGAGTATTGCTCCCGATATTCAAATGCCTTCAAATTTTCAAATTTTAAATTCCCGAAAATATCATCTACTTTGAAATATGCCCAACCTTTTTGCAATTCTAAAATAGCACCAAAACCAAATGATGGCGAAGGTGAAACTGAAGATTCTCCTAATTCAAAATAACTCAATTTCAAAGTTGCATCGTAATATAAGCTATCTAGCATCGAACCGAAACTTTGGGTACTTTCCAAGACTTCACCATAAAAAAGCGGATAATTCAAGTTAATATTTGCACCAAAGTAGAGAGATGCAATGTGAACTCCATTTAGTACCAATGCGTAATCCACAAATTTTGGGTGAGCATATTGCAGTTTAATTTTACCGAAAGTATATGAAATACTTTCATCGCCAGATTTACACAAATAATGCTGATTTGTTTCGTTACCATAAAGAATAATTTTAGAAAATTCATTGTCCAAAATATTTACACTTGAATGGGAATAAAGAGAAAAATCTAAATTCCAATTATTATAACCATAATCAGCAATTTTCATATTTACACCCAAGTTTACAGATAAATCATCTGCGATTAAAAGCTTTTTTTCGTTAGCTGAAAGCAGATTGTCTTTCTGAAAAATATTGAGGTCATCAAGTCGTAAAAGCGAATTGGAAACATCGCCATCAAAAGAGATTAATGGAATAAGGCAAGTGGAATAATCCCGTGGTGCAATGCTAGCTGGATTATCAAAAAAGTCTGATGTTTGTGCCCATAAAGTAGAAACTAAAAAAATCAAAATCAAGATTATACTTTTCATCTTAATCCTCCACCAAATCTTCATTAATTTTTATTTCAAGCTGTAACTCACCAATGATTTCCACTCCACCACCAAAAGGTTGCAAACCATTGCTATAAACATTTATTCTACTTCCCACAAAAACTGAATCTGCTATAAACATTTCCAAATCAGCTTGTGCTAATTCAATCTCAAAAAATTGGCTTTCAGCGGAAAACAATAAACTATCCGAAACAAAAATTAGCGAATCTGGCGTATTTTCATATTCGTAAATAAACTCGAAAATCTGCAAGCTATCTTTTGCAATTAAGATGTCGGCAATAACTTGCACGCCAGTTGTATTAATGTACTCTACCACAATTTTTCCATTTTGGAAAGCGTCAAATTTTTCATCATCAAATTCAGTGGTGTTTACAGCGGTAATAGTCGGTGTATCATCATCATTTTCCAGCACAAACCAAACTCCATCTGTATCGGTTTGAATTGCCAATTGAGATGTTATCTCAATTTCCATAGAAATTTCATCACTTAAAAAAAGCTCAACAATTTGCTCTTCGCTTCCAATTATTGGCACAATTGAATATTCAATATTTTCTGGCCAAATGGAAAGCAACGCATTGATATTATATTCATCTGAATTCCAAATTATTTCATTAAATCCGGGATTAATTTCAAAAGTTGGCAAATTTCCTGAATTATCTTTTAGAGTATCGCTCTCCGTATTTGAATGTGCGGTGAATTCGATGTCTTCAGCAATGGCATAGATGGGTGAGTCAATCCTAAAAGTGATGGTTGTATTGCCTGTGAAAGTGGTTCCTTCCGTAAAACTTGGATAGTTAAAATCTATCTCTATTTCGTCCGCAATCTCATCTTGAGCAAATGGTTTAATGATACCGTATATTGAAGAAAATGACAATTCACTCACTGAAATATCCACACTAAAATCATCATTTGAATTTATCTCACGAGCATCTAGCGTTGAATCCGTAAAAGCTGTAACTGTTACAACGAGCGAATCAAGTGAGTTTTCGCTAGTGCCAATTTGTGCACCATTCAAATTGATGTTGGAAATATATTCACCATTTCGTGGGATAACAAGATTCAAAACAAAATCAGTTTCTTCATTTGCAAGTTTAAAATTTTCGATACTAATTTCGGCATTAACGGTAAGATCTAGCCCATTTTCAATGACTAAATCAAGTGAATTTGCAGAACTATCCATTATTGCTTGATAAACAACAACATCTTCATCTATCCCAATTTTAAAAGTTTCTGCTAAATTTTGGAGTGGAATAGGTGCCACCACTTGACTCGCCGCTACATCGAGCATTTGAATGTTAACATCAACAGTTGCATTCACATCGACAATTTCGCCATTGCTACCACTGCTACCACCGTTTATTTTTGCACCAATTGTGTTCGGGAAAGTTTTGCCATTTAGTTCCACATTTTTGGTTTGGCTCTCACCCAAATCTATATCATCAAAAGTAATTGTAAATAATGAATCATCTGTTTGATAATTATAAATCTCAACATTAAATGGTGCATTATTATTTACATCTCCCAATGGAACCAATGTGTTATTTGTGATTGTAACTGGCATTATTCCTGCCGAAAAGGTAACTGTTTCAAACTCAGAAAACGGAGTAAATTCCAAAATTGCCTCTTTCAAAATAAATTGTGGAATGGGTAGATTGGGCGGAATTGATTCGGGAATAAAATCTGACAAGACAACACTTTCATCCCTATCGGAAGGTTGATTTATCGAAATCTCACCGAGTTCAATTGGTTCAAAGTGTTCCATAGATTCAATTAAAAGTTCAATTGCTTCAGATTCAACAGCAATATCGTGAAATTCCAAAATACCATCATTCACAACCAAAGTAGAATCGTTTGCCAATTCGGTCGATTGCCAACTATCATTCACAAAAAATAAGCGAAGGTTAGTCGTCCAACTTGGCATTCCTACTTCATCAGGAAGCGAACAACCAACAAGAATAACTGCTAATATTAACATTGATTTTTTCATAGTTTTTTTCTCCAATATAACAATGATGCAAATGGAAATAATAGTTCAAAATTAGCAAGAAAAAAAATAAAAGATTTAATAACAGTTGACAATATGAACGAAAAAAATATAAAAACAAAATAATATTAGCATTAAGGAATTAGATGAAAAAAGTAAATCTACACATTCACACAAATTACTCGGATGGTACATTTTCACCGAAAGAAGTAATTGAAATGGCAAACAATTTTGGTTTAAATGTAATTGCCATCACAGATCACGATAATTTAGATGGCTATCGAGAAGCTATTCAATATGCAAAACAATACAACATCGAACTAATCCCCGCTGTTGAAATAAGTGCTTCACATCAAAATCGAGAAGTACACATTCTTGCTTATAATATCGACCCCAATAATAAGGAATTAAATCAACTTTTGAATTCGATTTACGACAGTCGCTTTCTGCGTGCCAAAAAAATTGTACAAAAATTGGCGAAACTTGACATTCATTTAAATTTTGACGAAATTCAAAAAAAAGCAGGAAAAAATAATTATCTCGGCAGACCACACATTTCAAATGCGTTAATTAAAAACGGTTTTTGCAAAGATAAATTTGAAGCTTTCGAAAAATATTTGGGTGAGAATTGTTACGCCTATATACCCAAATTGGCACCCGATGTAAAAGAGGTTATTGAGCAAATCAGAAAAGCAGGTGGCGTAAGCGTTTTGGCACATCCATACAGTTTACGAAACGATAAATATGTTTACGATATTATCGATTTTGGTATAGATGGGTTGGAAGTATTTTACGCAAAATGTAACGATGCTTTGATTTATCACTACAATGAAATCGCCTTAAAAAATGGATTAATTCGAACGGGTGGATCTGATTTTCACGGAGAAGGTTACGATCTTAGAATTTTTGAAAAATTTAGCGTACCAGACTATATTTTAGACGAATTAAAAAGAGGTATCTGATGAAAAAATTAGACATAAATCAGTTGATTAACATAAATGAAAAAAGGGGTTTACCACGCACTTACCAATTCAAGCAATTCATCCGTTTTTTCACTCTATTTTTATCGATTTTAGCAATCGGTTACGCAGTTTGGGTTATTTTACAAAAAGTAGATGCCGATTCTTCAAGATTTACTAAGATGGTTCCGTTTATCATCATTTTTTTAGCTTTGAACACCGTGCTGAGGAACCTACTCACGCTAAATGCAATTACCTTCACAAAAGAGAACATTATCTTCAAATTTCTAGCAAAAAAGAAAGTAGTTATCGCTTGGAATTCTATTCATAAAATCGTACTGAACGATGGTAAACACAAAACTATCGGCATCCATCATCAAAATCAAAGTGAAAATGAGATGAAGATTTTTGAATTCTCGATGTCTTTTCCAAACATGTTGGAAATATTGAACAGCATCGCCGAGATGTGTCCCAAGGCAGAATATGATGAATTTATCGCGAATGTAATTCTCAGTGAAGAAGAGAAAAAATGAGAATAGCTTTTTTGGGACCAGCTTACCCATTTCGAGGTGGGATTGCCAAGTTTGGTCAAATGTTAGCAGACGAATTTTGCAAAAACCACACTGTTAAGTTTTTCAATTTCAAAAAACAATATCCCAAAATTATCTTTCCCGGTAAAGAACAAATAGAACACAGTGAGCACAAGGCAAACTTCGAAATTGAATCACAACTTATCCCTTATGTTCCAGCCACTTGGAACACCACTGTAAAATCAATAAAAAATTGGCAACCCGATGTTTTAATCATCAATTATTGGTTACCTTTTTTTGCTCCAGCTTTTGGCTATATCGCCAAAAAGTTGCGTAAAAAGATGAAAATCTACTTTATTCCACATAACATTGATTTCCACGAAAAATGGCTTTTTGCCGACCAATTCAACAAATACGCACTCAAAAACGCAGATAAAATAGTCACCCTTTCCAAAGTTGTTTTCGATGATGCCAGCAAACTTTTCCCTCAAAAAAAGATAATTTCAGCATTTCACCCCATCTATAATTGCTTCAATTTCGGTAAATACACACCGCAAACTGCCAAAACAAAATTACAATTAACAGACAAAAAGGTTATCCTCTTTTTCGGGTATATCAAACCATATAAAGGGTTAGACATTCTGTTGGAAGCATTTGCTAAAATCATCAAAACCATTGATAATGCTCACTTGCTCATCGTGGGGGAAGTTTATGGAACCGATAAACTTTATCAAAAAATAATTATGGAAAATCAACTCGAAAATGAAGTTACATTCATCAACAGATTTGTTACAAACGAAGAAATTGAACTGTTTTTCAAAGCAGCAGATGTACTTGCGCTACCATATAAAAAAGCAACCCAAAGTGGAGTGATGCAGATTGCGTATGATATGAATTTGGGAGTGGTTGCCACCCCAGTGGGCGGATTACCAGAATTCATTGAACACACGGGCATCGTGGCAAATAGTTGCGAAGTGGGAGATTTTGAAAACGCTATTCTGCAATATTTCTATTTAGACAAAACCGAGTTGGACATTAACATCGAAAAAATTAAACAAAAGTATGCGTGGAAAACATTAGCTGATCTAATTTTGGAATAAATTCTCTAACTCTTTTTTCCTACACCTATCCTCCTATCACTTTATCTGTCTTGGCAGACAAGGAATACGAACTTATTGAAGTTAAATACAATGTAATCGTTGTGAATAGCGTTACTTATTACATAAAAATATCAGAATAAATAATTTACTATGAGAAAAAGATACAACCATCTCTATTTGTTGCACAGTTTGTGACGAGATAACTAACTATTTCAGTCAAAAAGGGATGTCCCCCAACGACTGGGGGGCATTCCCCGATGACTGGGGGGCATTCCCCAATATTCTGTCTTAGTCAACAGATGACCTGTCTTAGTCAACAGATGACCTGTCTTAGTCAACAGATGACCTGTCTTAGTCAA
>JABGOP010000013.1:30960-43065 GCA_018645365.1 Candidatus Cloacimonadota bacterium
CAGATGACCTGTCTTAGTCTACAGACGACCTGTCTTAGTCTACAGACGACCTGTCTTAGTCTACAGATATCCTGTAGAAGAGAAATTGATCTATAATAATTTCGCTAAACCTCTCTCCCCGCTTCGGCGGGGAGATACAAATAGAAAAGCTATAAAGATGATAATAAAAATACTATTTGACAGAAAGTAATGGTCAAAAAATGGTGAATGAGTAGCTTGAAATGTAAATATCAAAAGTAAGGTAATTGATGTGTTAATATCGAAATTAAAATGAATGATTTTAAACAATAACAAGGAGAAAACAATGAAACATCTACTTATATTTTTACTAATAGTTTTTGTGTTTGCTACATTAAACGCTCAAGATACCATTATTGACAGCGTTTATTCCGATCCTTATCTAGACGGCTACATTACTTATTGGCGGTATTCCAATTGGTACCAAGTTGTTACAAACTATTATGGAATGACTGTGGGTGATACGGGTGTGGGGTTTATAGATCCACCGGAGTCTAATTCTGTTATGCGTAGCTATACTTCATTCGATTTACCAGAAATACCAGAAAATCACACTGTTGATAGTGTCTATGTACGCTTATATCAATCACTATGTACGGGTAATAGTGATTTTCATGAATTTCCAATTTGGGATATTGCGGGTGGAGATGCAGTAAGGTGCATCCTCAACCACATAGACTATGGTGATGAATTGGATGTAGGAGATTGGACAAAAGGTGATATTGGCAATCCCTACACTTATGAGAACAATGCTGGCATCGTCACAGAAAGTGCAACATATGGTTACCGTTATATTGATGTAACCGCAAATGTAATCGCAGATTATGAAATGCAAAGAGACAAAACACAATATCGCATTGCCTTTCAAATTGAGACGGATTGGGATTATGAATTTGACGGGGTAGAATTTATGACAAGTAATTCAGCGGTTTTATCTCAACACCCCATACTTATCATTAGATATGAAACAGAATCTTCTACTGAAGAACATTATGTAGAACCGTTCTGCCATCATCTGTTGGTGTCACCCAATCCTGTTCGCAACTCCACTAATCTTTCTTTTAACATTATCACTGAGAGTATTGCGAACACAGAGCTTCAAATCTTTAACACCAAAGGTCAAAAAGTGCAGTCAAAGAATTTAGGATTTTTAAACATAGGTGCCCACACGGTACCTATCCAAACCGATAACCTTTCTAGCGGAATATATTTTCTTAAAATTAAGAATAATTCCGAAGAAATAAGCACAAAATTTTTAATTGTAAAATAGGAGAAAACAATGAAAAGGATTCTCTTGAAATAACTACAAACAAAAAACCGCTCCGAATGGAGCGGTTTTTAAAAATATTTTATTTTAAATGTTATTTTTTTTAACGCCACGAATTGCGTCTATTGGGCAAGAGATTTGGCATTCACCACAATCTATGCAAGAATCTGTAATGATGAATTGCTCTCCTCCATCGATAATAGCTGACGCTGGACAAACATTCACACAAACTTCACATTTTATACATTCAGAAGTAATTACAAAAGACATTTTTTAAACTTCCATAATTTCTTGTTCTTTCGTTTTGGCGGATGCGGAAATTTCTTTTACCCATTTATCCGTTAATTCTTGAATATCTTTGAGTATCTTTTTTTCGTCATCTTCGCTGATTTCACTGTCATTTTTCATTTGTTTTGCTTCATCATTACCAAAACGACGAATGTTACGAACTTCGATCTTGCCATCTTCAGCCATTTTCTTAACTTGTTTCACAATATCTCGTCTCGTCTCTTCCGTTAAAGGTTGAAAAGGTAAACGAAGCACATTGCCATCGTTTTCGGGTGTAACCCCAATGTTAGAAGCCAAAAATGCTTTTTCAATTGTAACCAAAATCTGCTTATCCCAAGGTTGAATCACAATCAAGCGTGGCTCTGGAATAGAGATGTTACACAACTGTTTAATCGGAGTGGAAACACCATAATAATCAATGAAAATATCTTCTAATGCAGAAACATTTGCACGACCCGTTCTCGTTTTTGAAAAATTATGTAACAACGCCGCGTGTGCATCTTTCATTTTGGAATCAACTGTTTTCAGTAATTTAGTCATCTTCATTCCTTTTATTTATTAGTTAACAAATGAGCCAACATCTTTTTTGGTAACCACATCAACCAAATTTCCCGGTTTAGAAATATTGAAAATTTTAATGGAGATATTGTTGTCGCGAGCTAATGAAAACGCTGTCATATCCATCACCTTCAATTTTTTGTCCAAAACTTCATCGAATGTAACATCTTTGATGAAAGTTGCATTTGGGTTTTTTGCAGGGTCATCAGAATAGATACCATCAACTTTCGTACCCTTGAAGACAACATCTGCTTTTACTTCAATTGCGCGTAAAACTGCGGCAGTATCCGTCGTAAAAAACGGATTGCCCGTTCCAGCACAAAAGAAACAAATTTTTCCTTCATTCAGTGAGGTAATCGCTCTACTCGGTGTGTAAAATTTCGCAATTTTTGGCATTTGAACTGCAGAATATACTTCGGTTTGATAGTTTCTTTCGCGAATCACTTCACTCAAAATAATTGCATTTTGAACAGTAGCTAACATTCCTACGCTATCTGCTTTCACGCGGTTCATCTTATTACCAACAGTAGATTCACCACGAAAAACATTGCCACCGCCAATTACAATTCCAATGCGATAGCCGAGATTTTTGATGCGAATTATATCGTCAGCAATTTCATTCAAACGCTGAAGGTCGAAACCAAAACCTTTTCCACCAGCCAAAACTTCACCGCTGATTTTGAAAATAATTTTGTTAATCTTTTCCGGCCTGAATGTTCTCATTTTATTTCCTTTTGTGAAAAATTATCCCTTCATCTGGGCTGCAACTTCTTCCGCAAAATTCTCTTCTTTTTTCTCGATACCATCGCCAACTTTGAATCTATCTGCACTTATAATTTTCAAACTTCCAGCGTATTCAGCAACTGTTTTTTTGTCATCTTTCACAAATTTTTGTTGAAGTAAACAATTCTCTTCAAAGAATTTATTCATCTTGCCAATCAAAATATTATCGATAATTTTTTCTGGTTTGCCTTGTTCGATAAGCTGATTGCGTAAGATTTCGCGTTCTTTCGCCATCTCTTCTTCGGTGACTTCCGATTTATCAAAATAATTTGGTGCCATTGCCGCTGAATGCATTGCAATATCAGTTGCTTTCACTAAATTTTCATCGTTAAATTCACCATCGAGTGCCAAAATAACACCAATGTTTCCGCCCATATGAAGGTATGAACAAACGAAGCCAGATGATACAACTTTTTTGAAGCGACGAATCGACATATTTTCACCAATTTTGGCAATCAAAGTTTGTAAAGTTTCTTCTACAGAAGCCCCGCCTGCCATTTTGATAGCTTTCAAATCTTCAACTGAATTAACTTCATTTTCGAGAACTATTTTCGTTAAATTTTCACCGAAATTATTGAATTCATCATTTTTTGTAACAAAGTCAGTTTCAGAGTTAAACTCAATCATTACGCCTGTTTTATTATCATCAGAAATAAGCACAAACACTGAGCCTTCGCTGGTAATACGACTTGCTTTTTTGGCAGCTTTACTGATGCCTTTTTCGCGCAAATAAACTATTGCTGCTTCGAGGTCACCATTTTTTTCTACCAATGCTTTTTTACAATCCATCATGCCAGCACCGGTTTTTGCCCTTAATTCCATTACTAATTTTGCAGAAATACCCATTATATTGCTCCTAAAAATTATTTATCTTCTTTTGAAACTTTTTCAGTTTCTTCAACGACTTCTTCAGTTTTTTCGGAAGTTGGTGCTACTACATCTTTACCTTCCAAGATACTCTGTCTTCCTTCTATTACTGCATTCGCAACTATGTCACTCATTAAGTCAATCGCACGAATCGCATCATCATTTGAAGGAATAATGTAATCCACATTATCTGGATCTGCATTTGTATCCACCATCGCTACCACAGGAATTCCTAAAACTCTCGCTTCGTGAACGGCAATTTTTTCTTTATTAATATCGACAACAAACACAGCACCTGGTAATTCAGTCATCTCGCGAATTCCACCCAAGCCACTAAGAATTTTATCGTATTCTTTTTTCTTTTTTGTTGCTTCTAATTTTGTAAAACTAGAAATAGTACCATCTTCAACAATGCGTTCATATTCATCAAGTTTAGCGATACTGTTACGAATTGTTTTCATATTGGTGAGCATTCCACCGTACCAACGGTTGTTCACATAATAAGAGCCACATTTTTCTGCAGCAGCTTTTACTGCTGTTTGAGCTTGTTTTTTGGTTCCCACAAAAAGAACAGACTGTCCACTTTTTGCCACATTTTTCACAAACATAAATGCTTCGTTAACTGCATCTACTGTTTGTTTAAGGTCTAAAATATGAATTCCATTTCTCTTGATGAAAATGTACTTGTCCATTTTGGGATTCCACTTACAAGTTTGGTGACCAAAATGTGATCCTGTTTCTAAAAGTTGCTTCATTGTAACTACCGACATTAATTTCTCCTTATTATACGGTTATTTTTTTCTATTTCAGATTTGACTGCATCATAATTCGAAAATTTTTCGAACACCGTTTCTGCATCTCCAAAATAGTTTGTAAATTCTGCCAAAAATTTTGTTTAACGCTTTGAGAATTGGAATTTTTTTCTGGCTTTTGGACGACCTGGCTTCTTTCTTTCCACCATTCTTGGGTCTCTCGTCAAAAAACCTTTCTTTTTCAATTCTCCTCTAAGCGTTTCATCATATTTGATAAGTGCGCGTGAAATACCGAGACGAATAGCTCCCGCTTGCCCAGACAATCCACCGCCAGCTACATTTGCAGTAATGTCCAATTTTTCGGAAAGACCAACTAATTTAAGTGGTTCTTCGATGAGCATTTCGAGTGTTTCTCGACTCAAATAATTTTTCATTGTTCTTTTGTTTGCCATTCTTTTGCCTGTTCCTGGCGTCAAACGAACGCGTGCTGTTGATTTTTTTCTTCTACCAATCGCATCAAAATATTGCATCTATTCTCCTAACTGTCGAAACTTAGTTCTTTTGGTTGTTGAGCTTTATGTGGGTGTTCATTTCCAGCATAAATCTTCAAGTTCTGAATAATTTGTCTTCCCAAAATATTTTTGGGGAGCATACCTTTCACAGCTTCAAAAATAATTCTTTCTGGTTCTTCTTCTAAAACGCGTTTGTACGGTTTTTCGGAAAGACCATCTGGGTATCCACTGTATCTCTGATAAACTTTTTGTAATTCTTTATTACCCGTTAATCTAATTTTTTCAGCATTTATGACAATTATATTGTCGCCAACTAACAAATGAGGTGAAAAATAAGGTTTATTTTTCCCTCGTAAAATCGACGCGATCCTAGTTGCTAATCTTCCTAAAACTTGATCGGAAGCATCAACGACATACCAGTCGCGCTTAATCATATCTTCTTTTGGTGCAAGAGTTTTCATGCATTCTCCTTAGTTTAATATTATTTATGATGATCGGAATGAGCAAAATATTTAAATAGGGGTTCTGCTGTCAAGCACAATGAAATTTCTCTCAAATTTACTTTCTGCTTTTTATTTTTTTCGGGAAAATTAGTTGCCAAATAAACCTTTTTTTTTTGACTTGCAAATAATTTTGGAGGACATTTATGAAAAATACAGTAAAAATTCATCTCACACTTTATGGTTTATTGATAATTTTATTAATTATCACTACCGCTTTTATCATAGACTTAAATAAAAAACTAGATTATCTCAAAATCATTACAATCGACGAAAAAAATGGGAATTCATTAAAAATAATGGCTGGGAAAAAAATTTCTACCAGAACTATCTTACTTACACCTCAAATGATTGATACATTCAATAAATACAAATCGCCATTCAACGATAATTTTACTTTCGATGAATTAATTAAAAAATACATCAACAATAAATATACAGACCACTACGGAGTAAAAAGAGGTTCAGCAAAATGCCGTCGTATTCATGAAGGAATAGACCTTTTTGTACCGCGGAAAACACCCATTTATCCACTCACAGATTACGGCATCGTTACCGAAGTAAGTAATAATGAAAAATATCTAGTCAAAGTAGAGTGCAAAAAACCTGATGGCAGCATCGAAATAAAAAATATCGAATATGGCAAAACCATTCGCATTTTGTACCCAGAGGGAATCGAGAGCATCTACACTCATTTGGATTCTGTTTTTGTGGAACTAAACCAAGTGGTAAATGGCAACACAAAAGTTGGATTAACGGGCTTAACGGGCAACATCAAAAACAGTGGAAAAGCATCTCACTTGCACTTGGAATTGCGAGATTTGAACAACAAATCTTTCGACCCACGGCATAAATTGAGATTTAATAAACCATCAATTCAATATTTTTTGGATAAATTAGATATTGAATAAAAAATATTTGACATAATCATCGACATAAATTTATGAGAACACAGTTATACATTTGGAGAAAAAATGGAAAATATCAATCAGTTAATCGGCATCAAAAAGCAGAAATTACAGAAAATGAAAGAGATGAATGTAAATCCCTTTCCGAACAGATGTGAGCGAACTCACTACATTTCCGAGCTTTTAGAAAAACAAGAAAATTTCATCGAAAATGAAGAAAAAATAATCGTGGTGGGACGTTTAAACGCAATGCGACGACAAGGCAAGGTTGGCTTTGCTAACATCACCGACAATTCAGATAAAATCCAAATTTTCGTGCGGAAAGATACCATCGGCGAAGATAACTACGAAATTTTCAAATTATTTGATCTCGGTGATTTTGTGCAAATAGACGGAACTTGCTTCAAAACAAAAGTGGGCGAATTTTCCATTCGTGCCGAAAAAGTTACTATCTTGAGTAAAAGCCTGAAACCTCTGCCAACTGTGAAAGAAAAAATAGTGGATGGACGAAAACAACAATACGACAAATTTTCCAACATTGAACTGCGTTATCGCAAAAGATACCTCGATTTGCTCCTCAACCCAGAAGTGAAAGACACCTTCATTTTGCGTGCCAATATTATTCGTGAAATCAGAAATTTCCTCGATGCAAAAAATTATATCGAGGTGGAAACACCCATTATGCAATCACTCTACGGCGGTGCAAACGCACGACCTTTCAGCACGCACCACAACACACTAAACATCGATTTGTACCTCCGCATTGCGTTGGAATTATACTTGAAAAGGCTAATCGTTGGTGGCATGGAACGCGTTTACGAAATTGGCAAAAATTTCCGTAATGAAGGAATGGATAGAACTCACAATCCCGAATTTTCGATGATTGAACTTTACCAAGCTTTTGCCGATTACAATGACATGATGAAAATTACGGAAGATATGTTTTTGCACATCGCCAACACCATTTTCAAAAGCGATGCTGTTAAAATTGGCGAGACCGAAATATCTTTCCAAAAACCGTGGCTACGTGCTTCGATGATTGATCTTATCAAAGACGAAACTGGTTTCGATGCAAGTGATTTTGACTTGACTAAAATCCGCAATTTCTTCCAAAAACACAAGCTAGAAATTGATGAAAAAGCAGGACCTGGAAAATTAATCGAAGAACTTTTTGAACATTTTGTGGAGCCAAAGTTAATTCAACCAACTTTCGTAACAGATTTCCCAAAAGAAATTTCGCCACTCGCAAAAGAAAAACCAGAAAATCCACTTTTGACCGAACGCTTCGAAATTTTCATAAATGGTAACGAATATGGCAACGCTTTCACCGAATTAAACGACCCCATAGATCAGCGAGAAAGATTGGAAGCACAAGTAAAACTGCGAGAAATGGGCGATACAGAAGCAAATGTGGTGGACGAAGATTTTCTGGAAGCACTCGAATACGGCATGCCACCAACGGGCGGTTTGGGAATTGGAATTGACCGACTCGTAATGCTTTTCACGAATAATACTTCCATCAAAGAGGTAATTTTATTTCCACAAATGAAACCGGAAGAATAAAACAAATAGGTTAATTGAGGTAAGGTGATTTTTAAACTTGATAATAAAATCCAAAATTACGCGTGGGGTTCGCACGATTTTATCGCCACATTATTGAACCAGCAAATCTCCACTGAACCACAAGCTGAACTTTGGATGGGAACACACCCAAAAGGTGAATCTTGCGTAATTTACGAAAATCATAAAATCACTCTTACCGAGCTTATTAGCAAAAATCCATCACATTATTTAGGCAAAAATATTTGCCAAAAATTTGGTAATAATTTACCATTTTTATACAAAATATTGGCCGCAGAAAAACCACTTTCCATTCAAGTGCACCCAAACCTGGAACAAGCAAAAAGCGGCTTTGCCAAAGAAGATAGAGCTAACATAAAGCTAACCGACTTTATGCGAAACTATAAAGATGCAAACCACAAACCAGAGCTACTCTGTGCATTGACGGAATTTGATGCAATGTGTGGTTTTAAACCATTTGATGAAATTAAAGAAATCTTAAATTTCCTGAACATTTCGCAACATTTTAGTTTGGCTACTCTCCCCTCTTTTTTCGAGAATTTATTGAAAATAAAAACCAATAAAGAAAAATTAATCAAAGAAGTTATCACGCAAATTTCCAAGGCAAAACCGCGTTCAAAAAATGAGGAATTTAGCTTTGCATGGACGCAGCAACTCGCTAAATATTATCCACAAGATTTAGGCACTTTGGCACCGCTATATTTAAACATTTTCCGCCTAAAACCCGGCGAAGCAATCTATTTGAAAGCAGGCATTTTGCATTCCTATTTGAAAGGTGCTGGCATAGAGATAATGGCAAATTCCGACAATGTTTTACGAGGTGGACTCACCCCCAAACACATTGATATTAATGAGTTACTGCGAGTGGTTAATTATGATGATGAACGGGTGGAAATATTGAAGCCGAAAAAAAATATTTGTGAGAATATTTACCGAACTGATGCAGCTGAATTCCAACTCTCTCAAATAGTTTTACACGGAAAATTAACGCTAAACCAGCAAAATCCCACCATTATTTTGTGTACCGAAGGATTTGCCAAAATCACAAACGAATTTACTCTCAAAAAAGGGGAAGCGGCTTTTGTTCCCTTTGAAGAAAAGGAAATACTCTTGAACGGAAAAGGCGTGTTCTACCGTGCAACTGTTGCAGATAAAATAAAAATTTCTTAAAAAGCAATATCCGTTTGTTATACACAAAAATATCAGTTTCAATATTCTATTCACATTTTTCAATCAAGATTGACTCTCATTATTTTGAAAGTTTAGTCCAAAACGATTTTTACACCGCTTTGCTTTTATAAACGTAACATTAGGATAATTACAGTTTTGAACTATCTTAATAATGCTTTCTTTATCCCTATTACTAACTTTACATCCAAAATTTATTTCTCGCAAAGATTTTTTGGAAAATTTCATGAGATTGCTAATTTCTTTGTCAGCTTCTGTAAGTGCTCTAATTTCTTCTTCATATTCCCAATCAACATATTTATTTTTAAATATATTTTGATACTCCTTACTAAATTTTTTATCATTAAAGAAATTTAAAGGAAAGTATTCTGAAATATATTTTACTTTAAAAAGATTTAATACGGACTTTTCAATAAATTGATTTTCTGAAAAAAACTCTAGTGAATCAAAGCCTAAGCAAATACCTTTATGTTTATCTGCGTAATGTCCCCACATTAGAATATTTTTTTTTGATTTAGAAAAACAGGAGATTAAATAGTTATCACCAATATGTTTTCTAACAAATTTATTGCAATGCTGTAGATTTTCTTCAGAAGATTTATCATAATCTTTCAAAATCTTTTCTACTTCTTGATCTGACTTATCCTTACTAAAATATAATTTTAGTTCATCCATTGTAGGTTCTGCCAATTTAAACATTTTACAATCAAATGGGTCATTAAAATTCATTGGATTTGAAAACCAAATCTGATTTTTTAATAAATTCTCAAAAGTAAATTTATTTATTGGCATAAATTTATAAATAATATCGGGAATTTCTTCTTCATTTAATATTTCTTTTATGTTTTTTTTAACTTTTCTCATACAAACTCCCATTTTTTAAAACCTTATCCCAATACCAAAATAAGGCACAATGCCATTAAAAACAGGATTGTCTGGTTCTCCAATAATTGGTTGCGGTATTTCGCCACCATTTTCCTCCCAATCTTCCAATTCATCTTGATAATAGAAATCAGAACGAGAATCATATATAAACCACCAAAAACCAAAGTGAATGGAAGCGAAATTGTTATCACCAAAATGTTTCTCTAAAGATATTGATAACTCGAACGGCTTATTAACCATCTCGAACGGCTTATTAACCATCTGGAGTAGCGACTGGGATAGATATGTACCTTGATAAACACCTAATCCATTGTCATCATATTCTAAAGAATCTGCATAAATAACAGATTTATCAGAATAGGTTAAATTAAAGGGCAAAGTAACCCCCAAGCCAAATTGAGCATCTATGATAATTCTGTTTTTATGATCTTTCGTATGCAGAATATAACCAAAATGGGATGAGACAATATCTACAATTAGGAAATCTTTACTAATGGTGTATTCAGTAAACCAAAATTTGTTTCCCTTAAAATAAAAACTTGAATGCTTATTCTTTAAACCAAGATAGTAATATATTTTTGGAACAGAAAAAGAGAGCGATAAATTATTTGGGTAGTAAGAAAATTCAACTGGTTCCTTTGTTGTATTTTGAATCGGTAAATAGGAAGTTCCTTCCGTAATGTCTATAAGTATATAAAACGGAGCTGCCATAGTTATTATAGGTGCACCGATAGTCGTTGTCACTATGTAATAAATAAGGTCGTAGTCATTATTGTTTGTTTGCTGCCCAGAATTTCCTAGATGTTTATGAGCAATTGGTTTGTATGCGTTTCTGCCCACTGCATTAAGACTATAAATATAATTAATAAATTTTTCTCTTTCTATTTTTTCTTTGCGTATCAACAGTTCTTTATCATTCTCGTTAAAGGAAAAATCAATAGCTTCGTTTTTTCTAAGATCTACGGTTTGAGTTTTAACAATGTATCCTTCATCAGTGCAATCTGCTGTAATTTTATATTTACCGGTTAGCAATTTGTAATTTTCTGTTTTTTTACCTAAATAGATGTTTTTATTATTTTGTAAATCTTCTATTACAAATTTAGTTTGCGGTTTATTTGATGTAACGGATAAATAACCATAATTTGCGTTAAATTCTGTTTCAATAATTTCAGAATCACCTTTTTCTAAATTGATTTCTCTCACAATATTATCGTATGAAAAGCTGTGTTTACCGGCATTTTCAATTTTTATAAGATATCTTCCAGCAGGAAATCTTTTTGCATTACCTTTTGATAGTTCAGCATCCAAAGAACCGTTGATGAATACTTCTATTGGCGTAGGTTTTACAGCAACTTGAATCTCTCCAGCAATATCTTCAAACACAAAGTGCTCATAAAATATGCTTTCATTTAATAATGTTATTTGTTTTTCAATAGGTACATAAAGTTCAGATGTAGGAATTAGTTTTAATTGATAATTTCCTACATTCAATCCATCTATAACACCTTTTAAGTCAAATGGGGTATTACCATAAAATTTATTATCAATATAAACTTTTGCATTTGTTGGTTCAGAAGTAATCTTCAAATCTCCCCATTTTGGGATTAATTCAATAACTTGAGTATTCTTTTTATTTTTTTCAATTGTAATAACTGTATTAACTGGTTCATATCTATCTTTCGTTAGATGGAAATGATACGGTCTTGCTAAATAATTACTAAATTCATAAGGTGTGTTTCTATCAAAGTCAGGAAATTCATCAATACTAATTTTAGCATTTTCTGGTACTGTGTTCAGTATTAAATCACCCTTCCCAGAAGCTATTATTGTTTTTTTATTTCCAGTAATTTCAACTTGATAAACATCACCACTTTCTAATTTGGAAATCCCATAACTTGATAACACTAAATTTAAAGGTTTGAATCCCGAAGCAAGCACTTCAATTGGTAGTGTAAATATTTTTGTGTAAACTCCATTTTCACATTTCTTTATTTATCA
>JABGOP010000014.1 GCA_018645365.1 Candidatus Cloacimonadota bacterium
CCCTTTTTGACTGAAATAGTTAGTTATCTCGTCACAAATGGTGCAACAAATAGAGGTGATTGTATCTCTTTCTCATTTTTGGTTAGTTAGAAAGAGGAACACAACAAACCAACCAACAAGCCAATCAATACTTTTTTCTTTAAACTAAAAAACATCTCTCCCTCCTAATAGGTTTCTTACTTATTAGACTGAAAAGATGTTATTTCTTGTACTGGCTTTGGGTTAACTTGTTATTTTGCTATGTGTTATCCTCGTGGGAATTGAAGATTCTTTCTACTAAGTTTTCTTGCAGATTACCCTTCTTGAGTGGTTTTAACTTATTTAATGCTTCTTGCTTGGAGAAAGTGCGGAGTGGTTAGTTGCACCAGTTGTTTATGATATTATGAGTGTTGTGAAAAAAATGGTACCCCCGAGCCGATTCGAACGGCTGACCTTTTCCTTAGGAGGGAACTGCTCTATCCAGCTGAGCTACGGGGGCAACTCGTGAAACATTTTTTGGGATGGTTTGCGTGTCAAGTTTTTAGCAATAACAAATATTTATACTCACAGTAAAATTGAATTTGTGATTTTTACTTTACAACATTATTCCATTAAAAAAAATGCACTATCTTTGAAAAATAGATAAGGAGATAATATGAAGGTTTCCGAAAAAATAGTAGATCTCGAGAAGAGAGAACAGAAAGTTAGAGAGATGGGTGGCGAAATTCGTGTCGAAAAGCACCGCAACAAAGGTAAGCTGACGGCTCGCGAACGCCTCACTATTCTTTTTGATGAAGGTACATTTAGGGAAATAGATATGTTCGTGAAACATCGTTCCACCAACTTTGGCATGGAAAAAGTGGAAATCCCGTCCGACGGTGTGGTTACAGGTCACGGCTTGGTCAATGGCAGACCGATTTTTGCCTATTCACAAGATTTTACTTCGCGGGGTGGTTCACTCGGCGAGAAACACGCAGCCAAAATTACCAAAGTGATGGATTTGGCAATGAAAGCCGGTATTCCCATTGTGGGAATTAATGATTCTGGTGGTGCACGCGTGGAAGAAGGCATTGATGCTTTGAAGGGTTACGGTGATATATTTTTTCGTAACTCCCGCGCTTCTGGCGTAATCCCACAAATCTCTGTAATTATGGGACCTTGTGCAGGGGGTGCTGTTTATTCGCCTGCGATGACAGACTTTATCTTCATGGTCAAAGAGAAGAGCTATATGTTCATCACGGGACCGAGCGTAATCGAGACCGTAACGGGTGAAAAAACAACTTTTGAAGAGTTGGGCGGTGCGATGACGCATAACAGTAAAAGCGGAAATGCCCATTTTCTCTGTGAAAGTGATGAAGATGCCCTCGAACAAGTTAAAAAAATGTTAGAATTTTTACCAAATAACAATATGGAAGATCCGCCCAATTTGAATCTCGGTGATGACCCCAAAAGAATTTGTGAAAACTTAGATACCATTATTCCAGATGATCCCAAAGCTGGATACGATATGAAAGAGGTAATCCAAACGATTGTAGATGATGGTGATTTCTTTGAACCGCACGAGTTTTTTGCCCAAAATGCACTCATCGGTTTTGCCCGATTAAACGGGCGACCAGTCGGAATTATTGCCAACCAACCAATGTTTTTGGCGGGCTGTCTCGATATCAATGCATCCGATAAGATTTCTCGTTTTATTCGGTTTTGCGATGCGTTTAACTTCCCAATTATTACTTTCGTGGATGTGCCGGGATATTTGCCAGGTACAGATCAAGAGTGGGGTGGTGTAATTCGGCACGGTGCAAAATTGTTGTGGAGTTATGCGGAAGCAACTGTCCCCAAAATAACCGTTACAACCAGAAAGAGCTACGGTGGTGCTTACATCGCGATGAGCTCGCAACACCTTGGGGCAGACATGTTGTTTGCGTGGCCATCTGCTCAAATTGCTGTGATGGGTGCTTCGGGAGCGGTAAATATTGTGGCGTCATACCGCAAACAAATGAAGGAGTCCGATGACCCCGAAAAGAAGCGTGCAGAACTAATCGCCGAATATGAAAATGCATTTAATACGCCGTATATTGCAGCCGAGCGAGGCTATCTTGACGCTATCATAAAGCCTAGTGAAACACGCATTCGCCTCATTGATGCTCTCGAGATTATGGCAACGAAACGCGAAGTGCTTCCACCTAAGAAGCACGGAAACATTCCACAATAGATTGGTGAAACATAATGAAGAACAAAGAAAAGAAGTTGAAAGCTGCCATTTTGGGAGTACTCAAATTCATCCAAAGAAATAAACAGAAAAAAGAAAACTTATGGGCAAAATCTGGTCGTAAGATGGCGATGAAAAATCGTGAAATGGTACAACGAAGAGGAAGTAGATATTAAATTTCTACATTGTTAGATGAAAAGTAATGTCAAAAAGAGAGGATAAATGAAAATGGATAATCACGGCATTTTAGAAATGACAAAAATGAATTACGATACAAATCGTCCGAACGCGAAAAACCCGATTAAAATTCAGGATGTAAGCCTGCGTGATGGGCATCAAAGTATATTTGCGACGCGTGGCAGAACGGAAGATATGATTCCAGTTGCGAAAATGTTGGACGAAGTTGGTTTTTACTCGCTAGAAGCGTGGGGTGGTGCCACATTTGATGTGATGCACCGTTTTTTGAACGAAGACCCGTGGGAACGCATTCGCACCTTGAAGAAACACATCACAAAGACGCCACTTTCGATGTTGCTTCGTGGTCAAAACTTGGTGGGATACCGCAATTATGCAGATGATGTGGTAGAAGCATTTGTGCAGCGTGCTTGTGATAATGGTATCGACATTTTCCGTATTTTTGACGCCTTGAATGATTTTCGTAATTTCGAGACAGCAGTCAAAATTGTGAAGAAAAATGGTAAGCACTTCCAAGGGACAATTTGCTATTCGCTCACCGAGCCGCGTATGGGTGGCGAAACTTATAATATCGACTATTATCTCGAAAAAGCTAAGCAATTGGAAAAGATGGGCGCAGACAGTATTTGCATCAAAGATATGGCAGGACTTATCGCACCCTACGACGCATATAATTTAATTGTAGCACTGAAAAAACAGACGGACATTCCGCTTCATTTACACACTCATTTCACTTCTGGAATGGCAGATCTCACACTTTTGAAAGCGATCGAAGCTGGCGTGGACATCATCGATACATGTATGTCACCATACGCATATCGCACTTCCCATCCAGCGGTGGAACCGCTTGTTATTTCACTCTTGGGAACAAATCGCGATAGCGGGTTCGACATTAATAAACTGGCGGAAATTTCCAAAAAAATGGAAGAGGTTATTCCCAAATATAAACACCTTCTCGATGATACCAAAAATGCGATTATCGACATTAATGTGATATTACACCAAACGCCGGGCGGAATGCTTTCTAACTTGGTAAACCAACTCCGACAAATGGATGCACTCGATAAATTGAATGATGTTTTTGAGGCACTTCCAAAGGTGAGAAAAGAGCTTGGGCAGGTGCCACTCGTAACGCCAACGAGCCAAATTGTGGGTACGCAAACGGTGAATAATGTGCTTTTCGATGAAGATGAGAGCTATACAAACATTACGGAGCAAGTGAAAGACCTTTGTTTTGGACTTTATGGAAAGACGACGCTGCCGATTGATGAAGCCGTGCAGAAGAAAGCATTACAGAATTATCCGCGTGGTGAAAAACCAATTTCGGTGCGTCCTGGTGATACACTGAAAGCAGAAATGCCACAAGTTCACGCCGATTTCAAAGATTTAGCTAAAGATATGGATGATGAAGTTCTCTGTGCACTTTATCCAGTTACTGGTAAGCGTTTCCTCAAATGGAAATACGGCTTGGCAGAGGTTCCTGCCGATGTAAAGCCAAAAACAATGACAGAGGTGGAAGCCACCAACGAATTGGTGCAAAAAGCACTTTCTGGTAAATTGACCGATAAAACTGATGCCCCCGACAAGCCAGCCAATGCACAAGCCTTCGATGTTTTCGTGGATGGTGAGTATTTTAAAGTGGAAGTAGCTGATAGTGTTTCCCGCCAGAAAAGCGGTAAAAAAAAGAAAGCTAAAAAAGCAGAAGTTGTGAGCGGAAACGATATCGTTGCCCCAATTCCCGGTATGATTGTGGAATTTAAGAAAAAAGTTGGTGATGAAGTGAAAGTTGGTGAAACTATTGTCGTTTTGGAAGCGATGAAAATGTTCAATAACTTAGACGCAAAAGTAGATGGCGTCATTAAAGAGATAAAATTTGACACTGGCGATTCCGTTGCAAAAGGTGACGTGATTGTGGAAATAGGTTAAAATAATGAGCTAAAAGCACCGACTTTTTGAGTCGGTGCTTTTTTTTGAGCCATTTAACAGCTTACGCTTTTATTTTCAAACCATAATACAAATGGTCAAAGAGTGTTCCGTTAAGATTAACTACTTTTGGGAGTTTACCCCATTTGACGAATCCAAATTTTTCCATTAGTTTGATGCTTGCTAAATTTCCTTCAATAATAATTGCGAATAAATTATTAATTTGGAGTTTATCACACATTTTAATCGCGTGCAGAATCAGGTTTGTGGCTATTTTTTTACGATGGTAATTTGAATGAACATAATAGCTAATCTCTGCAGTATGTTGCAAAGCTTCTCGTCCCGCCCGGTACGCACTAATGGATAAATAACCAACAATTTTGTTGTCAATTTGAGCCACTATAATTGGGTATTTATGGTCTGGATGAGCGTCAAACCAAGTTTGGCGATTTTTTGGGGTTACGAAAGATGTGTCAGCAGTTTTTCCACCAAGCGCAATTGCTTGATTGTAGATTTCTAGTAATTCTGGTAAATCTTTTGTTTTTGCAATTCGAATGTTCATGATGTCGTTTACAGCTGGAAATCTTCTTTAAATTTTAGTTCAACTTCTACGACAACAAGTGGCAGATGATGTTTGATAAAGCGTAATTTTGCAAAATCTTTTTCGGTGGTGAGAACGTAGTCGTATTCGCTAATTTTCAATTTTTGATAATCATAATGATCGGGAAATGCGTAATGTTTTTCAAATCTTAAACCGCAGTTTAGGATAGTTTTTTCAAATGATTTTGGTGTGCCAATTGCAGAGAGTAGGGCTATTCTTTTATTTTGCAAGTCACTCTTTAAAATATTATTTCCATTTTGATTTGTAAAGTTTTTCACATCGTATTTTGTGCGTAAGGTTGGTTTTTTATATTTGGTGATTTGGGTTGGAATTTCGCCATCACCATTGTAGATGATGTAATCAGCATATTTGAGGGCAGAAAGTGGTTCACGCAAGAAACCAGCAGGCAAAACAAACCCGTTACCAAGTTTGGTAATGCTATTGAAAACGATAAAATCTAAATCTTTTTTTACCTTCAAGTTTTGGAAGGAGTCGTCGAGAATAATGTAATCTAAATCGGGAAATTTTGCAAGCAGGAGTTCAATTGATTTCTGGCGATTCTTTCCGGCTACAACGGGAATATTGGGTAATTTTTCAGCGAGTAAAAAAGGTTCGTCACCCGCATCTTTGGCAAAATCAAAAATCTGTTCTCGATCTGAAATAATGCGAACTGTTTTTTCAAATTCACCTTTGTAACCGCGGTGAGAAATGGCAACTTTTTTTCTTTTTGTAATAAAATATTTGGCAAGATAAATAGTTACAGGAGTTTTTCCGCTGCCACCGCTAACGATATTCCCCACGCTGATAATTTTACATTTTGCTTTGAATTTAGGGAAAATTATTTTTCTGCGAATAATTTGTAAAAAAGAAAACTTCCACGCAAGTGGTAATAAAAGATATGATAGAAGAGAACGATTTAATAAGTGTCTTTCAATTAAATTTTGCATCAAAACTCAATTCCTTTTCTCGCTGGAATTCCTTTTGCAAAATAGTGTTTAATTTCTTTCATTTCGGTTACGAGGTCAGCTTTTGCTAAAACCTCTTTTGATGCGTGTCGTCCTGTCATCACGATTTCAGCATTTGTTGTTAACTCCATCAATTCGAGTTGTTTTTCCACAGGTAAAAGTTTCCAACTCACAGCTACATTAATTTCGTCGATGATGATTAAATCGTATTTTTTGGAATTAATGGCATCTTTCGTCTTTTGAAATGCTTTTTCCGCTTCTTCAAAATCTGTTTTAGTCGGAGTTTTGAGATTAACAAATTCTTTTGTACCAAATTGGAAAATGTCAATATTTGAGAAGTTTTTTAAAAACAAAATTTCACCAAAAGCTGCATTTTTCATCAGCTGGATTAGGCAAACCTTATTGCCTCGCCCTAGCGTGCGAATTGCCAATCCAATTGCTGCAGTCGTCTTACCTTTTCCATTGCCAGTGTAAATTTGCACCATAAAACCCTCTCAATTTTTCATCCAACCTGAAATATTAGATGCAGTTTGATGTCAAATAAAAATTGACATTAAAGGGATAATTGGAACTTTTGCACTCACGAAATGGAGAGTTTATGAAGAAAGATAAAAAGTTCGATTTTGGACCGTATTTATACATTTTACCGGCAGCGATTATTATTATCGTTTTTCGATTAGTGCCTATAATTTTGTCGTTTATTGTTAGTTTTTATGAATGGACGATAACGGGTCCAGGTGAGTTTATTGGTTTTGCAAATTATTTAGAAATGTTGCGTGATGGCGAGTTTTGGCAGTCACTTTTGAATACCCTAAATTTGGTGGTTTTTGTAGTGCCGATTAGCTTAATTTTATCACTTGTTTTTGCTAACTTTTTAAATGGAATTACAAAATTAAAGAGTTTGTTTCGTTCAATTTATTTTATTCCAACCGTTACTTCAATGGTGGCTATTTCGATTGTTTGGAAGATAATTTTCAATCAACAAACAGGTTTGGCAAATTTTTTTCTGACAAAATTCGGTTTCGATCCGATGGGTTGGTTAGCAGAAAGCCGTGGTGTTTTTGATTTATTTCTCTCTAATTTTGGGTTAGATTTTTCGGCTTTTATTAGCGGTATTTCAAATGCAATTGGTGTAAATTACCATACGATTTATTTAATTTTTGGGGGACCATCTCTGGCACTTTTTTGTATTATTGTTGTGACTATTTGGAAGGGGCTTGGTTACAATACAATCATCTACTTGGCTGGTTTGCAGAATATTCCAAAGGTCTATTATGAAGCAGCTGATATTGACGGAGCTGGCAAAATTAAGCAGTTTTTCAAAATTACTTGGCACCTTGTTTCACCGACCACTTTTTATGTTTTGATGATGACGACGATCGTTACCTTTCAGGTTTTTTCTCAAATTTACTTGATGACGGGACCACCAATTGGTGGACCACTAGGGACGACAAAAGTAATCGTTTATTTCTTGTTTGATAAAGGTTTTGGCGAGAGTAATAATTTAAGTTATGCGAGTGCGGTTGCGCTTGTGTTGTTTGGCATAATTTTAAGTCTGACATTGTGGCAGAAAAAAATGGAAAAGAAAGTGCACTATTAGGATATGATGATGAAAAAAACAATAACTTACACGATTTTGTCAATTTGCGGATTGTTGATGATTATTCCATTTATTTGGATGTTGACCACTTCGGTAAAATCTCAATTAGAGGTAAATAAAGGTAATGTTGGCTTTTTGCCGATTGAAAACTACAAAGTTTATTTTGATGGCGAAAATGAATATTTGGTAACGGTTGTCAAAACGGTTGGTGATAGTGCAATAGTGCATCTTTTTGATGAAAAAATGGTGCGCATAGCAACCTACAAAAAAATAGCAAGTAACCAAATTACAGAAAAAAAAGAGTTTAAGTTACACTTTGAAAATTTCACGAATGCTTTCAATAAAGTGCCGTTCAAACGCTATTTTTTCAACACTTTGTTCGTTTCTTTTTCGGTTGTAATTGGCGTTCTCATTACTGGTTCATTGGCAGCTTATGCGTTTGCAACAATGCGTTTTAAGGGGCGTGACTTCATCTTTTATCTTTTCATCAGTATGATGATGGTGCCACAACCAGTTTACCTCATTCCATCTTATGTTTTGCTAAATCATCTCGGTTGGATCGATACATATCAAGCTTTGATAATTCCGTGGATTGCCAATATTTTCACGATATTTTTGCTTCGTCAACAGTTCAAAACAATACCATCAGCCCTTTTTGACGCAGCTCGAATTGATGGTTGTGGCAGATTTCGTACTTTGTGGACACTTGTTTTACCGCTTTCAAAATCGGTGATTGTGACTTCTGCTATCTTTGGATTTATCGGAAGTTGGAACAGCTTTATGTGGCCACTTGTGATGACCGATAGTCCAGAAATTCGCGTTTTACAAGTTGGATTGAGTTACTTTTCACAAGAATCTTCTGCCCAGACTTCGCTTTTGATGGCAGCATCTACTTTTAGTATTTTGCCGTTAGTTTTGCTTTTTCTGATTTTGCAAAAACAAATTATTGCCAGTTTTGCATCGAGTGGTTTGAAGGGTTAAAATGAAAAGAATTTTAATCATCGGTAACGGTGGTTCGGGAAAATCTACATTTGCCAAAAAGCTTCATCAAAAATTGAATCTTGAATTGATTCATTTAGATAATTTGTTTTGGAAACCAAATTGGATACAAACACCTAAATTGGAATGGCATAATGTTGTTCAAGAGCTTATTCAAAAGGAAAAGTGGATAATTGACGGAAATTTTAATAGTACTCTCGAAATGAGAATTAAAAGAGCTGATACAATTATTTTTTTTGATATGAAGCGGAAAACTTGTTTGTGGAATGCGACAAAAAGAATAATTAAAGGAAAATATTTTAAGGTTGAGCGAAACGATATAACAAAAGGTTGTAATGAAAAGTTTGATACAGAATTTTTTCGCTGGATTTGGAATTATAATAAAAAAGTCCGACCACGTTATCTGGATTTATTGAATTCATTGAAAGATGAAAAACAAGTTATAATTTTTAGAGATTATAAAGACCGAGATAGTTTTTTAGCTAAATTGCAAAAGGAGAATTGAATATGTTAAAAATTAGAAAATTTGATTTTTCAGAAAGGGATTATGAGGATTTTATCAAAATAAATGATGCAATTTGGCCAGACCAAAAAGAGACAGTTGAGCAATTAAAATTTGCTGATAAAATTCGTGATAAAAAATCGGAACATCAGAGATTTATTGTTGAATTTGACAATTTAGTTGTTGCAAAAATGACAGTTTCAAAAGCTATTTATACAACTACAAAAGGGAAATATTACTTTAATATTGAAGTTTTACCAGAATTTCAAAGACAAGGAATTGGCACAAAACTTTATGAAAAGATGCTTGCAATCGTGATGCCGAAAAATCTGCAAAAGTTATCAACCTATTCGCGTGAAGATAAAAAAAACGGAATTGCTTTTTTTGAAAAAAATGGATTTAAAATGGTTTTACGAGATCCTGTTTCAGAGCTTGATTTGATGAAGTTTGATTTTAGTAAATTTCAAAAAGATATTGATTTTGTAGAACAACAGAATATTAAGTTAATTCCACTTTCAGAAATTATGAAAACAGATGAAAATTGGCAACAAAAATTGTATCAACTCGATATTCAAATTGAAGCAGATATGCCAACGACAGATCCATTTAAAGCTCCGCCTTTTGAAAAATGGAAGAAAAGCCATTTAGAAAACCCACAGTTTTATCCGAAGGGTTGCATTATTGCGGTGGATAATGGCGAATTTGTTGGATTGAGTATGTTGGCAAAAGTACTTTCCGATAAAACTAAAATGGAAGTCTGGTCAACGGGCGTATTGCGAACTCATCGTCGCCGTAAAATTGCCACTGCCCTAAAAGTGTTGGCACAGCGAAAGGCGATAGGGTACGGTGCAAAAACAATTATTACCGATAATGAAGAAAATAATCCGATGTACCAAATTAACCTAAAATTAGGATTTGAACCGAAGCCAGCTTGGTTGTCATTTGAAAAGACAAATTTATAAAAATCTTGACTCAGCAAGCCTCGAAATAAGTTTGTCTCAGTTGAATTAGATAATGTAACGGAAAACGAAGCAACCCGCTTCTACCTTACGGTTTCTGCGATTGTAGAATACTTGTTAAGGTCGTGCTGAATCTCTTTTAGAAGAGAATTTGACTTGTAGCGGGTGGTATATCCACTCGTTTTTTTTATGCGCAGAAATAAGGAGGAGTTTATTTCAATACGGTATCGAAGAGGTAGGGCTAGAACAAACCCAAAACCGAAAAAAGAAAGAGTTAACAGACAGATTAGCGTGAGTAGCGTTAGATTGATTTCTGAGACTGGTAAGCAAGTTGGCGTGGTTTCCACCACGGAAGCTTTGAATTTGGCAAATCGCGCAGGATTAGACTTGGTAGAAATTTCACCGAATGCTAACCCGCCAGTTTGTAAGATTTTGGATTTTGGACAATACTATTATCAGAAAGAACGAAAAATGCGTGATGCTCGTAAGCATCAACACATTGTTCAGGTAAAAGAGGTGAAATTTACACCTTCAACAGATAATCATGATTTAGAATTCAAATTGAAACACGCTTTGAAATTTTTGAAGCAACATCATAAAGTTAAGTTTACGATTTGGTTTAGAGGGCGACAATTGGCTCACAAAGATATTGGTCAGAACCTTTTGGATAAAGTTTTGGAAGAATTGAAACCAATCATCGAGGTGGAGGGAAGACCAGTAAGTGCGGGCAGAACGCTTTCTATTACTGTTTCACCACATCGAGATATTGATAAACTAATCGAAGATTTTGAAAATAAAACGAAAGAGGAATAGAGAGGTAATAATGCCAAAGTTGAAGACAAGAAAAGGAGTTGCGAAAAGATTCAAAGTAACTGCTAAAGGGAAATTGAAAAGAGCTCACGCTTTTAAGGGTCACATTTTGACCAAAAAAAGCGCGAAAAGAAAACGCAATTTGCGACAAGCTGGATTGGTTCATGCAGCTGATGAAAAACGAATGAAGAAAATGTTGGGAATGTAGAGGAGATTTGATATGCCAAGATCAACAAATAATGTAGCAGCAAAAAGACGCAGAAAAAAATATTTGAGAGCCGCCAAAGGTTATGTGGGCGGAAGAAGTAAACTTTATCGTACAGCCAGACAAGCAGTTGAAAAAGGTTGGTTATACGCTTACCGTGATAGACGTACCAAAAAACGTGAAATTAGAAAATTATGGATTATCCGTATCAACGCAGCAGCGAGAATGCACGAGCTTTCTTACAGCAGATTCATTAGTGGTTTGAAAAAACTAAATGTTGAAATCAACAGAAAAGCTTTAGCTCACCTTGCATTTCACGATATGGATGCGTTCAAAGCATTCTGTGATTTAGTGAAAAACCAAAAATAATTTTTTGGGAAAACAGTGAAAGAACAGTTACAAAGTATTTTTGAATCAGCAAAAGTTGAGATTGCAGAGGCAAAATCGATTCACGATTTGCAACAGATGAAATCAAAATATGTCGGTAAAAAAAGTGTTTTGAATGGACTTCTGAAACAAATCGGCACTCTCTCAAAAGAGGAGCGTCCGAAATTTGGGCAAATTGTGAATATCGCGAAAGCCGACCTTTCAAAATTGATTGAAGCACGCGAAAATGAGATAAAAGAACTCGATTATTTGGCGAAGATTGAATCTGAAAAAATAGATTTGACGATGCCAAGCCGCAAACGCACAAGCGGCTCGCTTCATCCCATTACGAAAGTGATTCAGGAGATTGAAGATATTTTCATTTCGATGGGTTTTGAAGTGGCGATGGGTCCAGATATTGAGGATGAATTTCATAATTTTGATGCACTTAATACTCCAAAAGACCATCCAGCACGTGATTTATCAGATACTTTTTACATCGATAATGATGTGCTGTTACGAACGCAAAGCTCAACAGTTCAAGTTCGCGTGATGGAAAATCACAAACCACCGATAAAAATTATTTCGTTGGGTAACTGTTATCGTAACGAAAATGATGCTTCCCACTCACCAATGTTTCATCAGGTGGAAGCACTTGTCGTTGATGAAGGAATTAACTTTGCAGATTTACACAATATGTTGAATACTTTTGTGAAAAAGATGTTTGGTGAAAAAATTGAATCGCGTATTCGACCACATTTTTTCCCATTTACCGAACCGAGTGCAGAAATTGACATCGTTTGCGTGAAGTGTTACGGAAAAGGTTGCAACCTTTGTAAGGGTAGCGGTTGGTTAGAAATGGGCGGAGCCGGTTTGGTCGACCCAAATGTGTTCGATAAATTAGGCATCGACTCGGAAAAATATACCGGTTATGCTTTTGGTTTGGGTATTGATAGAATCACGATGTTGAAATATAAAATTCCTGATATGAGATTATTATTTGAAAATGACATTCGCTTTTTAAAGCAATTTTAATTATGAAAATAAGCTATAGTTGGCTCAAAAATTATGTAAATTTAGATTTGTCGGCAACCGAGCTGGAAGATAAGTTAACATTTTCTGGAATTGAGGTTGAAGCTGTCGAAAATATCGGTGAAAGTGAAATTATCGTCGCTAAAATTTTGGAAAGAAGTCAACATCCAAATGCAGATAAACTTTCTGTTTGTAAGGTAGATGACGGCAAAAAAATAGTGCAAGTTGTTTGTGGTGCTCCAAATTGTGATACTGGCAATACGATTGCTTTTGCACCATTAAATTCAAAAATAGGTGACTTCAAAATCAAAAAAGTGAAACTTCGTGGTGAAGAATCTTGCGGAATGATTTGCTCCGAAAAAGAATTGGGTCTTTCCAAAAATCACGAAGGCATCATGGTTTTACCAAATGATGCACCGCTGGGCAAAAACTTATTTGAATACCTAAATTTTAAAGATACTTGTTTTGATGTTGAAATTACGCCAAACCGTCCTGACCTTTTAGGGATAATCGGAGTTGCTCGCGATATGGCAGCGGTAATGTCGCTTCCGCTAAATTTGCCGAAAATTGGAGTTGTTGCTCAAAAAGAAAAAATTGAAACGCAACTTTTTCTCCAAAATGATGTCGCAAGTTTATGCACACGCTATACTGTTCGTTTAATCAAAAATGTCAAAATCGGCGAAAGTCCAAAATGGTTGAAAGAACGCCTTTTATCGGTTGGTTTACGACCGATAAATAATGTGGTTGACATCACTAATTTTGTCATGATGGAATTTGGTCATCCACTGCACGCTTTTGATTTTGCCAAAATTAAAGGGCAAAAAATCATCATCAGAAATGCAAATGAAGGTGAAAAATTTGAAGCCCTCGATGAAAAAAAATATGATTTAAAAAATACGGATATTGTCATTGCGGACACCGAAAAAGCAATTGCACTTGCCGGTGTGATTGGTGGTGTAAATTCACAAATCACCGCAGAAACGGCCGATATTGTTTTGGAAGTTGCTAACTTTAATTATAGCAGCATTCGCAATACACGCAAAAGATTAGTAATTTCGACCGATTCATCTTATCGATTTGAACGCAATATTGCTGATGAAAGTGTGAAAATCGTCAGCGATCGTGCTACGCAATTAATTTTGGAAATTGCTGGCGGTGAACTTTTTGATGGAATTTTAGATTCATATCCAAATCCACAAAAATCGACAACAATCGAGTTGCGTAAATCGAGAGTTGAAAAACTTTTGGCGATAGAAATTTCAAAAGAGAAAATTGCCGAATATTTGCAAAAACTCGGATTAAAATTGCTTGCTGAAAAGGATGATGTCCAAATTTATGAAATCCCACCGTATCGCAAAGATTTGACTCGTGAAATTGATTTAATTGAAGAGATTATCAGACTTTACGGCTATAATAAACGAAAATCTAATTTGCAATTGCAAAGAATTATGAATAAAAAGGAATTTTACAATCGCAGATTGGTGAAAAATGGTTTGGTTGAGAACGGATTTTCAGAAGTGAAAAATTGGAATTTTGATGATCCAGCAAATTTAGATAAACTCAAAATTGCTGAAAATGACCAACGCCGTAATTTTGTGATGTTGAAAAATCCGCTTGGCAGTAGTTTTTCGATAATGCGCTCCACCCTCATTCCAGCACTTCTTAAAAACGCGTTATTCAATGTGCATCACGGTCAAAAAGATTTGAAGATTTTTGAATTTGCCAAAATTTTTACTCGAAAAGAGCAAAAGTTAGCAAACGAAAAATGGACTGTTGCTGGTTTAATGACTGGGAAATTGCACCCAACTTTTTGGAAAGAAAAAGAGCAAAAATTAGATTTTTTTGATTTGAAAGGTGTGGTGGAAGAAATTTTTGAAAGGTTGAACATTAGTGGCTTACAATATCGTGAAAGCACAGAAAAATTTTATCAACCCAATTTTGCACTCGGCATCAAATTTGCCGGAAAAGAGGTTGGTAGTTTTGGAAAATTAGACGAAAAAATTGCTGTAAATTTTGACATCGAACAAGAGATTTTTGCTTTTGAGTTAAAATTGGATACGATTCTGAATTTAAATATTCAAACAAAGTTTAAGGAAATTCCGAAATTTCCACCAATTTTACGCGATATTTCGTTCTTAATTTCAGAGAATTTTAATTATACCGAAATTATCAAATCGATTCAAAAAGCGGATAAAACTATTCGTAAAATCGAATTATTTGATGAGTTTAAAGGTAAAAATATTCCAAAAGGAAAAAGAAGTTTAACTTTTAGTTTGGTGTTTTCTTCAGATGAAAAAACGCTAACAGATGATTTTATCGTGAATGTGATGAACACTGTTATAAAAATTTTGCAGAAGAAATATCAAATTGAGATGAGGTAAAAATGGAAGAAAGACAAAATTTAAGCTTGGAAGAGAAAATCCAAAAATTAGTAAATGGTTACACTTCGTTGAAATCGAATTATGCTGATTTACAAATGCAACGCAACGAACTTCAACGAAAATATGACGAACTCCTAAATTCACAAAGTAGCAGTAATTCTGAACTTTCAGATTTGAGAATGCAAACTCAGCAACAAACTACCCAAATTGAAAATTTACAACAAGAAGTTGCAGATTTACGCGAAAAAATAGGAAATCAGCAGAAAAGTATGGACAGTGCGTCTTCAAAAGTGGACAATCTTTTTGACCAAATAGATTTACTGTAAATTGTGATGAACTCGGTTGAAATAGAGATTTTAGGTAAGAAATATTTTTTCAAGACGGAAAATCCTGAGAAACTGAAAAAAACTGCCACATATCTCAAAGAGCAATTGGAGAAAATGAACGAGAAATACAATACTGTTGACCAGCATAAGCTGTTTGTTCTTTATGCGTTACGGTTGACGGAACAGTATTTCGAAAATGAAAATGTTAACGAAAAGTTAACGGTGGAATTAGATAACATCGCCAAATTAATGGTTGATGTAGAAATTAAATAATTCCTGCGATATTAGTGATATTATTTTGTTTTCAGAACTAAGAAATAATCGGGAGTAGAACGGTTTGTGGCACACCAGCCGAATGCGATTCGGACTTGTAAAATAGATTGGTGAAACACCCACTTTGAAGGTGGTTTCCGAAAACAATAATACACGGTATCGCGGGTTATAAACAAAGGAGAAATTGTGGATAACTTAATAAATGTTGCGATTGGTTTGGGAATTGGAATTTTTTTTACAGCAGTTATTGTGATTATTATAAATCAGGTAAAAAAGACAGCCGATAACAAGAATATTATCAAATCAAATGACCTTGCCAAAAAAATTCTATCCGACGCAAAAGATGAAGGAAAACAATTAAGAAAAGAGATTGTTTTAGAGGCAAAAGAAAAATGGCATCAAGAACAAAAAGGTTATGAAAAAGAGATTAACTCTCGTAAAAAAGAGATTTACGAATTAGAAAAAGAATACAATCGTCGAGTTTCAAAATTGGATCAACGTATTGATAATCTTGACAAAAGAGAAGGAAATCTTCAAACTTTTGAAGCAACCTTAAATCAGAAAAAAGATGAATTGGAATCGGCAAAAGAAAAATTAGAAGGTTTAATCGAAAAAGAAAATACAAAACTTTCTGAGATTGCTAAACTTTCTCGTGAAGAAGCGGTTCAAATTTTGAAAAATAACTTGAAAAACAAAGCACGAAATGAAGCGGCAAAAGAGATTCGTGAAATCGTGGAAAAAACAAAAAAAGAAGCAGATAATGTGGCTTCTGGTATTATCGCAACTGCTATTCAGCGTGTTGCGGTGGATTATGCCTCCGAATCGACAGTTTCTGTTGTTTCATTGCCAGATGATGAGATGAAGGGTCGCATTATTGGTCGTGAAGGACGAAATATCCGAGCATTTGAAAATGTTTCTGGTATCGATTTGATTGTTGACGACACACCGGAAGCTGTTGTACTTTCTGGTTTCGACCCAGTGCGTCGTGAAATTGCACGCTTAGCACTCGAAAAACTTATTTCTGACGGCAGAATTCATCCAGGTAGAATTGAGCATGTCATCAAAAAAACTCAAAAAGAAATGGATGCAAATTTGATTAAAATTGGTGAAAAAGCTTGTATGGATGTGAATATTCACAACCTTTCATCAAACATTGTTAAACTAATTGGAAGGTTGCAATATCGCACAAGTTACGGTCAAAATATTTTGAAGCATTCTTTGGAAGCCGCTTGGGTTTGTGGAATTATGGCGGCAGAGCTTGGTTTGGACCAAGACATTGCACGCCGTGCTGGTTTTTTGCATGATTTAGGGAAAGCAGTTGATCACGAATTAGATGGTTCACACGCCAAATTGGGTGCAGATATTGCTCGCAAAAATGGCGAAAGTAAAATAATTGTTAATTCTATCGAAGCGCATCACGAAGAAGTTGAATATCAAAGTGTTTATGCTGTTCTTACGCAGGTTGCCGATGCTGTTTCTGGTGCGAGACCTGGTGCTCGACGAGAAATTTTGGAAACTTATATGAAGCGTCTCAATCAAATGGAAGAGATTGCAAATTCAATCGAAGGTGTGACGAAATCTTACGCCATTCAAGCAGGTAGAGAGTTGCGAATTATCGTTGATGCGAATGTCGTCAAAGATAATCAAACAGCTTTTATCGCCTCCGACATTGCGGCAAAAATAGAGAAAGAGATGCAGTATCCTGGTCAAATAAAAGTGATGGTTATTAGGGAAATGCGACAAACAGCGATAGCGAAATGATAAATATTTTATTTATTGGCGATATTTTTGGAAAACCTGGACGAGATCTAGTCAGGGAGCAACTTCCAAAACTAAAGGAAGAATTTGCAATTGATGTTTGTATCGCCAACGGCGAAAACATTGCGAGTGGTCGTGGCATTACCCAAAAAACAGCGGAACAATTATTTGATGCTGGCGTGGATGTTTTTACGAGCGGAAATCACCTTTGGGATAAAAAAGAATCATTTGATTTTCTGAAAGAAGAGAAACGCATTGTAAAACCGCTTAATTTTCCTGAAACTGCGATTGGTTCAAGATATTGTGTTCACACCACAAAAAGTGGCGAGAAAATTGTGATTTTAGCTTTAATTGGGCAAGTCTTTATGTCGCCCGCAAATTCACCATTTTCCACTTTTGAAAATATTTTGCCTGAGTTACAGCAAATTTCCAAGAATATCATTGTGGATTTTCACGCGGAAGCAACCGCAGAAAAACGAGCTTTTGGCTTTTTTGCCGATGGAAAAATTAGTGCGATGTTTGGGACACATACTCACATCCAAACAGCCGATGAAGAAATTTTGCCAAACGGAATCGCTTACATTACGGATGTGGGAATGACTGGTCCGCACAATTCGGTAATCGGAATGAAAAAAGAGATAATTATCGAAAAAATTTTTACGGGAATGCCGAAAAGATTTGAGGTTGCAAAAGATGGTTTGCAGTTAAATGCAGTTTACGTTCAGTTAGATGAACAAACTGGTAAAGCACAAAAGATTACGAGAATTAAGAGGCATTTTTAGTGGATAAAATTTTGAAAGGATTACCCGTCTCTAGAAAAATTTACGCAAGAATTAAGGAACAAATTGCTCGCGAAAAATTGAACCCGAAATTAGTAATTATTTTTGTGGGAAATGATCCAGCTGCTGATTACTATGTCAAAATGCTCGAAAAAAAAAGCAAAAAAATCGGCATTTTAGCCGAAACGATAAAACTAGGTTCTGCGGTTACCCAAACCGATTTTTTGCAGATTTTGAGTAAATTAAATAATGACGAAGCAGTGAATGGTATTATGATTCAAAAGCCGCTCCCAGCTCAAATTGATGAAACAATGATCAACAATTTTATCAATCCGCAAAAAGATGTGGACGCTTTTCATCCGCTTAATCTCGGTAAAATGCTTCTCAATGAAGATGCCTTCATACCTTGCACGCCGGCAGCTGTTTTGGAGATGTTAAAATTTTATGAAATTACTACGAATGGCAAAAATGTTGTGATTTTAGGTAGGAGCAATGTGGTGGGAAAACCGTTGGCAAATTTATTGTTGCGCAAGGATGAAACTGGAAATGCAACGGTTACAATTTGCCATAGCAGAACAAAAAATTTGAAAAAAATTACTCAAAATGCTGATATCTTAATTGCAGCGATTGGTCGTCCAGAGTTTGTTTCACAAGAGATGATAAACGAAGGTGTGATTATTATCGATGTTGGCGTTAATCAGATTGTAACTGACAAAGACACAACAGCTTATGTGGGAGATGTGAACTACGATGATTGTTTAAATAAGAGCTCCTTTATAACACCCGTTCCGGGTGGAGTAGGAACAGTTACGACCGCAAAATTATTGCAAAATGTAGTTAAAGCAGTTGAATTTCAAAAAATGTGAAATAATTATGTTGACGAATAATAAAGCCCAAAACAAATGGAAAAAACTAAAATTAAATAGATTTCGGAGGAGTGGATGTTTAAGATGAGATATGTATTATTGATTGTTTTATTGTTGAGTTTAGTGTTTATTTTTAGCGCGTGCGGTAGAAAGGGTGAGTTGTCTATTAACGAACTGCCGGTAGTTGAAATTACATCTTATGAAGGTGATACAACCAGTGTTGATTTATCTGTTATCAGTTTTCAGCAAAAAATTTATTGGTCAGGGTATGACCCTGATGGTGTGGTAGAAGGTTATGCTTTTAGAATTATTGGCGAAAATGAAAATCCAATCACAACACCTTGGCACGATGTAATTGTGGAAGATGCCGAAAACCCAGACGAGAATGGCTGGATATATCATTATTTGCCCGGTGCAGATGAAAGTACTCCACTTGCAGAAACAGAAGCAAGATCAATCTGGACAGACCAAGTCTATGCTGTGATAAATTTTCCAGCAAATTTAGATGGTGATAGTTTAACAACAACAAGCATCTTTGAAATTAAGTGTGTTGATAGCGACGGTGATGAATCGGCTGTTGTTAGAAAATACTATCAGGCTATTTCCAATAAACCTACTTGCAATGGTAACTCGAGTCAAGGCACGATTAATGGAAAAAATATTGGAACAGGCATTGTATTTAATTTTAAAATAGGTGATAACGACCAATTTATTGAAGGTGATAAAGCTGCCTATTTTGATTTTAAATTAGAAAAAATAGATCAAAACGGTGAAGTAATTCCTGTGGAAGAAGGTGGTTACCCTGACAATCCTAGTGACCCAGATGGTGGTTGGTGGACAACAAATGGACAGAACAATATTCATGATTACTTTGTTTGTCTTGACGATGAAAATGGAACAAGGCCAGCACTTCTTTTAAATTCAGTAACCGCACATGATTCAACAAGATTAATCTCAAAAGCAATTGATTTAGCTGGAATTGAGTCTGACGAAAGCATAACTACCTTTTTTGTGAAAGAAGGCTTTTACCCAGGCACCCTAATTTATAGTGGGCTTTATCAACCAGGGCATAGTCAAAGTAACGACATATTGGCTCTTGGTAGAAATCATTTTACCGTTTATAATACAATGAACCAAGTGATTCCAAGCGTATATACTTCGGAAGGTGAGCGCTTTTCTACACATATGTGGGTAGACAAGAATGGAGAGCTTACCTGCCTTTACAGTGTTGATTTGAAAATTTATATGCATTGGGGCTATTATGGTGAATATGAACAGAGTAATCCGAATTTAGTGAAAAAGTCTTTTATTTTTGATGAAGAAACAGGCACTAATTACTTTACCGAAATAAAATATTTTGATGTACGGCTCGACGGTGAGGCTTTCTATTATGCACCACTTCCGTCTGAAGAAAATAATTTTGTTGATCCAGATGGAACCGAATGGCTTAGAATCCCGGCTAACCATGACATCGCACAAAATGTTATTGTGACTGGGCTTGAACCAGGTACCCACAGATTTGAAGTTCGTGCAGTAGATTTACAAAATGTTGCTGATGAGACGCCTTCAAACCTAATTTTTAAGGTAATACTGCCGATTATAGCCGAAGAAAAAGAGGGGATTTTAGTGTTAGATGATACACGGAGTCATAATATGTATTCTCCAGAAGCATATGTTGATTCGCTCTACTCAACAGATTATTATTTCCAGAATTATGATGGGACTGTTGATGTGTTTGATAGATTAGAACTTAATGCTAGTGCATGGAATGGTATTTCTGTGCCCAATAGAGAGCATGTTTTTTCTCCAACGGATCTTCAAAACTATAAAACGGTAATTTATTTTTCAGATCGCCCAACCGATGCGAGCAACTTTGAAAAAGAATATAACCCATTGTATTTATATCTTCGTGGTGGCGGAAATCTAATTCTTAGTGGTGGAGCAAATTTAAATGGCGTGACATCCGATTTAGCAAGAATACCCATTTTAGATACTTATTTTGGAATTCAAACAGATGAAGAAGATGCGATTGTGGCACACAACAATGTTTGGGTAACGGGAGCAAATGGTAAACGATATTTTGTTAATGCCGTGAATAATGGAAGTGGTGAAAATATATCTATTTTAGAACCTCATTTCAATGATTATGTTACCGATAATCCGAATCCACTAATTGACGATACTACTCTTGCGATTGCACCTGTTTCATATTTCAACAAAGACCTTTTGCGGGATGGTGTTGAGGCTATTTACACATTTGGATGTAAGGCGTATGGAGATGGTAATATCGCTCCAACAGAAGCCGGATATAATTTTTTGATTGAGCAACCAGTCGCAATCAAGAAACAAACAAACGAAAGCAAATGTTATCTTTTTGGATTTCCGCTTTCATATATGAATCCGGCTGATGTGGAAACGATGTTGATGCAAATTATAGATGAGATTGAAAAATAGGTGGAGGAATTATGAAAAAATACTATAATAATCTAATTGTTGTTGTTTTAATGTTTTCATTGCTGTTGATTTTTGGTTGCGAGGAAAAGCAAGTTACAGATCCAGATTCAAATGATGATGTTGCAAACTTTGATGATGTTGATGTGGTTTTAATAGATTCTTGGGATAGATATGAAATAATAGATGCGGCAAAATCAATTAAGCAGAAGAAGGGTGATTTCTACGATAGAGAACGGGATCTTTTTCTTGTGGAAGAATCTTTTCTTACAATAAACAATCATGAAATCATTTTTCAAGATACAACTTATTCTTCAAATTTGGAAGAGTTAGGGAGTATCCACATGACAGATAACCAAATGTTTGTTGTAACTGTTTTGGGAGACACGGTTTACCATTATGATTATTTTTACAACAATGATTCAAAAGCGTTGTGGTTAAGAGAAGAAATAAGTGCTGATAATTTTTTGGCTGTTGATCCAACTATTGTGGATACGGTTTGGCAAGATACAGTAAGTTATTCGATAAGTACAGATGATTATTTGTTGTTGTTTGTGCATAATCAAGGACCGAGCGTAGAGCTTAAAAATCCATTACAAAATCAATCTATTCCAGAAGATGAAGAAGAAGGTGTGCAAATCCCTGTAAACACAGATTTAGAGATTGATTTTAAATGGATAAGTACAGCTGCTACTGAATATATTCTTCAAGTTAGAGAAGATGGCTACTTTGATGACACAGCGGGATTTGTAATTGATACACTTCTAACAGAAACTGTATCCGCTGGTTCACCCGTAAGCTACACTCATTCTGAAAAGTTTAATAACTTCACAACCTATTTTTGGAGAGTGAAAGCTGATAATTCTGGTTGGAGTGAAATCTGGAATTTTGAGACGAAGGACATTGTCAATCTAGATATTCCAAGCAATAATGAATCTGTCTGCAAAAAACCAACCTTACAATGGGATGAATTTGAAGGAGCTACAAATTACACTCTTTTCATAGACACTACGGCAACATTTAGTGGTGAGGTTTTAGAAATTGAAACAAATGAAACAGAATATTCGATTGTAGATTATCTCATAAGTGGGAAAACATATTACTGGAAAGTATTGGCTGATAATGCGATAAATGCTAACCTAGAAGAACATTGGAGTGATTTTCGCCAGTTTAAGATTGAAAAAAGCGTTACCTTGACTACCCCAGAGAATGATGCATTTCAAGTTGATGTTCCAGTTACATTTGAGTGGGAAACACTCGATAATGCTCAAACTTTTACAATTCAAATTTCGGGAAATGCTCCATTGGTAGGCGACAATGAATTGGAATATTTTGAAGAAGAAGATATTTTGATTGAAGAAGTCGTGACTGAAGCTTCTTTTATTGACGCAGAGATACTAAATTCTAACGGTAGATATTATTGGCGCGTTCTTAGTGATGTAGCTACGGAATGGTGTGAGGTGGATAGCTTTTTGACTAACAACAGCGTTTTGTTAACGAGTCCGATAAATGCAGCTTCAAACTTGGGAACAATTCTTAATTATAATTGGCAAGATTTTGATGGTGCAGATGAATACACTTTACAAGTTGCAACAGATAATATTTTTGATAATGTCGTGATTGAAGAAATAATTACGAATTCCAATAGTATTCCAGTTTATGAATTAGATTCTGGTTTAGAGTATTATTGGAAAGTACTAGCAGATAATGCAGACGGTAATTGGAGTGAAGTTTGGTCTTTTACCACTGTGGATATTTCTAATAATGTTGTTCTGTCTGAACCAGTTAACGATACCATAGATGTTGCCTTATTATCGAATTTAAGATGGGATGATGGGGATGCTAACTATTGCCATATTCAGCTTTCAGATACAGAATCTTTCGATGATTTAATTGTGAATAAAATAGTAGAAAACAATAATTACACATTGAAGGAAGATGAAGATGAGATGCTAACGCTAAATTCTGCGTACTATTGGCGAGTTTGCAGTGATTTAGAAAATTGGAGCGAGACTTGGTCGTTTACCACCACCACGGGAGTTCCTTTTGATTTAGGAGCAAGTGTCAACGTTGAAACACCGAATAAGATTGATTTAATTTGGAAATGTAATTTGGGTACACAAACTTCATATCGTTTGGAATGTTCTTTAGATGGGATAGATTGGGAAGAAGTCGAAGAAGTAGATGCTGATATGATAGAATTAACATATTCTGATTTGAGTAAAGAATTAGATACGACCTATTATTACCGTGTTCGTTCTGAAAACCCAGAAGGTTTTAGTGATTATTCAGCAACCATTGAAATTACAACTCCTGGATTTGTAGTTGAAAATTTACCGATTTTGAAAGATGTTGAAAATGGCATTTTCGAAATGGGGAGTATAAATGGAAATGAAGATGAAATGCCATTACGAGAAATCACATTGACGAATAACTTCCAAATTGCGGAAACTGAAATAACAAATGCTCAATATTGCGAATTACTAAATTGGGCGTTGGGTAAAGGCAAAATAAAAGGTATCTTAAGCAATGATTTAAATTATGCCAATAATGCCATTCAGTTTGAAACGATGTTGGATTCGACAAATACAGATTGTCAACTGAACTATCGTAGTAGTGAAGAGATATTTGAAGTTGTAAATGAAATGGATAATCATCCAATTACAGCTGTAACTTGGTATGGAGCGGCGGCTTATTCGAATTGGCTAAGTGAAGTAACTGCCAATTCAGCTCTTTACACTATTTCTGCATCGCCAATGTGGAGTTGTGATACTTATGGTGATGTTGGTTATCGTCTTCCAACCGAAGCAGAATGGGAATTTGCAGCAATTGGTGGGAATAATAGTAGTAATTATCTCTATAGCGGAAGTGATGCGATAGAAGATGTGGCATGGTACATTGTGAATTGTGATGGTATTCAACCCGTCAAGATTTTGGCAGGTAACGAACTTAATATTTATGATATGAGTGGAAATTTGTGGGAATGGTGTAATGATTATTACAGCGAATATAATCCAGATGAAACCGAAAATCCAGAAGTAATTACAGGTGGTTATCCGTTCAGAAAAGTGATTCGTGGTGGAAGTTTGGAGTTTGGAGAGTCATATCATCGAAGTACAAATAGGTCTAGCTGTAAAGCAAGTTTAGATTACGGCAGAGTAAATACATCAATCGGTTTTAGAGTTGTATTGATTGATTAATAAATTTGTTTCAAAAACAAAAAACAGCACCAAAAAAATTGGTGCTGTTTTTTTATTGTAAGTTATCGTATTTTTGTTTAAATTCTTTCACGGTGTCAAAAATAGCATTCACTAATTTTATTTGATATGCTGTTTTTAATAATTTCTGTTCTTCAATTTTATTACTCATAAAACCAAGCTCAACCAAAATGGAAGGCATAAAAGCTCCACGCAAAACATAAAAATTGGCTTGCTTTACGCCTCGATCGACACATTGCATCTTAGCGATCAACTTTTTTTGTAGTAAATAACTTATTTCAGAACTTTCATTCAAATGTTCAACTTGTGCCATATCAGCTAAAATAAAAGCCAGTTCATCATATTTTTGCATCGCTTCTTCGCCGCCTTCATATTTATAAACAACTTCATTTTCCAAAGCTTCCACTGCTCGTGCTTCATCAGTTTTAGCAGTCGAAAGATAAAATGTTTCTATGCCACTCGCATTTTTATTTGGATGTGCGTTGCAATGAAGTGAAATGAACAAATCTGCATTTTCTTTGTTAGCAAAATCGGTGCGTTCTTGAAGTGTTACATATTCATCTTTATCACGCGTGATTAGTACTTTTACATCCAATTCTTTCATTAATTTTTTTTGCAGTATTTTGGCTACAGAAAGAACTATGTCTTTCTCAAAATGTTTTTTTGAAAATCCGATAGCACCAGGATCTTTACCTCCGTGACCAGGATCAATTACAATCGTGTTGATACCAAAATTAACGGGTGGATTAGCGATGATAATTCCATTTTTGAAAATAATTTCAGGATAAATTAAAGGCATTATTTTCTTGATAAATTGAAGGGGGATTAGATATTTATTTTCGTTTTGAATGATTTTGTCTGGTAAATTGTAGATTTTATTTTGATGTTTCAAATAGTTAGAATCGAGTAAAAAAATAAGTTGTTTTTGGTAAATTTCCAAAAACAATTTTCTTTCTAAAATTTTTACGGAAATTTTTGATTTCAATGCTTTATTGAGTTCAAAAATATTGAAATATTCAACATTATCAACAAATTCAGTTTTGATGATTTCCGAAGCTAAATTTTCATTAAATTTTATTTCGACATCTGCTCCAAGAAACCCAAAAATACAAACTAAAAGAGAAAGGAAAATTATTTTTTTCATCACACACCTACTGGAAAGATTTTTCTTAAATTATGTAAAATAAATTTCATTTTACGCGGATATTTTATCTTTTTGTCGGCCATTTTGAAGTAGTGCGAAATGCTCAAAATGGAAGCTGTCCAAAACATCAAAATAGAGACACCAAAAACAACTTTAATACCGAAAAATTTCAAAATAAAATAACCCATAAATGGAAAGATAATCCCGCGTAATCCCGTCAAAGTAACATGCACGCTTTGATACATCGAGACATCGTCATCTTTGGCAAAAAAGAGGGAACTGATACTCCATGAAATAACCATGCCAGACATCGCAATGCCAAAAATGAGAAAGGCAAAATAGACAATGTAGTTTGCGTAAATTGTTCCAACGAAAAAAGTGGAAATCAATAAAACTACTGGATATAATCCCAATATGAAAAAAGTGATTGAAGCAAATTTAACTGGATTTTGGCGATTGTGAATGATGCCGGCAACAGGTGCTAAAAATAGAATTCCAATTTGTGAAATTACTCCTTTGGCAAGAAATATTTGCGAATAAGTCATCTCTAAATTTTCTACTAAATATTTTGGAATAGCCGGTAAAATCATCATAAATCCAATTCCATAAATGAAAAAGTTTCGCTGAAAAATGGCGAAATCTCTATTTTTCTTCAAAATTTCAATGCTACGGTAAATAGGGGAAAAAATTAATTGCCTAAATTTTAGAGGTGTTTCGATGTATTTTTTATTTTTTAACTTTATCGAAGCGAGAAAAACTGAACTGATGAAACCAGCAATACCAGCAAACATCAAGAGATAGCGAAATAAATCTTCATTTTGATCTAACATTTTTCCAGCAAAATAACTGAAAATAATTGAAACAAGCGTAACAATACTAGCGGCATAACCAAAAAATTTTCCACGATTTTTTTCGGTAATGTTGTGCTGATAAATTGCATTTTGGGCTGGACTTAGCAGTGCATTGAACGAAAAAACAATAATCATAATGAACAGAAATTGGTAGTAATCGTGTACCCAAAGCATTAGAATAAGTGATAATCTGCCAATAAAACCGATGAGTAGGAAGAAAACAGACAAACTTTTTGAATGCTCCAAAAGTTTTCCCCACCAAATTGAAAATAAGTTTGATAATGGCCACAGCATCGTCAAAATGGTGATTTGCCAGTCCATTGTGTCGAGCGCTTTTTTTGCTAATCCATCTTGAATATTAAATACAGTCATCACAAAACCGTGAAAAAAAGCGGTTATTAAAAGCATTAAAAAAGTTTTTTTTTCCAAGTCGTTTATTCTCATAAAATCTCCATCTTCGGCGAATTCTATTTGTAAGAAAAATTTGTCCATAAAAATTATTGTATTGCAAACTTGTTCTCAAAAAAAACTTGCTTCATAATGTTAAATATTAAATCTGACATTCAAGTAATTGTGAAGAATAAAATATAATTTAGGAGAGTTTATGTCACTTAAAAGCTTTCACGGTGGGATTCATCCGCCTGATTTTAAACAGTATTCAAAAGATGCTTCTATCGAAGTAATGTCACCGCCAGCAAAAGTGGTGATTCCACTTTCGCAACACATCGGTGCACCCGCAAAACCGATTGTGAAAATCGGCGATGAAGTTTTAGTTGGACAAAAAATTGCGGAAGCTGGTGGATTTGTTTCGATCTCGATGCACGCTTCAATTTCTGGTAAAATTACGAAAATTGGAAAATTTAATCATCCAGCCGGAATGATGAGCAACGCCATCGAAATTACGGGAGATGGTGAAGATAAATGGATTGAGCTGGTTGATGAGAAAGACTATACTCAACTTTCAGTTGACGAAATCAAGAAACGCATTGCGGATGCTGGCGTTTGCGGAATGGGCGGTGCAGGTTTTCCGACGCACGTAAAACTTTCGCCACCTGCCGAAAAACCGATTGATACTGTTATTTTGAACGGCGTTGAATGCGAACCTTATTTGACGGCTGATTATCGTGTAATGTTAGAAAATTCAGCAGAAATTTTGGCTGGTTTGAAAATTTTCATGAAAACAGTTTCAGCAAAAAATGGTGTAATTGGTATTGAGGCGAATAAGCCAGATGCCATCAAAATATTCAAGCAATTGGTGAAAAACGAAGCAAATATTTCTGTGGTTAACTTGAAATTAAAATATCCACAAGGTGCTGAAAAACAACTAATTTATGCTGCCACAAAACGGAAAGTGCCAAATAAGGGTGGCTTGCCGATGGATGTGAAGGTTGTAGTTCAAAATGTGGGAACAGCGATTGCGGTTTACGAAGCTGTTCGCTACAAAAAACCACTAGTTGAAAGAGTGATAACCGTCAGCGGAAAAATCGTCAAAAGTCCAAAAAATTTGAAAGCAAGAGTTGGCACATTTTATTCCGAACTTTTGGAAAAATGTGATGGCACAACAGCTGAAATTGGCAAAGTTATTTCTGGTGGACCGATGATGGGATTTGCAGTTTCATCACTCGAAATCCCAATGGCAAAAACAAGTTCTGGCGTGCTTTTATTCGACGAAAAAGAAGCACATAACGATGCGGAAAGTGTCTGTCTTCGTTGTGGTCGGTGTGTCGATGTTTGCCCGCTCGATTTGGTGCCGAGTTTAATCGTGCATAATGTGCGTTATGAAGATTGGGAAACTGCGGAAAAATACGGCACGATGGATTGTATGAAATGCGGTAGTTGTGTGTATGTTTGCCCATCTCACATCAAATTAATTCAATGGATAGATATTGGTAAAATGAAAATAAATGAGCTGAGAAGAAAGTAGATTTTGGGTTCTCATTTTAGGTAAATATGAAAAATTTTAAAATTATTTTGGAGGATATATGAACAGTGTTTATGCTGTTTCGGCGGCACCGCACATCAAACAGAAAATTTCGGTTAACTCTGTAATGTGGCAAGTTGTATTGGCGTTGGTACCGGCACTTTTGGTAGGAATTTTCTTTTTTGGGATACAGTCACTTTTACTGACGCTTTATTCGATTGTAGCAGCAGTTGCGACGGAAGGAATTATTCAAAAAATGAGAAAAATTCCAATCACAGTAAGTGATGGAAGTGCAGTGGTAACTGGTGTTTTGGTGGCTTTTAACATAAATGTTGCGGCACCTTGGTGGTTACCAGTGATTGGTTCTGTTTTTGCGATTGCGATTGGTAAGCAAATTTTCGGCGGTTTAGGCTTCAATATTTTTAACCCTGCCCTCTTAGGAAGAGCATTTTTGGTGGCATCTTGGCCAACTTTAATGACGGCTGGTTGGACGAAAACGCAACCACTTTGGAATACATTTCAAAGTTCGATAAACGGACTACAAAACATCTCATCAAAGGTTCCAGATGCAATTACCGCAGCTACACCGCTCGGGGTGGCGAAAGCTCTTCGAGATACAACGCTAGTTTCATCTGAAATTGCAAATTCAGTGATGAACGATTTAACAAGTTCCAAAACAATTTTCGAATTATTTTTGGGAAACATTGGTGGTGTAATTGGTGAAGTTAGTGCGGCGGCTCTTCTTCTGGGGGCGGCTTATTTAGCCTGGAAACACATTATAGAATGGCGTATTCCAGTTAGTTTTATTGGTACAGTTGCAGTTCTCACTTTTACATTTGGTGGAATAAATGGCATTTTTTCTGCCTCGATAATGTTGCCAATTTTCCATATATTTTCGGGTGGACTCATTTTGGGTGCATTTTTTATGGCAACCGATATGGTTACATCGCCCGTTACGAAAAAAGGAAGAATTTACTTCGGCATTGGTTGCGGTGTGATAACCGTAGTAATTCGTCTTGTGGGTGGTTACCCCGAAGGCGTTTCGTATTCAATTTTATTGATGAACATTATTGTGCCACTGCTCGATAAATACACAGTTCCTAAAAGTTTTGGTGAGGTAAAAAAATGAAATATTACATAAAATTAGGACTAATTCTATTTGTTATTACTGCAATTGCAAGTGGTATTTTGGCTTTTTTGAATGGTAAAACACAACCAATCATTGAGGAAAACCAAGTGCAAGCCCAGATTAATGCTCGTTTAGATGTTCTTTCTGCAGCTGGTTTTTTTGTAGAAGATTCCATCAAAATCGCCAAAAAACAAGATGCTAACCCCTTGAAAATACAAAAAGAAGTCAGTGAAAATTGGTTCAAATATTTTCGTGGATTTGATGCTGACTCATTGTTAATTGGGTACACTTTTGTTGCTTCACTTTATGGGTACAGTAGCGAGGTGCAAACAATGGTGGGAGTTGACACAAATTTAGTAGTAAAGAAAATAAAAATTATCTCGCAAGCCGAAACGCCTGGTTTGGGTGCAAATTGCGTGAAAGAAGATTTTCAAAAACAATTTGATGGAAAATCGGAAAAACAACTGGCAGTCGATAAAGATGGTGGTGAAATTGAAAGCATTACTGGTGCAACCATTACGACGAGAACAATTGCTAATTCTATAAAAATTGGATTAAATCATCTTTCCAAATCTGTGGAAATTGAGGAGGTTGACTAATGTTGAGGGAATTTACAAAAGGTTTTATCAAAGAGAATCCTGTTTTCGTGATGGCACTTGGTCTTTGCCCTACTCTTGCGGTTACTTCATCTGTTGTAAACGCAATTGGAATGGGTTTGGCAGCGACATTTGTCTTGGTTTTTTCCAATATTATTATCTCGCTCATTAAAGATTTTATTCCCACAAAAATTAGAATTCCGGCGTACATTGTGGTAATTGCATCTTTTGTTACAATCGTCGATATGGTGATGCACGCTTATTTACCAGCGATTCACAAAAGTTTGGGGCTGTTCATTCCGTTGATTGTGGTGAATTGCATTATTTTAGGTCGTGCTGAAGCATTTGCAAGCAAGAATAATGTTTTGAAATCTATTCTCGATGGTTTTGGAATGGGTTTTGGTTTTACGTTTGCGCTGGTTGTAATTGGTGGAATTCGTGAAGTTTTGGGAGCTGGTCAGTTTCTTGGAATGAATGTGATGTGGACTTCGTATAAACCGATGTTAGTAGCGATTTTAGCACCCGGAGCGTTCATCGTTATGGGACTTTTGATGGGGTTGATGAATCTCAAAAAGAAGAAATAGGAGAGAGAAATGAATTATTTTACACAAATATTTGCGTTAGCAATAGCTGCGATATTCGTTCAAAACTTTGTTTTGATGAAGTTTTTGGGACTCTGCCCCTACATTGGTGTTTCCAAAAAATTAGATTCTGCACTCGGTATGGGAATGGCTGTTATTTTCGTGATGACAATGGCATCTGTTTTTACATGGCTCATTCAAACTTATTTGCTCATTCCGTTTAGATTGGAATATTTGCAAACTATAGCGTTTATTCTCACGATTGCTTCGTTGGTGCAGTTAGTCGAGATGATTATTCAGAAAACAGCACCAGCACTATACAAATCGCTCGGTGTATTTTTGCCACTTATTACCACAAATTGTGCGGTTTTGGGTGTGGCAATTTTGAATGTTCAGTCAGAATACAATTTTATTGGAGCTATTTTGAACGGTCTTTTTGCCGGGGTTGGCTTTACGCTTGTTTTAGTGATGATGGCTGGCGTTCGTGAAAGGTTGGACAAAGCGGAAGTTCCACCTGCAATGAAAGGAATGCCCATCGCAATGATAATCGCCGGTGGAATGGCACTCGCATTTCTTGGTTTTGCCGGGTTGAAATTTTAGGAGGAAAAATGTTGATATATTCGATAATAATTTTGGGTTCACTCGGGCTTCTTTACGGTCTTGGCTTGGCATTTGCTTCCAAAAAATTTCATGTTCATGTAGATCCTAAAATAGAACAAATTAATGAAGCTTTACCAAGTGCAAATTGTAGCGCTTGTGCATTTCCAGGTTGTTCTGCGTACGCAGAAGCAATTGTTGTCAAAGGTGTGGACATTAATTTGTGTGCACCAGGTGGTGACGATGCTATTCAGCAAATTGCTGGAATTATGGGTTTGGAAGCGACTTCTGCAAACAAAAAAGTAGCTGTAATTCACTGTCAAAGTGGTGGGAAAGACAACACATTTTATCGCTACGATTACCAAGGAATTCAAAGTTGTAAAGCGGCGATTGCACTTTCTGACGGTCCGAATCTTTGTAAATACGGTTGTGTTTACCAATATGATTGTGTGCGTTCGTGTAAATTCGATGCGATGAGCGTTGATGACAACGGTATGATTCATGTAGATAAAGAAAAATGCACTGGTTGTGGAGCATGCGTAGTTGCGTGTCCTCGCGATTTAATAGAATTAGTTTCAGATAAAAAACGCGTTCATATTTTATGCACATCTCACGATAAAGGTGCAGAATCACGCAAAAGTTGTGGTAATAAAACTGCTTGTATCGCGTGCACACTGTGCGTGAAAAAATGCCCGAAAGATGCAATTTATATGGATAATAATTTAGCAATTATCGATTACGATAAATGTGTGAACTGTGGTATCTGTGCAGATGTTTGTCCAACGAGTGCAATTTTCGATCCACTTAAAGAAGTACGTGCCCAAAGAAAAGCCGCGGCTGCCAAAAAGAAAGCGGAAGCAGCGAAAAAATTGGAAGCACAAAAAGAATAAATAAGATGAGCTTTTTCGATTCGATAAAAGAGAATTATTTTCGTACGAAAGGACAAAAATATCTCGTAAAACGAAAAATCGAAAAAGCTTATTCTTTTTTTCAAAAAGCTTTATTAATTAACAGTTCACCCGAAAACTTATTCAATATTTCTGTCAGTTTGATGTCGCTCCAAAAATTTGCGGAAGCAGAAAAATATTTGCAAAAAAATCTTGAAAATCATCCCCACAACGAACTAAATTTATTGGCTTTGGCTGAATGCGAAATGATGTTGCGTAAATGGAATGATGCTATCAAAATTTATCAAAAACTTGTCGAGATAAACCCTCAAAAAAAAACTAAATTGCAACTTGCAAAAAATATAGAGCAACGTGAGAATTACGTGAAATCAAAAGAACTTTTAACGGTCGCAATAACGCTAAAAAAAGATTTTAGTAAATCATTGAAATTGCTCAAAGAAGCAAATAAGCTTGCACCGCAAAATGCTTACATTTTACACAATATTGGCGCTAAATATTTTTCACAAAAAGATTGGCAAAATGCCGAGAAATATTTTATGAAAGCGTTTCAAATCAATAAAAATAATAAAAATTTCCAAAATAGTTTAGCAAAGGTAAAGCAAAAATTACGATGACAAAATTTCAAAATAAAAAGGCAAGATTTAACTTTTTTTTCATCTCCGAAATAGAAACAGGAATTGTGCTGAAGGGAACAGAAATAAAATCAATTCGAGCTGGAAAACTGAGTTTCAAAGACAGCTACGCCAGAATTGAAAATGATGAAATTTGGCTCTACAATTTGCACATCAGCATTTACGAAGAGGGCAGTATTTTTAATCATGTGCCAGAACGAAAACGGAAATTATTGCTCCACAAAAGAGAGATAAAGAAAATGAAAAAACAGGTTGAAGAAAAAGGTTTGACGCTGGTGCCGAAAACTTTATTCATCAACAAAAATAATCTCGTGAAGGTGATTTTGACGGTTGCAAAAGGTAAAAAACGGTTTGATAAACGAGACGATATTAAGCAAAAAGATGTCGCGAGAGAATTGCAAAGAACAGAAAAAATGAGATAAAAGAGGGAAAATGAAAATCGCTATTATTGGTTTTGGTGCCGCCGCCATTGGCTTCATCGAGAAGATGAAAGATTCAAACCACGAAATTCACATTTTTGAAAAAAGTAAAGACATCTATTCGTCGAGTATTTCTGGCATTCGTGCTGACGGAAAATTATTTATCTCAGAAGAGATGGGTGGAAACATTGCTGTTGATGTGGATTTGCAGAAAAAACTGGTGGAATTCTACCTTTCCAAAACAGAAAATGGGCAATATGAAGAGGGCAAATCCTTCCGCAATGAGATGTACTATAAAAAATTTTATGAACAAGGTTTTCAACCGATTGTCGCCGACTTTTTTCACATTGGAACCGACCAATTAGAACAGGTTTTATACAATATTTATGAGGATTACAAAAAACGACAAAACATCTATTTTCATTTTAATAACAAAATAAATAACATCACTTCTATCGCTGGGAAAATTATTTTGGATAACGAAGAAGCATTTGATAAAGTGGTGATTGCGGTTGGCAGAAGTGGTCATAAACTCATCAAAAAAATTATCACAAAATTCCCAGATTTGGTAACGGATAACACAAAGGTAGATTTGGGTGTGCGTTTCGAATTGCCGACCCACATTGTGAAAGAATTGAACGATGAAATGTATGAATTTAAAGTAAAATACAAATCGAAAACGGGTTACATTGTGCGTACTTTTTGCAATAATCCAAATGGTTTTGTGGTTACCGAAAATTACGGTGATTTTGCCACAGTGAATGGTCATTCCAAATTGAAAGAGAAATCTCAAAACACGAATTTTGCCATTTTGACAACAATAAATTTTACTGAACCTTTCGATGATCCAATTGGTTATGGTTCTCACATTGCCCAGCTTACCAATATTTTGGCAGGTGAAAATAAGGTGATTTTGCAGACTTACCGCAATTTCAAAAATTCCAAACGCACCAAACATTTGTATCGTGTTCAACCCACTTTGAATAAGAATGAATACATTTTGGGCGACATAAATTTAGCATTTCCACGCCGTATTGCCGAAAGTATTATCGATTTTATTGAAAATTTGGACAAGGTTGTGCCGGGGGTTGCCAATAATGATAATCTTCTTTATGCTCCTGAAATTAAGTTCTATTCAAATATTTTAGATAATCAGAAATTTGAAAATTTGAAGTTTATTGGAGATTGTTCGGGTGCAACGCGTTCCATTATTTATGCCACTGCACACGGTTGGCTAATGGCGGAAGAGATGATTGCGGATTAAAAATTACAGACTGAATAAAATAAAAGCTCACTATGAATAGCGAGCTTTTACTTTTTTTAAATTATTTTTTCAACAGTTTCCAACCAGTTGGCAAAATGCCGACAGCAAGAGCTATTTTTACTAAATCTCCAACTACAAACGGTACAAATCCCACTTGAATTGCTTTTGAAATTCCACCCACAAAGTGTGCAAGCCAATTAATTCCCAAAAGATAGATAGATAAACTTGCGATTAACATCGAGATAGCTGTCTTTGTAAAACTGCGATCCCAACCGCGTTCTGCCAAATAGCCAACAATGAATGCCGCCAAAACAAATCCCAAAAGATAGCCACCCGTTGGTCCCAAAAGATAGGCAACTCCACTTCCACCTTTCGCGAAAACAGGCATACCAATTGCACCTTCTGCGATGTAGGCGAGTACAGTTGCGGCTCCGCGTTTACTGCCAAAAAGTGTTCCCAATAACAGAACCACAAGGGTTTGAAGCGTTATTGGCACAGGGCTGATTGGTAACAATACCGAAGTCTTTGCCGAAAGCGTTAGTAATACAGACCCGACAAATACGAGTGCAATGTTGTAGAAGATACTTCGTATTTTTGTGCTCGGTTGCAGAAGTTCTACATAAGTTGAATGCGTCATAAATCCTCCAATTATTTTTTTGACGACAAAAAAAATAGGGATATTTAATTGACAACAATTTACATTTTGAAACTTGGTGACTTGTATTTTGCAGTGAAGTTTAACCGTAAAATAGGAGGAAAGATGAAAAGATTTTGGCTTAGCATTTTGCTTATTATTATTCAATTGACCTTTGCTCTCTGGGTTAGTTCTTTTTTGGAAGCTGACGCAAAAATTCCATCACATTGGAATTTCAGAGGGGAGGTTGATGGTTACTCTGGAAAGTGGGTAGGTTTGTTTTTGTTTGCTGGCATCAATATTTTGGTATTGTTACTGATGGTTTTTATGCCACATTATTCACCGAGATACAAAAATGCACCGCAAAAATTTAATGAAATTATACCACGCTTAACCAATATTTTGATTTTGTTTTTCGCACTAATTCACATCTATACTTTGGCGATTAGTGCAGGATTTTTACAAATGAACATCAACTTTATCCTGTATTTGATGGGGATAATGTTTATTATGATTGGCAATATTTTGCCAAAATTACCATCAAACTTTTTTGCAGGAATAAAAGTGCCTTGGACGCTTACCTCCGAAGAAAATTGGCAGAAAACACATAAGTTTGCGGGTTACACATTTTCCTTTGCAGGTCTGTTGATGATAATTATTCCCATAATTTGGCAAAATAAGCCAAATGTGTTTCCCGTAGTTTTTTACCTGATGCTATTTTTTACCCTTTGCCCGATTTTGTATTCGTTTATTTTGTTTAAAAATCAGCGTTGAATTAAAAAGGAGAAGTAAAATGAAGAAGATAATTTTATTTTTACTATTGATTTTGGGCAACTCTCTCTCTGCCCAGCAAATTACCAATTTAAAGCAAACCATAGAAAATAGCAGAATTATAATAAATTACGATTTAATTGGTGATGCCGATAAAACATACGACATTAGTATTACCGCCACAAAAGATGGCGAAACCATTACCCCAAACCCAAAAATGCTTGGATTTGATTACGGAAGCGTAACACCTGGTAAAGAGAAGAAAATTTGGTGGGTACCAGCTTTGGAGGGCAGAGGCTGGGATGCAGAAGGTTGGGTATTTAACCTGAAAGTAGCATACAATTTTTGCGATATGGTTTTTGTAAAGGGTGGCACATTCAAAATGGGCGACAGTTATGGCAGTAGCGATGAAAAACCAGTTCATACGGTTACGGTGGGCGATTTTTACATTGGCAAATACGAGGTAACCCAAGCAGAGTGGAAGGCGGTAATGGGCAATAACCCGAGTAAATTTAAAGGCGATGATTTACCTGTTGCAAATGTAAGCTGGAACGATATTCAAAAGTTTTTGAAAAAGCTCAACAAACTGACGGGATATACTTACCGCTTACCCACGGAAGCAGAGTGGGAATACGCCGCACGCGGTGGTAACAAAAGTAAAGGTTACAAATATGCAGGTAGCAATGATGTTGACAAAGTAGCTTGGCACTATGCTAATAGCGGAAATAAAACCCACCCAGTAGGCACAAAACAACCGAACGAACTCGGTATTTATGATATGAGCGGGAATGTGTGGGAATGGTGTAACGATTGGTATTACGAAAAGTATTACAAAATCAGCCCAACGAACAACCCCACTGGTCTCTTAAGAGGCGAGCAACGTGTTTTGCGTAGCGGTTCTTGGAACTACAGTAATTACGGTTGTCGTGTCGCGGATCGCAGTCTCAATTATCCGCCCAGTAGCTATAGCTATTCCGGGTTTCGTCTCGTGAGGGCTTTTTAATTTTTTGTTTCTTTTTTCGGGAAAAAAGAAAATCGTTTTTTAATTCCCCTCTAAAAAGAGGGGTGGATTGCGAAGCAAGACGGGGTGTGTTGTGCACTTAAAAGTGGATTCCTCTCCTCGTAAACGCGGTTTATCAGCAGATAAAGTGGATTCCTTTCCTCGTGAATGCGGTTTCTACGCAAAGAAAGTGGATTCCTCTCCTCGTGAACGCGGTTTATCAGCAGATAAAGTGGATTCCTCTCCTCGTAAATGCGGTTTATCAGCAGATAAAGTGGATTCCTTTCTCGGAGAGGTGATTAGATTAACCCCCTGCTTCAGCTGGGGGAATGAAGATAGAAAAGGATAAAAAACCGTTTCAACGGTTTATAAAATAGGAGAAAAGAATGAGTAAAACAAAGTTGAAAGTTAATGATTTGGAAATTGTTTTTTATTCCGAAAAAGAAAATGAATTTATTTCTCTTACTGATATGGCAAAATTTAGAGATCCGCAAAGAACAAATTATATCATTCAAAACTGGATGAGAACGAGAAGTACAATTGAATTTATCGGACTTTGGGAACAACTTCATAATCCGAATTTTAAAAGCATCGAATTCGATGCCTTTAAAAATGAGGCAGGCTCAAATAGTTTTACTCTCACTCCCAAAAAGTGGATTGAAGCAACAAACGCAATTGGGATAAATTCCAAAGCAGGTCGTTACGGTGGAACTTATGCTCACAAAGACATTGCTTTTGAATTTGCTTCTTGGATTAGTCCGACTTTCAAACTTTATCTAATCAAAGATTATCAACGCATAAAAGAGATTGAAACAAACCAATATAATTTGGAATGGAATGTAAAACGACTTTTGAGCAAAACAAATTATCTGATTCAAACAGATGCTGTTAAAAATTATATTTTACCGAAAATTAATTATGAAAGTGATAAACAATGGCTAATTTATGCAGAAGAAGCAGACCTCTTGAATGTTGCTCTTTTTGGTTGCACTGCCAAAGATTGGAGAAATTCCAACTCGAAATTTGCAGAAAAGAAAATGAATATTCGCGATATTGCTTGCATCAATGAGCTTGCTGTTCTTTCTAATCTGGAAAGTATGAATGCAGATATGATTAGAGAAAACATTGGGAAAAATGAACGATTTCTAAAACTTAAAGCTGTTGCAAAGTACCAAATTGAAATTCTGAATGAAAATAATTATCTGAAAACTATCAAAAAGAAATCCGAAGAAACTTATATAAATGAACAAAAAAAATAATAAATAAAATAGGAGAAAAAATGAAAAAATTGATTTTGGTTGTGGTCTTAATTTTAACCTCAATTTTATTTGCAGAAGATATTTACGAGCAAATTCAACAATTGAAGCAATTTCAACAGTTAGAGTTTGACGCATCGTTCCAAGAAAAAGAGCGAGATACAAAAATTAAAGAAATCACCACCTCGCCCAGAGGTGAGTTCGAGACTACCGCAATGTACAATAAACGCAAAAAAGATGCAGGTAGGATAGCAGAAGAAATTCGCACCGAATACGCTGGTAAAATAGCCGATGTAAAACGGAAGTTTGATAATTGTCAACGCGAGATAGAAAATGAAATCTTGCAACTTGTAGCGAGTAGCCGAGAAGATGTGGAGTGTAAATTTACAGTTGGTAAATACGATGCGGATAATGCAAATTTTACGATAATAATGAGTGAAACAAATAAGACCTATCGAGTAAATGTTCCGCTTTCATTAGCCCAAAATTTCAAACAAAATGCAAATAAGCTGAGGGCAATCGGGCAACGGCAACTTACCGAAAATGGTAATTGGGAATACTTTAATTGGCAGATAAATTTTAGCGGGCAAACATTTGCTTTTGGCGAAACAAAGGGGAAATCATCAAACTTTGTGGCTTCTACCACGAATGTAATTCCACCCAACTTGAGTGTGCAACTTGCTTTTAGCGAGCCTTCTGGCGATGATAGATTGGATGCGGAAGAGACCGCTGAACTTGTGGTAACCATAAAAAATAAAGGTGCAGGTTCTGCTTTTGGGGTGGAAATTTTGTGTAATCTATCGGGTTCTTACGCGGTGAATTATCCCAAATCTGTTTATATCGGTGAAATTCCGTCAAACCAGAGTCGCACCAGAAGGTTAAAATTTTCAGCTTCGGAAAGTGTAAGTTCTGGTGAAGTTGCGGTTTCTTTGCAGTTCCAAGAGTTAAATCATTTTGAACCGAATGACCAAAAAATTGCGTTTGAGACAGAAGCATTAATTCCGCCAAAATTAGCCATTGTGGATATTGGTATCGATGATTGGAGTAAAAATGCTAAAATAGAAACAGGCGAAACTGTTTCTATCACGGTGCGTATTCAGAATTTGGGTAATGGTTCTGCGGATAATGTGAAAGCAAAAATCAATAATGAAAGTGCGAATGTTTTCTTTTTTGGAGATTCGCAGGAAAATTTCAATCTCGGTACTCTTGCTCCTGGTGAGTTTAAGGATTTTTCGTTTGATTTAGTTTCCAATAAAAAGGCAAAAGAGATGCCAATTTCGGTAACAGTTACGGAAAGTCGTGGTAGATTTGGCGTTTCAAACTACTCTCTCGATTTAGCGTTCAATCAAGTTCAGCAAAGTGTTGGCGAGATGATGGTGGTCGGGAAATATGAACAGAAAGATAATTTTGAAGTAGCAACGGGGCTTTCTATCGACATTGAAAAAAATATTCCGCAAGCTAAAAATATGAATGAAGATGCACTTGCGATAATTTTTGGGATAGAGCAGTATAAAAATGTCTCTAATGTTACATTTGCCAAACGCGATGCATCTATTATGAAAGAGTATTTTGTGAAAACTTTGGGCATTCCCGCCAATCAAATTTATTTCCAAACAGATGACGATGTGGGTAAGGCAGAATTTGATAAAGTGTTTTCCAAAAATGGCTGGTTGGATAAACGCACTTCGGCAGAGACGGATATTTTTATCTATTTTGCAGGACACGGTGCTCCAGATATCAAGGAAAAGAGCGCCTATTTAATTCCGTATGATGGCGATCCAAATTATGCATCGCAGACGGGTTTCTCCATTGATGAAATGTATGCTGGCTTGAATAAATTGAACGCAAAGTCTGTAACCGTTTTTATCGATGCTTGTTTTAGTGGTGCAAATCGTGAAAGTGAAATGTTGCTTGCCGATGCTCGCCCTATTTCCGTTGAAGTAGAATGTCCATCTGCTTACGGCATCAATGTTTTTAGTGCTTCGAGTGGCTCGCAAATTTCATCTGCATATCCGCAGAAAAAACACGGACTTTTTACCTACTTTCTTTTGAAGGGAATGCAGGGTGAAGCCGATGCCAATAGTGATAGAAAAATTACAGTTGGTGAACTTGGAAATTATGTAAATGAAAAAGTATCTCGACAGGCAGGTTTTTTGGATAGAGAGCAAACTCCCCAATTGCAAAGTATTCAGAAAGATGAAGTGCTGATTAAATTTTAGGAGAAAGAATGAAAAAATTGATCTTAATTTCAACCTTGATTTTGTTGTTTTTGGCTTGTTCGCAAAATGTAACAGTTGATAAATCACCGCAAGAAGTCAAAATTATCAATCCAATCAAAAATCAATTAACACCGATAAATAGCGAATGGGTGGAGGTTACAACTTCTGTGCAAATTCACGATGATATTACAAAAACGGAAGCACGCGAAAAAGCAATGCAAAATGCGTGTGTAATGGCACTGGAATATTTTGGCGTTGAAGTAGATAACAGAACACTTCTCATTAATGCAGAGTCAAATTTTAAAACTAATATCAATCATTTTTCCGAAATTACCAAATTGACCACTAACGGGATTATTTTGGGTAAAGAAATTTTGGATGATAGCGTTATAACCGTTGGCAATAATAGCTATCAAACCATCAAAATGAAGATAAAGGTGGGTAAACAAAAGGGTGAAAAAGATCCGTATTTTCGAATGGAAGCACAACTAAATCGTGATCAATTTAAGGAAAACGATTTTGTGGAAATCAGTATCAAGCCGACGATAGATTGTTATGTAACAGTGTTTTACATTGCTTCCGATGAAAGCGTGGGTACCATTTTCCCAAATTGTATAAGTGAAGATAATTTCGTAAAAGCGAATGAAATTCTGCAACTTCCAGAAGAAGGCGTAAATTTTAAAGTAACTTTATTGCCAAACAGAACAGAAGATACCGAAATGATAAAAATAATCGCCACCAAAAAACCGCTTAATTTTCAGGTAAATGACGATTTTAAAACGGCGTTCGAAGCACTTCAAAATTGGATTGTTACCATTCCGCGTCACGAAATAACGGAAACTGATTTGCAATATTATATTTATAAATAAATTATTCAGCTAGGTTTCGTAATTCCATATTTTTAGAAAGGAATATTTTGGTTAAACCTTAGTGTGCTCGACTCAACCCTAACTCCTTAAAAATCATAATAATACAAAATAATATTAAAAATAATTTGACAGATAAACCGTTAATTTGAATTTGACAAACCCCGAGTGGGGAATTGGTAGCAAAAAAAATCGTAGCTACTGTAAAATGAAGCCTTTAGATAAGGTTTTGGATCTTTTAGTTTAGGAGGAAAAATGGCTAAGGAAAAATTTGAAAGAAGTAAACCGCATGTTAATGTAGGAACTATTG
>JABGOP010000015.1 GCA_018645365.1 Candidatus Cloacimonadota bacterium
TTCGTGAAGGTGGAAGAACTATCGGTGCTGGCGTTGTTGGTACGGTTATTGACTAGGAAAGATTATGAGAGAAACTATAATTTTAGCGTGTTCAGCGTGTAAGAATAGAAACTACACAACGACAAAAAACAAAAGAACTCATCCAAAGAGAGTTGAATTTGTTAAATATTGTCCAAAATGTAGAAAACGCACCGAACATAAGCAAACAAAATAATAGCGTAGGCTTGTAGCTCAATTGGTAGAGCACTGGTCTCCAAAACCAGGGGTTGCGGGTTCAAGTCCTGCCGGGCCTGCCATTAAATTAGGTGGATAAATGTTAAAAAAAGTCATTAGATTCTTTAAAAATGTGAAAACTGAAATGTCTTATGTAAGTTGGCCTTCAAAAGATGATTTGAAAGAAGGAACAACTGTAGTTATCATAATGTCAGCGGTTGTAGCTGTATTTTTGTCATTGGTAGATTTCGGTTTTGGAATATTAATTAGAAAATTATTATTGAAAGGTTAAGCAAAATGAAATGGTATGTCGTTCACACTTACGCGCAACACGAATTCAAAATCAAGAAAGCTATTGAAAAGGGAATCGAAAATACACCGCTTGCTACTAAAATCGGTCAAATTCTCATTCCAACTCAAAAAACTTTCCAAATTCGTGATGGCAAAAGAGTTGAACGAGAAAAAAAGATTTTCAATAGCTACATTATCATTGAAGCAGATTTAGTACCAGAAGTATATTCATACATAAAAGGGCTTCCTGGAATTACTCATTTCTTGGGAACCGATAAAAAAGCTCAACCGCTATCTGAAAAAGAGATAAGCAGACTTCTCGGCATTGACGATAGGGGAAATGATACGAGCACCAACATGGCGAACTTCATCCCAGGCGATATGGTGAAAATTATCTCTGGACCATTCAATGATTTTGAAGGTAATGTGGATAAAATTCATGATGACAAGACAAAATTAACCGTGAAAGTAACTATTTTTGGAAGAGTTACACCGGTTGAAGTAAATGTCGATCAAGTGGAAATTATAAAATAAAGGAATAAATTATGGCAAAACCAAAAGATGTCGAACATGTAGTTAAGCTTCAATTGCCTGCTGGAAAAGCAACTCCGGCACCTCCTGTTGGACCGGCTCTCGGTCAAGCGGGAATTAACATTGGCGAATTTTGCAAGTTATTTAACGACAAAACAAAAGACGAACCAGGTATGATTTTCCCGGTTGTCATTTATGTGAAAAAAAATAAATCTTACACTTTTGAAATTAAAACTCCGCCAGCCGCTGTTTTAATTAAAAAAGAAGCCGGTTTAGCAAAAGGTTCTGGCGAACCTCACAAAGAAAAAGTCGGCACAATTTCAAAAGAATCTGTAAGAAAAATTGCTGAACTTAAAATGAAAGACCTCAATGCGTATAACATCGAAGGTGCGATGCGAATGATTGAGGGAACTGCTCGTAATATGGGCGTTGTTGTTGAAGATAAATAATTTAAACTTACTGCAATTGAGCAGGAGATTATCAAAAAGGAGTGTAAATGGCAAGTAAAAGGTACCGGAAAGCTCACGAGATGATCGATAGAGAAAAAAGATATGAACTCGAAGAAGCAGTCGCGCTTCTGAAAAGTACACCTTCTGCGAAATTCGATGAAACCATCGAAGTTCACATGAATCTCGGCGTCGATCCTCGAAAAGCTGACCAACAAATCAGGAACTCTTTGGTTTTACCGCATGGAACGGGTAGAACTTCCACCGTTTTAGTTTTCGCTGAAGGCGAAAAAGCTGACGAAGCCAAAGAAGCAGGTGCCGATTATGTTGGGTTAGATGAGTACATCGAAAAGATCAACTCAGGTTGGACAGATTTTGATGTGGTTATTTCTACGCCAAACTTAATGGGGAAAATAGGTCGTCTTGGTCGCGTTTTAGGACCAAGAGGTTTAATGCCAAATCCAAAGGTTGGAACAGTTACAATGGATGTCGCGAAAGCCGTCAACGAAGCAAAAGGCGGAAAAGTTACTTATCGTGTGGACAAACTTTCAAATTTGCATATCATCGCAGGTAAAAAAAGTTTTGAAGCGCCAAATTTGAAGGATAACTTATTAGCTATTATCGTTCAAATTATTCGCGAAAGACCATCCGCTTTGAAAGGAACATACATCAAAAATTTAGCTGTAACTTCAACCATGGGACCAAGCATAAAAATCGACTTAACATCTGTAAAGAAAGAGATTAGGAAGTAGAGGTGGACTATGTATCAACAATATAAAGTCGATGAAGTTAAAAAAATTAAACAAAAATTAGAAAACCATAAGTCAATCGTTTTGGTTGATTATAGAGGCATTAACATCGAAGAGGTTGACGAACTTCGCACCAGATTGCGCGACAATGAAGTTGACTATTTCGTTTCTAAAAACACCTTTATAAAAGTAGCTTTGAAAGAGCTTGGTATTTCTGGTTTAGATGATGAATTAGTTGGTCCAACTGCAGTGGCAGTTTCTTCAAATGATGAAGTAGCACCCGCAAGAGAATTGGCTAAATTTATGAACGAAGTGATGAAGGGCAAAGATTTCCCTTCATTCAAAATTGGTATGGTAGATGGTAGCGTTGTGGATACAGAAGGTTTAGAGCAATTAGCAAAACTTCCTAGCAAACAACAACTCATCTCAATGGTTCTTCAAGGTTTCAACGCACCAATAAATGGTTTCGTGGGTACTTTGAATGGAATTATTACAAAATTTGTGCGAACGGTTGATGCCGTCGCCAAAAAACAAGCAGAAAAAAATTAAAAAACATATCTGATGGAGGATAAAATGGCAGATAAGAAACAAGAAGTTATTGATATCATTAAGGAAATGAGTGTTCTCGAACTCTCTGAACTTGTAAAAGAATTGGAAGAATTATTTGATGTAAAAGCTACAGCTCCTGTTGCTGTTGCAGCTGGTGCTCCTGCAGCTGGTGCAGAAGCCGCAGAAGAACAAACTGAATTTGATGTAATCTTAGCAACAGCTGGTGCAAAGAAAATTCAAACAATTAAAGTTGTAAGAAAAATCACCAAACTCGGCTTGAAAGAAGCAAAAGATTTGGTAGATAATGTTCCTTCTGAAATTGCAAAAGGTATCTCAAAAGAAGAAGCTGAAGATTTGAAATCACAAATCGAAGAAGCTGGTGCAACTGTAGAAATCAAGTAGTTCGTGATATGACAGCGGAAGTGAGCAAAATGTTCACTTCCGTTTTGCTCATTTTGATAATATTTAAAATTGTTTTTATTACTCTAAAAAGGAGTGAATCCATTGAATATTAAAAATTATTCTAACATTAAGATTAAAGCTGAAAAGTCGGGTGTTCCGTCTGTTGAAATACCGAATCTACTCTCATTGCAGATAGATTCCTATAACGATTTTTTACAGAAAGATGTCCATCCACAAAAGAGAAAAAATGAAGGTTTGGAAGCCATTCTTTCATCAATTTTCCCATTAGAAGACCAGAAAGGTTTATTCTATCTTGACTACTTAGACTATGTCGTTTTGAAAGAAAAATACACCATCGAAGAGTGTGTTGAACGAAATCTTTCTTATCAAGCACCCATCAAAGTGAAAATGCGTTTGACGGTTTACGATGAAGAAATTTTGAAAACAAGAGATGAAAAAGCGGTCAAAACAAGCATTGAACAGGAAGTTTATTTAGGTGAAATTCCACTTGTTACAAAACAAGGTTCTTTTGTAATCAATGGTGCTGAACGCGTTATCATCAGCCAATTGCACCGTTCTCCAGGTATTTTCTTTTCCAACGAAAAACATCCGAGTGGGAAAAAATTAAGTTCCGCCAAGCTCATACCTTATCACGGTTCGTGGTTAGATTTCAATATGGACAATCAAGATACCGTTTTTGTGGTTATCGACAAACGCCGAAAACTTCCAGTTACTACGCTTTTACGCTCAATTGGTCTTTCGACAAATGATGATTTGCGCGAATATTTTTATGAATCAGAAGAGATCAACGTGAAAGATGCGAAAGAGCGCTTTCTCTTTGCAGACATTCTTGATAAAGAAACTGGCGAAGTTATTTTAGAAGGTGGCGATGAAATCGGCGACGACGAAATCGAAAATCTTTTAAATGCAAAATTAAAAAAAATCACAGTTATTTCCGAAAATTCGGAAGTACACCGAAAACTTATAGAGCAAACAATCGCGAAAGATCAAACTACAAATCGCGAAGAAGCTTTGAAAAGAATCTATACACTAATCCGACCAGGCGAAGAACCAACTTTGGAAATCGCCGAAGAACTTTTTGACAGAATGTTCTTAAATGAACGACGCTACAATCTTGGTCAAGTTGGAAGACATAAATTAAATTCTCGTCTCAATCTAAACATAGATGAGTCAATTCACACTTTAACAAAAGAAGATTTTTTAGCAATTATTAAGACGCTTATCAAAGTTTACAAAGACGAAGATGCAACTGATGATATCGACCATTTAGCGAACAGAAGAGTGAGAACAGTTGGCGAACTTTTACAAGAACAATACAACATCGGACTTTCGCGAGTTGCCAGAACTGCAGTGGAAAGAATGTTTGTTTCCAACCCAGATGAAGTTACAATTCACGATTTAATCAACAGTGCAGCACTTATAGCAGTCGTGCAATCGTTCTTCCTCACTGGGCAGCTTTCGCAATATATGGAACAGACAAATCCGCTTACTGCGATTACTCACAAAAGAAGAATTTCAGCACTCGGTCATGGTGGTTTAACGCGTGAACGAGCTGGTTTTGAAGTGCGTGATGTTCATTATAGTCATTATGGTCGCGTCTGCCCTATCGAAACTCCGGAAGGTCCAAATATCGGTCTCATTGCATCACCCGCGATTTACGCGCGTGTCAATAAATTTGGTTTTTTAGAAACACCTTACATCAGAGTAAAGGATAGTATTATCACTTCTGAAGTACTCTATCTCGATGCTTTCGAAGAGGAAAAATATACAATTGCACAAGCCAATGTGAAATATGATGATAACTTAAAAATAACAGACAAGCTAGTTTTTGCACGGCATAAAGGTGAGTTTATTCAAGTTACACCTGATGAAGTTCATTTTATGGATGTCTCTCCCCAGCAAATCGTTTCGGCTTCTGCATCACTCATTCCATTTTTGGAACACGATGATGCGAACAGAGCGTTGATGGGTTCAAATATGCAAAGACAAGCTGTTCCACTCGTCAAACCAGAAGTTCCAATTGTAGGAACTGGTGCAGAAACTTTCATCGCGAAAGACAGTGGATTAGCTGCTACTACACCTTACGACGGAATGGTCACAAAAGTTACGAGTTCATACATCGATATTGAACGCGATAATCCTGATGACAGCATTCTCGATTTAGAAATTAAGAATCGAATTCACCTGAAAAAATTCTCACGCACAAATCAAGATACTGCCATCAATCAACAACCGATTGTCAAAAAAGGCGATAAAATCAAAAAAGGTGATATCGTTTCGAGTGGTCCGGCCATTGTGGATAAACGACTTGCACTCGGTAGAAATATGTTGGTTGCATTTATGCCTTGGTATGGCTACAATTTTGAAGATGCGATTATTCTCAGCGAAAATGTAGCTCGTAAAGATATGTTCACCTCTATTTACATCGAAGAACACGAAGTCTTAGTGCGTAAATTGAAAAACGGAAAAGAAGAATTGGCTTACGATATTCCAAATATTCCTACAAAATCGATGCGTAATCTCGATAAATCTGGTATTATTAGAGTTGGTTCTATCGTAAAAGCTGGCGATATCATCGTTGGAAAAATTACTCCAAAAAATGTGGACATCGATCCTTCTCCAGAAGAAAATCTGATGCGTGCTCTTTTTGGAGATCGTGCTGGTGATTTTAGCAACAGTTCGTTAAAAGCAAAACCAGGAATGGAAGGCGTTATCGTTGATGTAAAGGTTTTTTCTCGCTCTGAAGTTGCTAACAATTTAGAACTCGAAGAACAACATCAAGAACTTTTGAAAAAAATTAAGGAAGAAAAAACAGCTCGCGAAAATCAGATTGACAATTTTTTAACTGCCAAACTTTCAGAAGTAATTGTCGGGCAAATTGCCAAAAACTTAACTGACATAAAAACAAATATGTTCTTCATTCCAGTTGGTAAAAAAATTACGAAAGCAGATTTGAAAAAAATCAATTTCAGTCGTTTAAATCTTGATTATGACCTCATTGAAAATGAAAAATTAAACAAAAAATTGTACGATGAAGTTATTTTGAAAGTAAAAACAGCCAAAGAAGAAAGTGAAAATATCTACAAAAAACTTCGTGAACGCTCTAAACACGGCGACGAATTACCATCTGGCGTTTTAAAAATGGTAAAAGTTTACATCGCTAAAAAGCGTAAAATCGCAGTTGGTGACAAGATGGCTGGTCGTCACGGAAACAAGGGTGTAATCTCACGCGTTTCACCAATCGAAGATATGCCATTTATAGCTGATGGAACATCGATTGATGTTATTTTGAATCCACTCGGCGTACCTTCTCGTATGAACATCGGGCAGATTTTGGAGACACATCTCGGAATGGCTGCACGCGTACTTGGGCTCACCACAGAAACACCAGTTTTTGACGGTGCAACCTTGAAAGATATTCACGAATTGATGAAAAAAGCGAAATTGTCAACTGATGGCAAGCAAACACTTTATGATGGAAAAACCGGCGATGCATTCAAAGAAAGTGTGACGGTTGGAGTGATGTATATGCTCAAATTAAATCACTTAATCGCCGACAAAATGCACGCTCGTTCAACTGGACATTACTCATTAATTACGCAACAACCATTGGGCGGTAAAGCACAGCACGGTGGTCAAAGATTGGGCGAGATGGAAGTTTGGGCTTTAGAAGCTTACGGAGCTTCCAAATTATTGGAAGAAATGCTCACCATAAAAAGTGATGATGTCGAAGGTAGAACCAATGCTTTCAAAGCAATCACGAGTGGTGAACCAATTCCAAAACCGAGCGTTCCAGAATCATTTAATGTGTTAATTAGTGAACTAAAATCACTCTGTTTTGATGTAGAATTCATTGCAGAAAACGAATCTTAACGGAGGTAATTGTGATTCGAAAAGCTAAAAAAGATAGAAGAATAGAAAATTACGATAAAGTTAGAATTAAAATTGCATCGCCAGATACAATCCGCGAATGGAGCCACGGCGAGGTAACAAAACCAGATACGCTTAATTACAGAACTTTGAAACCCGAAAAAGGTGGGCTTTTCTGCGAAAGAATTTTTGGACCAGAAAAAGATTATGAATGTAGTTGTGGAAAATACAAAAAAAAGCGTTTTCAGGATACTGTTTGCGACCGTTGCGGTGTGGAAATAACCACTTCACGCGTTCGTCGTAAAAGAATGGGACACATCGAACTTGCAGTACCAATCGCACATTTATGGTTTTTCAAAAGTATGCCAAGTGTCATTAGTACAATTCTGGAAATGCCCGTAAAAAAACTCGAACAAGTTATTTATTACGAATCGTTCGTTGTGATAAACCCAGGCGACAGCGATTATGAGAAAAAAGACCTCATTGATGTTGATGAATATTACGAAATAATCGATAAAGTTAGTGGCGATTTCAAAGCAATGATGGGTGCAGAAGCACTCCAAATGTTACTTTCAGAAATACCACTCGAAGATGAATCAATGAAATTGCAAACTATCGTTAATCTCGAAACTTCTGTTCAAAAAAAGACAAAAGCAATCAAAAGATTGAAGGTTGTAGATGCACTCCGTAAATCTGGCAACCGTCCAGAATGGTTAGTGTTAGAAGTCTTACCAGTCCTCCCACCCACCCTGAGACCTCTTGTTCAATTGGAAGGTGGAAGATTCGCAACTGCAGATTTTAACGAACTTTACCGAAGAGTTATTACCAGAAACAATCGTTTACGCGGACTTATGAACATCAACGCACCAGAAGTAATTTTGCGAAATGAAAAACGCATGTTGCAAGAAGCTGTTGATGCTCTCATCGACAATACGCGTAAAACTAGACCGGTAAAAGGAAGAGGAAATCGTCCTCTCAAAGCTCTCGCCGACCAACTGAAAGGAAAGAGCGGTCGTTTCCGCCAAAACCTACTCGGAAAGCGTGTAGATTACTCTGGTCGTTCTGTGATTATCGTTGGACCACATCTCAAAATTCATCAATGTGGAATTCCAAAAGAGATGGCGATTGAATTGTTCAAACCTTTCTTAATTGAGAGATTAGAAAAAGTTGCGCAAATAGAAAAAGCCAAAACCACCAAAAAATTGATCGAAGATAAACGACCAGAAATTTGGAAAATTTTGGAAGAAATCATGGAAGATTATCCTGTACTTTTGAACAGAGCACCGACTCTTCACAAACATGGTATTCAAGCATTCGAGCCAGTTTTGACGGAAGGAAGAGCAATCGAACTTCATCCGCTCGTTTGTATCCCTTACAATGCCGATTTCGATGGTGATCAGATGGCTGTCCATGTACCACTTTCTAAAGAAGCACAGATGGAAGCACGCGTTTTAATGCTTGCTTCTCGAAATTTATTGCTACCTGCTAGCGGAAAATTGGCAATGGCAACAAATCAGGATATCGTGTTGGGAAATTATTATCTCACTACTTTAAAAGACAAAGATGTGAAAGATAAGAAAAAGCTCAGATATCTAAGCTCAACGGAAGAAGTTGTCGTCGCATACGAACAAGCTGAATTATTGAAAAATTCTCAAAATGGGAAAAATACTGAATTTGACATTCACACTTGGATAAATGTGCTTATCGATGGAAAAATGGTTACTACAACTGTTGGTAGAGTTATTTTCAATCAAATTATTCCACCTGAAATATCGTTTAAAAACGAAGTTTTCACAAAGAGTAGATTGAATGATCTAGCGATGGAATGTTACGAAACTGTTGGTCAACATCGAACTGCAGAATTTCTTGATGATATCAAAGATATGGGATTCAAATATGCAACAAAAGCAGGTATCACATTTAGTGCAAGCGATGTTATTTCGCCAAAAGAAAAACATAAATTCATCACTAAAACAGAGAAAGAAGTTCAGAAAATCATCGATAGTTATATGAATGGTGAAATTACCGAAACTGAACGCTACAACCGCGTGGTAGATAAATGGAAACTGACAACAGATAATGTAACAAAAGTTTTGATGGAACAACTCGAAAATGATCAAGATGGATTTAACTCAATCAATATGATGTACATTTCGGGAGCACGTGGTGGTAAGGATCAGATTAAACAGCTTGGAGCAATGCGTGGTTTGATGGATAAACCATCTCGAGGTTCAGCAGAAGGTGGCTCAGAAGTTATCGAAACACCGATTAAGTCTAATTTTAAGGAAGGTCTTACCGTTCTTGAATACTTCATCTCAACGCATGGTGCAAGAAAAGGTTTGGCTGACACAGCCCTTAAAACTGCGGATGCTGGTTATCTAACTCGTCGTTTGGTCGATATTGGACAGAATGCAATTATTACAGAAGAAGATTGCGGCACAATTGAAAGTCATAGTGTTTCAGCTTTGAAAGAAGGCCTAGAGGTTGTTGAGTCACTTTCTGAAAGAATTAAAGGTAGAACTGCGGCACAAGATATTATCGATCCAGTTACTGATAAAATCTTAGTGAATCTAAATGAAACCATTACAAATGAAAAAGCAAAAATAATTCAAGACCACGGTATCAACGAAGTGCAAATTCGCTCGGTAGTAACTTGCGAATCAAAGAAAGGAATTTGCGCTAGGTGTTACGGTAGAAACCTCGGCAACAACAAACCAGTAACCATCGGTGAGCCGGTTGGAATCATTGCTGCTCAAAGTATTGGTGAGCCTGGAACACAGCTTACATTGCGTACTTTCCACATTGGTGGAACAACGAGTACAGATGTAGATCGTGCCGAAGTTGTTTCCGATACAGATGGAACAATCAAATTTGCCAGGATGAACACAGTTGTGAATCGTCAAAGTGAACTTGTCTCTATTAGTAACTTTGGCCGAATTAAAATTATTAATAATGACGGTGAAGTTGCGGAAGATTATAAAGTTGAATATGCTTCTACTGTTTTTGTGAATGATGGCGAAAAAGTTGTCAAAGATACTAAATTATTCAGTTGGGATCATTATAACAACCCACTTATCGCGACTGCAAAAGGTAAATTGAAGTTTGAACATTTCATTAAAGATGTAACTTATAAAGAAGAATTTAACGAGCTTACTGGAATGCGAGAAATCACAACAATCGAATCGAAAGACCGCAAAAAACAAGCTCAGTTCAAAATTATTCAAGATGACAAAAAAGAAGAACTCGTACCTATTCCAACAAATTTAAGTGTGGAAATTGAAGATGGCGTTTATGTTCACCCTGGCGATATTCTTGGTAAAACTTCGCGAATTAGCATCAAACACAGTGATATTACAGGTGGTCTGCCACGAGTTCAAGATTTGTTTGAAGCACGTATTCCAAAAGGAAAAGCGGTTCTTTCCGAAGTTGCTGGGCGTATCAGAATTGGTGATTTGTCTAAATCTGGTCGCGTAATTTATGTAAAACCAGGTGAAGAGGAAGAGAAAAAATATGTAATTCCTCCGGGAAAAAGAATCATCGTTCATCAAGGTGATATGGTGGAAAGTGGAGACCCACTTTCGAGTGGTCCGCTTGATCCGCACGACATTTTGAAAGCAAAAGGTATCAACGCTGCACAACAGCTTATTTTGAATGAAATTCAAGAAGTTTATAGAAAACAAGGTGTTAAAATTCAAGATAAACATATTGGCGTAATTATTCGTCAAATGTTCAAAAAAGTGAAAGTTATCACATCCGGTCACACCATGTTTTTAGAAGGTGAAATAATAGAAAGAAATCGAGTAATGCAAGAAAACAAACGCATCGAAGAAGAGGGTGGCGAAGGAGCCACTTTTGAGCAACTCCTTTTGGGAATCACTAAATCATCATTATTAACCGACAGTTGGCTTTCGGCTGCGTCGTTCCAAGAAACGACAAAAGTTCTGACGCAAGCTGCAATCGAAGGTAAAGTTGATAATTTAGTAGGACTAAAAGAAAATATTATTGTGGGACGCAGAATACCTATCGGAACTGGCACAAAACATTTCAATGAACAAGTTAAGGAAGCCGTTGCCGAAGGTAAAACAGTCAGCGATATTATCGAAGAGATTGCTCACACAGAAGAAAGCATAACAGCATCAGTTGAAGAATTGCTCGATATCTAAATAAAAAAGGAAGATGGAGGAAAAGTGCCAACAATTAATCAGTTAGTACGAAAAGGACGCAAGAAGATTGCAAAGAAGAAGAAAAATAGAGCTTTGGAATCATGTCCACAAAGAAGAGGTGTCTGCACCAGAGTTTACACGACCACACCCAAAAAGCCGAATTCAGCGTTGCGTAAAGTTGCGAGAGTTCGTCTCACGAATGGTCATGAAGTTACGGTTTACATTCCAGGTGAAGGACACAATTTACAAGAGCATAGTATTGTGCTCGTTAGAGGCGGAAGAGTAAAAGACCTTCCAGGCGTTAGATACCATATCGTTCGTGGCGCACTTGATACAGCAGGTGTTGATAACCGAACACAATCTCGTTCCAAATACGGAACTAAACGACCCAAAAAATAGGAGAATCAGATGAGAAGAAGAAAAGTACTTGAAAGACAAATCCTGCCTGATCCAAAATTTGGTGATAAAAGATTGAGTCGTTTCATCAACACAGTTATGAAAAGCGGAAAAAGAAGCCTCGCCGAAAAAATCGTTTACGGAGCTTTCGATATTTTAGAAGAAAAAACTAAGAAACAACCGCTTGAAGTTTTTAATCAAGCTGTGGAAAACGCAAGACCACTTATCAAGGTGGTTTCTCGTAGAATTGGTGGTTCAAACTATCAAGTTCCAACCGAAGTTTCATCGAAAGATGCACAAGCGTTGGCTTTCCGTTGGCTTATCGATTTTGCACGCAAGCGTTCAGAAAAAACAATGGTTGAAAGACTTGCAGGTGAACTTTTATCAGCTTATAACAAAGATGGAGCAACCATTAAAAAACGAGAAGATGTTCACAAAATGGCAGAAGCAAACAAAGCTTTTGCTCATTTTAGATTCTAAATTATGTCAGATTTGTCCAATATAAGAAATATTGGCATAATTGCTCATATTGATGCCGGCAAAACAACAACAACCGAAAGGATGTTGTTCTACACCGGCATCATTCATAAAATGGGCGAAGTCCACGACGGAAATGCTGTTATGGACTGGATGGATCAGGAAAAAGAACGCGGCATTACAATAACTTCCGCCGTCACAAAATGTTTTTGGCAAAATAAACAAATAAATATTATTGATACACCCGGTCATGTGGATTTTACTGCCGAAGTGGAGCGTTCATTACGAGTTTTAGATGGTGCTATTGGTATTTTTTGTGCCGTTGGTGGAGTGGAGCCACAATCGGAAACAGTTTGGCATCAAGCAGATAGATATGAGGTTCCGCGCATTGCTTTCATCAATAAAATGGACCGTTCAGGTGCAGATTTTGAAAATGTTGTTGACGCTATTCACGAGAGATTAACTGAATTTGCATGCCCAATTCAATTACCTATCGGTCGCGAAGATAACCTTGAAGGACTCATCGATATCGTCTCGATGAAAGCCTATTATTATGACCAAAACACTTTGGGAATTGATTTCAAAGTAACAGATATTCCAGAAAATTATGCGGAAAAAGCAGATGATTATCGCAATAAACTTTTGGAAATTATCGCCGAATACGACGAAGATTTGATGGAAAAATATTTGGACGATGAAAAAATTAGCACAGAACAAGTTTCAGCAGCAATTAAAAAAGGTGTACAAAAACATCAATTTATTCCAATTTTATGTGGTTCATCTTTGAAAAATATTGGTACCCAAAAATTGCTCGACGCGATTTGCGATTTTCTGCCATCTCCGCTCGAAGTTCCGCCCGCAACTGGCATCCAAAAAAAAAATAAAAAAGAGATCGAAATCAAACCCGATATTAATGGCAATTTCTCGGCCTTTGTTTTCAAAGTTCAAACTGATAAATATGTCGGAAAATTAAATTATATCCGCGTCTATTCTGGTAAAATCCGTAAAAAAGACACGATTGTAAATCAATCTTCCGAAAAAAAAGAAAGAATTGCCCGGATTTTACAGATTCATTCCAATAAAACCAAAGACATTGAAGAACTTCAAGCTGGTGACATCGCAGCAGTTATTGGCCCAAAAAACATTCAAACTGGTGACACAATCACCTCAATTCATCACAACATTCTCCTTTCTGAGATTTCATTTCCCTCAACGGTGATTGCTTCCGCCATTGAGCCAAAAACTAAAGCAGATAAAGACACAATGGAAGATGCTTTACGCAAATTGCAAGAAGAAGATCCAACTTTCAAAGTTTCCATCCATAAAGATACTGGACAAACACTAATTGCCGGAATGGGTGAGCTTCATTTGGAAGTAATTGTGGAACGCTTAAAAAGGGAATTTAATGTACAAGTAAATGTCGGAAACCCGCATGTAACCTACCGTGAAACGATTAAAAAAGAAGTTATTGCAGATGCAGAATTGATTCGCGAAATGGAAGGCAAGGGCCATTTTGCAATTGTTAAATTCAAACTTTCACCACTAAAAAAAGATGAAATTACGGAAGATCAAGAAAATATTTTCGTTAATTCCATTTCAGAAAACACGATTCCAAAAGAATATTGGAATGCCATAGAAAAAAGCGCATTGAACGCTTGTTTTGACGGTCCATTGATGAGTAGTCCCATTCAACGCGTAAAAATAGAATTAATTGACGGAAAATACAACGAAATTGATTCTAGCGAAACCGCTTTTAGCATTGCCACTTCGATGGCACTAAGTAAGGCTTTCCGTTCCGCAGAACCACTCATTATGGAACCAATTATGTTGGTCAGCATTATTGCTCCTGAAAATTTTGTGGGGGACATTATCGGTGATATAAACTCAAAACGCGGTAAAATTGAACAAATTCGTGCGAGTAACAAAAAACAAGAAATTATCGCTGAAATCCCGATGAGCGAACTTTTTGGATACGCCACAAAATTACGCTCAATTTCTCAAGGACGAGCAGGCTACACAATGGAATTTTTGCATTATGAAATCGTGCCGACAAATATCCAAGAAAAAATTCTCAAAAAAGTCAGAGGATACTAATTTTTGCCACAAAACATTAAACAAATTCTTCAAATTATAATTGACAATTTCGCAAAAGCAAACATCAACACTGCCAAAATTGAAGCGGAAATCATCCTCTCTTCCGTTTTGAATTTAAAGCGTTTTGAACTTTATTTAAACCTTGATAAACCAATTTTAAAAAATGAGTTAGAAACTATTCTCACCATAATATCACGACGGAAAAAACGAGAACCATTGCAATATATTTTGGGTGAAACCGAATTTTATGATTGCAAAATTAAAGTTAATAAATATGTTTTAATCCCACGACCAGAAACTGAATTTTTGATAGAAAAAATAATTTTGGAAAACCCAAAAATCAAACAAATTCTCGACATCGGTACGGGCTCCGGTGCAATCGCAATAGCCCTTGCAAAATTTCTCCCAAATTGCCAAATTGATGCAATTGACATTTCTATAAATGCACTTGAAATTGCCAAAAATAATGCAGTTAAAAATAATGTAAACATAACTTTTTCCCACTCAAATCTTTTCGAAAATGCTAATAAGCGATACAACTTAATCGTTTCTAATCCGCCTTATATTTCCAAAAATAATTTTATAGATTTACAACCTGAAATAACTAAATTTGAGCCAATTACAGCTTTGGTGGCAGGTGAAAATGGACTGTATTTTTATCGTAAAATCTTGGAAAATGCCAAAAAATATTTGACTGATGATGGAAAAATCTATTTTGAAATTGGACATAATCAAGCAAAAATAATAAAAAATATTGCCACATTAAATGGCTTCAAAAATATTGAAATATGTCGAGATTTAAACAATTTTGACAGAATTATGGTGATAGCTTAGGAGAATTTATGGATAAATTTATTGTAACTGGTGGTAAAAAACTTGGTGGCACAATTTCAGTAAGTGGTGCAAAAAATGCTATTTTACCAATTATGACAGCCACTCTTTTGGCAAAAGGTAAATCTACTTTGACCAATGTTCCAAATCTCGTCGATATTCAAATGATGGCAAACTTACTGCGTGCTCTCGGTGCCAAAGTTGAGTTTGAGAATGACACAATTACCATCGATTCTACTCGCGTAAATTCCCACAAAGCACCTTACGAATTGGTTTCAAAAATGCGTGCATCTATCTATGTTTTGGGGCCACTTTTGGCTATTTTTGGAAAAGCAAAAGTTTCTTTTCCTGGCGGTTGTGCCATTGGAACACGACCAGTAGACTTGCATTTGAAAGCAATGGAAACTTTTGGCACTAAAATAAAAATCGAGAATGGGTATATTTTAGCAAATTGCAAACTGTTAAAAGGTGCAGAAATCTTTTTTGAAAAAGTGAGCGTCGGAGCTACTTGCAACGCTCTGATGACCGCTGTTTTAGCTAATGGAACAACGACCATTTACAACGCTGCAAAAGAACCAGAGATAGCTAATTTGATTGATTTTCTCAATAAAATGGGTGCCAAAATAGAAGGACAAAATTCATCCACTTTGAAAATTTTTGGAGTTAAAAATTTACAACCAATTGCAATGAAAATGATGCCAGATAGAATTGAAGCGGGAACTTTTTTAATCGCAGCAGCAACCACGAATACCCAAATTATTGTTCAAAATTGTAGCGCAACACACCTTCAAATTCTCATCAATAAGTTACGAGAAGTTGGTTGCACCATAAAAATCAATGAAAATAGTATTGAGCTAATGCCTCCAAAAATAATCAAAGCAGTAGATATTCAAACCTTGCCATATCCAGGTTTTCCAACCGATTTACAAGCTCAATTTATGGCTTTGATGACGCTCTCTAACGGAACATCAATTATTGAAGACACGATTTTCCCAGACAGATTTATCCATGTTGCGGAACTGAATCGGCTCGATGCAAATATCAAAATAAATAAAAATATCGCGACGGTAACCGGTGTGAAAAAACTAAGTGGTGCTGAAATTATGGCTTCCGATTTGCGAGCCAGTGCAGCGTTAGTCATAGCGGGTTTAGCAGCAAAAGGTGAGACCACCATTTCACGCATCTATCATATCGACCGAGGTTACGATAAAATTGAAGAAAAATTACAAAAAATCGGGGCAAATATCACAAGAGTAAAATAATGAAAAAAGAATTCCGTAAATTAGGTGGCATTATTATTATATTTTTGGCACTTTACTTTTTGCCATTTAATAGAGAAATAGTTAAAGATGTTTTTTTTAATGGCTTGATTTTACTTCAAAATTACGCACGCGAGCATGTTTTACTTTGCTTAATTCCTGCATTTTTTATTGCAGGTGGAATTTTAGTTTTCGCCAAAAAAGACGCCATTCTTAAATATTTGGGTGCAAACACAAGTAAGTGGATTTCGTATCCAATCGCTTCCATCTCGGGCGGAGTTTTAGCTGTTTGTTCTTGCACAATTTTACCACTTTTTGCGGGTATTTGGAAACGTGGCGCCGGCATCGGACCAGCTACTACATTTCTTTACGCTGGACCAGCCATTAACATCGCCGCCATTTTTTTAACAGGCACCGTTCTCGGTTGGGAATTATCATTTGTGCGTTTAGCATTTTCCATTATTGGTGCCATTATTATTGGGTTTTTGATGGACAAATTTTTCCGTGAAAAACATAATGAAAAAACATTTATCATCACTGATGAAAAACTGCAATTTTCCAAAATTGATATTATGTTATTTTTCTTGTTGCAACTTGCCTTTCTCGTAACGGGCAGTCTCCCCATCAACTCCATCTTAAAGCTGATTTTAATGCCACTTTATATCATTTTACTACTCATTTTAATTTTTCTGAAATTTGATAAAAATCACAACAAATTATGGATTTCAGAAACTTGGGATTTTACCAAAAAAATATTGCCCTTACTTTTTTTAGGAATTTTCATTGCTGGTATTCTTTTTCAACTAATTCCACAAAATACCGTTCAAAAATTTTTAGGACAAAATCGTCTCTTTTCTAATTTTTTTGCGTCTGTTTTTGGAGCTTTAATGTACTTCGCCACGCTAACAGAAGTCCCAATAATAAAAGAACTTATGAGGCTTGGAATGGGCAAAGGTCCGGCTTTATCACTCTTTCTTTCCGGCTATTCACTCAGCTTACCAAACATGATTGTAATCACAAAACTGATGGGCTTCAAAAAAGCAATTTCCTACATTTTGCTCATCGTGTTATACTCTACTATAGCTGGTTTTATTTACGGTAATTTCATGTTTCAATAACTAATTTAAGAGGATTTATGAAGATAAAAATTTTGGGAACTGGCTGCAAAAAATGTAATGAATTGGATACAAATGTAAGGGAATGTGTGAAACTTTATAATTTGGACATCGCCATTGAAAAAATTAACGAGATTAACGATATTTTAGATTTCGGTGTAATGACAATTCCAGCACTGGTGATCGATGAAAAAGTAGTTTCCGTTGGAAAAGTTTTATCATCAGAAACCATTAAAACTATCATTGACACACAATAAAAAAAGCTCCCAACATTGGGAGCTTTTTTTTAAATTAATTTATACAAGCGACTGTAATTTACTCTCGATTTTAGATTTATCTACCAAACCAATAATTTGCGATTGAACCTTTCCATCTTTGAAAAAAAGTAAAGTTGGAATCGACATAACTTGATATTCTGCGGCAACTGTTGGATTGTCATCGATGTTCAATTTTACTACTTTTGCCTTTCCTTCAAATTCCGCAGAAATAGCTTCAACAGTAGGGGTAAGTGCACGACAAGGACCGCACCATGGTGCCCAAAGATCAACTAAAACTGGAATTTCTGATTTTAAAACTTCTTGCTCAAATGTATCATTACTTACTTCTAATATAGCCATTTTTTCTCCTATTTTATCACAGCCAAAATGTCTGAACGCGAAATGATTAGATATTTTTCATTATCGAAATCAACTTCGGTACCACCATATTTTGCATATAATATTTTGTCACCAATTTTCACTATTTCTACTAATTCTTCATCCGTGCCAACCGCAATAATTTCTCCAATTAGTGGTTTTTCTTTCGCTGTGTCAGGAATAATAATTCCACCCACATTTCTTTCTTCTAGTTCTGCAATTTTAACTAAAACTCTGTCATCAATTGGTTTTAATTTCATCATTTCCTCCATCATTAATTTTTATTTTTAGCAGTGTCTTTTTTAGAGTGCCAATTTTTCCGTCAAGATTTTTTTGAAGTAATTATTGCTTCAATTATTTTATCTCTTTTAACATTTTGTTGTTCACTCGTAAACATATTTTTTAGGATAATTTCATTATTTTTCAATTCATTTTCTCCTAAAATCAAGCAAAATTTCACACCTTTTTTATTTGCTTCTTTCATTTGAGCATTCATTGAAATTTTATCTGGGTTAAACTCACACGAAATTCCATTTTTTCGCAAATTTGAAATAATTTTCACACTTTCATATTTTGTGTTTTCACCTAAATTTACAAAATACACTTCTGGTTTCTGTTCCATACCGAAGATAATGTTTTCGTTTTCTAATGAAAGTAACAACCGTTCAAAACCACCGGCAAAACCAATCCCCGAGATATTTGCCCCACCTAATTGCTGCACCAATTTACTGTATCGACCGCCACCAATTAAGGTATTTTGTGCGCCTAAATTTGTATCAATAATCTCGAATGCCGTTTGAGCGTAATAATCTAACCCGCGTACTATTTTTGGATTTATCACAAATGGTATCTGCATTTCAGAAAGATATTTTTGAATTGCTGAAAAATGTGTTTTGCAATCTTCATCGAGATAATCGAGCATTGAAGGTGCGTCTTTTGCAATTGTTTTGCAGTTTTTCACTTTACAATCTAAAACGCGTTTCGGATTCTTCTCTAACCTTGTTTTACAATCTGAACAAAGTTCATTCAGATGTTTTGAAAAGTACTTTTTAAGGGCAATATCATACTCTTTTGTACAATTCTCACAACCAATACTGTTGATTTGTAGCTCAAAATTTTGGAGTCCCAACTCTTTTAAAAAATGAAAAGCAAATGCAATAACTTCTGCATCAATAAAAGGATTTTCGCTACCAATATTTTCAATTCCATATTGGTAAAACTGGCGGTATCTCCCTTTTTGTGGACGGTCATATCGAAACATGGGACCGAGGTAATATAGTTTAGCAGAATTAGGTTTCAAATGCAGACCGTTCTCCACAAAAGAACGCACAACTGGTGCTGTCCCTTCTGGTCGCAATGCAAGTTCACGCCCTTTTTTATCTTGAAATTTATACATTTCCTTCTCAACGATGTCAGAAGTATCCCCGACACTGCGTTCAAAAATTTCGCTATTTTCAAAAATGGGTGTAACTATTTCTCTGTAATTAAAAAGCTGAGTGGTTTGTCTAAATGTTTTCGTAATATACTGCCATTTAAAGCTTTCTTCTGGCAAAATATCAAAAGTTCCTCGTGGTACTTTGTATTTTTTCATTAATCCTCTTAAAAAATATTCAATTTTAACATTAAATTAAAAATGTGTGCACCTGCATTTGACACCTATTTTCAAACGAAAATTGACAGCCAACTCAAATCAAGTAGACCAACGGCACATCGCAAATTCCAATTAGTGCTGCTTCCTTCCAGATCTGACACGATTCTCGGCTCACAATTGCGTTGGGCTTGACTCTCAACATCGCTTATCAAACTCGCCAGAAAAATCAGCATTCTCATGCAGGCATTCTGCCCCACTATAGCGGATTGAGGGTTACAGGACACCGCTAATTCCCCGCATAGCACACAGTGTGTAATTTTTTTGAATCGTTTTTTTGTGTCAAGTTTAGAAATATAAGATTATTTTATAAAGTGACAGCCACTTGATTTTGTATTTCTAAGAGCAGCATTAACGATGATGGAAGCATTTATTACTGCGTTTCTTAACTCAATAATAGTCTTGTCTAATCTGGCAGTTTTATAAAACTTAAAAATTCGATGTGAATAATATTCTAAATCTGCTTTGGCACGCATCAGCCCTTTTTGAGTACGAATAATCCCAGCATAATTCCACATTGTCATTTGAATTGCTTTCCAATCTTGAACGAGTAATAATGGATCAAAATCTTCGATGTGTTCCGGTTCTTGCCAATCTGGAATTTTGGCAAAACGATTTTTATTGATTTTACGCTCTTTTTCAGTAATTTCATCAGCGGTAAATTTTGCCCAAAGTAATCCCTCCAAAAGTGAAGTTGAAGCAAGTCTGTTTGCTCCATGAACACCTGTACAGCTTACTTCGCCGATAGCATAAAGATTTTTCAGAGAACTGCGTCCCTTCAAATCCACCTTTACTCCACCGCAAAAATAGTGAGCCGCTGGCACAATCGGAATTGCTTCTTTTGAAATATCGATGCCACCCTTCAAACAAGTTTCATGAATTTTGGAAAAACGCTTTTTGAGTGGTTCAGAACCTTGATAAAATGGAGCAATTTCCAAAAGCATATATTCTGCTCCAACTTTGCCCATCTCTTCGTAAATCGCTCTTGAAACTACATCACGCGGAGCGAGATCTTTCAAATTTGGAGCGTAATTTATCATAAATTCTTCCCCACTGGAGTTGACTAAACGAGCACCTTCACCGCGCAGAGATTCCGAAATCAAAAATCGTTTTATGTCTTTGTGGAAAAATGAAGTGGGATGAAATTGGACAAATTCAGCATTGATAATTTCCGCACCAGCACGATACGCCATACTCAAACCATCGCCGGTAGCGGATGGCAAGTTGGTGGTGTGTTGATACAAATTACCAATACCGCCAGTAGCCAAAATTACATGATGTGAAAAAAAAGTAAAAACTTCGCCACTTGCATTGTTAAGTGCATAAACGCCCATCACTTCACGTTCTTCGTACAACTCTTGAATGTCATCAGAATGATGTTCGTTTGTGATTAAATCGACTGCTGTAAATTCTGTCAAAATTTCCACACCAATTTTCTGGCAATATGCGATTAATTTTCGTTCGATTTTATCACCAGTTCTATCTTCATAATGCAAAACACGTCGCGTTGAATGAGCTGCTTCCTCAGTGTAATCTAATTCTCCACCCGCAGTTTTGGAAAAATCTACGCCAATTTTATCAATTAAAAAATCGAAAACAAAACCAGGACCTTTTTCAGCGAGTAATTCAACTGCATCGATGCGGTTATAACCACCACCAGCTTTTAGAATATCATCTCGTAAATCGGCAAAGCTATCGCCATTTTTTTTGGCAATGATACCACCCTGTGCTCGATTTGTATTTGTTTCAGCAATCTCTTTTTCTTTCGTGACCACCACCACGTTAAGACCTTTTTCTCGTAAAATAATTGCGGCGGTAAGCCCAGAAATACCACTACCAAGCACAATTACATCAAATGTTCGTCGCATTTTAACCTTCCACGATTTCTATCATTTTTTGAAGTGATTTACGTGCATTTTGTTTTTCATTCACGACGATTAAATTTTCTATATTTTCATCAATCGACTTCAAAGTTTCATACAAATTTTGTAGGTTTATTTTCGCCATATTCGCACAAATCGACTGCCGAAGCGGAACTATCGTTTTTTGGGGGAATTGATCAGTGATGCGTTTTACAAAAAAATATTCTGTCCCAACTGCCCAAACAGAACCGTTTTTCGATTTTTCAATTTCAGAAAATATTTTGGAAGTTGAACCAGAAATATCCGCCAAATTAACAATCGCCTCATCACATTCTGGATGGACAATTAATTTTCCATTCGGATATTTCGCTTTAAATTGTTCAACATCAGATTGGATAAATCTTTTGTGAACACGACAATTTCCATCCCAAATGAATAATTTAGGTGTTTTGCCATTTTTTGAAAAAGTCAAATCTTTGTTCACTTTGATGATATCGCCCTCTTTCAAGTTCATTTTTCGAGCAGTGTTAATACCTAAATTAAAATCTGGCGCGAAAAAAACTGATTGCCCTTTCGCAAAATAATATTCCAAAATCTTCTGTGCATTTGAACTCGTGCAAACCGCACCACCAAATTTTCCACAAACATTCTTTGCATCAGTATATGAGTTCATATAGACTACAGGAATGGCTGAAATTTGAAAATTTTGTTCAATGCTCATTAATACATTTTCCATTATTTCACCATCAATAAAATCTGCGAGTGGACAACCAGCTGACATTTTTGGAAGCAATATTTTCTGATTTTCTTTGGCTAAAATGGCAGCACCTTCCGCCATAAAACGCACGCCACAAAACACGATGTATTCTGCATTTACTCTGCTACAATCGACAGCTAATTTGTAGGAATCTCCCACAAAATCTGCCAATTTTACAATTTCTGGATGTTGATAGTGATGTGCTGAAATCACTACTTTTCCATCAAATTTATCTTTTAATTTTTGAATTTTTTTTACATAATTTATCATTTTTTACCTCTTTTCAACGAAAAATCAAAGGCAGTTACCGAGTGAGTAAGTTCGCCAACCGAAATGTAATCCACACCTGTTTTGGAAACTGCTGCGATGCGTTCTAAATTCATATTTCCTGAAGCTTCTGTTTCGGCTTTTCCGCCAATTATTTTTACTGCTTTTTGCAACAATTTATTATCCATATTATCCAGCATAATTCTACCTACACCGCAGTTTAATGCGATTTTAACTTCAGCTAAATTTCTGGTTTCTACCTCAATTTTACCATTCCATTTCTCGCGTACTTTCCGCACTGCATTCTCGATTCCACCCGCTGCATCAATGTGATTATCTTTTATCATTGCCAAATCGAAAAGACCCATTCGGTGATTTTCACCACCGCCGCATTTGACGGCATATTTTTGTAATTTTCGTAATGTTGGTAGCGTTTTCCTGGTATCTAAGATTTTAGTTTTCCCATTTGTTTTTTGTACAAATTTTGCAGTTTCAGAAGCAATTCCGCTAAGGTGTGAAAGTAGATTCAATGCGGTTCTTTCGGCTTTCAAAACACTTTTCACTTTGCCAAAAATTGTGGCAATAATTTCGCCATTTTTAATTTTTTCACCATCTTTTTTGAAAAGTTTCAATTCGATATCTTCGTCAAGTTTCAAAAAAACTTTTTTGAAAAAATCTATTCCGCAAAGAGTACCTTCATCTTTAGAAAGTAAGTAATAATCATCTTTTTCGTTAGAAAAAATAGCCGAGCTTGTGACATCACCAATATCACCAAAATCTTCTGCAAACGCTTTTTTGATTAAAATATCAAAATCGTTATTCATCTAATGTATCCTCCAAAAACGAAATCCAACCAGTCTCAGCAAATTGTAATTTTTCATATTCTGTTTTACGATTTTCGAAAAATCCATTCGCTTCAAAATCTGGAAACCAAATTAAACTGGTGCTAACTTCATGATATGGATACCCAACATCGTACTTCTCTGTTTTTTGAAAGATGAAGCAATTATCAATTGCATCACAAATTTCAGAGATTAATGTGTCATTCTCCGTAACTTCACCCATTGTAGTGAAAAATTCTTTCACATCAATATCCATCGCCAAATTAACGGAAAAAGCCTCGTTAAATTCCCAGCATTCAGCACGAACTAGCCTAAATGCTTCGATGGTAGCAATCTCATTCCAATTTGCTGTAAATTCAGCTAATTTAGTAAATAATTGCGGAAATTCAGAAGTTTTTGCGACCGAACAAGAAATTGGAAAAATATCTTCAAACCAATATGAATAATGAAAATTAAAACCAATTTGTTTTGCTAAATTTTCAGTATTAGCAAAATCTTCCCAATCAGAAAAGATGGTGTTGTAAGGAAAACCAGCACCATTCATTCCGTCCTCTGCTGCGATAACATAATCGGTATATTCATAAATTTCGGCGATTATTTCCAAGGTTTGCATATTACACGCATCAAATACCAAAATGTCTAATTTTTCATGCTTCAATGCGTTCTTCAACTCGCTTTCTGTAACATTTATGAAATTTCCACTCTCATCGTCGGTACATAAACTCGCATTTTCATCGGAATACCAACCGTTACCATGCCCCCAAATAAAGAGTGCTTTTTTTGTGGCTGGATATTCAGAAAATCCCCAATTTACAAACGAGGCAAGTTGTGTGTAATCACCACTGTCAATTTCCCCGATTGATGAGATAAATGTTTGATTTTGCGGCGTTATCTCGTAGCGATGGGCCGAATAATCTGAATTTGCGGCGTAATCAATTTGGACAATAATATTTATTTTATCGGAAAAATCGGCATCTATCATTTCGTTGATGTCATCAATTGCAGCGTTATTTAAGTAATTATCTGACGCCATGTAAACTAGAACAGTCCAATCTGCTTCCGATTTTTCAGCACAATTAAGCAAAAAAATCAAGAAAAAAAATGACAAAATAAATTTCATCTAATAATATTTTTTCGATTTTTCCAAATCTTTCAAAACACGCACTGCGCCTTGCGTGAGTGCTTCCATTTCTTTTTCACCTGGATATGTGAAAATAGGTGCAATAAATTTTATATAACGCTTCAAATTTTCCAATAAATATGGGTCATAAATTAGACCACCAGTGAGAATAATCGCATCCACCTTCCCTTCTAAAATAGTGGCATACCCGCCTATTTCTTTGGCAATTTGATAACACATTGCACCGTGAATTAGCGTTGCTTTTTCATCGCCAGCTTTAACCAAATTTTCAATTTCAAGTCCATCATCTGTTCCCAGATATGCGATAAAACCACTCTCTTTTGCCAATTTCTTTTCCAATTGCTTTTGGGAATATTTTCCTGAAAAAGCTAAATTTAATAAATCTCCAATCGGCAACGCACCTGCCCTTTGCGGTGAAAATGGTCCCATTCCCAAAAGGGCATTGTTAGCATCAATTACTTTTCCATTTTTGATGGCAGCAACCGTAACTCCACCACCCAAATGAACAGCTACCATGTTACAATCTGCAAATTCTTTATCTAATTTTTCGGCAACTTTATGGGCAATAAACCTAATATTTAACGCGTGAAATAATGATTTCCTCTCAATTTCAGGAACTCCCGAAATACGCGCAAAATCACAAAATTCATCGACCGTAACAGGATCAACAATGAAAGATGAAATTTGCATATCATCAGCGATTGATTTGGCGATGAATGCCCCTAAATTTGAAGCGTGAATTCTACCCCATAATTTTGGATTTTTCAAATCTGTAAGCATTTGCTCATCAATCTCATAAGTACCGCTATCCACAGATTTTACGAGTCCACCTCTACCAACCACGGCATTTAGTGATGCAAGCTCAATCTGGTTTTTTTGTAACGCTTCCAAAACCAACTGTTTACGAAATTCAAACTGCTCGATTATGCCACCAAATTTTGCGATTTTTTGGGCATCGTGACGAAGCACTTCGACAAAAACTTTTTCGGTATCATCAAAAACAGCGATCTTTGTGGAAGTAGAGCCAGGATTTATGGCTAATACACGATATTTCATTTCATCTCCTGAAAATATTTTTTAATTTTATCTTTCATCTCAGTTTTTTCCCAAGAAAATTCGGAACGACCAAAATGACCGTAAGTTGCTGTTTTTTGGTAAATTGGTTTTAGCAAATCTAATGTCTTAATTATACCAGCTGGTGTTAAATCGAACAATTCTCTTGCTATTTTTTCGAGCTTCATATCTGCATCTTTCCCAAAAGTATCGACCATTACCGAAACAGGTTTCTCAACTCCAATGGCATACGCCAGTTGAACTTCACATTCATCTACGACGCCAGATGCCACAATATTTTTGGCAATGTAACGCGCCATATAAGAAGCACTCCTGTCCACTTTTGACGGATCTTTTCCGCTAAAAGCACCACCGCCATGACTCCCTTTTCCACCGTAAGTATCCACAATGATTTTCCTGCCAGTAAGTCCAGCATCTGCGTGTGGACCACCTTTCACAAAACGACCAGTAGGATTCACAATGATTTTGGTTTTACTATCCAACATCTTTGCGGGAATTATTGGAAAAATCACATATTTCTCAATATCTTTTTGAATCTGATTTTGCTCTATTTCTGGATCATGTTGGGTAGAAATAACAACTGTATCGACTCGTTTTGGTTTGCCATTTTCATATTCAATGGTAACTTGGGTTTTACCATCTGGGCGAAGATAATTTATCGTTCCATCTTTTCTAACTTTGGCTAATTTTTGTGCTAATTTGTGGGCAAATGAAATCGTCATTGGCATCAACTCGATTGTTTCATTGCAGGCGTAACCAAACATCATGCCTTGATCTCCAGCACCGCGTTTATCTACTCCAAGAGCGATATCCTCAGATTGCTTGCCAATCGAAGTAAGCACTGCACAAGTTTTTGCATCAATACCGAAATCCGCATTTGTGTAACCAATTTGTTTGATGGTTTCACGCACAATTTTTGGAATATCTACATAGCATTTTGTGGTAATTTCGCCGCCAACTAGTGCCATTCCCGTTGTCAAAAATGTTTCGCATGCCACCCTTGCATTTTTATCTTTTGCCAAAATAGCATCTAGTATCGCATCTGAAATTTGGTCTGCCATTTTATCAGGATGACCTTCTGTAACTGACTCTGATGTAAATAAATGTCTTTCTCTTTGCATAAACCCTCTTCTATTCTACTTCTTCAAGAGCACAAAAAATCCTCTCATCAAGGCTTTCCGCATCCTTAAAATTCACATTTAATATTTCATTTTTTACCATCAATAATCGTCCTGGGCTGACACTAAATTCATCAATTCCAAGCCCAATTAAAAGTTCTATGTATTTTTTTTCGGAAGCCATTTCACCGCAAATAGCCACTTTTATTTTTGCTTTATGTGCGTTCCTAACGGTCATCCTAATCAGCCTCAAAACTGCTTGACTACTGGGTTGATAATATTCTTCTACTGATGAATTATCGCGATCAACAGCTAATGTATATTGCACCAAATCGTTCGTGCCAATGCTCAAAAAATCACATTCTTTTGCTATCATATCGGAAGTAATGGCAGCAGACGGAATTTCTATCATTGCCCCAATTTTCAAATTTGGATAGAAATCTTGATCGTCTCGTTTTAATTCAGTTTCACATTCTTGCATAATTTGACGCACTTTATGAATCTCGCCAACACTTGAAATCATCGGAAACATCACTTTAATATTCCCCTTTATATTCGCCCGGTAAATAGCTTTAATTTGCGTTTTAAAAACTTCATCGTGACGCAATGAAATTCTAATTCCGCGACAACCAAGATTTGGGTTTATTTCGTGTTCGATGTTCAAAAGTTGGGAAAGTTTATCACCGCCAACGTCGATGGTACGAATAGTTAAATCTTCAGGATAACAGCCCTCTGCAATTTCGCGATACACTTCATATTGTTCATTTTCAGACGGTAATTTTGTCTGACCTATGAACATAAATTCAGTTCTAAAAAGACCCACACCTTCACTTTTCACACTCAAAACTTGCTTCATTTCTTGTGGGATTTCGATATTGCTCATCAATTTTATTCTTTTACCATCTCGTGTTTCAGATGGAATATCAATCAATTTTTGAAGATGTTCTTTTTCAAGAATTTCTGTTTCTAAAATTCCATTATATTTCAACAAAAGTTCTTCTTTAGCAGAAATAATTAAATCACCTGTATTCCCATCAACAATGATTAAATCGCCATTTTTGACATTTTTCAATAAATCTGGGATATTAACAATCATCGGCAAATTCATCGAACGCGCAATGATACTACTATGGGAGTTTTTGCTTCCTTTTTCTGTACACAATCCACCGATATTTTTGGCAAAAACTTTGGTAACAAGCGACGGTGAAATATTCTCCATAATCAAAATAGTATTCTCTGCCACATTTTCTAAAAAATCTGTTTTCTGTTGTAAAACTTGGCTCAAAAGTCGATACGCTACATCTTCATAATCTGATGAACGCTGTGCAAAATAGTCATTTTCCATATTGTTGAAAATTTCCACAATATCCGTAAAATGAATTTTTATGGCCATTTCCAAACTCAAAAGTTCATTATTAATCAGTTTTTTGATTTTTTTAATAAATTCTGGATCTTGCAAAATCATTTTGTGAGTAGAAAGAATATCTTTATCGTCTTTTGAATGTGCTATATTTTCGATTAAATGGTCAATATCGCCCAAAACTTGTTGAAGATTTTCTTCAAAACGCTCGATTTCAGGTTCGATTTCGTGATGTTCAATTGCTTTTTTCGATATTTCTAATTTTGGCTTTGAAACTATTTGTACTCGACCAATAGCTACGCCATTTGAAACCGAAATACCTTTCATTTTTTTCATGATTATTCTTCGCCAAATTTACTTATAAATAGTTCCGATATCTCATTTAGAAGATGCTCTTCATCGACTCCATCGACCAATAATTCCAGTTTTGAACCGTATTCAGCCGCGAGTGTCATCACGCCCATTATACTTTTACCGTTGATTTCCATATTGTCTTTAATTATTTTAAATTCGGAACGAAAACGCGTCGCTATTTTCACAATCATCGTCGCAGGACGGGCATGCATTCCAAGTTTATTCGTAATTTCCACTGTTTTTCTTAACATAATTCTCTCATTATTTTTTTGATTTTCTAATTATATCTGCCTGAATTTTTTGGGTAAATTCTTTGGCGGCGTCATAACCATAACTTTTCAACATATAATTCATCGCCACCACTTCGATAATCACCGAAACATTTTTTCCAGGTGAAACAGGCAAGTAGATAATGGGGATTTTCATGTCAAGAATATTCACATGATTTTCCGTCAAACCAATTCTTTCGTAATCCATATTATCTTTCCATTGCATCAATTCAATTTGAACATCAATTTTCTTTTCCTGACAAACAGCGTGAATGCCAAACATTTTCGCCACATCAATGAGACCAATTCCACGAACTTCCATAAAATAGCCGTAATTCTTTGCTGATTTTCCGAAAATTTTACCATCTTTTGCAATCATTTTTACAGCATCATCTGTAACTAATCTTCGTCCTCTTTCAACCAAATCAAGTGCACATTCACTTTTGCCAATACCACTTTTGCCCGTCAATAAAACACCAACACCAAAAACATCGACCAAGGTACCATGAATTGTTTTTGAAGGTGCAAAAATGTCTGCTAAATATTTCCGTAAAAAATCGTAAAGTTTTTCTGTTGTCAAACGCGAAACAAAAATCGGAATTTTCAAATCATTCGCCAAAAAAATCATTTGTTCTGGAACCGAAAGTCCTTTCGTAACAATGAAACAAGGAATATCGTAAGTAAAAATTTCTTGCGTAATTCGATAAAGTTCCTCGCTTTTTTGTGACTGCAAAAAACTTATCTCTTTTTCACCGAGAATTTGAATTCGTTTGTAGTCAAATTGATCAAAGTAACCAGCAAAAGCTAATCCAGGACGACTGAGATATTGGCTCACAATGCTTCGTTCCATTGTTTCCGGCTCTGTCACCAAAGAGAGTAAAAAATCCTTCTGTTTAGTCCGATAAAATTCTTTTACCTCTATTTTTTTCACGAAATCCTCCTTAACTTATGATAAAAACTTCCCGTTCTCAAATATTTGAGAACGGGAAAATAAATTTATGGTTCAATTAATTTGTAATGCTCATCGTCTTTTTTGATAAGCACATTAATTCTATCCGTTTCCAGATTTTTGAAAATTAGATAAGATTTTTTCGTACCTTCAAAATGGTCGATTGCATCGTTAATCGTCATCCCTTCTGCAAAAATTCTCTTTATATTTACAACTTTTTTTTCGTTCGTTTTTTCGATCAAATTAGCCTGAACAAATTGTGCGTTTTCCTTTAAACTTTTTTTGTGATGTCCATTCCATTTGCTTTTCATTTTTTTGATTTGGACCACCATTTTATCAATCACTTCGTCAATCGCCAAATACATATCTTTTTCTGTCACTTCGCTCTTCAAAGTATGTTTTGGTGCATGAACGAGAAGTTCCACATTGCTACGATTATTTTCGAATGAAAGAACAAAATGGATGTCGATGATGTGATCAAAAAATTTCTCAATTCTTTCACTATTTGCATAAACATGATCCCGAATTGCATCGGTCAAATCGAAGTGGCGTGCTGTAATTGTGATTTGCATAATTATCTCCTTTTTACTATCAATTTTTCGGCTCTTTCTGCGTGGTAAGAACTACGAACAAGTGGTGCAGATTCAACGATTTTGAACCCCATTTTTTCACCTTCTGTTTTGTAGAAAGCGAACAGATTCGGATGAACATATTCTCGCACCGGATAGTGCTTTTGGGAAGGTTGAAGATACTGCCCAATCGTCAAAATATCCACATCTGTTTCGCGTAATCTTTGCATCAAAGAAAGAACTTCTGTTTTCGTTTCTCCCAAACCAACCATAAAACCGCTTTTTGTAACTATGTTAGAATCAGTTTCACGCGCTTTTTTGAGAATCCTAATAGACTGTTCGAAATCTGCCATTGGTCGCACTTCAGCATACAAATTTGGAATAGTCTCGACATTATGATTCAATACATTTGGGGCAGCTTTCACGACCTTTTCAACCTGCCTCAAATCACCATTAAAATCCGATATTAACACCTCAACGGAAACTTCTTTTCCGCAAATCTCTCTCACTTTATCTATCACCGAAATAAATTGCGATGCACCACCATCGTTTAAATCATCACGCGTAACGGTGGTTACAACAATGTATTTCAATTTTAAAATTTTACAAATTTCAGCGATGGCAGTTGGCTCATCAACATTTGGAATTTCCAAGTTTTTCAAATTTTTATCAACCGCACAAAAAGTACAATTTCTCGTACAACTATTTCCCAAAATCATAAAAGTAGCAGTACCCCGATCGTAACACTCACCTTTATTGGGACATTTCGCACCATCACAAACGGTATTCAAATTATAATCACGTAAATATTTTGCAACTTCTCGTGCTTTTGCCGAACCAAGTTTTTGGGAAATCAACCATTTCGGTTTTCTTTGCATTTTTTTACACCTTATGAATTGCCAAATTTTCCAAATCTTCAATCGCTTCCATCACCACTTCCGAAAGAGTAGGATGTGCGAAAACAACATTTTTAACATCATCAATTGTAGTGTTCAAACCTAATAAAACAGAACATTGTGCAATTAATTCGGTAGCGTGTGGACCAATTATGTGAACGCCCAAAAGTTGGTGCGTTTTTTTGTTTGCAATCACCTTCACAAAACCAAAAGTATTACCCAAACCAAGTGCTTTTCCATTGGCTGAAAAGGGGAATTTACCAACTAAAATCTCATCTTTTCCAAACTCATTTTCCCGTTTGCCAATCGAACCAATTTCTGGATTTGTGAAAATACAAGCAGGAATTTTCTGATAATTCAAATTCAATATTTCAATGTTTTTCTGATTAATTTCATTATGTAAAATATCGGCAAGAATCAAGCCTTGCTTACTCGCAGTGTGTGCTAACATCAGTTTTCCCGTCACATCACCGATAGCAAACACATTGGGCAAATTTGTGCGAAATTTATCTGAGATTTTAATGAAATCATTTTCTGTTTCGATGGCAATTTTGGGAAATTGTGCTAACCTGCCAACACTCACTAATACTTGATTTGTAATAATCTCTTTCCCATTTGAAAGTTGCAGTTTTATGGTTTCATCATTCTTTTCAAAGCTTTCAACCGCAGTTTTGAGATGCAATTTTATTTTGTTTTTTTTCAACGACATTGCTAATCTTTTCGAGATTTCATCGTCTTCATTAAAAATAAGTTTTGGTAAAAATTCGACAATTTCCACTTTGACGCCAAATTGTTGAAAAATCGAGGCAAATTCACAGCCAATAACACCACCACCAACAACCACCAAATGTTGAGGCAATTTTTCCAATTTCAAAACATCGCGCGATGACAAAATATCTTCTCCATCAAATTTCATAAATGACAATTCTTTCGGAATTGAGCCAGTCGCAATGATAATATATTCTGCAAAATATACAGAATTTCGGGTAATAATTTTGCCCGCATTCCCATCTTCTACGATTTCAATAACATCTTCATTAATGGTTTTAATTTGGCGTTTTTTAAAAATAAATTCAATGCCAGAAACCAATTTTTCCACAACTGCATTTTTACGTTCATAAACCTTTTGATAGTCTAATTTCAAATTATCAAGAGAAATACCAAATTGTTCTGACTCTTTCATTTCTGAAAAAAAATCAGCAACTTTTACCAATGATTTTGTGGGAATACAACCGTGATTTAAACAAACTCCGCCGAGTCGCTCTTTTTCAAAAACAACAGCTTCAATGCCGTATTGTTGAAGTCGAATTGCAGTTACATAACCACCAGGTCCACCACCAATAATTGCAACTTTTATCATTTTATTTTCCTATTAAAACTATTCAAAATTCCTTTTTCATCTCGATATTTTGCGATTAATCGACGCGAAATCACAACTCCTTTTTTCTGCATAATTGCAAATATTTCTAAGTCTGTGAGTGGTTTAGATTTGTCTTCTAAATCAATAATTTTCTGAATTTTATTTTCTAAACTTCGACGGGAAAGTTGACTGTCATCATTTTTGGTGGCAACCGTCGTAAAGTAGTCCTTCAAACATTTCACACCAAATGGTGTATCAACATATTTATTGCTCACGGTTCGCGAAATTGTGGATGGAGTTACTTCCAATTCAGAAGCAATTGTCGCATAAATTAATGGCTTTAAAACGCCACTGTTATTATAAAAATAGTCATGCTGATGATTAATAATTGAGCGCATAACTTTTTCCAAAGTTTTACCGCGAGAGTGGAGCATTTTCATAAGATGTTTAGCCGCATTCAGCCTATCTTGAAAGTAAGCAAGCATCTTCTCATCTTGATGAACTTGCTTAATTATCGAACGATAATATCTGCTTAATCGCACTTTGGGAAGCGACTGATTATTATGAATTATTTCGTAATCACTGCCAATTTTTTTGAGAGTAATATCTGGCAAAACATAGTTGTTTTTTTCATTATGAATACGCAAACCAGGCTTAGGATCTAATTGTGAAATCACCTTGATTAATTGTAAAATCTTCTCTTCTGTAATTTTGTGTTTGCTCGCGATTTTTTTGTATTTTCGATGAAGCAATGCATTAAAATCATTTTGAATAATGTTCGTTAAAAGTTCTGTTTTATCGGTAAAGTCTAACTGTGCAAGTAAACATTCTTCTATGTTTTTCGCGGTAATTCCAGCCGGATGAAAACGGAGAATTTGTTGATGAATTTCTTCAGCTCGCACAAGCTTTACCTTATAGTTTTTGGCAAATTGTTCCATTTTAAAGTTTTTTACTAAAAAACCATATTCGTCGGCTTCATCGATGAAATCGACCGCAAATTCAAACTCATTATCAGTCAAATACAACTTGTATAATTGGCTACAAAATTCTTGTTTTTTGTTAATTTCTGACTCAATAACTTTTTCAAAAACACTGGCTTTATCATATTTTTCGCCGAACGAATTTTGAACAGAATATTCATTATACGAATCTAAAATTTCACTCAGCTGTTCGTACTCATCAAGTGTTTTTTGAACCTCATCATTTTCACTATTTACAATTTCTTCAATGTCACTTTGAATATCTTCTGGTTCTGCCAATTCGAGCATCGGGTTTTCAATTAATTCCGTACTAATTTGATCTTGTAATTGATTCAAAGATAGCGATAGAATTTCGAGTGCTTTTAACATTTTTGGTTTCAGAAACATTTTCTGATTTTGGCTTTGAATTTGTCCGGATTTTTGCTTTAATTTTTTCATTTTCAAATCCCCTATAACTAATCGTCAAACGGGTTAGTAAATCCTTCGCCGAGATAAACTTCGCGTGCTTTTTGATTATTCACGAGTTCGCGAGAAGTCCCAGAAAACAGAATTTCACCATCGTAAATTATGTACGCTCGTTGTGTTATTTTTAGTGTTTCTAACACATTATGGTCGGTAATTAACACGCCAATATTTTTCTGTTTCATTTTTTGAATAATTTGTTGAATATCGGCAACTGCCAACGGGTCAACTCCGGCAAAAGGTTCATCCATCAAAATAAAAGATGGAGATGTAACTAAGGAACGCGTAATCTCCAATTTTCGACGTTCACCACCAGAAAGTGTGTACGCTTTTTGTTTCGCCAATTTCGTCAATCCCAAATCATCAAGATGCTCTTTTAATCTTAATTTTTGCTCTTTTTTAGAAATATTCAAAGTTTCCAAAATTGCATTTATATTCTCTTCAACTGTCAATTTATGAAAAATAGATGGTTCTTGTGCCAAATAGCCAATTCCAAGTTGAGCGCGTTTGTACATTGGTAACTTTGAAATATCTATGTCTTCAAAAAATACACGACCACTGTTTGCTTTTATCAAACCCAAAATCATGTAAAAAGTGGTCGATTTTCCAGCACCATTCGGACCCAAAATACCCACCACTTCAGATTGATTTATCTCAATACTAATGCCGTTCACAACATTTCTTTTGTTGTATGTTTTCACTAATTTTTCTATTCTAATCTTTTTCATAATCACATTGAGATTTATTATTCTATTTTAATTTGTCAAGAGATAATTTTGATTATGATGCAAATATTACGCTAAGAATTTGAAAACCAATCAATTTCAGTTAATTATCAAAAAATGGTGCTTGACATTCAAGCTAATATTTTTTGTTTTGAAATTATCGTCGAGCAATTGTATCTAAATTCGTGAATTCTGAATTCATGAATATGATTATTTTGCCGTTAGGGTATTTTTGGAAACAAAACTGCCTTCCGTGTTTGAAAAGGCGAGAATACAAATAATTTCACGATTTGTACACTCTTGCTTTCTTCATTCAATAAAAATGGAGGAAGAATGAAAAAATTCTTATTAATTTTGGCAATTGTTGCACTTCTTTTGGGATGTGACAACAAAATACCACTTAAACTTGCCACCACTACTAGCACAGAAAATAGTGGTTTGTTAGAATATTTACTTCCCGAATTTGAAACTGACACGAAAATCAAAGTCGATGTGATTGCAGTTGGAACTGGTAAAGCCATAAAGTTGGGTGAAAATGGCGATGTTGATGTAATTTTAGTGCATGCTCGCGGTGCAGAAAATAAGTTTGTAACAGACGGATTTGGCGTAAATAGACGCGATGTAATGCACAACGATTTTGTGATTATCGGTGTAAAAAATGATGTGGCAAAAATAATGAAAGCCCAAAATGCAACCGAGGCGCTTCAAAAAATTGCATTTGCCAAAGCTGAATTTATCTCTCGTGGTGATGATTCTGGCACGCACAAAAAAGAGAAAAATTTGTGGAAAAATACAGGAATTTTACCAACTGGAAAATGGTATAAAGAAATTGGACAAGGAATGGGTGCAACCATAAATATGGCGAATGAGCTGGCTGGATACACAATCACAGATCGAGGAACTTACATCGCAATGCAGGATAAAATTACGCTAAAAATCCTTTTTGATGGTGATGTGGGTTTACTAAATCCATACGGCATCATCGCGGTAAATCCACAAAAACACCCAAATGTAAATTATAAATCTGCGATGAAATTTATCAATTGGCTTACGAGCGAAAAAGCTCAAAAAATGATTAATCAATTTCAAAAAAATGGAAAACAGCTTTTTTACGCAGATGCAATAAAATAGATGATTAATTCTTTTAACAAAGCATTTTTCCTTCTCTTTTCTCAGAATAAAGAAGTGCTTTTCATTGTCTTAACTTCGCTCAAATTAACCATTTCATCGGTCATTATTGCCTCGATTTTTAGCATTCCTCTCGGCATTATTTTGCATTTGAAAAACTTCCGCTTCAAAAGAGGCATTGTCTCATTTTTGCACAGTTTAATGGCACTCCCAACGGTTGTTATCGGACTTTTAGTTTACACGATGCTTTCCAATAATGGCATTTTAGGGAATTCACGCATTTTATTCACGCCTCTTGCCATTATTATCGGACAATCAATTCTCGCTTTTCCACTAATTGCATCAATGGTTTACGCGGGATTATCCAAACTCGATTCTCGCTTTTTTGAGACTTTGAAAACACTTGGTGCAAATCAAAGAAATATTTTCAAAGCAACTATAAAAGAAGCAAAATTCATTATTTTATCGGCAATTTTAGCCGGATTTGGACGCGTCATTGGCGAAGTTGGCGTTTCGATGATGTTAGGCGGAAATATTCGTTTTTATACTCGCACGATTACCACAGCAATCGCGTTGGAAACTAGCAAAGGTGCGTTTGAATTGGGACTCACACTCGGTCTTATTTTGATGATAATTGCATTATCAATCAATTTCATTTTGCATTTGTGGGTGAAAAATGATTGAAAATTTGAAATTTGCTTACGAAACAAAAATCGTTTTGGATATTAAAAAACTCGAATTCGAGAAAAATAAAATTTATGCAATTTTAGGTGCAAATGGTTCGGGAAAAACCACTCTATTAAAAATCCTCAACGGGCTTTTGGGAACCCGAAAATTCAAAATAGAAAATTCCATTTATGTACATCAAAATCCACTTTTGTTTAGCGGAACCGTTTTTGATAATGTAGCTTTCGGATTAAAAATTCGCAAAGAAAAAAACATTAATGAAAAAGTAAAAGACGCATTAAAATTAGTTGGATTAGAAAATTTTGAAAATCGCAAAAGCAAAAATATTTCTGGTGGTGAAATTCAACGAGTGGCGATTGCTCGTGCTTTAATTTTACAACCAAAAGTGCTTTTATTAGACGAGCCTACGGCAAATGTAGATAAGCAAACTGTACGATTATTAGAAAAAATTTTACAACAAATAAAAAACAAAACAACGGTGATTTTCGCATCACACGACCATCATTTTGCTAAACGAATTAGCGACAAAATTATCTATCTTGAAAATGGTGAAATTGAAAACTTAGGAGAATAAAAATGAAAATCAGAAAATATCTTAAAAATGACGAAAAAGATTGGTTACAGTGCAGATTATTATCTTTTTTTGATACATCATACTACGATAACATTGTTCGTAAAAAAGAAAATTATGATAATAATGCGATAAATTTAGTTGCAATTGAAGATAACAAAATTATTGGATTTATTGATGTCGAAATAGAAAAAATAAAAAAACAAGCTTGTTATCTGGAAGGTAAACTTGGTGGCGTAATTTGGGAACTTGGAGTGCTTCCTGAATATAGAAACAAAAAAACTGCTACACGATTATTAGAAAGAGCAATCACTTTGGCAAAAGCTAAAAATATATGCCGATTTGAAGCTTGGACTCAAGATGATATCCCAATAAATTATTGGTATAAAAAGCACAATTTTCAATATAAAGAAGGATACTTAAATGTGTTTGCTGACCAAGGTAAATTGGTCTCTGATGAAATTGGAAAGATATTGGGAGTGAGAATAGTAAACTTTGAAGCGTCTCTTGATAGAAAAGATGAATTAGTAAAAAAGTACAAAAGAGTACATGAAGTTCGTTTGTATGAGCTAAAATTTGACGAGTAAATTAGGAGAATAATATGATTAAAATAGATGTTGCACAAAAAATTATGGAAGATATAAAAATCGACCTAAAAACTGAAAAAATAAAGGTAATCAATTCGCTTGGTCGCGTTTTGGCAAACGATATTTTTTCGGAAATTGAATCACCACCGTTTGACAAATCGGCGATGGACGGCTTTGCTTACAATCATAAAAGTGGAAATACAAATTTGAAAATTATTGAAACTATTGCGGCGGGTTCAGCAGTAAACACAGAATTAAAAATCGGTGAATGCTCAAAAATTATGACCGGTGCAATGATTCCAAAAGGTGCAAATAAAGTGGTAAAAATAGAGAATTGTAGCGTCGAAAATAATTATCTCTCGTTCGAGCCTGAAAAAAATGACAACATTATTTATCGAGCAGAAAATCTCAAAATTGGTGAAAAAGTTATCGAGAAATGTGTAATTCGTCCACAAGAAATTGGCGTGCTTTCATCACTTGGAATTGCCGAAATAAAAGTTGCAAAACAACCAACTGTTGGCGTTATCACTACTGGTACAGAATTAAAAAATCCAGGCGAAAAACTTGAAATTGGGCAAATTTACAATAGCAACGGATTTCAAATAACCTCTCAAATTGAAGCGATGAACTGCAAAGCAAAATATTATGGCACCGTTCCCGATGATAAAAGCGCGACCCTAAAAATTATTCAAAATGCAATTAATGAGTGCGATGTCATCATTCTTTCTGGCGGTGTTTCGATGGGTGAATTCGATTATGTACCGCAAATGATTGAACAAAATGGAGTGAAAATTCTTTTCCATAAATTGGCAATCAAACCTGGAAAACCTACTCTTTTTGGACAGAAAAATGACAAATTCGTATTCGGTTTACCTGGAAATCCAGTTTCAACTTTTGTGATTTTTGAACTTTTTGTGAAACCGTTTTTATTCAAAATGATGGGCATAAAATTTAACCCAAAAAACATCAAAGTGAAATTGGCAAACGAGGTAAAACAACGAAATACAGAACGAACTTCTTACATTCCCGTGAAATTGGAAAATGGCTTTGCTATTCCGTTAAAATATCACGGTTCATCACATTTGAATGCACTTATTTCGGCAGATGCTCTTATCAAAATTGAACGCGGAATCACAAAAATTACAGAAGGAACGATAATTAATGCAAGACAAATTTAATCGGGAAATCAACTATTTACGCATCTCTGTAACAGATAAGTGTAACCTGCGTTGCACCTATTGTATGCCCGAAGATGGCGTTGAATTGCACTCACATTCCGATTTTTTATCGTTTGAACAAATCGGAAAAGTTGTGAAATCTGCGGCAAAATTAGGAATTGGAAAAATTCGGCTCACCGGCGGAGAACCACTCGTCAAAAATGGAATCGTAGATTTAGTGAAAATGATTTCAGCGATTGATGGCATCAGTGAAATTGGTATGACCACAAACGGAATTTTATTACCAAAATTTGCCAAAGATTTGAAAATCGCGGGACTTTCAAATCTCAATATTTCGTGCGATACACTTGATGAAATAAAGTATCGAAATTACACTCGTGGTGGGAATTTAAATGATGTTTTGAAAGGAATTGAAGCAGCAATTAATGAGCAATTTCCAATCAAATTAAATATGGTTGTGCAAACTGGAACTTCCGAAAATGAAATTTTTCAAATGCAAAAGTTTTGCGATGAAAAAAAGATAAAATTGCAACTGATCAACCACTACTCACTGCTCACCGAAAAACAAGATTACACTTTTGATAGACCTCCAAAATGTGCAATCTGTAATCGTATCAGGTTGCTCGCAGATGGCAACCTGAAACCGTGCTTACACTCCGAAGACGAGATCAAAATAGATTTTAATAATATTGAAAATAGTTTACGAAAAGCAATTCTAGCAAAGCCAAAATCTGGGAAAATATGTACAAAACGAAAAATGTTTGAGATTGGAGGATAATATGAAATTTACTCATTTAGATGAAAATGGAAAAGCTACAATGGTCGATGTTTCAGCAAAACAAAAAGTAAAAAGAACAGCAATTGCGAGTGGAAAAATCTTTTTACAAACAGAAACAATTCAAATGATAAACGACAATTTAATCAAAAAAGGCGATGTACTTACGGTTGCCAAAATTGCGGCAATTGCTGGTGCAAAACGCACTTCCGACATTATTCCACTTTGCCACAATATTGCGATTGACCAAATTGATGTAGAATTTACCGTTTTGGAAAATGCGATAGCGATAAAAAGTACTGCCATTTGCGTTGATAAAACAGGCATTGAGATGGAAGCGCTCACAGCTGTATCTATCGCAGCTCTTACCATTTACGATATGTGCAAAGCGGTAGATAAAACGATGAAAATTGGTGAAATTACTCTGCTCAAAAAAACAAAAGAAATGCTAAATTGAGGATAAAATGAAAAAAGAATTTAAGATTTTATCGATAAATATTTCGCTAAAAAAAGGCGAACAAAAAAAGCCAACCCAGAAGGTCTTTTTGAAAAAAGATTTTGGAATTGTAGGCGATGCTCACGCTGGAAATTGGCACCGTCAAATTTCGATGTTAGCAAATGAAGATATTGAAACGATGCGAGGAAAAGGAATTGAACTGAAATTCGGTGATTTTGCTGAAAATATTACCACCGAAAACATCGATTTATGCACTCTTCCGCTCCGTACAAAATTACACTTGGGTAACGCCGTCGTAGAGGTTACTCAAATCGGTAAAGAGTGCCATCACGGTTGCGAAATTTTTCAAAAAATTGGAGATTGTGTAATGCCTCGTAAAGGAATATTTGTGATAGTTTTAGAAGAAGGAGAAATTTCAAATGAAAGTAACTGTTATTACCATATCTGATCGTGCTTCAAGAGGTATTTATGAAGATTTATCTGGCCCAAAAATTGTGGAAATATTAAAAGAACAAATTGAAAATGTGAAAATTGAACGAGTAATTGTACCAGATGAAAAGCCTGAAATTTTGAAGGCACTTCAAAATGCTAATGCAAATTTTATTATTACAACCGGCGGAACAGGAATTTCGGAACGAGATGTAACTCCAGAAATTTGTGCTGAATTTTGTGATAAAGAACTTCCTGGCATTGCGGAAATTTTACGTGCCGAATCTTACAAGGAAACCCCAATGGCAATGCTGTCTCGTGGTTATGCTGGCATGAAAAATAAGACGATAATTGTCAATTTTCCCGGTTCCGTGAAAGCTGTAACACTTTGCACAAAAGTGATAATTCCGATGATGAAACACGCAATTAAAATGTTCCAGGGTGAGGGACATTAAAAACCTTCAAAATAATAATCTCTTGACAAATTTAGAGATAAAAAATTTCAAAGAATAGAGCTTTTAGAGTGTTGTAAAATGTGTGTGGGCGTCGAAAATTAGATATTAGAAATTAGAATTAATTAGAAAAAAGGAGAAACAAATGAAAAAGTTTTTTTGGATTTTAGTATCAGTTGTAGCAATTTTGTTAATTTTTGGATGTGGCGGAACTTCAGGTAAAAGTGAAAATCTCAAAGCAGGTTTTGTTTATGTGGGACCCGTTGGCGATGCAGGCTGGACTACTGCTCATGATGAGGGCAGAAAAGCAATGGAATCACTCGATTTTGTCGGTGAATCTACTTACATTGAAACCGTTCCCGAAGGTGCAGAAGCTACACGCGTCATTACCGAACTTGCTGAATCTGGTTGCAACATGATTTTCACAACATCTTTTGGCTATATGGACCCAACAATGGAAGTTGCAGCAAAATATCCAGATGTGAAATTCCACCATTGTAGCGGTTACAAATTTGCCGATAACTCAACAAATTATTT
>JABGOP010000016.1 GCA_018645365.1 Candidatus Cloacimonadota bacterium
TACAGGATGTCTGGAAACATCTACAGGTTGTCTGTAGACCTCTACAGGTCATCTGTAGACCTCTACAGGTCATCTGTAGACCTCTACAGGTTGTCTGTCGACTAAGACAGAATGTCGGGGGACATCCCTTTTTGACTGAAATAGTTAGTTATCTCGTCACAAATGGTGCAACAAATAGAGGTGATTGTATCTCTTTCTCATTTTTGGTTAATTAGAAAGAGGAACACAACAAACCAACCATCTCTTTTTTCTTTAAACTAAAAAACATCTCTCCCTCCTAATAAACTTTCTATTTATTAGACTGAAAAGATGTTATTTTTAGTGCGTACTTTGGGTTAACTTGTTATTTTGCTATGTGTTATCCTCGTGGGAATTGAAGATTCTTTCTACTAAGTTTTCTTGCAGATTACCCTTCTTGAGTGGTTTTAACTTATTTAATGCTTCTTGCTTGGAGAAAGTGCGGAGTGGTTAGTTGAAAACGCTTTTTTCGTTGATAAATTTGAGGATGAGTCCGATGCCAATGACATTGATGAGTAAGCTGGAGCCACCGTAACTGATGAAGGGGAGAGGAATCCCAGTGGTTGGCATCACGCCAATGTTCATACCAATATTGATGAACAATTGAAAGGTGAGGTAAGCGAAAATTCCTACTGATGTGTACCGCCACTCTTTGCGTTTGAGAGCAGAAATTTCTTTTATCATTGTTTTGAAGAAGAGGAAAAAGAGGGTCAACAAAAAGAGACAGCCCAAAAATCCAAATTCTTCCCCGATGACGGAAAAGATGAAATCTGTGTGGTGTTCTGGTAAGAAATTGAGATTTTTTTGGGTTCCCAGCAAGAATCCTTTTCCCGCAAATCCTCCCGAACCGATAGCTATTTTTGATTGAATGACCTGATAACCACTGCCGAATGGATTTCGCATTGGGTTCAAAAAAGATAAGATGCGATTTTGCTGATATACTTTTAGATTGTTCCAAATAACTGGCGTGATGAAGAAGAAAAACGAGTTGATGACGACGGTGAAGCCGATGATGACCTTGGAAAGGTTTGCTCTGAATAACACGAAAATAAGGGTGCCGATGTAGATGATAAAAGCGACAACGGAAAATGAAGTGATGATGCTAAAGAGGGGGCTAATCAATAAAATGAGGTAGAAAAGGGGTAAATCTGAAACTGCGAGAATGGTGAAAACGCTCATCAAAAGGGTGAGCGTAGTTCCCAAATCTGGTTCGCGTAAAATAAGTAGAGTTGGCACGATTAAGACTAAGAATGATTTTTTGATAATTTGCCAATCGCTGATGAGTGGTGTGGAAATTAATTTTGCGATTAGTAAAATAATGCTTATTTTACCGAGTTCGGAAGGTTGGAAGTTCATGATTCCCAAAAATATCCAGCGTTTTGAACCGTTTATCTCTGGCATAAAGAGGACAATGACCAATAAAATAATGGTGAGAATGTAAAGTGGTAGCACCATAAAGTCGATAATTGGATAGGGGATTTTGATGATGATGAAAAGAACAAAGATGGAGATAATAATCCAGAATATTTGTTTTAAATAGAAGCTTTCCGTTTGAATGGAGTCACCAATTTTAGTGGAAGATGCCGAAAAGATAAAGAAAACTCCACTTGCTAAAAGTGCGATTAACAACAGAAAGATTGTCCAATTAAAATTTTTCATAATACTCAACTATTTTTTTTGCTAATGGTGCACAGACACTGCCTCCGTGACCTGCACTTTCCATGAAAATTGTAAAGGAGATATCTGCGTTTTCTCCTTTTGCAAATCCCGCAAACCACGCGTGTGTTTTATCTCCCATGTGATTCTCTGCAGAACCTGTTTTACCATAAATTTTGATGTTTGGAACTCCGCCAGCTGCACCACCAGTACCATATTTTGCGTTTACCACTTTGAAGAGTGACTCTTCGAGAATGTTTAGGTTCTCTACCGAGATGGGTAGTTTCTCAGATTTAATTTCGTTGATGGTAGTTTTATCTTCGGAAATCATTTTTTGTAGTAGATGGGGTTGATGCCAAACTCCGTTGTTTGCAAGGGCAGCATAATAGGCACAAATTTGGAGTGGTGTTACCAAGATTTCCCCCTGCCCGATAGCAAGATTTACTTTGTGTCCACGAATGGAGACGAATTTACCATAATTTTTTATGAACCACTCTTTGGTTGGGAAAAATCCCGTTCTTTCGTTTGGTAAATCGACATTAGTTTTTCTGGCTAATCTGAAATTTGTGGTGAATTCGTGTAACTTTTCGAGTGGAAAAATGAGAGATAAGTCATAGAAAAAGACATCGCACGAGACTTTTAGTGCATCCACGATGTTTAATTTGCCATGCCCTTTGTGCCACCAACATTTAAATGAGCCAGTGCCTAGTTCAAATTCTCCGTCGCATTCTGCTAACTTTGTTTTTTCATCAATGAGTTTTTCTTCTAATCCGAGTGTTGCCACAATTGGCTTGAAAACCGAGCCGGGTGGATAGGTGCCGTGAATAATTCTATCCAACATCGGTTTGTTGGCATTGTTCAACAGTTCATTCCACTCTTTTGAACTGATGTTTTTGCCAAAGATGTTTAGATCGAAATCTGGTTTGCTCACATATGCCAAAATTTCGCCAGTTTTGGAATCCATTACCACAATTGCCCCGTTTGTATTTTTGGGGAAGATGTTGGAGAGATAATTTTGTAGTTTATTGTCAATTGTCAAAATTAAGTTTGCCCCATTTTTGGGTGATTTATTTAGGTTATGTTTGAAGAAGTTGAGATCATTTCCACTAGCATCTACCTGTAATACCTGATGTCCGTTTTCACCGCGTAAAAGTTTTTCATAAAAATTCTCCAACCCGCTTTTACCCAAAAAACTATTGATTGAGTATCCCTCTTCTTTGAGTGTTTTATACTCTTTTTCATTGATTCTACCCAAATGACCTGTAAAATGATTGGTATATTTATAGTTACGAATTGCTTCCGTTTTGAATGATAGTGATGGATAATAATTGAACAATTCAGAAGCATTTAACATCTCTGTATAGCTTACATTTTGTACCAATAAAATTTCTTGAAAAAGGCGAAATCGATTTTGGTAAATTATCTTTTCGACCTCTTTTTTCTCAATTTCAAAATGGTTGCTGACGAAAGTGGTAATTTTTTCCTTATCCAAGATGTCACCTGGTGAAATGTAGAGGTTATGAGAGGGTTTATTGGTGACGATAGACTCGAAATTGCGATCGTAAATTTCGCCCCGAACAGGATAGAGTGTTTTAATGCGGATGAAGTTATTTTCAGCGATGCGTTTGTATTTTTTCTCATGTATAATTTGTAAATTTAGTAATGCTAAAATTAAAATAGTAAAGATGGCAATCAAAAAATAGAGTAAAATACGATTGAGATTTTTAGCTTTATACATCAATGTAGAGTTTTAATTTGTCCAAAATTAGGAAAAGATAGATTGTAAGAATAGTGATAGCTGTATTGTATGTTATGGTGAAAAGAGTAACCAAAAAGAGATTTAGATCAATCTCCAAGAAGATGAATTGAATCACAAAATTAATGAAATAATAGACAATATTTAAAAATAAAATGCTGAAAAAAACGACAACAAATCTTTTTTTATTGATGCTTTTATGAAAATGATTTGTCAGCAAAGCTATCCAGATGAAAGTAAATGCATTCAGACCAAGTAGAAGCGGATTGAATAAATCAAGTGCTAAGCCAGAAAGGAAAGCAATGGGCAACGTTGTTTTTAGGTTGATGTTGAGATTGATGTAGATGATAAAAGCGATGAAGAAATTTGGAATTATGCCTAAAATCGCAAAATTAGCAGCGAATAAAATCTGAAAATAGAGGAGTAGAATTCCCCAAAAGATGTATTTCAAAAATTTCATTTTGCTCTTCTGATGATGCAAATAGGCGTGAGTTCAGCACCTTGACCTTGCGGATTATCTTTCATTACTTTTTCCATAAATTCTTTATTAATACCGTCTGAACCACCAATCATCCAACAGCCACCAATGTCGTTGATGTCCATTGCACAACATTCAAATCCGAGTTTATCTTTAATTCTTTGTGCTTCTTTTTCGGGGTGGAGTGGTCCCTTCAAAACACATTTTTCGTAAGGTGGAACGGGTGAAGTGGTGGCAGCATCGATGAGTGCGGCTTGCATTCCCGCAACACGGTAGAAATCACCTTTTCGCCCAATTAATTTGCCCAAAGCACCGACGAATGCAGCGAGTAGGATTCGCCAACTACCAACTTCATCGATGGCACATTGCATACTTGATGGTGCTCGTAACCCGATGCCATATTTTACATTTGCCACAAATCGCCACAAAATTTTCGCCAATAGTCCAATTTTCAGTTCACTTACAGGAACTGCTCTACCTTGTGTAATTGCGAGAGGACTTTCGCTAATTGAAATGATGTCTCCTTTTTGAAGTGTATCTTTTGCAAATTTTTCGATGATGTCTAGGATGTCATCATTGGCGGTTAAAATACTGGTTTTAATCGGAATCCGTAAAAATTTTATGCCGTCAATTTCGATGAATTTCTCTCTCATAATTTTTCTCCTTTTCGTAATGTAAAATCACAACTTGATCTAGGCAAGTGGGCTTTACAAATGTTTCAATTTCTGCTTTCATAAAAATTTTATTGGGTGATTGAATGAGTTTTATGACTTTTCCGACGGGATAACCTTTGGGGAAAATCGATGAAATGTCGGAAGTCTGTAGAGTGTCGCCCAATTCGATATCTGAACCTATCGGAATCATCGTCATAAATGTGTTTCCCAAAATATCAGATTCCAACAAGCCTTGCAAATGGTTGCGTTTCAACATTACGCCTATTTTGAATTGGTGGTGATCGAGTGGTAATATTACCGCATAATTTTGTGAAACTGTGATTATTTTTCCCACAATTCCCTCGGTGCTGATGACGGGATAATCTTTTTTTATTTGTTTTATTTTGCCGATGTCAATGATGAAATTGTGTTCTTTAAAACGACCGTCATAACCGATAATTTTTGCTAAACTAAAATCCATTTCATTCAAATCAAAGTTGAATTGGACGGTTTGTAAATCTTCAAATTGTTGTTGTAAATTACGAATTTGAATAGTTTTTTGTACGATATTTTTGTTGAGGATTTCATTGTTTTTTTTAGTTTCAAAAAGAGATTGAATTTGCTCAATAGAACTTATAAACGGGGCAAATAGAATATTTCCCAAAAAATTTGCTTTTTGCAAACGGTGTTCATCACTTCCCAATAAAAGTATAATCGTCAAAACGAGATAAATTAGGAAGTGAAGATTTTTTTTCACTTTTAGTCGTTAATTTTTTTAATGAGAACTTCTTGATATTCATCCATATTATCGAGTACCAATCCGCATCCTCTCAAAACACAAGTTAACGATTCGGGGAAAACATGAACAGGTAAATCGACAGTTTCTTGAATTCGTTTGTCGAGCCCTTTCAAATTTGCCCCACCACCAGTGAGAATTAAACCGCGTTCGGCAATGTCAGCAGCCAATTCTGGAGCGGTATTTTCAAACAGTCTTTTCACAGCGTCTATCATCGCTTCGACAGATTCGGAAAGCGCATCGCGAATTTCGGTGGAGTTTACTTCAATTGTGATGGGGTAGCCGTTGATAATGTCGCGTCCACGAACCTCCATCTTTAGCTCATTTTCGAGCGGATATGCAGAACCAATCTGCATTTTGATTCGTTCAGCGGTTTGGATTCCAACCGAGATATTATTTTTTTTACGAAGAAAATCAACAACTGCTTCATCCATTTTATCTCCACCCACACGAATGGAATTGTGCACCACAATGTGAGAAAGTGAGATGATGGCAATTTCGGTAGTTCCGCCACCGATGTCCATCACGAGGTTACCTTGCGGTTTATGAATTGGTAAATCGGCGCCGATAGCGGCTGCCACTGGTTCCGAAATGAGGTGAACTTCTCGTGCACCCGCGTGGAGAGCACTATCGCGAACTGCTCTTTTTTCCACTTCTGTAATGCCAGATGGAACGCAAACAAGCACGCGTGGTTTAATGAGAAGTCGTTTTTTTTGTGCTCTCAAAATTAAATTTCGAAGCATTAATTCGGTAACTTGAAAATCAGCGATTACACCATCTTTCAAAGGTTTAATGATTCTAACCTCGGTCGGATTTTTGCCCAACATATCTTTTGCAGCAGAACCAATTGCAATGATTTTATTGCTATCATTTGAAATGGCAACAACCGATGGTTCATCGATTACAGTACCAAAACCTTTTCGGTAAACGAGCGTGTTTGCCGTGCCCAAATCGATGGCAATATCATTTGAAAATGATGTGAAAACTTTATCCCAAAACATAAATCCTCCGCAAATTTGCGATTATTGTAAAAAGTACTAAACTGAAAATAATGATTAACTGTCAAGACCGATTTTAGAAAAAATTTAGTCAAAAAGGTTTTTGTCTAAATTTAGCTCGGAAATCATGATGTCGATATTTTTCTGCAAATTTTCGTTTACTACAATTCCATTTTTACGAATCTCTTTTTCAATCTCAAACTCTTTTTCACCGGCTACAAAAATGCGGTCTTTATTTGGCATTTTTACTGAATTTTGGAGTTCTTGCAAAATTTCGGTAGTAATTTTCTTGAAACTTTCTATTTCGGTAAATTTTGAAATATCCATTGCTAAAAAAATGTGTCCGAGTTTGTAGGGAATGCGTTCTCCATCTTTTCCCCAACCGTGAAGTTGATGCATAAAACTGCCAGCTTGAAGTGATGCCGAAAGAATTTCCACCATTACTGCAAGTCCATAACCCTTGTGTCCGCCTGTCTCTTCTTCCGTTCCACCTAGACCAATCATCGAAGCTTTGCCAGCGACCAAATCGATGAGAAGTTGTTTTGTGTCAGTATAAGTTTCGCCTTTTTCATTAATTGCCCAACCGGCTGGGGTTGGTTTTTCTGCTCTACCGTAAACTTCTACTTTACCACGTTGAGAAATGGAAGTAGCCGCATCGTAAATGAAATCGTATTCCAAATTTGTGGGTGCACCGAAACAGATAGGATTTGTGCCTAACATTGGGCTAACACCAAAAAGTGGTGCGATGGAAGGACGCGCATTTGTCATTGTGATACCGACCATATTTTGTTCGCATGCCATTTTTGCGTAGTAACCACAAATGCCGTAATGCGTTCCGTTACGGACGGTTACACAACCGATACCAAATTTTTTGGCACGATCGATGGCACTTTGCATTGCTCGCTCGGCGATAACATGCCCCATACCGTGATTACCATCCCAAACGGCGATGGCATTAAAGTCTGTAATTATATCAATTTTTGTATCCACAAATTGCACACCTGCTTTGATGCGGTCATAATACATCTTAAGGCGTCCTACACCGTGTGATTCAATTCCACGTAAGTCACTTTCGATGAGTACATCTGCACAAATTTTTGCTTCATCTTCTGGTACGCCAAGTTTAGTGAAAACTTCCATCATTAATTTGTAAATTTTTTCTACTGCAACTTTTTTCATAAATCCCCCTAAATAACAATTAGTGTTGATTAATTATTTTATGCTTAATTAAGCAAGAAAAAAAATATTTGACATAAAAAAGACAATTTTGACTTTTGAATCAAATAATTCAAATGGAGAAGAATATGTTAAATAATGATATTTTACGCCGCATACGTTATACTTTTGATTTTAATGATACCAAAATGATTGAAATTTTCAAATTAGGCGGGCATAAAGTAACGCGAAGCGAAATTAGTGATTGGCTTAAAAAAGAGGATAATGGAGCTTACCAACATTGTGATGATGCTACTTTTGCGATTTTCTTGAATGGTTTGATAAATGATAAACGAGGCGAGCGAGAAGGTGCAAAACCAGAAATTGAAACGCATCTAACAAATAATATTATTTTCAAAAAAATAAAAATTGCTTTAAATTTAAAAGCAGAAGATGTTTTGGGAATAATGAAATTGGCAGATTTTGAGATGAGCAAACACGAATTGAGTGCATTTTTTCGCAGGCATGGTCACAGGCAATATCGAGAATGCAAAGATCAAATTCTACGAAACTTTCTTAAAGGAATGCAAATTAAATATAAAAAATCTCAATTGCCCAAAAAATAAATTGCTAATTTATTTACGGTGTTCCCGCAAATTCAATCAAGTTGCCATCGGGATCCGTAATTCTGAATAAGGCAAAAGTGGGAGCGTATTCCGTATAATCAATCACGAATTTTATTTTTGCATCTTTTAAAGTATTGTATGTTTGTTTAATGCTTTCTGTAGCAAAGCAAGGTGAAAATTCAGAGTGTTTTCCAAATGTATTTTTCTCGGCTCTACTTTCTTCAAGATAAAGCATAATTTCACCTGTTTGCAAAATAATTCCGGGTGGCATCACCATTTTGCTTTTAGTAAACCCCAAAATCTCAGTATAAAATTTTACAGATTTCTTTAAATTTGTTACATAAATCGCGATAATATTTAAATTTATGATTTTTATCATAATTAACTCCTTTTTATTTTATATCTATCTTTTTCATTAAAGAAAGTTATGTCTGAATATCCAGCATAAATTATTGCAGAATGCTCAACTTCTTTTGGAATAAAATACCTATCACCTTTACAATATTTTTCTTTGTGCCCGTCAATAATTAGTTCTATCTCGCCTTCAAGAACAATTCCCCATTGTGCTGCGTGTTTATGAGGAGGAATCTCAATATTTTTGCAAAATTTCATAAACAAAATTTGATTGTTTTTTTCTTGTGCAAGATATGCCTCTAATCCGTCAATGTGAATATCTGCCTTTGGAAGCTTAGTTATCGGTTTTGGAAATATTTTTGTCATTTTTTAACCTCTCAATTTATTTACTTAAAAATGTGCTAAACTCTGTCAGATGTGAAATTAATAGACCTTGCTTTACTGCGGGATCGTTATCGATAATATTTTTTGCTTCTATTTTGCTGGTTGCATTGATGATTACAATTGCAAAATGTTCTTCGTCCTTTTCAAAAGAAGTTCCTACAAATTCGAGAAAATTCTGGTTAAACTTTTCTTGAATATAATTTGTATGCTGTTCAAAGATTTCAGCTTCTTTTTGGGTAACCGTTGCGTGCATATCTGGTCAGCACGGTTTTAGAATACTGATGAATTGGTTCAATTTTTCTGTCATATTTTACTTCCTTTTTGATTTTGATAATTTCTCTTTGCCATCCCAATGAGTGGCTGTAAAACAAGTTTTTCATAAATCTCCCTAAATAACAACTAGTGCTAATTATTTTTTTTCATTTCAAGAGCATACATTTTTTAATTGAGATAACTTTACTATTTACAATTAATTTGTAGAAGTAAATTCCTGAGCTGACTAATTTACCTGAATCATCATCACCATTCCAAATAATTGAATGGTAGCCACTTGTAAAATCATGATGCGCTAAAGTTTTGGTTTTTTGCCCTTTTAGATTGTAAATGAGTAAAGCGATTTTGCTTTCTTCAGGAATTGAGAATGAAATTGTAGTGCTAGGATTAAATGGATTGGGACAGTTTTGCATAAATGAGACATCATTATTGATAATGATGTTATCATTTATTCCTACTAGGTCAGAGAGAGGATATCTCCAAACACCGCCTGCATTAAGACCAGCATAAATAAAGTCATCAAAAACATACATTGATAGAACTGGTGAACCAATCAAATTTTCTGTTATATTTATCCAATTATTAGATTGATTACTACTGATGAATATCTCACCGACACTGTTGCTTAAAAGCATTGTGCCATCGAAAATGTGCATCGTTCGAATGTATGAATTCGGTGGTAATCCTTCTGATGCTGGAAACCAATTTGAGCCTTGATCTGAAGACACGAATATTCCGTTTTCTTTTGTTCCTGCAAAAAGAAGATCATTTTCATAATCATATTGAATAGTAGTTATGTAATCAGCGTTTAATCCATTATTAATTTCTGTCCAATGCAGTCCCATATTTTGCGTTATAAAAATTCCTGCATCAGATGTTCCTGCAAATACATTTTCTCCATCTGATTCCAGAGATATAATGTTTAGGCTTCCCAATCCATTATTTATGGGACTCCAATTTGAACCAACATTCTCTGATATAAAAACACCTTCTTCTCCGCTTCCTGCAAAGATATTTCCATCACATATTGTAAAGGCATTGAACCAGGCACTGGTTAATCCATTATTGCATCGAGAGAATGAATAACCATTGTCAGAGGATTTATAAATTCCCAACATATCTGTTCCTACAAATACAAATTGATTTAAAGAAATTAGCGATCTAATCTCGACAGTTCCGATGCCGTTTGGTTGAGTCCAACTTTCTCCACCATCTGGTGATGAATATAATTGTGCACCGTGTGTTCCAGCAAATAATACAGAATTATTACTACATAAAGAACCAACATTTGATTTAAATTCAGCATTACAGACAAGGCTCCAGTTATTAGCGGCATTGTTTTTTTTATAAATATTTCCATTAACTGTTCCTGCAAAAATATGAGTATCGCTTTTGCCGATACTTCGGATATTTGTTTCTGTAAGTCCACTATTTATCTGAATCCAAGTGTGGCCTTCATCAGTAGATTGATAAACTCCTTGGTTTAAAGTGGAAGCGTATAGGATGCCATCTAAATGTGTAAAATCAAAAATCAAGGACATATTTGTGTTAAGCTGTGTCCATGAATCTCCCGCATTATTAGAGAGAAAAAGTCCAGATGTCAAAGTAGAGGCAAATAATTTATCTTCGAAACTGAGAAGGGCGATTATGCTGGAAGCATTTAAACCGTTGTTAAGTTGAATCCAACTTTCACCCATATCAGAAGAGCGGAATAATCCATCCAGATAGGTTCCACAAAAAATGTTTGTGCCGTCAGTTTCTAGATAATAAGCATATTTAGCAGGGAATCCATTACTAATGGAAGTCCAAGAATTACCATAATCTGATGAGCGGAACATTCCTCGCAAATAACTAGCAGCAAAGATTACATCGTTGCACACGGTTAGATTTTTTATGTAAATTCCCTCCAAATCATTTCCAGCAGCTTCCCAAGACAATCCTTCATTATTGGAACGGAAAACATTTTCATCAGTAGAAACAAATATATATTCGCCTAATTGGACTAAAGATTTTGTGTCGCAGCTTCCCAGCCCTTCGTTAGTAAATGACCATGAATTACCTTGATCGTTACTTGCGATTATTCCACCACATCCACCTGCAAAAACTGTAGAACCGTCATAAAGGATGCTTCTAATCTGTCCTCCGGGAGGACCATTTAATTGTTGCCAATCCGCGAGAATTTCTGCACTAATAAGCATTAAAGTTATAATAAAAATAACCTTTGTTTTCATTTATTTCCTTCCTTACATTATTACAAAGACGATTAATGTCATCAATATTTTATCTTGCCTATTTTCTTTTAACTAATTTTTAGATTAAGTAGTTTTATCATTTTTCTCAAATATCATTTTTGCAAACATCATGCCAGGACAGAAACCTGTGATTACCGCAAAAACGAAAGAAACGGCCGGAATGTAGAGTATCCAATGTGCATTTCTGAAACCAGTTAAGTAAATTCCTAACCAAATAACTATTGCCGAAACCGCAAAGAAAAGTCTTTGAGATTTATCAATTTTGGAATTTTCCATTTTTATTCTCCTTTTTAATAATCAAACATTTTTTCTCTTTTGATTTTATGTTTTTCCAACCGTAGGTAACGCCAATTTGATTGCCACTTCCGATGTGATATTCTTTTTCTTTCAGGAATTGCCCACCCATTTTTTCGTAGAAATATTTTGAATTGTTATCTCGTAAAACCCAAATAACCATATTGGTAAAATTGCGTTTCAGTAATTCTTGCTTGAAGGTTGTGAAAAGTTTTGAACCAAGACCTTTTTGTTGATATTCTTTGAAAATGTAAATTGCCATTAATTCACCATCGTATTCTGGTAAAAGTTCTTTTTCTCGATTTGCTCCGCCACTAATAAATCCAACGATTTTACTATTTTCATCCTCTATAATGAAATTAATAAAATCTTTGTTATTGATGGTTTTTCTCCAGTTATTTTCACTGCGTTTGGTAGATAAATTATCGAGGAAATCTTGCGGGATAATGCTCTGATAGGTAGTTTTCCAAACTGCTATATGAACTTTAGCAATTGCTTTTACATCACTTAAATTTGCCTTGCGAATGTTATATTTCATAATTTTTCCTTTTTATCTAATAATCAAATAATTTTTCTCTTTTGAAGTAGGTTTGAAAGTAAATTTCTTTTAAAATCACATTTTCAGGAAGCTGTAAATTTTCATCTTTTGCGATAATGTCGAATGCCAAAATTCTGGCTTGATTAAGTAATTCTCTATCTCGCACAATGTTGGCGTGTTTGAAGACTGGTAAGCCAGATTGTTCGGTGCCAAAAAAGTTTCCTGGTCCGCGAATTTCCAAATCTTTTTCCGCAATCACAAAGCCGTCATTAGTGGCTACCATTGTATTTAATCGTTCTCTACCATCGTTACTAATGGGCGGATAGCTAATGAGATAGCAATAAGATTTTTCTTCACCGCGTCCAACTCTACCACGCAATTGATGAAGTTGGCTGAGTCCAAATCTTTCAGCGTGTTCGATGAGCATCACAGTTGCGTTTGGTATATCAATCCCTACCTCGATAACAGTGGTAGAAACGAGGACATCTATTTTTTTTTCTTTGAAATTTTGCATAATTTCATCTTTTTCGGCGGCTTTCATCCTACCGTGCAAAATAGCCGATTTAAATTCTGGGAAAATTTTAGTAGAAATAGTGGCGAAAAGTGTTTCCGCATCAAGCAAATCCATTTTTTCGGATTCTTCTACGAGCGGACAAACGATGTAGATTTGGTGTCCATTTTGCAATTCCGTGCGGATTTCTTCATAAATTATATGTTTTTTGGAAGCACCTCGCCAAACAGTCTTAATTGATTTGCGATTGGGTGGAAGTTCATCTAAAATACTAATGTCGAGGTCGCCATAGACAGTGAGTGCAAGTGAACGCGGAATGGGTGTGGCAGAGAGATACATCAAATCGGGAGCATTATTTTTTTGTGATAAAATTGCACGCTGTTCCACGCCAAAACGGTGCTGTTCGTCAATCGCAACAATGCCAACTTTTTTGAAATTCACATCTTTTTGAATGAGCGCGTGCGTGCCGATAATGATGTCAATTTCGCCATTTTGAATTTGCTCTTTTACCAATTTTTTACCTTTGTAATTTCCACCTTTCAAAAGAGCAATTTTGATATTTCGTTGGTTTTGTAAAAATGCTGAAATGCTTTTGAAATGCTGTTCTGCCAAAATTTCTGTGGGAGCCATTAGCACGGCTTGAAACCCATTTTCGAGGGCGAGTAAAAGGGCAAAAACTGTTACAATCGTTTTGCCAGAGCCAACATCTCCTTGTAAAAGGCGATTCATTTGTTGGTCGGAAGTCATATCGTCCAAAATTTCCTGCAGAACTCGTTTTTGTGCATTTGTCAATTCAAAGGGAAGTGATTTTTTCAATTTTGAAGTAAATGTTTTCTGTAAAATAAATTTGTTACCTTTTGTTTTTTCATGGTATTTTTTGCAACGAGCTAACATCAATTGAGTGAAAAAAAGTTCTTCGAATGCAAATCGTTTTTTTAGTTTTGGAATTTCTTTCAAATTTTGGGAAAAATGAACTTTCTGGAGTGAATTATTACGACTTTCAAAATCGTATTTTTGCAAAATATAATCAGGCAAAGTTTCGGTAATATTTTTGCTGTAAATGGAAAACGCATTGTAAATTAATTTACGCATTATATTAGCTGAAATGCCGTCTGTAAGCGGATAAACAGGTAACATTTTCCGCGAATGCCAGAAATCGTTTGTCTCGTCTGCGTCGTCTAAAATTTCAATTTCAGGATGGATAATTTGAGGTGAATTGCGAAATTGTGTTACGAGTCCACTCACCCAAATTTGTTGACCAGTTTCGAGTTTATCGGAAAGCCATTTACCAAACCGAAACCAAGTGCAAAAAAGGTTGTCATCGCCATCGGAAATGACGATATTTAGTTGCGATTTACGCCGTCCAAAATTCTTTTTTTCAACTGCAATAATTTTACCAACAATCGCACAATTTTCGCCAAATTTTAGGTTGCAAATTTTGTCAGTTTTGGCACGATTGATGTAATCTCGTGGAAAATGCTCCAGGATATCACCAATTTTTTTGATTCCAAGTTTCTGGAGAAGTCTACCTCGATGTTCACCAACACCTTTCAAATATTTTATCTCATTCTGGAGAGGATTCATTTATGTTTATTCTTTGAATTTTTCGAGTCCATCTTTCCTGATTTTTTCAAGGTTTTCGAGGCGATTGCTTTTGAATAAAAAGTGGAATATTTTTGAGATAAAGTTGTTTAGTTTTTTGCAATCTTTAATGTTTGCAAATTCAGTGCAATCTGCACAAGTTGAGTATTTTTTCTCGACGTTACAGCGTTTTATTTTGCAATTTTTGTTCATTGGCTTTTCGCCGAAACAACCTTTACAACGTCCTTTTTTGAACGCTCCACATTCAGAGCAAATTAGACCACAATAAGCAACAATAATTTCTTTCATTTTACATTCTCCTTTCTAAAATTTACTGAACCAGCGTGCCAAATAATCCTCAATTTCGATGGCAGACTGCGGAAAAACTGTTTTGGCTGGAATAGTTTCGACAAAATAGCTTCCGTATTTTTTTGTTTTAATGCGATTATCCAAAACAAGCACGATTCCTCTGTCTGTTTTGTGGCGAATCAGTCGCCCGAAACCTTGCCGATATTTCAAAATAGCATTCGGTAGCATGTAGTGCATAAAACTGTTTTTTCCTTCTGCTTCCAGTTTTTCCAAAAATGCTTCCACAATCGGCTCGGAAGGCACCATAAATGGCAGTTTGAAAAGAATCAATAATTCTAGTGATTCACCGGGAATATCTACTCCTTCCCAGAAGGAACTCGTGCCGAACAAAACCGAATTTTTGTGTTTTTGAAATTCTTTCAAAATGGCGGTTCGACTCATCCCCTTACCTTGCGTAAAAAGGGGAATATCTTTTTGTTCAAAATGGTCGGAAAGTGCTTCGTATGCTTCGTTCATATTACGATAAGATGTAAAAAGTGCCATCGTGCCTGCTTTGGAAGTTTCGACAGAATTTTTGATTATTTCGATACTTTGTGATGAGAAAAAACGGTCTTTTGGGTCTGGTAAAAATCCAGCCACAATTACGAGTGCTTGTTTCTGAAAATCGAAAGGGGATTGCACGATTAGTTCTTGCACATCTTCCAATAAATCAAATCCCATTCGTCCCGAAAAATATTTGAATTTCTCACGAATTGTGATGGTTGCAGAGGTGCAAACGAGTGATTTTAAATTTTTGTAAAGCGAGTCGTTCAAAATATTTTCCACATTCAAAGGACAATAAACTAAAGTGCCATTTGGATATTTTTTGTCATTCGTTTTGAGAGCTTCCATCCAAAATGCAAAATTTTTCAAATCGGGGTTGTAAAGTGAGGTTAAAGTGTTGTAATATTCGTCAATTCGCATCGAGATGTTGTCGAGAAAATCTTTGTGCTTATCGTAATCGATGAAGAGCTGTTTTTCGATGGTGCCAAAAACATCCTTGATGCGCATAATGTGTCGCGACAATTTTTGCCAAATGACAATAATTTTGCCTAATTCCTCAAAAATAAAGGGAAAATCATCGGAATTTACAATGCGTAATTTGCCGAAATTTCCTTTTTGTTCAACTGTTTCACCGACTTTTTTGAAAAGATTTTCGAAGATACTTTTCTCGTCTTCCAAAAATGAAATGGTTGTCTCAATTTTTTCCAAAAGTTTATCTTTTTGGGAAAATGTACTTTTCGTTGAAGCAGTTTTCAATCCGATTAAAATACCAGATTGGTATCGATTTTTCTTTGAATAAAGTTGTGCAAAAAAGTTGTTAAATTCTGGATAGGAGATTTCTAAACCCAATTCTTTTGGTGCCAAATGTGGAATGTTATGTGCTTCATCGATTATTAAATATTTGTATTCACCAAGTGCAGAATTTTGTGATAACATATTTGCTAAGAGCAAGTGGTGATTGATGATAACAACATTTGAATCTTCTGCTTTTTTGCGAATGTTCATTAAATAGCAATCTTGGAAATGGGCACATTTTCTACCTTGACATAAAAAACGATCGGAGACAACTTTTTTCCAAACGCGACCATCTCGACTCAAATTAAAAGAGCTATTTTCAGAAATATCACCAGTTTTGGTGAACTCTTTCCAAACGACTAAATTCAGATAAGATTTCACTTCATATTTACTGAACATTTTTCCAAAATCAAGAGTTGTTTCCAACCATTTTCGTTGGCAAATATAGTTGCGACGACCCTTCAAAAGAGTTGCCTTAAATGGCGTTTTTACAGATTTTTTGATGGTCGGTAAATCTTTGTCAAAAAGTTGTTCTTGCAGATTTTTTGTGTTGGTGGAAATGATTACTTTTTCATTATTTTTGTTGGTGTGTAAAATCGATGGAATGAGATATGCCAAAGATTTTCCCACGCCGGTTCCTGCTTCTACCAATAAAAATTCTTCGTTTTGGAAGTTGTGCAAAACTGCTTTTGCCATCTCAACTTGCCCATCACGCAATTCGTATTTTTCAAAATGATTATCCAATAATCCAGCGTTTTGGAAAACATGGTCAATGGTAATATCAGTGGGATTTGCGGGGTTGTGTTCGATGTAATTTGGACTTCCAAAAGTTATCTCTTTTCCATATTTTTTGTGAAGTAGTGCTGTCTTTTTTTGATGTTCCACGATTTTTCCCAAAAAGTATGTGAGTCCAAAATGATCCTTCAAAAAATTAGATACTTCAAAGAGGCGGTGATTAACGATAAGTGGGATGTTTCGATCGATAAATAAAATTATCTCTTGCAGGACTTTACCAGTTGCTTCCGCATCATAAATGGCCCGATGTGCGTTTGTTAAGTCAATCTTGAAATAATCTGCCACGGTTCCCAATTTGTGATTCAAAATGAAAGGTAAATAAATTCTGCTCAAATCTAAGGTGTCCAAAACCTCATTCGAAAGAATAGGAAAGTTATTGTCTACAAGTTTCTGATTCAAAAAGCCGATGTCAAAACTTGCATTGTGACAAACGACAATGTCATCGCCAATAAACTCACGGAATTTGGTGAGTGCTTCGACGAGTGAATCTCCTGAATTTAACTGTTCATCTGTGATGTGGGTAAGTTGTTTAATGAATTTTGGAACTTTTTTTTGTGGTTTTATGAAAATTGAAAAATATTCTGGTTTACTATTTTCCGTAAATCGCACTGCTCCAATTTCGATGATTTCACATTCCACAAAATCGAAGCCAGTGGTTTCTATATCGACCGCTACAAAATTTAATTTCATCTTTTAAAAATCGTCATCTTCGTCGTCAAAATCGTCATCACCCTGTATCCAATCTGGACAAAAAACTAGTTCTTCTGTTTTGTCCCAGCCGTCCACATTTTCCACTCCGAATTTTTCTAAAAGATCGTTTTCCCACAAAGAATAGCGGACTTTGTCGGCTGTAACTTCATACACCAGAACGGGTAGTTTGAATTTTCGTAATTTGTAGTCTTCATTTGTCAAATCAAAAAATTCTTGAATTTTTTTAATATTTTTTTCAGCAATCATCATTTGGAAACTCCTTATTTTTCAAAATTTATTGACCATTTGGTCGAGAATAAATTACTCGTTCACAAAAGTTGCAAATTATGTCAAATAAAAGTAGGAATTATTTTGAAAAAGTTAGAAATCTTGGTTGTTTTAATCATTGTTAGTTTAGATTTATTTTCGTTTGAACCGAAAATATCAGATTTTTCGTCACAATATCAATTTAAAATGTATGAATCTTGGTTAGAAAAAGCTGATTTAAAAACGAATTATCCAGCTGGATTTACCAAAAATAAAATTGTCAAAAGTTTTTCGAAAGATGGTAAAATGATTTTTGTTGAATATGATTTGAAAAACCGAAAAATCGAGAATCAACGCGAATCGTTACCGTTTGCATTACTACTTCAAAGTGATTTCAAAGTGCAAAATTATATCGAATATTTAGAGAGTTTCATTTACCGTTTGAATACAGATAAAATAGAATATTTGATGGATTTTGTCGATTTGAAAGAAGTGAAAATTGGTTATTCAGCTTACGAAAATAAAACAGCACTAAAAGTGTTGTTTCGCGATTTTATCAACCAGCGCGTTGAGGTGGAACCAATTGAATTTTTATCGATTGAAGATGGTATCGGATTTTCTATTCAGACGCAAAAAAAAGTTATTACAATCGTGTTTCCGGCGGATTTAGATGTGGCAAAACTGCTTGAAGAAAAACGCACAAAATTTTCTAGAAAAATCCCTAAAAAAGATGAAGCAAAAGAAGAAAAAATCACCATTGTGCAACCGTCTAATATCACGGTGGAAATACCCAAGAAATCGTTAAAAACGGGCACATTGCTATCTTATATTGATGTGAATTTTGCCAAGCCGCCGTCGCGTGAATTGCTAAATAATAAAGTGAAAAATGTGCGAAAATTTTTGACAGATGAATTCCCGAATCATGAAATTTCTTTTGTTGCAGATAAATTTTATTTGAAGAGTAAAAAATCAGCTGACGGGCTTTATGCGGACATGAAATTAGAAGTTGTTTTCGGGAAAGATGGTGTTGATATTTATGCTTCGACGGATCATGAAATTCGTGAAAATAAATTAATTTTGAATCGACGTGAAACAATCGATTTATCTAAACTTTCCCCCACTGAAATTGCCGCAATTTCAACCCAAATTCCGTCACTCATTTATGAACATCGCTCTCTGTCTTCAAAGTTGCTGAATTTTTTACTCGTTCACGATAATGTTGCATCAACACTGGTTATTTACGGTGAAGAGCGTGAAGTTTACGAGATGGAATCTTATGCAAATTTGCTTTTGCTCTTACATAATTTTTGGAAAAATGGCGAGATTTATTTTTCCATTACAGATATTTTACGGAAAAATGGAAATATCGAATTTGAAGCGATTTTGACTTGCCAGAATGGTGCTGAAAAAGATGTGGCAGAAGTGAAATTCCACCTTGATAAAGATTATAAAATTGACTTAATTATGATGATTTTGCACCCCGAAAAAAAATAGAAAGAGGAATTATGAATATTTTTGAAACACATGCTCACTTAGATTTTCCGCAATTTAATAAAGATAGAAATGAACTTTTACAGAAATGTTTTCGCGAAGATGTGAAGTATATCATCAATGTGGGAGTGGACGCAAAATCTTGCAAAGCAAGCGTGAAATTAGCAGAAAAATACGAAAATATCTTTGCGTCTGTTGGTTATCATCCGCACGATGCAAAGGATTTTGATTTGATGTTAATCGAAAAGTTAGCAAAACACAAAAAGGTAGTGGCTATTGGCGAAATTGGCCTTGATTATTATCGTAATTTATCACCCCGAGATGTACAGAAAAATGTCTTGCGAAAACAGATTGAATTAGCGTTAAAGATAGATTTGCCGATTATTATCCACGACCGCGATGCACACGCAGATATTTACGAAATTCTGACAGAATACAATCCTCCAAAAGTAGTATTTCATTGCTTTTCGGGGGATGAGGTATTTGCTGAAAAAATCATCGAAAAAGGGTGGTTTATTTCATTGACTGGTACGGTAACTTACAAAAATTCACATTTGGAAAATGTTGTCCGAATGGTTCCGAAAGATAAATTTTTTATCGAAACAGATTCGCCATATCTTTCTCCCGTTCCCAAAAGAGGAAAACGCAACTCACCACTGAATTTAAGATATGTAATCGAGAAAATTGCCGACATCAAAAGATTGCCTCCCAAAATGATAGCAGAGATGTCATTCCAAAATGCAGAAAATTTTTTCCTAAAAAAAGCTTGAAAAATAAAAGAGATAAATATTTTTGACACATCAAAAAATGGAGGGTGTATTATGGCAGTAGTAATTAGTAAAGAACTTTGCGTTGGGTGCTCAGCTTGTATCGACACATGTCCAACAGAAGCACTTTCAATGGTAGATGACAAGGCTGTAGTTGATGAAGCAAAATGTGTAGATTGTGGCGCTTGCCTCGATGCTTGTCCAACAGAAGCAATTACATTATAATTTGAAGACTACCCAAGAATTAAACCGACTTTTTAATAAAGTCGGTTTTCTTTTATTGACAGAAGTTGACCTTTTTGGAAAAAAGGAAACACTATTTTTCAATATTTAGCTATTCGTGAGATTATCAAGAAAATTTGATTGAGGTAAGGTGAAAATTGAGAGAAAGGAATTTTGTTGTAGATATTGGCAACACGAACATCGTTTTAGGTATTTATATCGGTCAAGACTCAGAATATTTTTGGCGTTTGAAAACTGACGACACCCAAACGGAAGATGAATATTTTAGTGTAATAAATTCCTTATTTGCAGATGTTTCATTAAGTGTTAATGAAATAAAAAATATTGCAATTTCATCAGTTGTACCAACTTTGACGCAGATATTTTCTGTGATGGCGAATAAATATTTTCCCGAAATTTCAACAAAAATTATTGATGCAAAGTTAGATTTAGGTTTGAGCTTTGCTGTCGAAAATCCAGATTTCATCGGAGCAGATTTATTGGTTAATGCTTTTGCTGCGAAAGAAAAATATCAAACGAATTGCATTATCTGTGATTTCGGTACTGCAACCACTGTTCAGCTTATCGGAGCTGATGGTTATTTTTATGGAACTGCCATTATTCCGGGCGTCAAAACTTCTGCTAAAAACCTGTTTCAAATTGCATCTCAACTTTCCGAGACAGAATTGGAAAATCCCCAAAATATTTTGGGCAAATCAACAAAAGAGTCGTTACTCTCTGGAATTATAAACGGAAATTTATTTATGATTGATGGTTTTGTGCGTGCAATTCGTGAGAAATATGGAAACCTCGGTGAGATAAAAGCAATTGCTACTGGCGGCTTGGCGTCAACAATTTGTGAAAATTCACGTGAAATAGATTTGATAGATGTTGAACTCACCCTAGATGGTCTTAACTTAATTTGTCAAAAATGAAGAAAAAAATATTTTTCCTGATTATTCTGACTATTATTTGCAATTTTTTTTTTGCAGAAAATTTGCGACCAAATATTTTTATCGAAAACTTTTATCAATTTGAAAATAATCGGCTAAATTATTTTCAGTATGATGCAGGTTTTTCGATTTCCGAATACCACCGAAACTCTTTTGGGAATGATTTGGTAGCCCAAAAAATTGAGATTGATTTTGATGAAAAATCCGTTAAAATTGAAACGGAATTTAATCGTAAAATCACTCTATTTCAAACAGTTTATGTTTCGTTAGATAGCTATTTTCAAAATAATTTTATCGCCCTTTTTAAAGAAAAATTTGCCGAGCAGATTGGTACCATTTTCAAAGAGGAAGAACGAACTGATGGACAAGGTATTTTGGGGAAAATGGAACTCGATTTTTCACAAATTGGTGTAACTTTACCGAAATCAGTTCGCCGAATTATGGGTAATAAAGTTGGTAGTTTGAATCTCGATGGTAGCCAAAAATTAACCATCGAAGGTAGCAACACGACGCGCGATAATGCCACGATGGGTGAAGGCGACGATAAAAATGATTTCAATATGCGTTTCAAACAAGATTTAGACCTTCGTTTGCACGGCACAATTGGCGAAAAAATTCATGTAAAAGTAAATCATCGTTCTACTTCAGACGACAATGTGATGCCCACTCCGAGTGAGATTAACATTAATTATGAAGGTATTGATGACGAAGTTATCAAACGGATTGATGCTGGCAATATATCACTTTCGTTAAGTGGTTCGCAATTCATCAGTTATAGTGCTTCTTCGGAGGGACTTTTTGGGATAAAATCGGAATTGAAAGCAGGTAATTTGGAATTGACCACAATTTTTGGTAAAGATGAAGCCAAAAAAGACACCAAAAAATATAATGGTAATTCGCAAGCAGATTCAACCGAAATTGAAAGTAGAAATTTTGTGAATAGAACTCACTATTTCATAACACAACCAACTGCCCTCTTTGAATTATACGATGAAAATGATACAGAAATCTATCCCGAAAGTTGGAAGGGTAATGCGATAAAATTAAATGAGTTTGGTGATTGGATGGTGAAATCGCCAGAGTTATTACCGAACCCAGACGAAAATTTCACTCTCTATCTGGATGACCATAATACAAACAATAATACTAACACGATTGCGGGTCGCGAGATAGCTCAAGATGATTATATCTACAATTTTGAAGTTTTACTGGAAGGGACAGATTATTTCGTGAATTACAATGCCGGTTTGATTACTTTGAACAGAACAATCAATAAGCTTTATACGATTGGTGTTAGATATTTTAAAAGTGATTCCCCAAGCACTGAAATTGGTTCATCAGATACTACTGGTGTAACGGTTCAACTTTTACGTAAATCAAATCAAGATGACGATGATACCGATTATTGGGATTTACAAGTTCGAAATATTTACAATCTCGGTATGACTAACATCAAAAATGATGGTTTTAGTTTGAATGTTTTCACGAAAAATGAAGATGGTACTCCCAATTATTATGTGCCAACCGATGTAGCAGATGGCGACTATTCCCTTTTGAACGATTATTTGCGCCTCGATGGCAATAGAGATGGGCTGATAAATGGGGAAGATGCGACTGTAAATCTGGAGTCAGGTTTTATTATTTTCCCATTTTTGAAACCATTTTTTGCTTTGAATGACAGCATAATCTATCAAGAAGATTTTGTAAACTACAATGAATTTGAAAATTATATTGCTGTGAAAGGTAATATTGGTCGCGATAAAATTTCGTTAGGTCAAATGAATATTTTACCAAAGAGTGTGGTAATTTACATCGGTTCCGCAAAAGATAAATTAAGCGAAAATGTTGATTATGTTGTTGATTACGATTTTGGAATTATTACAATGTTAACTTCGCGTGCGAAAGACCCAGATGTGGAGATCGAGATTGACTATCAATTCCGACCTTTATTTTCGGTGGATAGTCGTACCATTATTGGAATGCGTGCCGATTTGCGTTTTAACGAAAACGCCAAAATTGGAGGAATTTTTGTTTATCAATCTGAAAAAGTGAAAGAGGATAGACCGAAAATTGGTAACGAAAACAGAAGCATTATTTTGGCAGATATCGATGGTACACTGGAGTATGAACTTCCATTTGTAACGAAATTTATCGATTGGTTACCACTCATAAAAACCGATACAGATTCCAAAATAAATATTTCTGGTGAAGTGGCGATGAGTATCCCACAAATTTTTGGGAGTGATAAACAGCACGACAAAAAAGAGGCGTATGTCGATGATATGGAATCAATTATGGATTCTTATCCGCTCGGCGTAAGCAGAGTAACTTGGTCGCCAGCAAGTAAGCCAGCGGGTGATTATTTTATCGGATACGGTGCATCGGATATAAATTATTTTATGCCAAAAAATATTTACAAACGCGATGTTTATGATAACGCAACCTTGACGGAAAATGAAGAACGCGAAAAAGTTTCGGTGCTCGTTTGCAAAATGACCCCGCAAGATTCATTAGATGCTTCAGACTATTGGTCTGGTTTGATGAAATATATTGGCAATCAAGTGGATTTATCCGAAAAAAAATATCTAGAATTTTTGATAAAAGTAGATACGATAGATTCCCAATTGCCAAATTCAGTGAAAATGCACATAAATTTAGGTACGATAAATGAGAACTTCTACACCTTTACAGATACAATCACGGATGGTGAAATTAAGGTAAAGCTTGATAAGGAAGATGGTATTATTTCCGCAGATGGTATTTTGGATTTTGGTGAAGATGTAGGTTTAGACGGTATTATAAATGGGGAAGATGGCGATGACCCAAACGATGATTGGAGCAATGTGGAAGAGCCATCCAATAGTGAAATATATCCATACATAAATGGCACGGAAGGAAATGGAAAGCTTGATTCCGAAGATTTGGATGATAACGGTATTTTGAATGAAGAGGATGTTTATTTTGATTATTCGCTCGATTTATTGGAAGATAGTGAATATTTGCAGAACGATTACAATGGCTGGCGATTGTTTCGCATTCCTCTTTTAGATGAAACCGTTGCTGAATTTTCGTCTGTAGAGGGTAAATCTCCAGATTTAGAAAAGATAAGTTACGCTCGCATTTGGTTTGAACTTGATGGTTTAACGCAGGTAAAACTTGTTTCGCTCGATTTAGTTGGCAATAAATGGCGTGAACTCGGCATTTGTGATGAAAATGGAGTGCCAGCAGATACAACCGAAACGATGCAAGTGGGGCTTATCGATAATCAAAAAAATGCACATTACACTCCCGCACCATACACAGTTATAGAAAAAAACGGTGTCGCAACTTTGGAACAGTCGCTCATTATCGATTTCGAAAATGTGGCAGCAGGCCATTATGGAATGGTAACGCAAGAATTTAGGGAATCTTTTAACCTTCTCAGTTACAACAAAATTCGTTTTTGGGCGTATTGTGAGTCTGAAATTGAAACAGATTCGGAACATTCTGTGATTTTCCGATTGGGTGCAGATACTTTGGATTTTTATGAAATTCAGTATGATATTGAAGTTCATAATTCTACAGGTGAAATGGACGAAGGTAATTGGGAAAAAATTGAGATTGATTTTTCTGAAATTACTGCATTGAAAAATATCACTGCAGAAGGTGATACGGTCACTAATGGTCATTTTCGTATGGTGGGAAACCCAACTTTGACGAACATTGAAGAGATGTCATTGGGTTTAAAAGTTTCCGAAAATTTTTCTGGTCGTATTTATTTTGATGATATTCGAGTGGCAGAACCGTATGAAGATGTTGGTTTTGCGGCGCGAACATCCATCAATACTTCGTTTGCAGATTTTTCCACTTTGAATATAACCTTCAATTGGAAAACGCAAAATTTCCAATCTTCCGCACGCCGAACGACTAGTCCAACATACAACGAGGATTTGAGTTTGAATGTGGTTTCAAAGTACAATCTGCACAAATTTTTTCCAACGGAATGGGGTTTTAGTATTCCGCTAACTTTAACGAGAAATCAATCGCTTGGAATTCCGCGTTTCAAAGCAAATTCCGATATTTTACGAGAAGATTTGCCAGCGGGAGAGGAAAAAGAGCGACAAAAAAATGAATCGCTCATTTATCGTGCTTCAATTTCGCTCAATCAAAACAAAACACCGAAAAATAAAATTTTGGAAATATTGTTCAAAAATTCATCTCTTGCCGCAAATGTTGAGCAAAAAGAGATTTTGGCACCGACCAGTACAGATACCACTTTTTCTTTCGATGTGAAACATGAATATGATTTTGACATCCAGAAAGATGACATTGATTTGAAATTATTTGGTGATTATAAGTTTTATTTTTTACCAAAAGAATTTACCAATAAATTGCATTATAAGGAAAAAGATCCGCACAAATGGCGTTGGAATTCCCAGATTGATTCGGTAAATTGGGAGCCTGTTACAACTTCATATCGAACTCGTACTTTTGAGACGGTAACTTCAATAAAATACGATATTTTTTCTGATTTTATTTCGACTTATAAATTGACGACAGAACGCGATTTAATGTTGCAAAATATTTTGAAAAATAAGTGGAAAGATTTTAATGTAGGACAAGAAAAAGAACGCAAGCAGGACTTTTCTTTTGATTTTACTCCCCATTATTTTGACGGCGTTTTTGTCTTCGATGCGGACGCAACTGTGAATTATGACGAGGGACATGTCAAGGCTAGTGCCACAAACGATACTTTATTTTATGAAGGTAGTGTAACCCGAAAAATAAATGGTAAAATTACTCTCAAAAATCGTGATATGCTTTCTGATTTTGCTACTTGGATAGATGAAAAATTTCCAGTTAAAAATAGAGAAAATAAAGAAGATGTAATCGACAAAAAAGAGGAAAAAGCAGAACAAAAAGGCGAAAATGAAAAAGAGCCAGAAAAAGACAAGATTCAAGAAAAAGATGAAAACAAAGATAAAAATGATGACAAAGATAACGAATCTGAAAATCAGTCAAAACCACGAAAAAACTTTATTTCATCAATTGTGAACTACATTGCACGGCTCGATAACATTTCCTTAAATTACGATAATTACTACAAAACATCTTACGAAAATAGACGAGACAGACCAGAGTTTCTCTATCAATTTGGTGCACCGCACATTTTAATTGAAGAGGGTGATGAAAAAGAGATTGAATCCAAACAATTGAATGACAAATATTCCACATCTTTTGGTTTCGCAATTTTGGATAATTTGAACACAAGTTTAAGCTATTCACTAGATATAAAGAGAACTTACAGCGATCACAGCAATATGGATATTTCTACTATTTTCCCAAATATTAGCGTCACTCTCTCCGAATTTGAAAAATTGATTCATTTTGAAGAAATTTTGACGAGTTCTCGCATTACGAGTAGTTTTTCCCAAACAATTACAGAATCTGGTGAACTTGATTTTGAAACGCCGGAAACGAGAAATACAACCATCAATCTTTCACCTCTTTTTTCGTGGCGTGGTAATTGGGCACATGATTTTGCGAGCAACATTAGTTTGAATTATCGAGCCGGTAAAAACATCAGATATTACGATAGTTATGAAGTTGTCACAAAAACAAATACGCAGTCGATTTCTGGTAATGTTTCGTGGTCATTCAAAAATCCGAAAGGTGTGAAAATTCTCTTCTTCAAAAGAACAAATATGAAAAATGAGTTTTCTACAGATATCAACTTTTCGATGGAAAATATACATAATACGAATGAGAATACTGGTAATGATGAGTCACCGTCAGATGAAGTATCCAAATTTTCATATTCAGTAACACCAGGTGCTTCCTACAAATTTAATAAAAGCATAGCGGCTGGTTTGAGTAGCAAATACGAATGGAATGACGATAAAAAAAGAAATAAAAAGACGAAAATTATCAATTTGGGGATTTGGGTTGAGATTAAGTTTTAAATTTATTCTTGACACCACAAAAAGATAAAATATTAGATTCCACACGCAAAAAAGGAGCGTTAAATGGTAACGAAAGCTCAAAAATTTCGATTAGGAATTTTCATTTTTACAACATCAATGTTACTAATTATTTTTCTCGTTTTGGTCGCGGGTAAAAAAATTATGGAAAAACGAGACACTTATTTTATTCGATATGAAAATAAGTCGGTAACAGGCTTACAAATTGGTGGTCCAGTAAAATATCATGGTATAAATATCGGCAGAGTTGATGAAATAAAAATTGAAAAAAATAATGTGGAAAATATCGTAGTTGCTATCGGAGTTAATGGCGGAACGCCAATCAAAACAGATGTTGAAGCTACTTTGGTGCCGATTGGAATAACGGGTCTTTTACAAATAGAATTGATTGGTGGCTCGAACGAAGCAGATTTTTCCACACCGCATTCATTCATCAAAGCTGGTAATTCTACCTTTGAATTAATCACTGGCAAAGCAGAGATTATTGCCACAAAATTGGAAATGTTACTCAATAATTTTGTTAATATAACTGACAATGAAAATCAGCAAAAGATAAAAAATATCTTGGCAAATGTAGATGAAATGGTCTCCGAAAACAAAAATGCAATCAACGAAATAATGCACAATGTGGACGATGCTTCCGACGATTTAGCCGCTTTGGCGAAAAACATCAACGAAAGTGCGGAAGAGATTAATCGATTATTGACTGACGGGAAAGTAGAAAAAATTATAACTAATTTAGATAAAACGACTTCCGAATTTGCCGAAGTGGATATGGCAAAATTACTGAATAATGCGGATGAAACGGTGCGAAAATTGACCAAAACGATTGATGAAATTAGCTTTACCCACATTCGTAGTCGGCAAGATATTTTGGACATTATCGCCAATTTAGAAGAAACAGTTGAGTATTTGAACGAATTTTCGCGTCAAATAAATGAAGACCCAACTTTGTTGATTATCCCACGAAATAAATAGAGGAAAAAGTTATGAGAAAATTATTATTATTTGGAATTATTTTGTTAATTTTGGTCGGTTGTTCCACAAATGCGTTGCTGGAAAAGAATTATTACATTCTAGAAAATTTGAGTCACATCAAAATGGATAAATTGCATCAGACTGAACCGATAGACGCATCTGTGCTTATTTTCGATGCATCTATTCCGCGTTCTTACAAGAAAAAACAGATGGTCGTGCGTCATTTTGGTCCGCGTCTAACTTACACCAAAAATCATCTTTGGGCTGTTGATCTTTCCGAAACGATTCCAGATATTTTATTAAATAGATTATTTGATTATAATGTTTTTCAAAGTGCGAAACGGGAATTTTGGCAAGAGCAACCGGAATATGAAATTTTGATGACAATCCATAACTTGGAACAAAATATAGCTTCAAATGCACTTCAAGCACGCCTAAATATTTCGTTTATTCTCAAAAAAAGTGAAACAGGTGAGCAAGTCGTTAAACACGAAATTGATGTAGAAAAATCCTTTTTTAACGAAAAATTTGACACATATATTCAAACAATAAATCAAATGTTGATAGAAGAATCAGACACGTTTATCCAAAAAATATTGGTTAACTTTGGAAAAATAGCACCTTCCAAAAATATTATCAAAAAAGAACAAAAAAATACGATAGAAAATGCAAATATCTCTATTGAAAAAGGGATTTTACTTTTTCCAGCTTTGACCAAAACGGAATTTGAAGAGTTTTATACAATTATCGATAGTAATGGCTACGAAATTGAAGAAGCTTCAAAAATTGGTGACGAGGTTGCTTTGAATAAAGGTATTTATTCCATTAAATATGGTTCTGGTTCCAAGCAACAACAGATGACTCAAAAAAATATTGAGATAATCCCCCGTTATAAAACGATTATTGAACCCGATTGGGGTTGCTTATCAGTGAATATCATCAACACAGAACGAAATTTCGTCAAAGTTAGATACGAATTATTTGACAACACGGGTTCGACTTTTGGTAGTTTATTTCCAGCCGAAACAGAGGTGGGGGAACACAATAAAATTTGGATTTTAAAGCCAGGTATTTACAAAATTACGGTGAATAACGAATCTTTCAATGCATACCAAGATTTCACAACTGTAAAAGTGGAAAAAGGGGAAGTGGCAGAGTTGACAATCGTGATGGATACGGATGAAAATGGAGACCCAACAAATTTAATTGGAAGCGGCGTTTTGGAAAAGAATTTATTGAAGGGAACTTCTCAAAAAATGAGAATTAATAGTGCTATTCACGGAAATGTGAACTTTAATAGTGATAATGAAAATACTGAAAATAACAGACAAGAATATTCGTTGGCTTTAAATGGACAGCTAGATAATCGTTTAATTTACCGAAATGGAATGTTCAACTATACTTTGAAACATTTGATGGAAATTGGTGTTACAAAAGAATATGATGACGATTTTCACTTAGCTACCGATAACTTTGATTTGAAAAATACGGGAATCATTTATTTTTTGAAAGATTTAGGGTTTTACGGTAGAATCGATTTGAATACACATCTTTTTGAAAAAAACGAGGCAGATTCTGATATGGAGGAAATTGTGATTGAACCGAGTTTTTTCCCATTAAAACTGAAAGAAGGTTTTGGAATTAACTATCGCATTTTGAAATCCTCGAAAGTTAATTTGAGCATTCGTGGTGGTTTGGGTTTCAGGCAAGATTTTAATGAGAATGTTTTGGAATGGACAGATTATTCTGATGGCTCATATAAATATGTTTCTAAGGAAACTACAATTGAAAAAGGGATAGAATTTTCTGCAGTTGGGAATTTTAGATTGCCTTTTAATCTGTCGTATTCAGTGAATGCGGATGTGCATTTCCCGTCTCAAGATTTCACAGAATTTACGATGGAATGGGAAAATATGTTCAATTTAAAATTGACGAAATTTGTATCATTAGACTATAAACTTAAATTAGCAAATGAAGATGGTTATGAAGATATTTTAACTAATCATAGTCTCTTTGTGAGAATTACATATTTTCTTAGGTAACAATGAGATACGAAGATAAAACACTATATTTAGAAGGTGCGTTAACTAAAGATACTATTGCCTTCAAATTGGAAAAATTATTATTGACTGAAGTTAGCAAAATTGACCTTGTCAAAATCAGCAAAATCGATAGTGCCGGAGTTGCTTTTCTTGATGAATTGAAAGATAGATTTGATAATCCGAAAATAATAAATACTTCTGATGAAATTGTTCAAAGTATGCGGATATTTTCCCCTCAAATTTTACCAAAAACAGAAGAAAAAATTAAAGAAAATATGTTTGTCAAAATTGGTGGATTAGTTGTTGATCACTTGGTTTCGGTCAAAAACGCATTCTACTTAATTGCAGATGTTTTTTATTGGTCTATTTTTGGCATTTTCAATCGCAAAGGTCATCGTAAAGGCTCGGTGGTTCAACAAAGTATTTTAATCGGAATGGATGCAGTCTGGATTGTCGCGTTACTTTCGTTTATTTTGGGCTTGATTTTGGCATTACAAGCGGCGGCACAATTGCGTCAATTTGGAGCCAATATTTTTGTGGCAGATTTAATGGCACTTTCGATGGTTGTTGAAATGGGACCTTTTTTGACGGCGATAATTTTGGCTGGCAGAAGTGGCTCTGCGATAGCTTCCGAAATAGCCACAATGAAGGTGACAGAAGAGATTGATGCACTCAAAATGATGGCGATAAATCCGATTCGTTACATTGTGGTACCAAAATTTCATGCGATTACAATTTGCATTTCGTTACTTGTCATAATTTCCACTTTAGTAGGGATTTTAGGCGGTTTAGTGGTGGCTGTAACCTATTTAGATTTAAGTCCCGTTGCCTTCTTAACTCGTGTTTTTGAAGTGGTTAAACTTAGAGATGCGTTGATTGCTTTGGGCAAAAGTTATTTCTTTGCGTGGATTATTGTGATAATCGGTAGCTACTATGGTTTTAGTGCGAAAGGTGGTGCAGAGGGAGTGGGGAAAGTTACCACAAAAGCAGTGGTTGCATCCATTTTTTGGGTGATTATCATTGATGCAATGAGTAGTTTGATTTTTTACTACAATGTGAAGTTGATATGAAAAAAAAAGTAAAAGAAGCAATAATATCCGTGCGTAATTTGACTGCAAAGTTTGGCGAAAAGACAATTTTGGAAAAGATAGATTTGGATATTTTTCCAGAAGAAATTACTGTCATTTTGGGAAATAGTGGTTGCGGAAAAACAACGTTCATCAAAAATATTTTGCGATTGTATCAACCGCATTCTGGCGAAATTAAAGTTTTTGGACGAGATGTTGCTCAAATTGAAGAAAGTGAATTTAATCAAATTTTACAGAAAATTGGCATGCTTTTCCAAAATGGTGCTTTACTAAATTCGATGAATGTTTTCGATAATATCGCAATTCCGCTCGAGCAGCACACAAATTTACCTAAATCGATTATCGAAAAAATGGTGAATGTGAAGTTGCAACTCGTAAATTTAGAAAATGTGCGTGAAATGATGCCAGCCGAACTTTCGGGAGGTATGAAGAAACGAGCTGCATTAGCGCGTTCGATTATTCTCGATCCTACTATTTTGGTTTGCGATGAACCATCAGCTGGGCTCGACCCAATTACAAGTGCCGCACTCGATGAGTTAATTTTAAATTTGCGGAAACTTTTAAAGATGACAATTGTGGTAGTAACACACGAATTAGCGAGTATTCATCGCATTGCAGATAGAATTATTTTCCTCGATGATGGCAAAATTTTATTTAGTGGAAATTTGGACGATGCCAAAAAATCAGAGATTGAAGCGGTGCAAAATTTCTTTGAAGTTGGTAGTTTTTGATGGCTAATTCAAAAAGACAAAAATTCTTACTCGACGAAAATTTAAATAAATTGGCAAAATGGTTACGCATTTTGGGGTATGATGCGGCAATTTACAAAAATATCTCATTTTTACAGCGTGCAAATTTAACAAAAAAGGAGCGTCGCATCTACTTGACGCGAAGCAAAAAAAAATCTAAATCTCATTTAGTTTTTTCACGAATTTTACTCAAATCAGATGATTATTTACAGCAAATTAAAGAGTTGAGAGAGTTGTTGCATTATGACGAAAACGAAATGTTTTTGCGTTGTACGAAGTGTAATAGAAAATTATATTATATTGATAAAGAAAGAGTTAGCGGTAAAATACCCCAGAGAGTATTTGCTCATTTTACCACTTTTTATGTGTGTAGAAAATGTGGGAATTTTTATTGGAAAGGTTCTCATTTTGTTGTACTCAAAAAAAAACTAGAAAAAATATTTCTGTAGTTTCTTTCATTTTGGTAAGTTAGCAGATTTTTCTGAAATTATCTTAAAAAACTATTTGACAAATTTCATCATTTTCTGCTTCCGTTCCCTAAATCAATATTCAATAAAAATGGAGATTTTAATGAAGAAAGTGTATTTTTTGTTTTTGTTTATTTTTTGTGTACTGATGCTTTTTGCCACTTCAGAAATTACTTTCAAAGAGCCTATTTATGATTTTGGCGATGTCTATGAAAAAGATGGTCCTGTCGAGCACGAGTTTGAATTCACAAACACTGGTGATGAACCGCTCGAACTAAAACGCGTTAAAGCGTCGTGAGGGTGCACCACACCCAGCTGGTCAGCTGGATTTATTCAACCCGGTGAAACAGGTGTTATCAAAGCAGCATACGATGTGAAAAATCGTCCCGGAAAATTCAATAAAAAAATTACAGTTACCTCAAATGCTTCCACGCCAATTTTGAAAATCCAGATTTCTGGAAATGTGATTCCAATTCCTGGGATTTTTAGATATGAAGTAGGGGATTTCAAAGTAAAATCACAAAATGTCACTTTTAGAAAAATGCAGAATAACACCGTCAAAACCGTTAAAAGAGAGACACGAAATGATGGTGATAAACCAATTACGGTTAGTTTTGAAAATGTGCCAAGTTATATTACCTTAAATGCGGTTCCAGATACGTTGTTGCCGGGCACAAAAGGTAATATTGTGGCTGTTTATGATGCTAATAAAAATGCCAAGTTGAGATTTAATAATGACATCGTAATTATGGTGGTGGATGATGGTGAAACAAAGCAGAGAGGTAAACTGAAAGTAAGTGCAACCATTTTGGCGACCAAGCCAAAGCTGAAAGGTAAAAAATAAAATGGAAAAATGTAATTTGTTGGCGGAAATTTGTGTTGAGGTAAAAAATGATTTTAATAAAATTAAATCAAAAAAACGTTTGACAAAACTTATCAGTTTGAATTCTTTGGAATCAAGTCGAGGTTTTAGCCTCAATTTGAAAATAAAAGTTCTTTGTAAGATAAGAGTATGAGTGTTTCTATCGTAATTTAATTTAATGTGAGATGTTAATTTCGAAAATTAAAATTGATGTGTTTCTATCGAAAATTTGGAGATGTATTTTTGTGTGAATTTCAAAAAAAAAGGAGATTTTATGAAAAAATTATTCTTAGTTTTACTGGTTTTTGCGTTAGCTACGACACTCGTATTTGCTGATGCAAAAAAAATCGATCTTCTGGGTGATACTAAAACAGAAGTTGCCAAAACTTGGCAACCTACTGTAACTCAGAAAGAAATGGAAGTTGCGCCGAACAGTGTGTTTAGTGCTGATAAGCGTCAGAACCTTCCAACACTGATAACGCCTACGCATATCAATGTTGGCAGAACTGAAGATTTTACGCTTGTTCTTACTGACTCTTATGGAGACGGTTGGGACGGTGCTTACATCCATGTTTATGTGAATGGCGCTGAGCTTTATGGCGGACACATTACCGTTGACGGTAGTGAGTATGTTGGTACGCTCGCTGTTGATAATGGCGATGTGGTAAGTACAGTTTATACTGCTGGCGCTTTCGAAAATGAACATTCATACGCTTTCTACGATAATGCTGGTCAATTAGTTGCTTCTGATGGGCCTTCACCAGGTGCTGGTATTGAGTTTATCGTAGCAATTAGTGCTGATGTTTACGGTTGTACAGATCCAGAAGCTACAAATTACAATGCTGATGCAACAGTTGACGATGGTTCTTGTGTATATCCTTGTTTGGATACAGAAATCACAAGAACATTTGTTGCTGGTTCATATGCATCTGAAACTTCTTGGACAGTTGTTGATGCTGGTGGTGTTGAAGTTGACGCTGGTGCTGGTGCTGTTGATGTAGATCCTACTATTCTTTGCCTTGCTGACGGTATTTATACTGTTAACATGGTTGACAGTTATGGTGATGGCTGGAACGGTTGTGTTATTAACTTTACAAACCCTGAAGGTGCTGTAATTGGAACAGGTACGATTGCTTCTGGTGCAGAAGGCACTTTTGATTTTGAAGTTGGTGGTGTAGTTCCTGTGTTTGGTTGCACAGACGAAACAGCTATCAATTACAATCCAGATGCAAATACAGATGACGGAAGTTGTTTCTACACTGGCGATACTTGCGAATACCCATTTGATGGTGTAATTGGCACAAACTCTTCTCTCGGTGGAGAGCAGTGGTTTGCAATTGATGTTGCTGTAGAAGGCTTCCTCGCGATTGACCTTCCTGAATACGAAGTTTTCCAAGTTGTGGGTGAATGTGGTACTGATGAAAGCGGTAACTTTATTGATTTCATTGGTGGCTTCTATCAAACTGGTGAAGTTTACATTGATACTGACCATATTGGTACAGTTCATGTAAGAATTGCTGGTTGGTATGTTGCAGATCCAATGGATTTCACAATGGGTTGGACAGACGCAGTGTTTGGTTGCATGGACGAACTTGCTAACAACTATAATGCAGGTGCCAATGTTGATGATGGCTCTTGTACTTATGATGCGTGTGAATACAATGAATTAACTGTTACTCTCGTTGACTCTTATGGCGACGGTTGGGACAGTGCTTCACTTACAATCGGCGAATTGTCATTTACAGTTGCTGCTGGTGCAAGTGCAGAATATACTATTTGTCTCGAAGATGGTGCTTATCCCGTTACTTGTGGTGGCGGAAGTTATCCTGGTGAACATTCTTGGACTATTTACCAAGATACATTGTTAATTCTTGAAGGTGGAGATCCATTCGATGGTTTTTTCCTTTTAGGCGAAGGAATCCCTGGTTGTACAGATCCAGAAGCAGACAACTACGATCCAGAAGCAACGGTTGATGATGGTTCTTGTGCTTATATTCCAGATAATGACCTTTGCGAAAATGCTATCCTTATTGACACATTCCCTGCTGCTGGTTCTGGCACAACAATCGATGCTACTGTAGATTGTGCTGACCTTCTTGCTTGGAATGCGGTATGGTACACATTTGACCTTCCATATGAATCTAATCATGTAACATTCTCATTAATTGGTACTACCGCTACTTTAGATAATGGTGGCATTGTTTTAATGAACGATTGTTTGTGTGATGATTACATTGCAAACGCTGGTTACACATTTGAAGCAGGTGTTCTTACTGTTGAATTTGCTGAACTTCCAGCAGGAACAATTTACTGGCCAGTAATGGCAGAAGCTGGTGGTTTTGAAATAGACTTCGACTATACTTTAAATGTTGTGGAAGAAGTTTATGGTTGTACAGATCCAGAAGCTTCTAACTATAATCCAGATGCTACTATCAACGACGATTCTTGCGAATATGCTTGTGATTTCACTCTCGTATTCTTTAATCTTGTAGATAGTTATGGTGATGGTTGGAATGGTAATAATATTCTCTTCGGTGAAGATGTATTGACAGTTGCTAGTGGTACTGATGCTCAATTTATGTATTGTTTAGAAGATGGTGATTATACATATTCTTATGATTCAGCTGGTAGCTGGCAAACAGAGAATAGTTGGGAAATTGTAACAGATGCTGGCGTTGTACTCGGAATGGGTGCAGGTGGAACAGTGCCTGCTGACTATATATTCACAGTTGGTGGAGTGCCAGATGTTTATGGTTGTATGGACGAAACAGCTATCAATTATAATCCTGAAGCAACTATCGATGATGGCTCTTGTCTTTATGCCGGTGATACTTGTGAATCAGCATTTGATGGTGGCGTTATCAACGGTGATGCAATTGTTGCTGCCACTACTGTTGAATATGATGTTGACTGGTATTCATTCGTATTAGATGCAGATTACGATGTGGTTACAGTTTCTCTTTGTGGCTCAGCTTTCGACACAAAACTCGAAGTTTGGGATGCTTGTGATGCAGAAACTTACATTGGTTATAATGATGACTCTGCTGCTTGTGATGGTCGTGCATTACAATCTCAAGTTGACCTTGCTAATCTTGTAGCTGGAACTTATTACGCAAAAGTTTATGGTTATACTACTAGTTTTGGTGAGTATACTTTAAATATTACTGGAAGTTCTGCTCCAACAGCTCCGCTTCTTACAGCGACTGGTGGTCCAGTAGAAGTAGCTCTCGAATGGGCTCCAGTTCCAACAGTTCCTGTTGTTAGAGCTGCTGATTTAGCACATTTCGACAAAACTGCTGAATTGAAAAAAGAAGCTTATTTACAAAGAAGACGCGAAAATATGCCGGCTATTCAAATGCCAGCTACTTTCGTTAATAATACAAGAACTGAAGATTTCACACTTGTTTTGACTGACGCTTATGGAGACGGTTGGGACGGTGCTTACATGCATGTTTATGTGAATAGTGTTGAGCTTTACGGCGGACACATCACATGTGATGGTGGAGAAGGAATCTTTACACTTGCAGTTGATAATGGTGATTTAGTAGAAGCTGTTTACACTGCTGGTTCTTATGAAAGCGAGCATTCATACGCGTTCTACGATCAAGCTGGAAACTTCATTATTGGTGACGGCCCCACACCTGGTGCTGGCGTCAATTTCACAGTTGAAATTTCTTATGATGTAGAAGGTTGTACAGATGAAACAGCTCTTAATTACAATCCAGATGCAACTATTGATGATGGAAGTTGCTGCTATACTAACTACCTCTTAACAGAAGTAGGTGGTGGAAGTTATCCAGGTGAAGTATCTTGGGAAATATTGGATACTGAATCTAATATACTCTTCGCTGGTGCTGCTCCATACGCAGATTACCTTTGCTTAGCAGATGGTAATTATGTACTTCACGCAATCGATTCTTACGGTGATGGTTGGAATGGTAATATGTTCACTATTACAGGCGACGAAGGTGTTGTGTTTAGTTATAGTCTTACAGAAGGCGCAGACGCTTTAGTTGACTTTGAAATTGGTGGAGAAGTTCCAGTTTATGGTTGCACAGATGAAACAGCTCTTAACTACAATCCAGATGCAAATACTGATGATGGTTCTTGCTACTGGGTAGGCGATGTTTGTGATGCTCCAATCGCTGTTGTAGAAGGAATTTATTCAGCAACTGGTGCTGAACAATGGTATGAATTTACTCCTACTATAGACCAAATGGTTACAATCTCTTCAGATGGAACTACAGAAGATACATATCTTGTGGTTTATGAAGATTGTGCTTGGACTTTCGTAGCGGGTAACGATGACATTGCTGGTGACAATTATGCTTCAGCAGCAACATTTGTTGGTTATGCTGGTGTACCATACAAAATCTTGTGGGCTCCACAATACTCACCAGGACCATTTGATTTTGCAGTTTCTACATCAGAATACATAGCAGCTCCTGCGAATGATCTTTGCGAAGATGCACAATTTGTTGGTGTTGTAGATCAAGGCGTAGCAATCGATGGTACAACACTCGGTGCTACAGAAGATTGTATTGATGTAGGTTGGAATGGTGTATGGTATGAAATTGAATTACCATATGACTTTAACAATCTTACAATCTCTTTAACTTCAACAGAACTTTTGGATAATGGTGCAATTCTTCTTGAGCAAGATTGTACATGCGACCTTCCAATTTACAGTTCTGGTTATGAGTGGCCAGGTGGCGGTGTTGATTACACATACAGCGTATGGTTCAACGAATTAGTTGGTGGCACAATATTGTTCCCAGCTCAAATCGCTCCAGCAGCTGATTTCCAAATTACATTTACAGTTGAAGAAGCTTATGTTCCTTCATTTGATGTTTATAAAGAAGGTCCATTCGGTTATGCATTGTTGTTAGATGATGTTAACGAACTTTCTTATGTAGATTATGATGTTGTAGCTGGTGTGGAAGAATGCTATTATGTAGTTCAAAATTTAGAAGACGGTTCATTGTCTGATGATTCTGAAATTGCATGTGCTGTTCCACTTGATGCAGTATTTGGCAATCCACCTCGTAGTTTAACTGCACTTCCTGGTGATACTTGGGTTGATCTTGCTTGGGCAGCTCCACTTAACCCAGCTACTGAATTTGTTGGCTATGATGATGGTGAAAATTTCACAGCAATCGGTACAGGTGGCGGTTCATTCTACGCTTGTATTAAATGGGGTGCTGGTGAACTTGCAGCTTACGATGGACAGTACATCACAGATGTATCTTTCTTCTTAGGTGAAGAAGCTGCAACAGCTATAATTGAAGCAGTTGTATTTGTTGATGGTGAATTAGTAGTTTCAACACCATGCGAAATTGTTCCTAACGATTGGAATACAATTGGTCTTGGTGAAGTTGTTCTTATTAACGCAGCTTCAGAAATTGCAGTTGGTATTCACAGTGCAGGCGGTAATTACAATGCTGGCGCTGATGCTGGTCCTGCTGTAGCTCCAGGATTTAGTGATCTTGTATCATACGATGGTGCTGAATGGATTTCAATGGCAACTGAATATGGTTTAGATTATAACTGGAATTGCAAAGCTGGTATCACAGATTATGCAGTGAGAGGCGTTGCAACTAAGACAATCTTTGTAGAAAAAGATTATTTAGGAAAAAATACAGATACAGTTATGCAAGGTGCTATAAACGAAGCTGGTCATAAATTCGTTCATAACACAAACGCAATGCGTGATTTCTTGCATTACAATGTATCTCGTGATGGTTTGTTCATTGATACAACAACAGAACTTGTTTATCAAGATAGTGGGCTTCCAATGGAAGTTGAATTCTGTTACACAGTTAGTGCTGAGTACACAGAAGGTACTTCTGCTCAAACAAATGTAGCGTGCGCAATACCTTGTATTTATGGTTGTACAGATCCAGAGGCAGATAACTTTGATCCAGAAGCAGTTTGTGATGATGGTTCTTGTACTTACATTGGTGATTCTTGTGATAATCCATACGTAGCAGTACTCGGTTTGAACGAAGGCACAATCGGTGGAACTTGGTTCGAATTCACACCAGAAGCTGATGGACTCTATTATGTTTCTTCATTAGACAATGGTGCTTGTGTTGATACACAAGTTGAAATTTGGGATGCCTGTGATGCTGAAACTTACATTGCATTCGGTGATGATGAGAGTGGATCTCCATGTTGGGAATCTTATGCAGAATGGACAGCTGTAGCAGGTCATACTTACTACATGCACTGGACAGGTTTTTGGAATGATGTAGATCCTTTCAATTGGACGCTTGGTTTGGCTGAATTCCCAGAAATGACAATTAGTGCTACTGAACTTATTCAGACAGGTGCTGGTGACCAAGTTCTTACAATTGGTAACATTGGTAATGCTGACCTTGCATTCGAAGCTACTCTTGCTTACGATTATGGTAGAAGAGAAGTTGTTTTCTCTGAAAACTTTGAAGGTGGAGTACTTCCAGAAGGTTGGACAGAATCTACAAACGCAATGGCTGGTTGGATCATTACAGAAGATGGTTCAAGTTCATATTGGGCAGTCCCAGTTGGTGATGGATTCTACGCTTGTGCTAACGATGATGCGGGTGGCAGTGGTTCTGATGGTAGTGTAGATTACCTTGTTACACCACTTATCGATCTTGCTGGTTATCCAGTTGCTTCATTGACATTTGATAGCTTCTTTACAGCAGCTTACAGTCAAGTGGCTACAGTTGAAGTCAGTACAGATGGTGTTAACTTTGATGTTGTTAGTACTCTCGAAGGTGGAGCAGATTGGGCAACTACAACAGTTGACCTTACTGCTTATGTTGATCAAGCAATCTATGTAGCATTCCACGCTGATGATAGTGGTGCTTGGGCTTCAGGTTGGGCTGTAGATAATGTAGTTATAGATGGTATTTCAGAATCATTTAGCTGGTTATCAATTGCTCCAACATCTGGTACAGTTGTTCCAGAAGCTACTGTTGATATGGCAGTTACTTTCGATGCAACTGATTTAGCAGATGGAACTTACCTTGCTGAGATCTCAATCGTTACAAACGATGTAGATGTAGTTGTTCCTGTAACTTTCGTTGTTGAAACTGTTGCAGTTCCAACGATTGATGTAGATGTAACATCAATTACACAAGCAGGTAACGGCGATGCAATCTTCAATATTTCTAATGTTGGAGAAGAAGGTTCAGTTCTTAACTATGCAATCACATCAGGTTACACAATGTTAAGTTCAATTCCTCAAATTAAGTCAATGGACAGAGATAGAACACCACATCCAGTTTACGCTAATGTATTGTGTTATGTGCCAGCTGTGAGAGAAGAGTGGTTAACGATTACTCCAATTTCTGGTGATGTAGCTTATGGCGTATCAGATGCAATTACAGTAAGCTTTGATGGTACTGATCTTGTAGCAGGATTCTATACAGCAAATATCGTAGTTACTAGTGATGGTGGCGACGATGTAGTAATTCCTGTAGAATTCACTGTAGAGGGTGGAATTGATGTTTATCCAGAAGCTATTACATTCGAAGCTTGGATTTTAGAGCGTCCAGACGAAGTACTCACAGAAACATCAACCGGTTGTGGTTATGGCGATCCACTTGCTGCACCGGGAATGTTGGTAGTTCAAGTTGGTACTTTTGAATCACAATGGGATGCAGGTGAAACATTACACATCCGCGTTCAAGAAGTAGCAACTGGAAACATTGCTAACGCAGAAATTGTATTAACTTATGATGGCTTCCAAATGATGGATGACATTATGGTTTCTCCACTTCCACCGGTAGCTCCTGTGAATATTACAATTGATGTATCCGCATCAGTAACTCCAGGGCGTGTAATTCGTGTAATTGGTTGGGAAGCTTCAGCAACAGCAACATCATATACTGTTTACGATTGTGATACTGTGAATGGACCATGGGAAGTTGTTTATGAAGGTACTGAAACTAGCTTTACTACAGAAGGTTCTTCTTCAGTGAAATTCTACAGAGTAACAGCGAGCAACTAAATAAGGTAGGTAGAATCGGCCTTCGGGTCGGTTCTACCAAATATTGAGTGAAAACTAAAAAAAGAGGAGTAATAATGAAAAAATTATTAGTAATTGGAATGGTACTCGTGTTTGCAAGTTCAATGTTCGCATTGGAGTCAG